>JAQGKD010000039.1 GCA_028290285.1 Hyphomicrobiales bacterium
TCATGCGCCGCACCTCGGGATCGCGACCGAGATTTCCGACGAGGATGACTTTGTTGACGCTGCCCGACATGAGGCTTCTCCTGAAATCCTGAACGCGACGCATTCTTGAAAGGTGACGCGAGCAAGCTCGTGTTGCGGCCACCCTACTCTGCGCGAGCTTTTTGCGCGCCCCAACTCAGGGCTCTTGTCCACAGAAGCTCGCATAAAAATGATACGCGCTGTTCTCTTTCTGTTCTATACCAGAGCTCCCGAGGCGATTCAAGGCCACCCTAAGTCGCCGATCAAGCAGGTCAGCAGCCGCCGCTGCGACCCCGTGACAATTTGAGGCAGCCGAGGCTGCTCGCCCCGGAAAGCCATGACTTACGCTGTTCTCGCTGCAAACAATTGGCGGATGCGAGGTCCATCTCCGCGCAAAAGGGGTGCCTCTTCTGCCGCCCAGGTTCGCAATTGCGGCCGGGAATGGTTACTTCGGGAGTTCAACCAGCAGCGCCGGACCGTGAAGCGCGGTACTGTCGACCCCACAGCCTTTTCCAGCGCCGTATGGCGCGACGAGAAACCATCAGGGCAGGACGGACGTATCCCATGGGATCGTCGTTCGGTGTCCGGGCGGCATCTTTTCAGGACTGCCCTTGGCAATGGCCCAGCGCTGCCAGGGGTCGCATGCGGCAGGAGCAAGCAGAGACATCATGGCCCGTAGTCCGAAAAGCAAACCCGCCGCCGTCAGGTCCGCGGATGAGATTTTTGATGCCGTGCGTGACCGCAAGGTCATTTCGATTCGCGGCGCGCGCGAGCACAATCTCAAGAACGTCGATCTGACGATCCCGCGCGACAAGCTGGTCGTATTCACGGGCCTGTCCGGCTCAGGCAAATCGTCGCTCGCCTTCGACACGATCTATGCGGAAGGCCAACGGCGCTATGTCGAGTCGCTCTCCGCCTATGCCCGCCAATTCCTTGAAATGATGCAGAAGCCCGATGTCGACCAGATCGACGGGCTCTCGCCGGCCATTTCCATCGAACAGAAAACGACCTCGAAGAACCCGCGCTCCACCGTCGGGACCGTGACGGAGATCCACGATTACATGCGCCTGCTGTGGGCGCGCGTCGGCATTCCCTATTCGCCGGCCACCGGCCTGCCGATCGAGAGCCAGACGGTCAGCCAGATGGTCGATCGTGTCCTCGCGTTGCCGGAAAAGACGCGGCTTTATCTGCTCGCACCCGTCATTCGTGGCCGCAAGGGTGAGTATCGCAAGGAAATCGCCGAATTCATGAAGCGCGGATTTCAGCGCCTCAAGATCGACGGCGTCTTCTACGAGATCGGCGAGGCGCCGGTCCTCGACAAGAAGCTCAAGCACGATATCGACGTGGTCGTGGACCGCATCGTCGTGCGAGGCGATATCGCGACGCGCCTAGCCGAGAGCATGGAGACCGCGCTCGATCTGGCCGATGGGATTGCAATTGCTGAATATGCCGACGGCGAGGTTGAGAACGGCGAGCCCAAGCGGATCGTCTTCTCGTCGAAATTCGCCTGCCCCGTTTCCGGCTTCACGATCGCGGAGATTGAACCGCGCCTGTTCTCATTCAACAATCCGTTCGGTGCGTGCCCGGCGTGCAGTGGCTTGGGTGCCGAGCAACGGGTGGACGCCGATCTCGTAGTGCCCGACCCCGCCGTCACCCTGCGCAAGGGCGCCATTGCTCCCTGGGCGAAGTCGACTTCGCCCTATTATGCGCAGACGCTGGAATCGCTGGGGCGGCACTACAAGTTTCGGCTGGATTCATCTTTTGAAAAGTTGCCGAAAAACGCTCAGAAGGCGATCCTCTATGGCTCGGGCGACGAGGAAATCCGCTTCTCCTACGACGACGGCGTGCGCGCATATGACGTGAAGAAGCCGTTCGAGGGTGTCGTACGAAATCTGGAGCGCCGCTACCTCGAAACCGAGAGCGAATGGGCGCGTGAGGAAATTTCGCGCTACATGGGCGCCACGCCCTGCGCGGCCTGCAACGGCTATCGCCTGAAGCCGGAAGCGCTTGCAGTGAAGATTGCCGACAAGCATATCGGCCAGGCCTCCGAACTCTCGGTGCGGGCTGCCGCGCAATGGTTTTCCGACCTGCCCGCGTCGCTCGACAAGAAGCGCAACGAGATCGCGGGTCGCATCCTGAAGGAGATTCGCGACCGGCTGAATTTTCTCGTCGACGTCGGGCTCGACTATCTCACGCTTTCGCGCGGGTCCGGCACCTTGTCTGGCGGCGAGAGCCAGCGCATCCGTCTGGCGTCACAGATCGGCTCAGGGCTGACGGGCGTTCTCTATGTCCTCGACGAACCCTCCATCGGGCTACATCAGCGCGACAATGCGCGTCTGCTCGACACGCTGCGCCGTCTGCGCGATCTCGGCAATACGGTCATCGTCGTCGAACACGACGAGGATGCGATCATGACCGCGGATTATGTGGTGGACGTGGGGCCCGGCGCGGGCATTCACGGCGGGCGCATCGTGTCGGAAGGCACGCCGGCCCACATCATGGCCGATCCCAATTCGCTCACCGGTGATTACCTGACGGGACGCAAGTCGGTGGCGGTTCCGCGTGCTAGGCGCAAGCCCGAAGCGGCGCGCAAGCTGAAGCTCACGGGTGCACGCGGCAACAATCTCAAGAATGTCACCGCTGAAATTCCACTGGGCCTCTTCACCTGCGTCAGCGGCGTGTCGGGCGGTGGCAAGTCGACGCTCGTCGTCGACACGCTCTACAAGGCGGTCGCGCGCAAACTGAATGGTGCTCTCGAACATCCCGCCGCTCACGACAAGCTCGAGGGCCTGGAGCATATCGACAAGGTGATTGACATCGACCAGTCGCCGATCGGGCGCACGCCGCGCTCCAACCCGGCCACCTACACGGGCGCGTTCACGCCCATCCGGGAGTGGTTTGCCGCCCTGCCCGAGGCCAAGGCGCGCGGCTATGCGCCGGGGCGCTTCTCTTTCAACGTGAAAGGCGGGCGCTGCGAGGCCTGCCAGGGCGATGGCGTCATCAAGATCGAGATGCACTTTCTGCCCGATGTCTACGTCACCTGCGATGTCTGCAAAGGCAAGCGTTACGACCGCGAGACGCTGGAGGTGAAATATCGCGACAGATCCATCGCCGACGTGCTGGACATGACGGTCGAGGAGGCTGGCCAGTTGTTCAAGGCTGTGCCCTCGATCCGCGAGAAGATGGAAACACTGGCCCGTGTGGGGCTCGGCTATGTCAAGGTCGGGCAGCAGGCGACCACGCTCTCAGGCGGTGAAGCCCAGCGTGTGAAGCTGTCGAAGGAACTGGCGCGCCGTTCGACCGGGCGCACGCTCTACATCCTCGACGAACCGACCACCGGCCTGCACTTCCACGACGTCAAGAAGCTGCTGGAAGTGCTGCATGAACTCGTCGACCAGGGAAACAGCGTCGTGGTGATCGAGCACAATCTCGAGGTCATCAAGACCGCCGACTGGGTCATCGACATGGGGCCGGAAGGTGGCGACGGCGGCGGCGAGATCGTCGCGCAGGGAACGCCCGAAGACATTATTCGTGAGAAGCGCAGCCACACTGGCCAATTCCTGAAAGAGGTCCTTGCCCGCCGTCCCCTGCCGGTCGAGGCTCCGGTCCGGAAAACGAAGCGGCAAGCTGCGGAGTGAACAGAGGCGCCGCTCCCTCAAGGGCGGCGCGACTACTTGACGAACAAGTAGATCTGCAGCCCAAAAAACAGACCTGAGGCGAGTACGAGCGCGACAGTGAGTAGACTCACATCCGCCCGTGATCGCAAGCAATTCCAGGTCTCTCGAAGTAGTTCCTGCATACCAGCTCTCGATCATGGCGCCTTGATGGGGCTGCGCCACGTAAAGTGCCCTGCGGCGTGCATACCGATGCCTGCAGCATGAAGACGCATAAAATTCAATACGGTCATTTTATTAGGCGCTTAGCGAAAGTTGCTCAGTCTTGAAGACTTGCGTCTGCCGATACGAAAATACACACTTGTACATTATGGAACATACTAGATTTCCGCTATTTTTAACGAGCCGACGTAATGAAGCTGCACAGCGCGATATCCAACATCGAAAAGTGCGAGTCCGTTTCAGAGGCACGGGAGCTGATCCAGGAGATCGCTGAAAATTATGGGTTTTCATCTTTCACTATTCTGGATTCAGGAAATGCCTATCAGGCAGCTCCGTTCTATCTCGGCACAGTCGGCGACTGGGAGGCCGTGTACCGGAGCAATGCGTTCGTCCATATCGATCCGTTTGTTTCGAAGGCGCGCCGAGTCAACATTCCCTTCGATTGGGCGTCGATGCCAATGCCCCATGTGCGCACGGGCCCCAAGCCTCGCGTTGCGCGTCTAATGGAGGCTGCTTCGGATTTTAGCCTCCGCGAAGGGCTTGTTGTTCCCTTTCATTTCAAGGATCAATCCGGCCACAGCATGTCCAGCCTGTGCGTGCTGTTCTGGACGGAGGAGGTGAGGAAATTCTACCGCGTCGTCCACGACTGCGGCTTCGAACTTCATCTGCTTCTCATCTACGCCATGCAGAAAGTGCACGACCTGCGCGACGCTCAGAAGCGTTCGCGCGTGGCGGTGCGCAGCGGACAGGACACAACCATTATCAAGCTCACCGACCGTGAGCGCGAGGTCCTGTCATGGGCAGGTCGCGGCAAGACGATCTGGGAAACCGCGGAGATTTTGAAAATTGCCGAGTTGACGGCAGAGACGCATGTCCGGAATGCCATCCGGAAGCTCGAAGCCTCCAACAAGACGCATGCGGTGGCCCGGTCGATCACCATGGGCCTTATCGATCCATGAGCGGCGGGCCGCGGCTGTCGCCCGGCCCGCCAGCTTTGGATTTAGTCGACGTCTTCGACGTGGACCGGTCCGCCACCTTCGACTCGCTGGGCGAGCGCGGCTTCCATGAACTCGTCGAGGTCGCCGTCGAGCACGTCGTCAGGTGTGCCCGAGACGACGCCCGTACGCAGGTCCTTCACCATCTGATACGGCTGCAGCACGTAGGAGCGGATCTGGTGTCCCCAGCCGATTTCCGTCTTGGACGCGGCCTGCGCATTGGCTTCCGCCTCGCGACGCTCGATTTCACGTTCGTAAAGGCGCGCACGCAGCATGTTCCACGCTGTCGCGCGGTTCTTGTGCTGCGAGCGTTCGCCCTGGCACGCGACCACGATGCCGCTGGGGATATGCGTGATACGAACGGCGGAGTCGGTGGTGTTGACGTGCTGCCCGCCAGCGCCCGACGACCTGTAGGTGTCGATCCGGCAGTCGGATTCGTTCACGTCGATGTCGATCTTGTCGTCGATGACGGGGTAGACCCAGACCGACGCGAAGCTCGTGTGACGACGCGCGTTGGAATCGAAGGGCGAGATTCGAACGAGGCGATGGACCCCCGACTCGGTCTTCATCCAGCCATGTGCATTATGGCCCTTGATGACGAGCGTGGCGGATTTGATGCCGGCCTCGTCGCCCGACGTCTCCTCGATCACCTCGACCTTGAACTTCTTCCGCTCGCCCCAGCGCGCGTACATGCGCATGAGCATGCGCGCCCAGTCGCAACTCTCCGTGCCGCCGGCGCCCGAATGCACTTCGACATAGGTGTCGTTGGCATCGACTTCGCCTGACAGGAGCGCTTCGATATGGCGGCGTTCGGCTTCACTCTTCAACGATTTCAGAAGGCTGATGCCCTCCTGCTCCGTCGCGACGTCGTCTTCCATCTCACCGAGCTCGACGAGCGTGACGGCATCGTCGAGATCGCGTTCGAAACGCGACAGCGAGCCGATGCGGTCCTCGAGATCCGTGCGCTCGCGCATGATCTTCTGGGCAGCATCCGGATCATTCCAGAGTTCGGGGTCTTCGACTTTTGCGTTCAGTTCCGCGAGGCGGCGGGTCGCGACATCGACGTCAAAGATGCCTCCTCAGCAGTCCCACGGACTGCTTGATCTGTTCGACGAGCGCTTCGGCTTCCGCGCGCATGGGCTTCACTTTCGGGAGTTGTGCGCCCCCGAGCGAGGGCGACTGGATTCGGCGCGAACGTAAGCAATGGGTGCTGCGAACGCAACCGGCTCGGACAGGCTATCTGGCCGATCACCTCAATAGAGGCCGCCCGTCCCAGATCCGATCG
Organism: Hyphomicrobiales bacterium; assembly: GCA_028290285.1. Lineage (GTDB taxonomy): Bacteria > Pseudomonadota > Alphaproteobacteria > Rhizobiales > Beijerinckiaceae > Terripilifer. The sequence continues at coordinate 6,135 of JAQGKD010000039.1, forward strand.
CACGATCCGCATCCGGCCCGCTGAGTGCGCGGGGCGAAGCATCGCCTATGACCGAATAGCTGTCAGGCGGCGAGGTGCCGGGCTTGAACGCCTCGAGGATGGAGCCCGGCCCTGAGCCGCGCATGCCCGTTTTGGCATCGATGCTGATGAGCTTGATGCCCGGGGGCACGCGGAACGGCACGTCCGGCTTGTCCTTCAGCGCGACCTTCATGAAGTCGCGGAAGATCGGGGCCGCGTAATGGCCGGCGGTGGCAGAATCACCCAGAGAACGGGGTCTATCGTAGCCCATGAAGACGCCGACTGTGAGATCGGGCGAGAAGCCCACGAACCAGACATCCTTCGCCTCGTTGGTCGTGCCCGTCTTGCCTGCGATATGCTTGCCGACTTCCTTGACGACCTGCGCGGTGCCGCGCTGGACGACGCCTTCCATCATCGAAGTGATCTGATAGGCCGTGAGTGGGTCGAGCACCTGCTCGCGCTTGTCGATCAGCTTGGGCTCGTTCTGGTTGGCCCATTTGGGAGCGTCGCAACCCTGGCACACGCGTTCGTCGTGCCGATAAATCGTATGACCCAGGCGATCCTGAATGCGATCGACCAGCGTCGGCTTGATGCGCTTGCCGCCGTTCGCAAACATCGAATAGGCAGTCACCATCTTCATGACCGTGGTTTCGCCAGCGCCCAGCGACATGGAGAGCACGGGGAGCATGTCATCGTAAACGCCGAACCGCTTGGCATATTCGGCGATCAGGGGCATGCCGACATCGCGCGCCAGACGAACGGTCATCAGGTTCTTGGAATGCTCGATGCCGTAGCGCAGCGTGTGGGGTCCACCGACCTCGCCGCCGTAGTTTTCAGGACGCCAGACACCGAGGCCACCCCCTTGGTCGATCTCGATGGCGGCATCGAGGATGACCGACGAGGGCGTGTATCCATTGTCGAGCGCGGTCGCATAGACGAGCGGCTTGAAGGAGGAGCCCGGCTGGCGGAGCGCCTGCGTAGCGCGGTTGAACTCGGACTGATCGTAGGAGAAGCCCCCGATCATCGCGAAAACGCGGCCCGTATAGGGATCCATGGCGACGATGGCGCCCGAGATGTCCGGGATCTGCCTCAGACGATACATCCCGCTCTTGGTGTCGGTGGGCTCGACATAGATCACGTCGCCCGGCTGCAGGGCGGATTTCAGGGACTTTCGGGTCCATTTCACGCCTTCGGCGGGAAGCGTCCCCGTGACGCGCTCGCGGTTGACCTCGCCCGAGCGCTCGCGCGCCGGCTGCAAGCCGATCCGGGCCGCGCCATCGTTGACGTCCAGCACGACGGCGAGCCGCCAGGGCGCGACGTCGCCCAGCGCGGGCACGTCGGCGAGCGGCGGACCCCAATCCTGGCTGACATCGATCGCGCGCATGGCTCCACGGAAGCCGCGCGCCTCGTCGTAGCGCACGAGGCCGTCGACGAGCGCCTTGCGTGCCCAGAGCTGCATCTTCGGGTCGAGCGTCGTGCGGACGGAAAGACCGCCCTCGTAGAGCTTCTTTTCCCCGTAGCGCTCGAGCAGTTCGCGGCGGACTTCCTCGGCGAAATAGCCAGCGGCGTAGGAATTGGGCGAGAGAACGCGCGGATTGACACCGAGCGGCTCGGTCTTCGCCTTGTCGGCTGCCTCGCGGGTGGCGTAACCGTTGTCGACCATTCGATCGATCACGTAGTTGCGGCGGGCCAGAGCGGCATCACGGTTGCGGAACGGTTGGTAGTTGTTCGGGCCTTTCGGCAGGGCTGCCAGATAGGCAACTTCCGACAGGGTGAGTTCCTGCACGGATTTACCGTAGTAATTCAGGGCGGCCGCGGCGATGCCGTAATTTCCGAGGCCCAAGAAGATCTCGTTCAGGTATAGCTCGAGGATGCGATCCTTCGAATAGGCGGACTCGATACGGAAGGCGAGCAGCGCCTCGCGTATCTTGCGCTCATAGGACCGCTCGTTGCCGAGCAGGAAGTTCTTGGCGACCTGCTGCGTGATGGTCGAGGCACCCTGCACTCGCTTCGAGCCCTGCACGAGCACGAGCACTGCGCGGGCGATGCCTTCGGGATCGACGCCGTTGTGCGTGTAGAAGTTCTTATCCTCGGCCGAGATGAAGGCCTGCTTCACCAACGGCGGAATGGCGGAGGACGGGAGGTAGAGGCGGCGCTCGCGGGCGTATTCGGCGAGCAGCGATCCGTCATTCGCATGAACGCGCGACATCACTGGCGGCTCGTAATCCTTGAGCTGCGTGTAGTCGGGCAGATCCTGCTGGAAATGCCAGACCAGCCCCGCGACAGCGGCGGCGCCAAGCACGAAGAGTATCGCGCCGGTGGCAAACATGAATCCGAACAAACGGGCGATCAGCCGCATACAATCCTGGCCTCTTCATCCGGCTCGCTGACCAAAGCCTGCCATCGGGAACAGACTGTTCCCTAGGGAACAAACCGTTCTCTGGCAGGTCGCCCGGCGACCCTCTCATCCCAGCAGCGTCCCAGCCGCGTCGGTTCAAAACCAGCACCTGGGGCAGTTTTGTGGTGTTTATGGGGCGACGGCCCCAGCCAAACGATATCGAAACGCGAGACCGTGTCGACAAAACAGGAACAGGCAATCAGTGCAACGCGGCCGCGACCCCTTGCGAGGGCACACCCGCATCCGGCGCCGGTTCCACGTTACCCCCGACTCGGGGCGCGAAGAACTGATCGACCGCGTGTACCATAATGCTCGCAGCTTTTTCACGCCATTGCGGCTTCATCAGGACGGCAATGTCCTTTTCCGAGGAAAGATAGCCGAGCTCGAGCAATACTGAGGGCACGTCAGGGGCCTTGAGCACCACGAACCGCGCCGAACGATGCGGGTTTTTATTGAGTGTCCCGGCCGCGCTCCAGGTCTGGATGAGGCTGCGTGCAAAGACATGCGAGTAGGCTCGGGTCTCACGGCGCGTGAGATCGAACAGGATGTCCGAGACGTCGCTGCCGTCCTCTGCCCTGTCCATGCCGGCCGCGGCGTCGGCGTCGTTCTCCTTCTCGGCGAGCCGTGCCGCCTGCTTGTCGGAGGCCGTGTCCGAAACCGTATAGACCGTCGCGCCCGAGACGCCCGCCCCCTCCGACAGGGTGTCCGCATGGATGGAGATGAAGAGCGCGGCATTGGCTTCGCGTGCGAACTTCACCCGGCCGGCGAGCGGAACGAAGATGTCCGAGCTCCGCGTCAAGAGGACGCGGTAGCGGCCTCCTGCCTCAAGCTGGGATTGTAGGGTGCGGCTGAATTCGAAGACGAGATTCTTCTCGACTGCACCGGATAATCCCTGTGCGCCGCTGTCTATGCCCCCATGTCCAGGGTCGATCACGATAACCGGCCGGGCAATCCCTGACGGGAGGGACGAGCCGCGCAGTCCGACCACCTCGCCGGAGCCAATGGCCGGCGTGCTGTTCTTCGCGAGAGATTCCAGGCTGGCGTTCAAGGCTTCGCTACGGAACGAAGCCGTGTCCGTATCAGCCAGTTCGATCTGGAGGATATTGCGGCCGTTGGGCTGAACCTGCGATTGCGCTCGAAGAATCTTCGCCGGGCGTGCGAGATCAATGACGATGCGGGACTTGCCCGGAGCAAACAGGCCGAAGCGGAACGAAGAGATCAGCCGCTCCGGGAGCGCTGCCTTGTGCCGACGAGCGCCCTTTTTCACGGGTACACCGGCGCGTGGGTCGATCTGGAAATTAATTTCCGGCAGATCCACGATCACGCGGTTCGGCTCTGCCATGACGAAGGCGCTCGCGTCCACGGGGCCGGACAGCTCGAAGTTCAGACGTGACACGCCGGGCAGATGGTCGACCTGAACCACGGTTGCGATCGGCAGGCTCGGTGTCGATACACCCTCCCCGCTCGCCGCCCGAGCCCCTGCACCGTAGAAGAGAGTGCAGCACAAAAGAGACGACAGAACCGCGCAGAGCCGCGTCGTGCGACCGACAAGGGCGGCGCATCGGGCGAGGCGAAGCTGAGATAGGACCGACGCCATCGAACTCCGGAGCTTGAGGCGTGCGCCGCGACCGCGGCCTGCACGAGCCGACAGCTATAATGCCTAGGCCGTTTCAGGTTAATGGCAGGTTTCCGTTCACCAGACGGTTATGCTCAAGCGTGACCGTGGCGCAACAGAGTTTGGAAAACTTGCCAAACCGGCCGCTGTACCGCTATGAAGAACATGTCCCTATCCGGGACCCGCAGCGCCTGATTCCGGCGCTTCGCAACGGTCGTTCTGTCCCACCATCCAACGCCTTCCTCCTTTTGAGGTTTTCGCGTTCGGATCTGAGTGATCAGGCATGAACCCGCTGGCTCCCCGGATCGGGGTGCTCGACTTCCGCTGGAAGCCGCTTCTACTAGGTAACGAATGATGATCCGTCCCGCAGAGGGTGAAAAGACGACTGCATGTCGTCGAGGTCAGGGGTCCGTGAGAAATCTCGGCCGCGCTCGGCACAGGCGTCCGTCGCACTCACCCTCGATGGTCACGGCAATTTCGGTTTGGGCGTACTTCGCGTCTCTTCAAGGCCTCGTGGCCTGTTTCCATTCCATTCGCGGCCCATTCGTCCGTTCGGCAACGCCCGGCAGACTCCATGCGCCCGTGTCTTCAACCTCCCTCATCTTCACGTCCCTGCCCTCGCCGGGCACGTCGTCCGCTGCCGCGCCACAGCGCGCTCGCTCCCGACGCCTCCGGATCCAGCCGGACGTGAGCACAAGAGTCTCACATGGCCAACAAAATGCTGATCGATGCCACGCACCCGGAAGAAACCCGGGTCGTGGTACTTCGCGGTAATCGCGTCGAGGAATTCGATTTCGAAGCCGCAAACCGCAAGCAACTGCGCGGCAACATCTATCTTGCCAAGGTTACGCGGGTAGAGCCGTCGCTGCAGGCCGCCTTCATCGAGTATGGCGGCAACCGTCACGGCTTCCTCGCCTTCTCGGAAATTCACCCCGATTACTACCAGATTCCTGTCGCGGACCGTCTCGCGCTCCTCGAAGAAGAGGCTCGCCAGCATCGCGACGAAGACGATGACGATGGCAAGCAGCGCCGCAGCCGCCGCCGCCAGCGCCCCGAGAAGCGTGCGCGCAGCGAGGCCAGCGTCTCCGAAGTCGCCACTCTCGAGGATGGCGTCGAAAGCAACGAGCCGCCGCGAAATCTGGACGAGTCCGACGAAGCCCAGCAGCAGGACGGCGAGACATCGGAAGGCACGCAGCGCATCGAGACGTCCGCGTCCGAGGCGCCATCGTTCAACGATGATCAGGTGCCCTCGGAGGTTCAGCCCGTTCATGACGAGCACCATCATGAGATCCTGGCTGTAGACCCCCAGGGCTATGCCACCGTCGAAGGCGACGACGACAGCGCCATGACGGAAGGACAGGAGTCTTCGGAGGATATTGAGCCCTCGGACGTGTCCGCTCCCCGTGCCGAGCGCAGCGAAGCCGGTTCCGACGACGATCATCATGACGACGAGGAGCACGAGGAAGAGCACGTCGAGCACATCGGCGGCGATGCCATGGAAGAGCTGCCGAACCGCGTCGTTCGGCTGCGCCGTCAGTACAAGATCCAGGAAGTCATCAAGCGCCGCCAGGTTCTGCTGGTGCAGGTCGTCAAGGAGGAGCGCGGCAACAAGGGCGCTGCGCTGACGACCTATCTGTCGCTCGCCGGCCGCTATTCGGTTCTCATGCCCAACACCGCACGCGGCGGCGGCATCTCCCGCAAGATCACCGACGCCGCCGACCGCAAGCGCCTCAAGGCCGTCGCCCAGGAACTCGAAGTGCCCGAGGGCATGGGCGTGATCCTGCGCACCGCCGGCGCCTCGCGCACCAAGCCTGAAATCAAGCGCGACTTCGAATATCTCCTGCGCATGTGGGAGACGGTTCGCGAACTGACGCTGAAGTCCTCCGCGCCGAACCTCGTCTACGAGGAAGGCTCGCTCATCAAGCGCGCCATCCGCGACCTCTACAACAAGGACATCGACGAGGTTACCGTCGCCGGTGAAGAGGGTTATCGCGAGGCCAAGGAATTCATGCGCATGCTCATGCCGAGCCATGCCAAGAACGTGCAACCCTATCGTGATCCACAGCCGATCTTCGCCAAGGCGGGCGCCGAGGCGCAGCTGGATGCGATGTTCTCTAACCACGTCACACTGAAGTCGGGCGGCTACATCGTCATCAACCAGACGGAAGCTCTCGTCGCCATCGACGTGAACTCGGGCCGCTCGACTCGCGAACACAACATCGAAGACACAGCCGTTCGCACCAACCTCGAGGCGGCGGACGAAGTCGCCCGCCAGTTGCGCCTGCGCGATCTCGCCGGTCTCATCGTGGTCGATTTCATCGACATGGAAGAGAACCGCAACAACCGCTCGGTGGAGCGTCGCATCAAGGACGCGCTGAAGAACGATCGCGCGCGCATCCAGGTCGGCCGCATCTCGCATTTCGGCCTGCTCGAAATGTCGCGCCAGCGCATCCGCACCGGCGTTCTGGAAGGCTCGACCGTCGTCTGCTCGCATTGCGCGGGCGCCGGCATGGTGCGCGGAACATCCTCGATCGCGCTGCATGTGATGCGCGTTCTCGAAGATGCGCTCATCAAGAGCTCGATGCACAACATCACCGTGCGTACGCGCACGGAGGTCGCTCTCTACATCCTCAACCAGAAGCGCCCGCATCTGCATTCGCTCGAAGAGCGCTTTGGCGTGGTGATCACGGTCGAGTCGGACGACACGCTGACGGGCATGACCTATCACGCGCTGGAACGCGGCGAGCTTGCCTCACCGCCTGTCGGCTTCGAGAAGAAGGAAATGGTGCGGATCGATTCCGTGCCGATCGCCGACGAGGAATTCGAGCCTGAGGTCGAGGACGAAGAAGAGGACGAGGAGGAGGCAGCAGCTCCCGTCGCCGCACGCAGCGAGCCGGAACGTGGCGGGCGCCAGCCGCAGGCCGAGCGCAATGCTCCGCGTCCCGAGAGCGAAGATGCGAACAGCGAGGAAGGTCGCCGCAAGCGCCGGCGTCGGCGCCGGCGTGGACGCGGTGGCGATCGCGAGGGCTCGTCGATCGAGGCAAATGCGCCGCAGCCGTCCGATGACATGCTCGCCATTGTCGCGGAAATCGGCGGCGACATGGCCCGTCGCGCCGAAAGCCTGCAGTCCGATGGTGAAGTCGACAATGCGGAAGCCGAGGCCTTCGAGGTCGAAGGCGCGTCGCAGGGCGAGCCCGAGGGCTTGCGCCGTCGCCGCCGTTCGCGCCGTGGTGGACGCAACCGCCGCCGCGATGGCAGCGAGATCGCCGGGCGCGAGGGGATCCCTCCGGGTGTGGAGGCGTCTTCGGAGGCACCGGAGCCGGTCGCATCCGAGTCCGTGTCGGAGCCTGCCCCCAAGCCCTATGAATCCCGGACCTACGAGCCCGCAAGCTCCGAACCCGTGGCTTCTGAGCCGCCTGTCGCCCCGGCCTGGGACTGGTCGCCCGTGCAAGCGGCCGCCGCCCCCTCGCCTGCTCCGGTTGACGCGGAGCCGAAGGCCGAGCCGGCACCGCAGCCCAAGCCCGAGCCGGCGGCTGTCGTGGCAGCACCCGAGCCCATCGCCGCCTCCGCTCCCGTCGAAACACCTGCACCGGAGGCGGTTGCACAGCCTGCCCCGCGTGAAGACATTCCGACGGCCCCAGTCGGCCCCAAACGGTCCGGCTGGTGGCAGCGGGCCAAGCAGACGCTCAGCGGTCACTGATCGATCGCCTCGATAAAAAAAGCGGCGCCTCACGGGGCGCCGTTTTCTTTTGTGCGATTGATGAAGCGCGCGCTATTTCAGCCAGGCTCGCAGGCGTGAGACCGCCTCGACCACGTCGCTCTCGGACCCCGCGAAGGACAGGCGCATGGCGCGGTTGCCGCGCTCGCGATCGAAGTCGAGCCCCGGCGTCGCGGCAACCCCCGCCTCGATCAGCATGCGCTGGCAAAAGTCACTGGAATCGTTGGTGAGATGGCCGACGTCGATATAGACGTAAAAGGCTCCGTCGACCGGATGAAAGGAGCCCAGGCCGATCTCCGGCAGGCTGCGCATGAGTACGGCGCGATTGCGCGCGTAGCCCTCCTTGATGGCCTCGAGTTCTGCCCGCGACTCGAACACGGCTTCCGCTGCGACCTGGCTCAGCAAGGGCACGGAGATGGCGAGGCTCTGCTGAAGACGCTCGACGGGACGCACGAGCTCTTCCGGCAGCACGAGCCAGCCAACGCGCCACCCGGTCATGCAGAAATACTTGGAGAAGGAATTGACCACGACCGCCGAGGACGAAAACGACAGTGCCGTCGAGGCGGGCTCTTCATAGGTGAGACCATGATAGATCTCGTCGGAAATGAAGGCGATGCCGAGCCGGTCGCAGGTGGCGCAGATATCGGCCAGGGCCTGGGGGCTCATCATGGTGCCCGAGGGATTGGCGGGGCTCATCAGCAGCACACCGTCGAGCGGCTTGAGGCGATGGGCCTCCTCGATCATCCCGGCGGTCACGACGTGGCGCGTGCGCGCATGCGTTTCTAGGGTGACGGTCTCGATCCCCAAAGCGTCCAGGATGTTGCGATAGGCCGGATAGCCCGGCGCGGCGATGGCGACGCGTGCGCCCGCATCGAACAGCGCGAGAAAGCTCAGCAGGAAACCGGCGGAGGAACCAGTTGTCACGGCGATCCGCTCGGGCGCGACATCGACATTGTAGGTCTCTGCGTAATGCCGGGCGATCCGGGCCCGCAGGGACGGGCGGCCGAGGGCTTCGGTATAGCCGATCCGCCCGGCAGCCAGCGCCGCCATGGCTGCATCTCGCGCCGCCGCCGGCACGGAAGCACCCGGCTCTCCCACCTCCATGTGAATGACACGCGCGCCTTCCCGTTCGCGGCGGGCGGCGGCGCTCATCACATCCATGGCAATGAAGGGCGCAACGCCGCTGCGGCGGGAGGGATGGATGGTGTGGGCGGTGCGAATCCGGTCGAATGCGCCGGTCTGGTCTGTCATCTTGAATTCCATTCGAAATTGCTTGTGGCGTAGCTGTTTCGCCGACGCCGCGCTGACGTCATAATGCGCATATTCCTGTCGACCGCCGGGCCAGAGGGACGATGAAACTTCGCACCACGCCTATGCACCATGTTTTCGCCGCGAGCCCTAGCAGCGCAAGCCCGTTCGCGCCAGTGCGCGCGACGCGCCGGATGCTCGGGGCACTGCTCGCCTGTGCGCTTCTCGCGCCCGCCGCAGCGCAGGCGCAGGAGGGGACCAAGACCGCGATCATCCGCGATGCCGAGATCGAGCAATTGTTGCGCGAATACACCGCGCCCATCTTCAAGGCCGCCGGCATCAACGCCAACGCGGCCAAGATCATCCTCGTCGGCGACCGCTCCTTCAACGCCTTCGTGGCGAATGGCCAGAAGATCTTCGTCAATGTCGGCGCTCTCCTGGATGCCAAGACGCCGAACGAGATCATCGGCGTGCTGGCGCATGAGAGCGGCCATATCGCGGGCGGCCATCTCTCGCGGCTGCGGCAGGAACTCGCCAATGCGCAGATCCTCGCGGTGGCAGGCATGCTGGTCGGCGCGGGCGCCATGGCGACCGCCGTGCGTTCCGGGCCATACGGGCGCGTCGGCTCGGATTCCGCTGGTATGATGGGCGCGCTGCTCGGGCCCCAGGAACTGGTGCGCCGCTCCCTGCTGAACTATCAGCGCGGCGAGGAACAGGCGGCCGACCGCGCCGCGGTCACCTATCTCGCCGCCAGCGGCCAGTCGGGCAAGGGCCTGCTGACAACGCTGGAGCGCTTCCAGAACGATGCTCTCTTCAAGACCTCGAGCCTCGATCCCTATCTGCTGTCACATCCGCTGCCCGCCGAACGCATTTCCAATCTCGAATCGGCGGCCAAGGCATCGCCCGCCTTCAACGCCAAGGATTCGCCCGCGCTACAGGCGCGCCACGACATGATGCGCGCCAAGCTTTTCGGCTTCATGGGCAATACCGGGGAAGCGGCGCGGCGCTACCCTCTCAGCGACAATTCCCTGCCCGCGCGCTATGCCCGCGCCATTACGGCCTATCGGCTGGGCCGGCTCGACGAGGCGCTGCCCCAGATCGATTCGCTGCTCGCGATGCAGCCCAACAACGCCTACTTCCACGAGATCAAAGGGCAAGCCCTTCTCGAGGCCGGGCGCGCGGGGCAGTCCCTCGGCCCCCTGCGCCGCGCCGTCGCACTCGCCCCGTCGGCGCTGCCGATCCGTGTCATGCTGGGACATGCGCTGGTCGGGACCGGCAATCCGCGCGATGCGGAGGAAGCCTCGCATATCCTGACTCAGGTAACGCAGCGCGAGGATGAGAACATCGAGGCGTGGCAATATCTCGCGATGGCGGAGGAGCGCCGCGGACATCCCGCCCAAGCCCAGCTCGCCGCCGCCCAGGCCCTGTTCGTGCAGGGCAAATTCGTGGAGGCACGGACGCAGGCCGACCGGGCGCAAAAGCAGTTTGCGACGGGAACGCCGGGCTGGCTGAAGGCGGACGACATCCTGAACTACCGCCCGCCGCGCTTTGACTGAGGACCCGCATCGCCGTTTCGTGACCCTGGCCGCCCGCCTGCAACTTCGACGCGGGCCGCAGGATCGTCTATGAAAGGGCCAGATTAAACGAGGCTCGCACCGGCTGAACTTCGCGCCGGACGAGACCGAGGAGACGAGAATGATCGATCAGCCCATTGCCCGCCCCGCGTTTCGCGTCCTGCCGCGCCTGATCCGCGCCGCGGCCGCGCTGCTGCTCACCGGCCTGCTGGCGAGCGCGCCGCTCGCCAGCGCAACGGCTGCGGAATTTACCGATTCGCAGAAGACGGAGCTCGGGACAATCATCCGCGAGTACCTGATGAAGAACCCCGAAGTGCTGCGAGACGCCATCAGCGAACTCGAATCGCGCCAGCACGCCGACGAGGCCAATGCGCGCAGCAAGGCGATCGCGGATAATCAGGAGCTTCTCCAGCATTCGCAGCACAATGCGGTTGTCGGCAATGCCGATGGCAAGTTCACGCTGGTGGAATTCTTCGATTATAATTGCGGTTACTGCAAAACCGCCCTGCCCGATCTCGTGCGCCTGATGAAGGACCAGCCGGATCTTCGGGTGGTCCTGAAAGATTTTCCGGTTCTCGGACCAGGGTCGGTCGAGGCGGCGCAGGTCGCCATCGCCCTGCGCAACCAGCTCAAGGGCGCCAAATACTGGGACTTTCACCAGAAGCTTCTCGGCCTGCGCGGAAAGCCCGTCGGCAAGGCCGAGGCGCTCGCCGCCGCGCGCGATGCCGGGGCCGATATGGCCAAGCTGACCAAGGACATGGATGGACCGGAGATCGCCGCGAGCCTGCAGGAAGTCGGCAAGCTCGCCGATGCGCTGAGCCTGTCGGGAACGCCGACCTACATCGTTGGTGACGAGGTGATCGTGGGCGCTGTCGGCTATGACCAGATCAAGGGCCGGCTCGACAATATGCGCAAGTGCGGCAAGGCCGCCTGTTCCTGAGCACGCCATTCGTGGGGGATGGCTGGCGCGCAAGGCTTCCCTCGCGTGGGCAACCGGGATATGAGACCTTCGCCGGGGCCGCTCGAAGAGCGTTGCCCCCGAAGTCCGCAGCGTCGCAACCGGTCCATCGATGAAAGCCGTTCACGTCATCAACGGTCCCAATCTCAACCTGCTCGGGACCCGGGAGCCTGCGACCTATGGGACGCTGACCCTGGCCGGCATCGAGGCGCGTATTGCCGCGCGTTGCGCGCAGGAAGGCATAGACCTCGTTTTCCGGCAGTCCAATCACGAGGGCGACCTCGTCGACTGGATTCAGGAGGCGGGCGCAGCGGGTGCGGGCGTCGTGCTCAACGCCGGCGCGTACACGCACACGTCCATAGCCCTGCATGACGCGATTCGCGGCTCCGGCGCGCAAGTCGTCGAGGTTCACCTCTCGAACGTCCACGCGCGCGAGAGTTTCAGGCACGCTTCCACACTTTCTTCCGTCGCGATCGGGGTCATCCTCGGCTTCGGCGCGCTGTCCTACGACCTGGCGCTCGAAGCCCTGATCTCCCTGTCCAAGTCCAAGAAGAGCTGATCCTCCATGAAGAAACCCGTTTCCAAAGCCAAGCCGGCGGCCGCTGCCGCGCGTCGAGCCGCGCCGGCGGCCTCCCAGGGCCGCGCGCAAGCGCCGGGCATCGATCCCGCTCTCATCGAATCGCTGGCTGCGATCGTCTCACGGCTCGATTTGACGGAGATCGAGGTCGAGCATCATGGCTTGAAGATCCGCGTTGCGCGCCAGTTGCAGGCGGCCCAGCAATATACCATGGCCGCGGCGGCGCCAGTCGCCGCCCCCTCGGTGATCGCGCCGCCGCCCTCGCCGATGAACCCGGCGCCCGTCGCCGCCGAACATGCCGGTACGGTCAAGTCGCCGATGGTCGGCACCGTCTATCGCCGCCCGAGCCCGGACGCCAAGGCCTTCGTCGAGGTCGGCTCGCAGGTAAAGGCCGGAGAGAAGATTCTCCTCATTGAGGCGATGAAGACCTTCAACGAGATCGTAGCGCCCCGCAGCGGCACCGTCACCGCCCTCCATGTCGAAGACGGACAGCCGGTGGAATATGGCGAGCCGCTCCTCGTGATCGAATGAGCATCATTCGGGAAGACGGAATCCGCATGTTCGATAAAATCCTGATTGCAAATCGTGGTGAGATCGCCCTGCGCATCCTGCGCGCGGCGAAGGAACTCGGCATCGCAACCGTCGCCGTGCATTCCACGGCCGATGCCGACGCGATGCACGTGAGGCTCGCCGACGAAAGCGTCTGCATCGGGCCGCCGCCCGCGCGAGAAAGCTATCTGAACATTCCGGCCCTGCTCGCTGCCTGTGAAATCACGGGCGCGGACGCGATTCATCCCGGCTACGGCTTCCTGTCGGAAAACGCGCGCTTCGCCGAGATCCTCGCGGACCATAACATCGGATTCATCGGCCCCAAGGCCGAGCACATCCGCATCATGGGTGACAAGATCGAGGCCAAGCGCACGGCCAAGCGTCTGGGTATTCCCTGCGTGCCCGGCTCCGAAGGCGGCATCACCGACGACGAGGAGGCCATGCGCGTGGCGCGCGAGATCGGCTATCCCGTCCTCGTCAAGGCAGCCTCAGGCGGCGGTGGACGCGGCATGAAGGTCGCCCGGACCGAGGAGGATCTTTCCGACGCGCTGACGAGCGCGCGGACGGAGGCCAAGGCCGCGTTCGGCGATGATGCCGTCTATCTCGAGAAGTATCTCGAGAAGCCGCGTCACATCGAAATCCAGATCCTTGGCGACGGACAGGGGCGCGCAATCCATCTGGGCGAGCGCGACTGCTCGCTTCAGCGGCGTCACCAGAAAGTGCTGGAGGAAAGCCCCTCGCCCGCGCTCAACGACACGCAGCGGGCCGAGATCGGCGAGATCTGCGCGGCGGCCATGCGGGAGCTGAAATATTCCGGCGCCGGAACGATCGAGTTTCTCTACGAAGAAGGCAATTTCTACTTCATCGAGATGAACACGCGCATCCAGGTCGAACATCCCGTCACTGAGATGATCACGGGCATCGACCTCGTGAACGAGCAGATCCGCATCGCCGCGGGATCGCCCCTCAGCATCACGCAGGAAGAGGTGCGGTTCGACGGCCACGCCATCGAATGCCGGGTCAATGCCGAGCATCACTCGACCTTCCGTCCATCGCCGGGCAAGATCTCCTATTACCATCCGCCCGGGGGCCTCGGCGTGCGCGTCGATTCAGCCGTGTATCAGGGCTATACGATCCCGCCGAACTACGATTCGCTCGTCGGCAAGCTGATCGTCCACGGCCGGACACGCACGGAGGCGCTGATGCGCCTGCGTCGGACGCTCGATGAATTCATTATCGATGGAATCGAGACGACGATCCCGCTGTTCCGGACGCTGGTGCGCAATGCCGATATCCAGAATGGACAATACGACATCCATTGGCTGGAGAAGTTTCTCGCGACCGGCGGAATGGATCCCCAGGGCTGAAGTTCTTGTTCATGCTGCGATCAGCTTTCATCTCCTAATCTCGGCGGGCTCGGGGCTTTCCCTGTGCTCGCCGACTCATTTACGGAGATTTTTTTATGTCCATTTTCAGACGACAATCGCTTCTCGTCATTCTCGCTGGCGCTGGGATGGTCGTTCTTGGCGGGGCGCCGTCCAGTGCCCAATATTATGAGCGTCATCGCGAACACGATCATCGCGGACAGCGGCCGCCGGTATATCGGCCGCCCGTCTATCGCCCACCCAACCGTTGGGTCGGCTGCGCTCGCGAGAACGGCGTCTGCTACGCGCCGTACCGGACCCGCGTCCGCTATGGCTCAGGTGGCTATTTCGCCCAGATCGATGCCGCCGGTCCCATCCGCTGCGACAATAGGACGTTCGGCGACCCGACACCCGGTTTTCGGAAGGCATGTGCCTATCTCGCGCGTTAAAGGGTATGATCGGGCTCTGCCGGAGGCATCGGATCCGCCGGCGGAGCCGTCCAATGCCCGGCAAGCGAGACCATGAGCAGCGAGACCTCCAGCGCCACCATCACGCCGCAGATCCTGCTGCGCGCCTATTCCATCGGCATGTTCCCGATGGCCGAAGGTGCCGATGACCCGACGCTGTTCTGGGTCGATCCCGAGTTGCGCGGAATTTTTCCGCTGGACCGGATGATCGTGCCACGCAAGCTGGCGCGCACGATCCGGTCCGACAAATTCGAGGTCCGGATCGACGAGGATTTCGACGCCGTCATCGACGGCTGCGCCGCGCAGGCGGCCGACCGACCCAACACCTGGATCAACAAGCGTATCCGCTCGCTCTATCGCGACCTCTTCGACTTCGGCTTCGTCCATACCGTCGAGACGTTCGACGACAAGGGGGAGCGGGTCGGCGGGCTCTATGGCGTGAAGATCGGCGCAGCCTTTTTCGGCGAGAGCATGTTTCACCGGGCGACCGATGCGTCGAAGGTCGCCCTCATGCATCTGGCCGGCCGATTGCGCGCTGGAGGCTTCGAGCTCCTCGATACGCAGTTCGTTACGCCGCACCTCGCCTCGCTCGGCGCCATCGAGGTGCCGCGCGACGCCTACCACGTCATGCTCGACGACGCGATCGGGCGCACCGCCGATTTTTATACATGGCCCAAGGGCTTACGCGTATCCGGTGCGAAAGTGCTCGAAGTTCTCGGAGTGGATAGGCCGGACCAGGCGCAGCCCTAGCGAACGCCTGGAATGTCGGCGGGCGGAAGGAATCCGCCCCCGTTGTTGCCGCCGCGGGACGGCGCGGGGGCCGTGAACTGCTGCTGCGACCTGCCCGAGCCCGGCGGCGGACCCACTTCGATCGGAGCGCCGAAGCCACTCGGCTGCGAGGCATCGGATGGCGGCAGCGGCGGTGGCGTGACAGGCCGCGCCTGACGCGGACGGGGTGTTGTGCCGGGCTTGGGCGGCGGTGCGGCTGGCGGCTCTTCGTCGCGTAGATCTGCCGATTCGGGCGGGGTAGCGATGATGTCCTTGCCGCCCTTACAGTCGGTCAGCCAGATGTCATACACCGGGTGCTCGACACCGTGTAGGCCGGGGGACGCAGCGAACATCCAGCCCGAAAAAATTCGCTTGAACTCGCCGGTCGAGCCGATGTCGTCCACCTCGACGAAAGTCGTCGTCTGCGGCGCCTCGGTGGCCGGGCGCGTGTAGCAGACGCGGGGCGTGATCTGGAGTGAGCCGAATTGCACGGTCTCGTCGATCGCCACGTCGAAAGAAATGATCCGTCCGGTGATCTTGTCTAGCCCGGCAAACACTGCAGTGGGGTGCTTGATCTTGTCTGCCTGCGCCGGGAGAGTTCCGAGCGCCAGGACAGACAAACACAAAGCAACGGCTGCCACGCCCTGCCCCAACGCCTTCGCTCTTGCCGTCATGCGCTCGCCCCGAACCTCTTCCCAGCAGGCGGAGATCGCGCCCAACTGTTGCGACGCCGCAATATCACGCCCGCGCCGCCCGTGAAAGTCACCCCCTCTTGACCGCACCGGGTGGCGGAAACATGGCCCCGGCAACCCGGGGCCGACGCGCTTACCGGCACTCACGCTCAGTGCGTGTCTTCAACGCCTGCATTTTTCCGACGAATGCCTGCTGGCCCCGATCGCCCATTTTTGCGAGCGCGAGCCTGAAGCCCGCCTGATCCCCCTGCATGGCGCGAATCATCGCCGCATGCTCCGGGCTTGAGAAGGAGGCCCTTGCGAGGCGGGCCTGGCAGACGCAACTCTGCTCACTGGCCTTGGCGCGCGCCAGGCAGGCCTGCGCGAAAGCATCCCTGGTGGCAGCCTGGGCGCCGGTGGCGAAGAGAGAGAGGCCGGCCAGCAAGAAAAGGGCGCGCATGGGATTCCTGTCCGGCCGATGGCGGCCAGATGTCGAGGGAGGGAGTTTGACCAAACCGATTGGGTGCGTCAGGGAGTCCAGGCTTGATAGTCGCCGGATGCGGGCTGGCGGACGCCGGTGCTCAGGGTCGAGCCGGTCGGGCGATAGGCGGCAGCCGTGCCGGTCATGTTGGGGAGATGCGGCATCTCCCACTCACGCGCGTCATAGGCTTCTTCGGTGGGCGGCACATCGAAGGTGTGATGCAGCCAGCCATACCAGCCGGGGGGCACGCTGGAGCCCTCGCTCGGGCCGTTGAAGATGACCCAGCGGCGCTCGAAGCCGAGAGCAGGGTCGAGCTTGCCACCAGCCGTGCGGTAGTAGGTGTTGCCGAGATCGTCGCGGCCTACGAGTTCGCCGAAGCGCCATGTGTGAAAGCGCGTGTTCAGCGTCTGTCCGTTCCACCATGTGAAAAGCTGGGTGAGCCAAGTCAGCATGCTGCGATCCGTTCCTCGAGAGCCGGCGCGGCTCCATTGCGGGCGGAATATGCCGCCCATGAGCCAGCCTGTCCAGCACAACCGCAACGCCCGCGGCAAAGCCCCCGGCACGAAAGCCCGAACGATTCGCCCATCCGGTGCAGCCGACCGAGAGGCCAAGCGAATCGGTCAGGCTGAGGCTCATGCCCCATCCCTAGAGGAAGGGCGCTGCCAAGCTCAGGCGCTTCACCGATCGCCAGCCGACGCAAGCCTGAGGCCCGGGAATACGACATGATTGTGTCAGGTGTGGCTGCCGAGCGACGCTTTGCACCGCAAGAAGGACATCCCCCGATGTGCTCAAACGACCGAACCTCCCGACTCTTCAGAGGGTTGTAACAGAACCGCGGCCGCTATCCCCATTTTCCACAGGGGACACCATATCTAGTTCTTGATGTCCGATGGCCTACAAGAACTTGACGAAATCGGTCTCAGGGTTCACCCTTCCTTCATCGCTGGATGCCCTGGCGGCAGACCCTCCGGGAGGTCGCGCAACAGGGTAGCGAGCTGAATGCGTCAGGCCAAACCACCCGGACAGACCATTTGATACGGCCGCCCACTCTTATCGAGCGGGGGGCATCCTGGACCATGGAACGAAGTGAATTCAGGGCCGGGAAATGCGGCTCGGGGGCGGACTGCCGTCCGCTGTGATGATCAAGGGAAAAAGAGATGCGGATTGAGCGGCGGTTTACCAAGGCAGGCCAAGCCCTTTATGCGGATGTCGCGTTTCGCGCAGGCAAGAGCGAGATCCGCAATCCGGATGGCTCGATCGTTTTCTCGCAAGACAATATCGCCGTTCCCACGGCATGGAGCCAGGTCGCCACCGACGTTCTCGCGCAAAAGTATTTCCGCAAGGCCGGCGTTCCCGCGCGCCTGAAGCGCGTCGAAGAGAACGACGTCCCCTCCTTCCTCTGGCGTTCCGTTGCGGACGAGGAAGCCCTCGCGTCCTTGCCGAAGGAAGAGCGCTACGGCCCCGAGCGTTCCGCCACAGACGTGTTCCACCGCCTTGCCGGCGCATGGACCTACTGGGGCTGGAAGGGCAAGTATTTCAACGCGGAAGAGGATGCGCAGGCATTCTACGAAGAGCTCTGCACGATGCTCGCCCGCCAGATCGCCGCGCCCAATTCGCCGCAATGGTTCAACACCGGCCTGCATTGGGCCTATGGCATCGACGGCCCCGGCCAGGGCCATTATTACGTCGACTTCCAGACGGGCAAGCTCGTCAAGTCGAAGTCGTCCTATGAGCACCCGCAGCCGCACGCCTGCTTCATCCAGTCGGTCGCCGACGATCTCGTCAACGAAGGCGGCATCATGGACCTCTGGGTGCGCGAGGCGCGCCTGTTCAAGTATGGCTCGGGCACGGGTTCCAATTTCTCCAAGCTGCGCGGCGAGAACGAGCGGCTTTCGGGCGGCGGCAAATCGTCGGGCCTGATGTCCTTCCTGAAGATCGGCGACCGCGCCGCGGGCGCCATCAAGTCGGGCGGCACCACGCGCCGCGCCGCCAAGATGGTCGTTGTCGACGCCGACCATCCTGATATCGAATCCTACATCGACTGGAAGGTGAAGGAGGAGGAGAAGGTCGCCTCGCTCGTCACCGGCTCCAAGATCGTCAAGCGGCACATGAAGGCCATTCTCAAGGCCTGCGTGAACTGCGACGGCCCGAACGACGATTGCTATGCGCCCGAGAAGAACCCGGCGCTGAAGAAGGCGATCAAGCTCGCCCGCCGCGACGCCGTGCCGGACAATTACATCAAGCGCGTCATCCAGTTCGCACGTCAGGGCTATACGGAGATCGCCTTCGACACCTATGACACCGACTGGGATTCGGAAGCTTATCTCACGGTCGCCGGACAGAACTCGAACAACTCGGTTCGTGTGACCGACGACTTCCTGCGCGCCGTCGAGAACGATGCCGACTGGAACCTCATCCGCCGCACCGACGGCAAGGTCGCCAAGACCCTCAAGGCGAAAGACCTCTGGGAGAAGATCGGCTACGCCGCCTGGGCATCCGCCGATCCGGGCATCCAGTATCACACCACCATAAACGACTGGCACACCTGCCCGGCGTCGGGTCCGATCAATGCATCGAACCCCTGCTCCGAGTACATGTTCCTCGACGATACCGCCTGCAACCTCGCCTCGCTGAACCTGCTGCAGTTCCGCGACCCCGCGACGAGCATCTTCGACATAGAGGCCTATGAACATGCGGTCCGGCTGTGGACCGTCGTGCTCGAAGTCTCCGTGCTGATGGCGCAGTTCCCGTCCAAGGAAATCGCCCGTCTCTCCTACGAGTACCGCACGCTCGGCCTCGGCTACGCAAATGTCGGCGGCCTGCTGATGTCGTCTGGCATCGGCTATGACTCGGACGAGGGCCGCGCGATCTGCGGCGCGCTCACCGCCATCATGACCGGCGTCTGCTATGCGACCTCCGCCGAGATGGCGAGCGAACTCGGCCCCTTCCCCGGCCATGCGCCGAATGCGCAGCACATGCTGCGTGTCATCCGCAACCACCGCCGCGCCGCTCATGGCGAGACGGAGGGTTACGAGAAGCTGCATGTGGCCCCCGTCGCGCTCGACCATGCGTCGCTGGCGAAAATGCCGCGCAACGGCGTCGTCTTCGCCGAACATGCCCGCCGCGCCTGGGACAAGGCTCTCGCGCTCGGCGAGCAGCACGGCTATCGCAATGCGCAGGTCTCCGTCGTGGCCCCCACGGGCACGATCGGCCTCGTGATGGATTGCGACACGACCGGCATCGAGCCCGATTTCGCGCTCGTGAAATTCAAGAAGCTCGCAGGTGGCGGCTACTTCAAGATCATCAACCGCGCTGTGCCGGAAGCCCTGCGGGCGCTGGGCTATGGCGAGGCGCATCTGGCCGAGATCGAGGCCTATGCGGTGGGACATGCGTCCATGCGCCAGTCGCCGGGCGTCAACCACACCAGCCTCCGGGCCCGTGGTTTCACCGACGAGAAGCTCGAAGCTCTGGAGAAGACGCTGGCCGGCGCCTTCGACATCAAGTTCGTCTTCAACAAATGGGCGATGGGCGCTGACTTCCTGACCGGCACGCTGAAAGTGCCGGCCGAGAAGCTGGACGATCCGTCCTTCGAGCTGCTGCCGTTCCTTGGCTTCTCCAAGGCCGAGATCGACGCCGCCAACGTGCATGTCTGCGGAGCGATGACGCTGGAAGGCGCGCCGCATCTGAAGGTCGAGCACTACTCGGTGTTCGATTGCGCCAATCCCTGCGGCCGCACGGGCAAGCGTTATCTGTCGGTCGAGAGCCACATCCGCATGATGGCTGCGGCACAGCCCTTCATCACGGGCGCGATCTCGAAGACGATCAACATGCCCAACGACGCGAGCGTCGAGGATTGCAAGGACGCCTACATGCTGTCCTGGCGCCTCGCCCTGAAGGCCAACGCGCTTTACCGCGACGGCTCGAAACTCTCGCAGCCGCTGAACTCGCAGCTCATCTCCGACGATGAGGACGAGGACGAGGACGGCGTCGAGACCATGGCGGCGATGACCGCCACGGCGCGCACCACGCATGTCGCCGAGAAGATCGTCGAACGCATCGTCGAGCGCATCGAGCGCACGCGCGAGCGCGAGCGGCTTCCCGATCGCCGCAAGGGCTACACGCAGAAAGCCGTTGTGGGCGGGCACAAGGTGTATCTGCGCACCGGCGAATATGTGGACGGCCGCATCGGCGAGATCTTCATCGACATGCACAAGGAAGGCGCCGCCTTCCGCTCGCTGATGAACAATTTCGCCATCGCGATTTCGGTCGGCCTGCAGTATG
>JAQGKD010000054.1 GCA_028290285.1 Hyphomicrobiales bacterium
TGTTCTCGCCCACCATGCGGGCGACGATATCGGTCGGGCCGCCGGCGGCGAAGGGCACGACCATCGTAATGGGCTTGGCCGGATAGGTCTGGGCGGACACACCGCCCATAAGCGCGGCCGTCGCAGCCAATGCAAGGACAAACGTTTTCATTCAAATCACTCCCTGGGCCGCCCACCTTGAGGCGGAGTACCTGTGATAATATGGGTGTTCGCGGCGCGGCCCGAAAGTGTAATTCCGGCACCGCGCCCTAACAATTTTGCTCGGGAGACACATCGTCCTGCTACTCGACGAAGACTTCGTCACGCCCTTTGCGAACCGATGGAATCAGGGCCACAACGAGCATGATCACGGCGACGGCGAGGAGCGCGCCCGAGATTGGACGTTCGACAAATGTCACGAAACTGCCCCGCGACAAGATGAGCGCCTGACGCAGCTTTTCTTCCATGAGCTTGCCGAGCACGAAGCCGAGCAGCATGGGCGCGGGCTCGAACCCCAGCTTCAGAAGCGTGTATCCCACGAGTCCGAAAAACGCCGTGAACAGGACATCGCTCGTCGAATTGTTGATCGAGTAGATGCCGATGCAGCAGAAGATCATGATGGCCGGGAACATCATGCGATAGGGCACCTTGAGCAGGCGAACCCAGATGCCGATGAGCGGCAGGTTGATGACCAGCAACATCAGGTTGCCGAGCCACATGCTGACGATCATGCCCCAGAACAATTCGGGATTCTTCGTCATGACCTGCGGGCCGGGGATGATGCCATGGATCGTCATGGCTCCGACCATCAGCGCCATGACGGCGTTGGGCGGAATACCCAGCGTCAGCAGCGGGATAAAGGCGGTTTGTGCGCCGGCATTGTTGGCTGCCTCTGGCCCCGCCACGCCCTCGATGGCGCCGCGCCCGAAGCGCCGCGGATCCTTGGCGAGCTTTTTCTCGATGGTGTAGGAGGCGAAAGGACCGAGCACCGCTCCATTGCCCGGCAGAATGCCGAGGATGGCGCCGACGAATGTGCCTCGCAGGATTGGCATATACGACTGGCGGAAATCCTCCTTGTCGGGCAGGAGCCGCCCGATTGCCGCACGCACGACGTCGCGCGTCTCCGGGTTTTCCAGATTGCGGACGATTTCGGCGAAGCCGAAGATTCCCATGGCCAGCACCGCGAAATCGATGCCGTCGGAAAGATCCTGGATGCCGAGCGTCAAACGCTCCTGCCCTGTCTCCAGATCCGTGCCTACCGTCGCAAGCAACAGTCCCGCGAGGATCATGCAGATGGCTTTCAGGATCGAGCCGCGCGCGAGCACGACTGCGAACACGAGGCCCATGATCATCAGCGAGAAATATTCGGCAGGGCCGAACAGCTGGGCGAGACGCGTCAACGGCTGCCCGAGCGCCGCGATGAACAGGGTCGCGACCGTGCCCGCGAAGAAGGAGCCGATGGCGGCCATGCCGAGCGCGACGCCGGCGCGCCCCTGCTTGGCCATCTGGTGTCCGTCCAGCACCGTCACGACGGAGGTGGCTTCGCCGGGTATGTTGACGAGAATCGCCGTGGTCGAGCCGCCATATTGCGCGCCGTAATAAATTCCAGCGAGCATGATCAGCGCGCCGGTCGGATCGAAGCCGAAGGTGATCGGCAGCAGCATCGCGATGGTCGCGATGGGACCGACGCCCGGCAGCACTCCGATGAGCGTGCCCACCATGCAGCCGACGAAGCAGAGAAATATGTTGTTGAGGCTCAGCGCGGTGTGAAAACCGAGCGCGAGATTTCCCAGGAAGGCTTCCATGTCAGGCTCCGGCTCAGAACGACGGCAATATTGATTCGAGCAGCGTTCCCACGACCGGAATGGGAAGCCGCAGCATCACTTTGAACAGCAGGACGCAGACCGTCGTGAGGATGACCGAGAAGACGAGCGCTTCCTTCCACCGGAACTCCTCGCTGGCCATGGAGCCGAAGATCATGGCAGCGGGGCCAGCGACGATGAGCCCGCATGACCGGATCGATATCGCGAAAAGGATGATGCCCCCGAAGACGAAGAACGGCCCGCGCAGAGACCAGCGCTCGAGTCGCACGCCGTCGACGAGGAAAGAATTGACGACGAGGCCGATGCCGCCGAGACACACGAGCACCGCGAGGGATTGGGGGAGCATGCCGGCGCCCATGGCGTTCAGGGTGCCGCGCGGCAGTTCCTGACCATGCCAGAAGGCGAAAAGCCCGACGGCGATCAGGAACAGGCCGGCTGCGAAGTCCTGCCCTGAGCGCAGCAACGGGGGCGCCTGCCCTTTTTCTGGCGCGGATGCTTGCTGTGTCATTGTGTTGGCGCCCTCGTCGAAGTGTGACTGGCGGGGCGGCGACATTCCAGGCGGCTTCCGCTTTACGGAATGCCCACCTCACTCCATCGCGCCCCACCCCTTATTATGACGCCATCCTAATGGCGCGATGCCCTTTGCGCTATGGTCATGCCGAGGGTCAAGACTAAAGTCTCACCTGCCCTGCGCGCGCCAGTTTCAATTCGGCGAGATAGTCCGCGAAGGCGGCGTCGAGGTCGAAGGCCGGAGCCCAGCCCAGGTGCTCGCGTGCGGCATCGATGGCCAGCGGGGCCGCTTTGGATTTGGGGGCTTCGCCCGGCAGGATTTCGTAGGACATCTCGGGCAGCAGCCGCGAGACGGCCGCGACAACCTCGGTGAAGGGCGTGACCACGCCGTTGCCGATGTTGAAGACCGACTGGGAGGGCATGGCGATCCGTGCCGCGAGATCGACGGCGCGCCCCATGTCGTGGGCATAGATATATTCGTTGGCCATGGTCTCGGCCGAAGGGATACGTGCCTTGCGCCCATCGAGTCCGGCTTCGAGCAGCGCCTGCATCTTCGCGCCACCCGACGAGCCCGACCAGAAATGCCCGAAGCCGAAGACATTGGCCGGGCGCAGCATGATCAGCTCGAAGCCATAGCGATCCGCATAGGCTTCCAGCAGCAGTTCCTTGGCGGCCTTCAGATTGCCGTAGCCCCTCCCCGCGCCGCGCGGAAAGCTCTCGTCTATGGCGGCCCCCGTCTCGCGTCGCGTGTCGTAGACGCCGAACGTGCTCATGTGAACGAGACGGCGCGGGCCGCAGAGGCGGACACATTCAGCGACGTTCTTCGTGCCGCCCAGATTGATGTCGAAGGCGAGATCGAGCGATTGCTGCACGCGTCCGCCGATGAGCCCGGCGGTGTGCACGATGGTCTCGACGCCATGCGTCTGCACCGCGTCGATCAGCGCCGGGAGATCCCGCACATCGCCGCGAACGAGGGTGGCCTTGCCGGGCCCGAGCTTGAAGTCGACGAAGTCCGCGCGCGGCTCTGGATCGAAGAAGACGATCTTGTCGCCTCGCGCGAGCGCCTCACGCGCAAAGGAGGTGCCGATGAGTCCCGCGCCGGTGACCAATATCGTCGTCATTTCGTCCCTCCCATAGTTTGCATGTTTCTTGCTCGTTTCTCGAAGCATCGCAGCGAGGTGTCAATGCGCGGCCCGAAGTCGCCATTGTCTGGCGCGCAGGATGCCGGTATCGTTTGCTCAATCAACACGAAAAGGAAACACCCTTCATGGCGAGGATATCGCGTCTCGAAAAGCAATTGTCCGCTCAGCGTACCGGCCTGATCATGTTCGATTCCCTGAACGGGTATCTGCATCCCAACGATCCGGCCAAAGTGAAGTTTCTCGAAGAGCGAAACATCCTGCCAAATCTGCAGCGCCTTCTCGCAGGTGCGCGAAAAGTCGGCATGACCGCCTTTTATCCGAGCGGAGCGCACACGCCCGGTGGCGTGGACACCGTGGCGCGGCTGACCGACACAGACATGGATCTCGGCGCAGGCGGCGATCCCGACAAGCCGATCAAGCCGCGTTTCTACGCTGGCTCGCACGAGGCGAAAATCGCGGCCGAGATTGCACCCGTCGAGGGCGATGTCGTGATCCCTAAGCATCGCTGGAACTCCTTCTTCCAGACCGACCTGGACCTGCAATTGCGCGTGCGCGGCATCGAGACGATCATCATCGCAGGCGGCTCGACGGATGTCGGCATCGCCAGCACCCTCTTCGGGGCACGCGATCTCGACTACGGCATCGTGGTGGCGAAGGACGCCTGTTTCTCGGCGCGCGGCAACAACAATCAATTCTTCATGGAGCGCGTTTTCCCGCGCATGGGCCGCGTAATGGACGTCGACGACGTCGTCGCCTTGATGTGCGCTTGAGGAGAGCGATCATGACCAACATCGAAACAAGAACGATCACCTGCGCGGGCGACATGCCGGCGTTTCTCGCCAAGCCCGAAGGCAGCGGCCGCAAGCCCGTCGTCGTGCTCATGCACGAGCGCTACGGCCTCGTCGATCACACGCGCGATCTCGCCAAGCGCTGCGCCAATGACGGCTTCGTCGTTCTCGCGCCGAACTTCTTCTACCGCCATCCGCAGCAGGACGTGCTGAAGGCAGGCGATTCCCGTTACGATCTCACCGATCCGGAATCGGTAGACTATCTGAAGGCCGCGCTTGCCGCTGTCGCAAAGGATCCGTCCGCCGACATGGAGCGTGTCGCGGTGGCAGGCTATTGCCAGACGGGGCGTCATCCGCTGATCTTCGCGTCACAGGAAAAGATCTCCGCCGCCATCGTCTGGTACGGCGCGGCCTCGAAGCGCGAATGGCTCGTGACAGCCGATCAGCCGCGCGCGCTCGACGATGTGATCGCCGATGTGACCTGCCCGGTTTTCGGCGCCTTCGGCGCGGCAGACCACATCATCTCTGTGGAAGACGTGACGCGCATGCGCAATGCGCTCGAAAAGCACAAGAAGAGCTATGACATCAACGTCTATGCGGGGGCGCCGCACGGCTGGTTGAACGACACCATGCCCGGCCGCTATCGTAAGCCCCAGGCGGATGCCGGCTGGGCCGCGCAGCAGCGCTTCCTGAGCGAAGTTCTGTCGCCCGACTACAAGGCCGATCCGATCCGCTGGCGCTTCGACTGCAGCTTCGGGGCCGACTACGATTTCAGCAAGAACGTTCGCCTGGAGTAGGACATGTCAGGATTTCGCACGGGCGACGCCATCGTCGTCACAGGCGCCGCGCAGGGAATCGGCCGCGCGATCGCAGTCGAAATGGCGCGGCGCGGCGCGCGTCTCGCGCTGTGGGACGTATCCGACGAGGGTCTCACCGAGACGTCACGTCTCTGCGCGGCCTTCGGCGAAGCGCCCTTGTGCCAGAATGTCGATGTCGGCGATCCCCAGCGGATTGCCGACGCGGCTCTGGAGACCATCGCGCGTCTGGGCGCGATCTTCGGGCTCGTCAACAATGCCGGCATTTTCCCGCGCGTGCCGATCCTCGAGGTAACGCCCGAAACCTGGAGACAGGTGCTCGGCGTCAATCTGTTGGGCACGGTGTTCTGCTCGCAGGCTTTCGCGCGCGACATGATCACCCGCAAGCGCGGCGTCATCGTGAACATGGCGTCGGGCCGCGCCTTGCAAGGCACGCCGCGCGGCGCGCATTACGCGGCGTCGAAAGCGGGCATCGTGTCCTTCACGAAAAGTTTCGCGCTGGAGTTCGCTGCGCAGGGGCTGCGCGCCAATTGCATTATCCCCGGCGTGACGGAAACCGCTCAGCCGCTGGCGGATACGACGCTGGAAGAGCTGCATGCGCGCGGCAAGCGCATCCCTCTGGGCCGCATCGGACAGCCGGAAGACATCGCGAAAGTCGCGGCATTCCTGCTCAGCGATGACGCGGCCTACATGACCGGGCAGTCGATCCCGGTCAACGGCGGCGCGATCATGATTCCCTGATCGCGCCCGCCCTGTCAGCCGATCTCGATGTCGAGACCGAGATCGAGGATCGGCGCAGAATGGGTGAGTGCGCCTGACGAGATCAGGTCCACGCCCGTTTCTGCAATGGCCTTGAGCGTGTCCTTATTGATGCCACCCGAAGCTTCCAGCTTCACACGACCTGCCGCGATGCGCACGGCTTCGCGCATGTCATCGACGGACATGTTGTCGAGCAGAACGAAATCCGCTCCCTCGTCCACGACTTCGCGCAGCTGGTCGAGATTATCGACTTCGATCTCGACCTTGACGAGGTGACCCGCCGCCGCTTTCGCTGCCCGCAGAGCCGCGCGCGTGCCGCCTGCAACGGCGATGTGGTTGTCCTTGATAAGGAAGGCATCGTCGAGGCCGAAGCGATGGTTCATCGCACCGCCGCAACGCACCGCATATTTTTCAAAGGCGCGCAGTCCCGGCGTGGTCTTGCGCGTGCAGCAGATCTTCGCGTTCGTATGGGCGACGAGCGCCACATATTCCGCCGTCATCGTCGCGATGCCCGAGAGGCGGCAGGTGTAGTTCAGCGCGACGCGCTCGGCTGTCAGGATGGCGCGCGCGTTACCCGCGATCCGCGCGACGGCGGTTTTGGCTTCCACATAGGTTCCATCTTCCACCAGCGCCTCGAAGCGCAGATCCGGGTCGATCATGCGGAAGGCCGCTTCGGCCAAAGCGAGGCCTGCGATGACGCCGGGCTTGCGTGCGGCCATGACCGCGCTCGCCTGCATGCCTGCGGGAATGGTCGCCTGCGAGGTGATGTCGCCGGCGCGGCCGAGATCTTCGTCAAGCGCCGCGCGAACGGCTGTTTCGAGGAGGACGGGGTTGAAGAACGCGAGTGTCATGGGATGTTCCGGTGTTTTTGGTGATGGATTGGAGAAGTTGCCATCAACGTGCAAATCCCCCTCCCCCTTGCGGGGAGGGGCTAGGGGTGGGGGTCGCACAATTCATCGAGATAAGGCTGCTGCGCAAGAATAAATGAGAGGGGCGCGACCCCCTCCGCTCAAGGGGGAGGAATTTTAGGTCGTTCGCATTCACGTGCTCCTCGCCTTCAGTCGGTCGGACAATTCGCGCGTGGACGGGAAGCGGCGATGTTCCCCGGCTGCATGCGCCTCGTCGCGGGCGAGATTGTCGATCATGGAGAGCAGCGCCTTGCGCATCGTCGATATTTCCTGTTCGCCGAGGCCGTGCACCGCGATGCTGTTGACCTCTTCCGCCAGAGGCACGAGCTTGCTGCGCAAGGCTTGGCCCTCCGGCGTCAGGAAAATGAACACCTGCTTGCGGTCTCCCGGTTTCTGCCGGCGCTCGATATAGCCGAGCTTTTCCATCGTGCGAAGCGCGGAGAATGTCGTGGGCTCCATCACGCCCGCCTGTTCGCTGAGCGCGCGCTGCGTGATCCCATCCATGTTCCAGAGAATGCGCAGGAAGGTCCAATGGCCGAAGGAGACGGAGTGCTCCGCCAGCCGCATCTGCAAGGCGCGACCTAGTCCTCGGCTCGCATCCTTGATGAGATGGGCCAGGCGATCGTCGGGCACGGATTCCCGCCAGTGATGCAGGATCGCCTGCGTCAGTGCCGGCGCGTTACGTTTGGGAGCGGTGTCAACCATTCGGAGCACTCTGCACCAGACCTACCTGATGTTCGAGCGTGATTTCGCGGTTTTCCGCCGCTGAGCGCAGGATTGCGAGGCAGACTTCCATCGTCGCCATGCTCCACTCGCCCGAATGAAGCGGCGGCGTGCCGTCGAGAACCGCCGCGACGAGTTCGTCCATGACCTCGGAGCGCGGCACGCCCGGTGGGGCGATGGTCACGAAGTCCTGCGTCAGATCGCCATAGACCTGCACGCCATCGGGACCGGGCCGCAAATCGCCGTGCTCGCAGGAGGCGATGACGAGCCCGAAATTCTGATGCTTTCTGCCAGCGGGCGCGGACGTATCGGCATAGGCCTGCCCGCCGTAATTGCGAGATTCCTTGAGCGCGGTCTCCTGCGCAAGATCAGGCGCATTCCGCAGGGCCGCGCGAGACGCACCATATTTTGAAGGGTCTTTCGGCAGGCCGCTCTCCGCGAACCAGCCCGAGAATTCATCCGAGTCGAAATGCCCATAGCCGCTGTAGGTCATGGTGGCGACGACGCCGTTCTCGAAGGTCAGAAAGGCGGTGTAGGCCCCCTCGGTCGGGCGGGAAGGATCCCAGATGCCCGTCGCGGCGCGCACGCTTTTGACACGGCCGCCGCCGATGAGGCGGATCATCTCGACCTGATGCGGCGCCTGATTATAAACGGCACCGCCCCCCGCCGCCGTGTCGAGTTCTTCCGGCCTGCGCGGACGATAGAGGAAGTCCGTGAAGTTCATCGCCGTGATCATGCGCAGTGAGCCATAGGCCCCGCTTTCCACGAGCGCGCGTGTTTTCTGGATCGGCGCATCGAAGGAATGGCTGTGCCCGACCAGCAGATGCGTGCCAGCCGCGCGGGTCGCGTCGATCATTGCGCTGCATTCGTCGAGGCTCAGCGCCATTGGCTTTTCCACAAGCGCATGCTTGCCATGGGCAGCTGCGATTGCGACCTGAGGTGCGTGGAACTGGTGAGGCGAGGCGATGTAGATGGCATCGACGCCAGGGTCCGCGCAGAGTTCCTCGACGGTCTCATAGGGGCGCGCGCCGAAGTCCGCTGCGAAGCGTTCCCGCGCCTCCGCACGGGGGTCCGCGCCCGCCACGATCTCGATGCGCGCATCGCCGCGAAAGGTCGGGATCATGAAGGAGAAGGCTCGGCCGAGCCCAGCGATTCCCAGTCTCACCTTGCGATCGCCCATGACCCATCCTTCACGCCAGCTTCAGAGATCGAGCACGAGTTCGTCGGTGAGTGCACGCGACACGCAGACCATGACGTTCTCGGGCCTTTCGTAATCGGCCAGCACGAGATCGCGATGGTCGGGCTCGCCGCCGAGAAGCTTCGTGCGGCAGGACCCGCATGTGCCGCTCTCGCAGGAGCTCGGCACCGAATGGCCGTGATCGCGCAGGACTTCCAGTATCGTCTTGCCGACCGGCACCTCGTAGGTCTCGCCCGATTTTGCGAGGCGCACCGTGAAGGGCTTGTCCTCCGGCTTCGTCATCGCGCCCGGCGGCGTGAAATCCTCGAAGTGGACACGCGCCGACGACCAATGCCCGGTCATGTCACGCACCGCCTGCATGAGGCCGCGTGGGCCGCAGCAATAAAGATGCGCCGCGCCAGGCTTCTCCAGCACTGGCCAGAGATCGAGCGAGTTGTCGGGATCGCCTTCGTCGTGGTGGATCGTCACCATTCCTCGAAATTCCGGCGACTTCAGTTCATCGAGAAAGGCCGCCGTGGGTGCGCTGCGCGACAGATAGAAGAGCTTGAAACGCCCCAGCCCACTCGACCTGATGTGCCGGATCATCGACAGGATGGGCGTGATGCCGATGCCGCCCGCGATGAACAGATATTGCGGAGACAGCACGAGTTCAAAATCGTTGCGCGGCGCGGAGACGAGGATCTCGTCACCAATCTTCGTGTCGTCGATGAGGCTGATCGACCCCCCGCGCCCGCCCGTCTCGCGCTTGACCGCGATGCAGTAGCGGTCGCGCTCTTCCGGATCGTTGCAGAGTGAATATTTGCGGATCTCGCCATTGGGCACGCGCAGTGAAAGGTGCGCCCCGGCCGTGAATTCCGGCAGCTCGCCGCCGTCGGGATGGCGCAGTTCGAAAAATTCGATATCGTCAGCGGCGCGCGCCTTGTCCGCGATGCGCAACGCCATCATTTCGGCTTCGTCGGCCACGTTGATATCCTCCCGGGCAGACCGCTTCAGGCGGGGCCACGTTATCTCGGGTCAGTTACTTAGACGTCTAATAATCCGATTGCAAGGGGGCTGTTGTCCCGCATCGCACAACAGCGAGGCCTTGCAGAAAGTGGACCCCCCCCGTGGACACGCGTTTCCCGACAGGCTAGATTAAACTTAGAGAGCTAAGAAAGCGCCGGGCCACGAGCCTTCGGCCGAGATGGAGGATACCCATGCTCACCAAACAGGAAAACGACCTTCTGTGCCGTGTCGAGGGCGATGCTCCGATGGGCCACATCATGCGCCGCCATTGGCTGCCCGCCTGCCTCATCGAGGAAGTGCCCGAGCCCGACGGCGACCCCGTGAAGATCCGCCTTCTCGGCGAAGACCTGGTGGTGTTCCGCGACACGGATGGGCGCGTCGGCGTCCTCGACGAGATGTGCCCGCACCGGCGGGCTTCGCTTGTCTTCGGGCGCAACGAGGAATGCGGCCTGCGTTGCCTCTATCATGGCTGGAAGATCGACGTGGACGGCAACGTGCTGGAAATGTCGTCGGAGCCTCCGGGCAGCGGCTTCGCCGAAAAGGTGAAGCACAAATCATACCCGACGCGCGAGGCCGCTGGCTTCGTCTGGACCTATATGGGCCCCGTTGAAGAGATGCCGGAATTTACACCGCCGGTGTTCCAGCCGTCGCCGGACACACGCATCTCGATCGCCAAGATTCATATCGATTGCAACTGGGCGCAGATTCTCGAAGGCGCGATCGATTCCGCCCACAGCTCCAGCCTGCACTCGTCGGACATGGTGCCCGCGCGCGTCGCAGGCGCCGAGGCCACGGACGTGAACTGGCTGCGCCCCTCCACCGACAAGGCCCCGCGCCTTCAGGTGCAGCACACGAGCTTCGGTTTTCGCTACGCGGCCATCCGGCGTCCCATCAACAATCCGAACACGCATGATTACATCCGCACGACGCTGTTCATCGCGCCTTATTCCGTGCTGATCCCACCCAACAACATGTACAATGTCGCGATCATGCATGTGCCGACGGACGACACGCATACGGCCTTCCACTTCATCGCGTGGGGCGGCGCAACAGTGCCCTCGACGGAGGAATGGCGGAAGTTCCTGCATGCGCAGGTCGGCATCGACGTCGACAAGAATTTCCGCAAGGTCCGCGTGCGTGCCAACAACTATCTGCAAGACCGGCAGGCAATGAAGCTCGGCAATTTCACTGGCATTCCCGGCATTCCGAACCAGGACATCGTGATGTGGGAAACGATGGGGCCCATCGCCGACCGCACCTTCGACCGGCTTGGAGCGAGCGATCTGGCCATCGTGGAATTCCGCAAGCAGATGGTCGAGGCGGCGAAGACCTTCCAGGCCGGCGGCCCGGCCATCGGCACGGTCGAACCGCGCATTCCGCACAACAGGCTTATGTCCTTCGAGGGCGTCGTGCCAAAGACGACGGACTGGCGCACCATGGGCATCACGCCCGAAGAACTGGCGCATGGCATACAGCCGGCAACGTCCGCCGCAGAATAGACGCCTCATGACTTGCGTCCGCTCCCCCGCTAGAAGGGCGTGGGGGCGGGCCGCAGGTTCCACCGCTCCTCCCATGCTTTACGCGCCCTGCCAAGAAGGTTCGAATGCACGATCTCGACGAAGACCATGATCACGCGGGTATGTCGGAGGAAGACAAGGCTGCGATGGCAGCCTGGATCTGGAGCCAGGAATCGGTCGAGCTGAAAACCATCGGCATCGACATCGGTAGTTCGACGTCACATCTCCTTTTCGCCAAGGTGACGTTGCAGCGCCAGTCGCAAGGCCTGTCTGCCCGCTTTCTCGTAACCAATCGGGAAGTGCTGTGGCGCTCGCCGATCATGCTCACGCCCTTCCTGCCCAATGGCTCCATCGATGCGCGTGCGCTCGAGGATTTCATTCGCGGCTCCTATGCAGCAGCGGGTGTGCGCCGCGAGGACATAGACACCGGCGCCGTGATCCTGACGGGTGAGGCCATCAAGCGCAGCAATGCGCGCGCCATCGATGAGCTCTTCGCTGAGGAGGCGGGCAAGTTCGTCTGCGCGACTGCCGGTCACAAGCTCGAATGCACGCTCGCCGCGCATGGGTCGGGCGCAGTCGCCCTTTCGAAGTCGCAGGATGCAGTCGTCCTGCACATCGACATCGGCGGCGGCACGACGAAGCTTTCGATGATCGACAGGGGCGTCATTCGCAGCGTCGCAGCGTTTGCCGTCGGCGGTCGCCTGATTGCGCATGACGGGCGCGAGGGCTGGACGCGGGTCGATGAGTCAGCCCATCTCGTCGCCGACGAACTCGGCCTTTCGACTACGCCGGGTGCATTGTCGAATGCGATGACGCGTAAGAAGATCGCGGAACGGCTGGCGGATATTGCCGTCGACCAGATCACCGGCGGCGCGCGCGACGACCTCGGCCGCAAGCTCGAACTGACCGAACCGCTCGACCGCAGCCTCACGCCGACGATCCTCACCTTCTCGGGCGGCGTCTCCGAATATATTTTTGGGACGGAGGAAGCCGAGTACGGCGATATTGCAAAGCCGTTCGCAGCGGCACTGCGCACCAAGCTCGCCGCGCGCTCGGCCCTGCCGATCAGCGACCCCGGCAATCGCATTCGCGCGACCGTGATCGGCGCCTCGCAGTTCACTGTGCAGGTGAGCGGCAAGACGATCTACCTGCCGCCCCAGGGGAGCCTGCCCGTCCACAACGTCCCGGTTATCCAGGTTGGAATGGATCTTTCCGACGAGATTGCGCCCGAGGTCGTGACCAAGCGCATTCTCGAGAAGATCGCGCAGCTCGATCTCGACCCCTCAGCCCGCATGGCAATCGCCTTTCCGTGGCACGGCGATCCGGAATATAGCCGCCTTTATTCAGCCGCCTGCGCGATCAAGGATGCGGTCGCACCCGACGGCAAGCGCGCCAACCTACTCTGCCTGATGATCGACGGCGATGTGGGCCGCACGATGGGCCGCCTGCTCTCCGATGAAGTCGGTGTGGAGGGCCCGCTCGTCTCGATCGACGGCGTGCAATTGCAGGAACTGGACTATGTCGACGTCGGCGAACTGATCTCGCCGCCGGGCGTCGTGCCCGTCGTGATCAAGTCGCTCCTCTTCTCATAATACTACTCCGGCCAGCCAACGCGCTGGCCGGCTTCGACCGCAAAAATCAACGGGAGGTTCGCATGAGCACACAGGACACACCGCGCTACGGAGTAGACCCCTATATCGAGTGGGTCGCACGCGAAGGACTGCCGGTCACCGAGGATTACGGCATCGACCTGTTCTCGGTCGAGACCAAGCCCTGGGCGCGCTACGGCGTGAAGGGCGCGGCTGTGCATCTCAAGGGGCGTGGCGACTTCTCCAACATGTTCCTGTTCGACATCGGGCCGGGACAATCGACTGTGCCGCAGCGCCATCTCTACGAGGATGTGATCTATGTGCTGGAAGGCACGGGCTCGACGCAGGTCGAATTCGCAGACGGCACCAAGCGCAGTTTCGAATGGGGGCCGAAGAGCCTGTTCGCGATTCCGCTGAACGCCAAGCATCGCCACTTCAATGGCAGCGGACGCGACCGCGCCCTGCTCGTCTCCACCACCAACCTGCCGATGATCCTGAACGTCTTCCACGACGAGGATTTCGTGTTCAACACCGACCGCGACTTCATGGCGCGCGCGGGCAAGCAGGGCTATTTCGCCGGTGAGGGCGACCTCATCACGGTGCGGCCCGGCAACCATATGTGGGAAACGAACTTCGTTCCCGATCTCGCAGCGATCGAGCTGAAGTCCTGGGGCGACCGGGGCGCGGGCGGCACCAACATCATGTTCGTGCTGGCCGACGGAATCATGCATGCGCATATTTCGGAAATGCCTGTGGGCACCTACAAGAAGGGCCACAAGCATGGGCCGAGCTTCCATGTCATGTGCGTCACCGGCCACGGCTATTCGCTGCTCTGGTACAAGGAACAGCAGGATTTCATCCGCATCGACTGGAAGCACGGCACGGTGTTTCCGCCCGCCGACCAGCAGTTCCACCAGCATTTCAACACGAGCCAGGCGCCCGCACGCTATCTGGCTACCGCTGTCGGCGGCTTGCGTTACCCGACCATGCTCGCGCAGCGCCGCTCGCTACTCGGCGTGAACGGGGAGAAGGGCGCGGTGTCGCTCAGCATCAAGGAAGGCGGCGACCAGATCGAATATGAGGATCAGGATCCCCGCATCCATCGCGAGTGGCTGGAAGAAATGCGCAAGAACGACGTCGTGCCGAAGATGGACAAGTTCAAGGTCGCCGTCTGAGCTGCTTTTCAAGGGATACAGACCCCCGGGCGCAAACGCGTCCCGGGGTTTTCGTTCTGCGCCGCCCAAAACGCCCCTTGGCCAAACGGCCCACAGACCTCTAGACTGACTCCCGACATTCGCGCAGGCCAGAGTGGCCGAGACAGCGGAGCGAAACGGGAGGGACGAAATGGCTTTCACGAGCTGGCGCGGCACGGTCGGCATGGTACATCCGACCTTGCGTCCGGGATCGACCGAAGAATTCATCCGGCTCGCGCCTGAGGGAATCGGCGTCATCCCGATGTTTCTCAATATCAGCCGTGGCACGCGCGACGAATTCGAGACGGTGCTCTCCGCCTATGAGGCGCAGATCAAGATCTGCGCGGATGCGGGCTGCGACATCATCCACCCCTCCGGCGCACCGCCCTTCATGGTGCAGGGCCTCAAACGCGAGGCTCAAATCGTACGCGAGTGGGAAGAGAAGTTCGGCGTTCCGATCTTCACCTCCGGCCAGAACCACATCACTGCGCTGCGCGCGCTCGGTGCCAAGACCATCGTCGGCGCAACGTACTTTCCCGGCGACATCAACGCGACCTTCGCGCGCTATTTCGAGGACGCCGGCATTTCCGTGAAGTCCATGGAAGGCATCGACGTTCCCTTCGACCGTGCACAGGAATTGTCGGGGGAACAGGTCTACGGCCACATCAAGAAGAACTTCCTGAAAGCGGGCGGCGCCGATGCCATCTACATGCTCGGCTCCGGCTGGCGCGTGCTGAACATCGTCCACATGCTTGAGCAGGATCTTCAGGTGCCCGTCATCCATCCGGTGCCTGCCCGCGTGTGGGAAGTGCAGAAGCGTCTGCACATCAACGAGCCCAAGAAGGGTTTCGGCAGGCTGCTCGAAACATTGCCGCCCCTGCCCCTTTGAACAACAGGTCCGCGACAGGCGGAGACATGAAGAGGAAACGTTTGATGTCATGGTTCCCGACGCGACGCGCGGTGGCGTTCTGCACTGCTCTCGCGACACTCAGCCCCGGCGCGGTACTAGCCCAGGCCCCTTCCGTCGAGGCCTTCTACAAGGGCAAGACGATCAGCCTGATCGTGCCGTTCACCGCTGGCGGCCTGAACGATCTCGCCGCGCGTCTCGTCGCGCGTCATCTCGATCGCTACATTCCCGGCAAGCCGACGATCGTCGTGCAGAACCAGCCGAGTGCGGGCGGATTGGCGCTGGCAAACCGCTTCGCCAATTCGATCGACAAGGATGGCTTGACGCTTGCGATCATGGGCCGCGCGCTGCCGCAGTTCCAGATCATGGGCGATCCCAACGCGAATTTCGACCCGTTGAAGTTCACGTGGCTGGGCTCGCTCTCGTCCTACGCGAACGACGCCTACATGCTGCTGCTGAACACGACGGCAGCGGCGAAAACCGCCGACGATCTTCGAAAGCCAGGCCCCGCGACACCGCTCGGCGCCAATCGCACGGGATCGACCAATGTCACCTTCGCGCTGCTGGCGCGTGACGTACTGAAGCTGAATGTGCAGGTCGTGCGCGGCTTCCCTGGCGCAACAGACATCACGCTCGCCATGCAGCGGGGCGAGGTGGAGGGCCAGACCATCGACCTGAGCGCCGTCATGTCGGGTCAGCGCGATTTGTGGACATCGAAGAAGGTGCGGCCTGTCGTGCAGTTCGGGCGGCTGACGCGCATGGCCGACATGCCGGACGTGCCCACGGGCCGCGAACTCGTGAGCGACCCGAAGGACAGCGCGCTGCTCGCCTTCGCGGAGCTGCCCTTCTTCATGGCCATGCCCTTCGCCGGTCCGCCCGAGATCCCGGCAGATCGCGTAAAGGCGCTGCAAGAGGGATTCATGGCGATGACGAAGGACCCCGCCTTCCTCGCAGATGCGCAGAAGATCGGCATCGACATCAGCGCCATCGACGGGAATGCCGTGCGCAAGCTCATCGAGGATGCGAGCAAGACGCCGCCCGATGTGCTCGCGCGCTTCAAGAAACTCGTGGCCGAGTAGGCCGCGCGACGTAGACAACAAAAAGAACCACTGGGAGGTAAGCATGAAGCGAAGGGATGTTCTGCTGGGCGGCCTCGGAGCCGCGGCCGGCCTCGGCCTCGGCGCATCTGGCGCTTTTGCGCAGGATGCGGTCGAGTCCTTCTACAAGGGGCGCACCGTCACTCTCTTCGTGCCGACCTCCCCGGGCGGCATCAACGATATTTCGGCGCGACTCGCCGCCCGGCACATTGGACGCTTCATTCCCGGCACGCCCAATGTGGTCGTGCAGAATATCCCTGGTGGCGGCGGACTGGTTGCCGCCAACAAGCTCTACAATACGGCGGAACGCGACGGCACAGTGCTCTCGATCATCCAGCGTGGCACCATGCAGCTGGCAATTCAGGGCAATGCGAACGCAAAGTTCGATCCGCAGAAATTCACCTGGCTCGGGTCGCTGTCGTCCTATGCCGACGACGGCTACCTGCTGCTCGTCAACAGCGATCATCCGGTACAGAGCGCTGCCGATCTGCGCAAGCCGGGGATGCTCGTCAAGCTCGGCGCGGACCAGCCGGGCTCCACCAACCTGACCTTCGCAATCATCGCCAAGACAGTGCTCGGCCTGAACATCGACGTAGTGCGGGGCTATCCCGGTGCCGCCCCCATGTTCATCGCGATGGAACGCCGTGAACTCGACGGGCAGGTGATCGGCTACAATTCGGTGCGCGCCGGCCAGCCCTACCTATGGGAGAACAAGAAGGTTCGCCCGCTCGTGCAATTTGGCCGTATCACGCGGCTGAAAGATCTGCCTGACGTGCCTACGGGGCGCGAACTTGCGCCCGACGATCGCATGCGTTCGCTGATCGAATTCGCGGAACTGCCGTTCTTCATGGCGCTGCCGTTCCTCGCCCCGCCGGACCTGCCCGCCGACCGTGCAGCTGCGCTGCAGAAGGCCTTCATGGACATGACGCGCGACGCGGAATTCCAGGCGGACGCAGCGAAGGTGAATATCGAATTGTCACCCATCGACGGCAATGCGGTGAAGCAGCTCGTCACGCGCTCGGCCTCGACGCCGAAGGATGTGATCGCGCTCTACAACCAGATGGTGCCCGTCGGCATTTGAAGCGAGCCCAGGATGCTGGAGGCGATGCGCCTCCAGCATGAGGCCTTTCAGGAAGGCCGCGTCCATTGCGGCGGATTCGTCGCCTTGATGCGGCGCGCTTCCTTGACGAGTTCCTTGACCGCGCCTGTGATGGGCGCGGCGAGCCCCGCCTGATCCGAGATCTTCGACACGATCTGCATGTCCTTCAGCGCCCATGTGAAGCTGGTCTGATCCCAGTCTTCGAGCGCCTGGCTCTTGCCGGAGCTCATCATCAGCGCATCGCGCAGATTCGGCAGATCGATGCCCGTAGACTCGGCGATGCGGCCAGCTTCGATGAGGCCGATGGATGTGATCCACAGCAGAAGGTTGTTCATCGCCTTGGCGACCTGGCCGTGGCCGACATCGCCGAGATGAGCAATGTCGGATGCGAACGTGCCGAAAACTTCGCGTCCCCGCGCGACGACCTCGGGCCTGCCGCCGAAGAGTGCCAGCAACTTGCCTTCATCCGCGAACCACCGGCCTCGGCAGATCGGCGCATCGAGAATATCGATGCCCTTGGCGCGTGCTTTCTGGTCGAGCGCCTTCACCGTATCGGGCGCGACCGTGGACGACACCGCGATGATCGCGCCGGGTTTCAGTGCGGCGAGCAGGCCGTTTTCACCGAGCACGACAGCATTGACCTCGTCGTCATAGCCGACGCCGAGGATGACAAAGTCGCTGGCCGCGCCGACCTCCGCCGGGGAGCCTGCGATGGTCGCGCCCATCTCGCGGACTTTCGCGACGTTGTCAGCGCTGATGTCATGCGCCGTGACCGTGTAGCCGTGTTTCAGGAGATGTTTCACCATGGGCTGGCCCATGCGGCCGACACCGATGATGCCGACCTTTTCCTTCTGCGAACCCGTCATGCCGTCCTCCCTGTTGTTACCGGATCTTCTGTCCGTATTGCGTCTCGGCGGCCTGGCGCGTGACGCGGCCTTCCGCGATGTCCGCTGCCAGCGCCGCTTCATCGCGTTCGTGCGGATCGCCATAGCCGCCACCGCCCGCACTTTGCAGCACGAAGCGATCTCCCGCCTTCAGCTCGAATCGCGCGGAGGCACGCACGACCTGCTCGCTCGATGTGCCGGGGTTGATGACGAAGCCGCCGGGGCCGCCCTGTTGTCCGCCTGCGACGCCGTTGGGCGGGAAACGGCTCTTGTCAAAGCGGCGGATCACGCTGGCGTCTTCGAGCAATTCATATTCGCGCTGCATGCTCTGTCCGCCGCGCCAGCGGCCAGCGCCGCCGGTGTCGGGCACCATTTCAAAACGCGTGATGCGGCAGGGATATTCCGACTCGAGGATCTCGATGGGCGTGATGTGCAGATTGCTGAGATGTGCCGCAGTTGCCGAGGTGCCATCGTGGCCCATGCCGCCGCCATAGGCGGAGCCGACGATCTCATATTGCATGTTCGAGCCGCCCGGCCTGCCCTTGCTCCAGTTGATGAGCAGGGCGCTCGATGAGCCCGCACCCGCCGTCGCGCGTGCCGGGTGGAAATAGGCCATGGCGTCGAGAATGACGTCGACGAGTTTCAGGTTGACCATCTGGTAATTCGACACCGGCGCGGGCGCTTCCGCATTTGTGATCGTGCGCGGCTTGTAGATGAAGCGCACGGCGTCCCGCATGCCGTCGTTGAAGGCGAAGCGCGGGCCGAGGCTCCCGATCAGTGCGTAGAAAACGCAGGCCTCGACCATGGAGGGCCGGAGATTCACGGGGCCTTTTGCCTGCGGATCGCTGCTTGAGAAATCGAAAGTCGCGAGCCCGTCCTTCACCGTAATGGTGACGGCGAGCTTGATAGGCTTGTCCATGACGACGCCGTCGCTGTCGAGCAGGCCTTCCGCCGAGGAGGTGCCTTCGGGGAGTTTTGCGATGGCCCGGCGCAATTCATCCGCTGCGCCCTTGAGAATGGCCGCGAACGCTTCTGTGATCGTGCTCGCGCCGAAGCGATCGCAGAGTTCACCAACGCGCGTCGCACCCATTTCGGTCACCGCGATTTGCGCGGTGACATCTCCGCGCACGAGCGCGGGCTGGCGCGTGTTGGCG
This sequence comes from Hyphomicrobiales bacterium, assembly GCA_028290285.1. Taxonomy (GTDB): domain Bacteria; phylum Pseudomonadota; class Alphaproteobacteria; order Rhizobiales; family Beijerinckiaceae; genus Terripilifer. Next base: position 19,091 of record JAQGKD010000054.1, read on the forward strand.
AGGATGAGCCGTTCGATATCCGGCAGAGCCTTGCCGCCTGCACGGATCTTGATCGGCGGGATCAGCAGCCCCTCGTGGAACATTTCAGTCGCATTGGCAGAGGTGGAGCCCGGCACCGTGCCGCCGATATCGGCCTTGTGCGCGATGGAGCCGGAGAAGGCCACGATCTTGCCGTCCGCGAAGACGGGCGCGACGAAGGCCATGTCGGAGACGTGCGGAAGCCCGCCTTCGTAAGGGTGGTTCGAAACGAAGACGTCTCCCGGCTCGATGCCGCCATCGCCGTAGACTTCAAGAATGCGGCCGACGAGATGGCGATAGACAGGCGCATGGAAGAACATCGGCGGTGCGACGATGAGGCGGCCCGTCGCATCGACGATGACGCAGCTGAAATCGCGCGACTCGCGAATGATGGTCGAATAGCCCGAGCGATAGAAATGATAGTGCATTTCATCGACGAGGCTGGCGATCTTGTTGCGCAGGATCTGGATGGTGATCGCGTCCATGGCTCAGACCTTGCGTTCGAGAACGAGATTGCGGAAGCCGTCGACGCGCGCGCTCCAGCCGGGATTGACGACGGTCGTCGCGTCGAATTGCTCGACGATGGCCGGGCCTTCGAGGACCGCGCCTACGTCGAGGCGATCGCGTTCGTAGAGGCGCGTCGTGACGGGGTTCTCGCCGTCGAAGTAGACGGAACGCTCGCCCTTCTGCGCCTCAGTGACGGGACGAGGCGTCGCTGGCGGCTCCTCCTTCAGCGGCTTATATTTTGGCACGGAGACGCGCAGGCGCAGGCGGTAGCTGACGACTTCGACTGGGCGGTCGGCGGCGGCATGGCCGTGGATCTGGGCGTGACGGTGATCGAAGCGCGTGCGGGCCGCCGCCATCGCCTCCGCATCCAGCCGCCCCTCGAACAGGCCGTCGAGAGGCGTGCGCAATTCGTAGCCCTGGCCTGTGTAGCGCAGGTCGAGTTCGCGCGAGAATTTCGCGTCCTCGAGCTTCATGCCCTCGGCAGCGAGTTCGTGGCGCGCCTTGGCTTCGAGCGCGGCGTAGATCTCTTCCGCGTGGTCGGGTGTGACATCGAGGAAGGGCCGCAGTTCCGAGCGGATGTAATCATGCACGACGTCGGTGCAGAGCAGGCCCAGCGCGGAAAAAGCGCCGGGACGCATCGGCACGAGAATGCGTTTCATGCCGAGTTCTTCCGCGACAGCCGCCGCATGCACCGCCCCCGCCCCGCCGAAGGGCAGAAGCGTGAAAGTGGAGAGATCGACGCCGCGTTTGGCTGCGAAGACGCGCACCTCATCCGCCATGCGCATGTCCACGATGCGGCGAATGCCTGCTGCGGCCTGAAGAGCATTCATGCCGAGCGGTTTCGCCACATGCTCTTCCAGAGCGGCGCGCGCAGCGGCGAGGTCGAGCTTCTGCGCGCCGCCGAGAAAATACTCGGGGTTGAGATAGCCGCAGGTGATGTCCGCGTCCGTCACCGTCGGCCGCTTGCCGCCGCGTCCATAACAGGCGGGGCCTGGATCGGCGCCCGCGCTTTGCGGCCCGACCGTCAGGAAGCCGCCGCCGTCGATGGAGGCGATGGAGCCGCCCCCCGCCGAGATCGTCGTCATGTCGAGTGCGGGCACGTCGATCTGGCGGCGTGCAATGGTGCCCTCGGTGACTTCCAGGGGGACACCGCCTTCGATGAAGGCGATATCGGCGCTGGTGCCGCCCATGTCGAGCGTCACGAGGCCGTGGCCGGCGTCGGCGGCTGCGAGATAGGCGCTCGCCTGCGCGCCTGCGGCCGGCCCCGAGAGCAGGGTGTGCACTGTGCGGCCGCCTTCGATGGCCGCCGTGAAGGGCATGACGCCGCCGTTGGATTGCATCAGGAAGCGCTGTTGCGTGCCGACGCCGCACTCGTCGAGGCCCTTGTTCAGATGCGCGATGTAGCGAACCAGAACGGGCTCCAGATAGGCGTTGAGCAGCGTCGTCGACAGGCGCGCCCATTCGCGGATGCGCGGCAGGACTTCGCTGGAGATGGACACCTGAATGCCCGGTGCGACGCCTCGGATGATGCGCCGTGTTTCTTCCTCATGCTCCGGGTTCATGAAGGAGAAGAGATAGGAGACGGCGATGGACTCGACACCCGCTTCGAGCAGGGCGCGGGCGGCATGCCGTACGGCTTCCCGGTCGAGCGGCACGAGGACGTTGCCCTGGTAGTCGGCCCTTTCCGGGATTTCGAAGGTCAGGCTTTGCGGCGCGATGGGTGTCGGCTTGGTGTAGAAATAATCAAAGAGATTGCCATCGCGCGCCTGCGATTGCACTTCCTGCACCGCGCGATATCCCTTGGTGATGAGCAGGCCGACCTTCGCGCCACGCATTTCTAGAAGCGCGTTGGTGGTGATCGTCGTGCCGTGCGCGAAGAACTCGATGTCCTCAGGGCGAATACCCTTCTCGACGAATCTGGCGACACCGTTGAGCACGCCCAGCGCCGGGTTCTTGGGTGTGGAAGAAACCTTCTCCACCGCGAAGGTGCCGCTGCGCGTATCGAGCAGCACCAGATCGGTGTGCGTGCCCCCCACGTCGACGCCCAGACGATAGCGCGACCCAAAGCCTTGCATGGCGTTTCCCCATCCCGGATGGCCGCCCGTGTGTCCGGGCATGCCCGCGCGTGAACCGCGCTTCGTGTGATTTGCTGTGCCGGCCCGAGGCCGGGGCGACGTCGCAGGCTAGCGCGTCCCACCCTTCGGGTAAATGCAAGCCCTGCTATATGTAACGTTCAGGTCTGCTTTAGACCTCAGCGCATTCCGGGCTTGTCGCGATCGAGGCCCTTGGCGGCGAGATCGGCGAGATAATCCTGAAAACGCTGCTCGGCGTGGCTGCCGAGATCGTGCAGGAACGTCCACGAAAAGATGCCCGTCGAGTGCATGTCGTCGAAGCCGAGCCGCAGGGCGTAATTGCCGACCGCATCCACGGAGAGGATGCTGACATTGCGTTTGCCGCCCACCGTCTTGCGCTCCGCAGCCGAATGGCCCTGCACTTCGGCCGAGGGACTCGACACGCGCAGAAGCTCGGCCGAGAGATCGAAATGCGCGCCGTCGTCGAAGGCGATCGACAGGGTGCGCCGATCCTTGGACAGCCGGACTTCGGTCGGCCAGCGTTCCACGCTCATGATGCCTGTCCTGCTTTTTCGATGAGGAAGACGACATGCGTGTCGGCACGCGCGCTGATCTCGACATGGTCTCCCGTCTCGCGAATGAGATTGGGGATGTCGATGACCGCCATGGGGTCGGTGCAATGGACTTCGAGCCGGTCTCCCGGAACGAGCCCCTTCAACGCCTTGCGCGTCTTCAGCGCCGGCAGCGGACATTTCAAACCGGTGAGGTCGAGCTTCGTCATGGCCATGCTCATCAGATGGCCGAGGTGGGCGTGCACGTCAACCGCTGGGTGGAAGTGTGGCGCGGACGGCCCTAGTTTATGCGGCGTGACCGGCAGGAGGTGGCATGCGGTTCTGGCTTGTAATGCTCGTCGTCCTCGCCCTCAGCCCGCCCGCGCGCGCCGAGCCGGAGTTGCGCGGGCATGGCGGCCCCGTGCGTGCCATCGCCGTGACGCCGGACGGGCAAATCGCCATCACCGGGAGTTTCGATCAATCGGCCATTGTCTGGCAGCTTGATCGAGGCATCGCACGCGCCGTGCTGCGGGCGCACGAGGGCGCGGTGAATGCCGTGGCTGTGCTGCCCGAAGGTCGATTTGCAACGGGCGGAGCAGACGGGCGAATCGCCATCTGGTCGCGCGCGGATTTCTCCGCCCCCGAGCGCCTGCTGGACGTGCATTCGGGGCCGATTTCCGCCCTTGCTCTGTCCCCCGACGGGCAATGGCTCGCATCTGCCTCATGGGATTCCACCCTGCGCCTGACGCCCTTGGGCGCGGGCGAGAGCCGGACGTTCGCGGGGCATCAGGGAAATGTGAACGGCGTCGCGTTTTCGGCCGATGGGCGGGCGGTGGTCAGCGCGGGCTATGACGCCAGCCTGCGCATCTGGCCGCTCGATGGGGCCGCTCCGCGTGTCGTGAAATTGCCGACGCCACTCAACGCACTGGCGGTCACCCACGACGGTACGATGGCCGGCGGCGGGGCGGACGGCAGCGTATTTCTCCTCACCCCTGACGGCGCCCTGCGCCAGCAGATCGAGGCGGCCGAGGCGCCCGTCATCGCGCTTGCCTTCTCGCCCGACGGACGAAGGCTTGCCGCCGCGAGCCCACGCGGGGCTGTCTCCGTCTTCGACGCTTCGAGCGGCGAGAAGATATTCACCCTGAACGGCCCCGGCCTGCCCGTCTGGTCTCTCGCCTTCACGCCCGACGGGCGCCAATTGCTGAGCGGTGGTGGAGACCGCATCGTGCGCCGCTGGGATGCGCGGACCGGCGAGCATCTGGGTCCCGTGGTGATCGAGCGTGGTTCGGATGTGTTCGCGGGCCTGGACGGGAGCCGTGGCGCGGAGGTCTTCAAGGCCTGCGCCGTCTGCCACACGTTGAAGGCGGGAGACGGCCCCCGGGCGGGGCCGTCGCTGGCCGGCGTCATGGGCCGCCATATCGGGACGGCGCCGGGATATGTCTATTCGCGGGGCTTCGCCGCGCATGACATCGTGTGGTCGAAAGCGGCCATCGCGCGATTGTTCGAACTCGGCCCCTCGACCTTCACGCCGGGCACCAAAATGCCCGAGCAAACGGTCGGAAGCGCCGAAGATCGCGCCGCGCTCGTCGATTTCATCGAGAAAGCGACCGCCGCCCCGTGAGATCTCTTGATTTGCCGCGCCAGCGTCGCCATAGATTCCTCCTGAGGCAAAGCCTTGCGAGAAGCAGCCCGCGCAAAGGGCTTCCACTGCACCGCGGCCCGCCGGGAGAGCGCCATGAAAGCATTCATTTCCGCAGTCATCGTCGCCGCGGCGCTGGCCGTCGGCGCGTCCTATCTGCTCGCGACGCAGCAGCGTTCGTCTGCCACTGCCTTCACGACCAGCAGCGCGCGCGTCGGCGATCCCGGCGAAAACCTGATCGGCGTGAACTGATCCTTCAGATCAGGACGGCGTAGGGCAGGAACCCCACGCTCTCGCCCGGCTCGACGCGCTCGACGTCCTCGCCGAGCTCTACCAGCCCGTCCGTCTCGACGAGAGACGACAATAGGCCAGCGCCTTCACGCGGAAATTTGACGGCCTCGCGCACGCCATCTGTTCCGATGCGCAGATGGGCCCGCACGAATTCGCGCCGCCCCTTCTTCTTCCGATAGGAAAAGGCCGCGCGGACGGGGAGCGCCATCAGCGGTTCCGGCGCGGCTCCCGCCAGTGCGAGCACCACGGGCCGCACGACATAGGCGAAAGTAACGAAGCTTGCGACGGGGTTTCCCGGCAGCCCTATGAAGGGGGTGCCTGAGATCACGCCCATGGCCACCGGACGGCCCGGCTTGATCGCCATGCGCCAGAGCACGAGGGTGCCGATAGATTCGACGGCAGCCTTGACGTGATCTTCCTCGCCCGTCGAGACCCCGCCCGACGTCAGCACGAGGTCGTGCCGTTGTGCGGCATCAGCCAGTGCCGTCGAAAGCGCAGCGCGCTCGTCGCGGAGGATGCCCAGATCTGCGACTTCGCAGCCGAGGCGCCGCAACAGGGCAATCAGCATGAAGCGATTCGAATCGTAGAGCTGGGCGGACCCGCGCGGATCGCCGGGCGCGACCACTTCATCGCCCGTAGAGAAAACCGCGACGCGTATGCGCCGCCGCACGTCGAGCGCAGTCATGCCCAGCGCGGCGGCGAGCGCGACATCCTGCGGGCGCAGGCGGCGGCCGCGCGGCAACGCCATCGCGCCTTGCGGCATATCTTCGCCTTGCGGACGCATGTTCGCGCCGGGTCTCAGGCCTGCGGGCAACACAACGCGGCCTGCGTCATCCAGCGTCACGTCCTCCTGCATGAAGACCGTGTCCGCCCCTTCAGGCATGGGAGCGCCGGTGAAGATCCGCACGGCCGTGCCGGGTGCGATGGTGCCGCCGGGCGCGCCAGCCTGCACCCGCCCTGCAACGAGAAAAGCGCGCGCTGCATCGTGCGGCAGGTCGGAACTGCGCAGGGCGTAGCCATCGACTGCGGAATTGGTGAAGAGCGGCAGAGGGAGCGGGGCCAGCAGGGCTTCCGCGAGCACGCGGCCATCGGCCTCCGTCAGGCCCACCGTCTGCGTTTCAGTGACCGGGCCGACGCGGGCCGCGATCATGGACACGGCGTCGTCGACCGGCAGCAGCTTGCCGCCGAAGGCGAAGCAATCGTCGGAGAGTTGCGCCATGGGTCAGCTCCCCTGGGAGTCCCGGGTGAGAATATCGGCCAGCGGCACCGCCAGCCGTTGCATCATAGCGGCGATGGCGGGGATGTCATCGAGGTGCGCCTGCGGCAGTTGCGTCTCAGCTTGCGCATCGCTGACGAGTCCGACGATGGCGGAATCTTCGTTGTGCAGGAACGGTTTGCCGTTCTGCGCGCGATGCACCTCGATCTTAGGATGACGATCCCGCTTGAAGCCCTCGACGATCACCAGATCGACGGGAGACATTTTCGCCAGGAGTTCGGGAAGCGTCAGCTCCGCTTCGCCGCGCAATTCGTGCATCAGCGCGAAGCGGCGACCCGAGGAGACCAGCACTTCGCTGGCGCCCGCCTCGCGGTGCTTCCAGGAATCCTTGCCGGGAACGTCGACATCGAAGGAATGATGCGCGTGCTTGATGGTGGATACACGAAGGCCCTGCGCGATCAGGAGTGGGATGACATGGGTCAGCAGGGTCGTCTTGCCCGCTCCGCTCCAGCCCGCCAGTCCGATCACCCTCATGAAAACGCTCCGCACCGCACGAAAATGAAAGGGACCGCGCGGCCTCCGCCGCACAGTCCCGATAGCATGAACAACCGTATGGGGCTGCTCCTATTCCGCGGCCACGGGGTGAGCGGCGGGTGTCTTGGCCTTGGCCTGCTCTTCCGCGACCCAGAGCGAGTGATGCTCCCTGGCCCAGTTCAGGTCGACTTCGCCCGAACCCATGGCATCAAACGCGCCTTCCATCCCGACCGAGCCGATGTAGGCATGCGCCAGCATGGCCGCGACGAAGCCGACTGCGATCAGCGCATGAACCGTCGTCCAGATCTGCAACGACGATACGCCGCCCTCCGACATATAAGGGAACAACAGGAACCAGCCGGACACCGACATGGCGAGGCCGCCGAAAAAGACGATCCAGAAAACCACCTTCTGGCCCGCGTTGAAACGTTTCGCCGCCGGGTGCTTGCCCTTCGAGAAGAGCCCACCGCCAGCCTTTATCCAGTCGAGATCGAGCTTTTCGGGGATGTTGTCGCGCACCCAGATCAGGAACATCAGTGCGATGCCGAGCATGAACGGGAACGACAGGAAGTTGTGCGCGAGCTTGCCGTAACCAGCGAGCGTCGAGAAGGCCTCCGGCCCGAAGACGGGCAGGATCACCATGCGCCCGAAGGACAGGTTCAGTCCCGACAGCGCGAGGATGATAAAGCAGCCCGCCGTGAGCCAATGCGTGAAGCGGTCCAATGTCGCGAAGCGCGTGATCGTCACGCCCGAAGGGCCGCTGTCGATCATGACGCGCCCGCGCACCAGATAGAACAGCACAAGGCCCAGCAGCATTCCCAAGATGACCACGCCGCCGATGAGCGGCAGCTTGTCCTGGTGGAAGACGCGCCATTCGCGACCCTCGGGCTGGATCAGGCTAGCCGCCCGCTGGTCGGGAATGGAGACGCGCCCGGTGAGGCGATCGCCGTCCTTCAATGCCTTCAGCAACTGGTCTTCCTTCACCGATTGCGCGGTGGGATTGAAATTGTTCTGCGCGCACGCGGGTGTCGCGGCGAGCGCGAAGACCAGCGCCAGCGTGGCGAAGGCCACCTTCAGGAATGAGCTCGGGCTCGACATCTCTGGACCTTTCGAGAGGTATGGCAGGAGGCCCCGCGCGGACTTGGCGCGTGGGGCGAAGAGATCAGCTCGCGATTGTTTCTCTATAAGCCGTCTTCCAGCCCCAGGCGCCGGAGCCGTAGCCGCGCTTCAACACGCGTTCCTTGTAGATGTCGGCGATGATGGCACCGTCGCCAGCGAGAAGCGACTTGGTGGAGCACATTTCCGCGCAGATGGGCAGCTTGCCTTCCGCCAGACGGTTGGCGCCGTATTTCGCATATTCGGCGGGCGAGGAATCCTCTTCCGGGCCGCCGGCGCAGTAGGTGCACTTGTCCATCTTGCCGCGCGAACCGAAGTTGCCGACCTTGGGATATTGCGGCGCGCCGAACGGGCACGCGTAGAAGCAATAACCGCAGCCGATGCACAGATCCTGGGAGTGCAGGACCACCCCGTCCGCCGTCGTGTAGAAGCATGAGACGGGACAGACGGCGGCGCAGGGCGCATCCGTGCAATGCATGCAGGCCATGGAGACAGAACGCTCTCCCGGCTTGCCGTCGTTGATCGTCACCACGCGACGACGATTGATGCCCCACGGCACTTCATGTTCGTTCTTGCAGGCCGTGACGCAGGCGTTGCATTCGATGCAGCGATCCGCATCGCAGAGAAATTTGACACGAGCCATTTCCGGTTCTCCCCTCAAGCCGCTCTGATTTGACAGAGGGTGACCTTGCCTTCGTGCATGCCCGTGACCGGATCGTAGCCGTAGGTTGTCAGCGTGTTCACGCTTTCGCCGAGCACGATCGGATCGGTGCCCTTCGGATAGTTGCCACGCTGATCGACGCCCTGGAACCAGCCCGCGAAGTGGAAGGGCATGAACGCCACCCCCTTCCCCACGCGATCGGTGACCAGCGCCTTCATGCGGGCTTTCGAGTCGTTCTCCGGACCATTTACCCAGACCCAGCCGCCATCGACGATGCCGCGCTCGGCCGCATCCGACGTGTTCACTTCCACGAACATGTCCTGCTGCAATTCGGCGAGCCAGCGGTTCGAGCGCGTCTCTTCGCCGCCGCCTTCATATTCGACCAGACGGCCGGATGTGAGGATGATCGGGAAGGATTTCGACACACCCTTGTCCACGGCGGCCTTCTGAATGGACGCGCCGATATTGGCCATGCGGAACTGCCGTCCGTCCGGACGCGTCGGATATTTCGCGACGAGTTCGGGACGCGACGTGTAGATCGGCTCGCGATGCACTGGAACCGGATCGGGCAGGTTCCACGCGACGGCGCGGGCCTTGGCGTTTCCGTAAGCCATCACGCCATGTTCGAGGCAGACGCGGATGATGCCGCCAGACAGATCAATCGCCCAGCCAACCGTGTCCGGGTTGGCGCCGCCAATCTTCGTGATGGTGGCGAGTTCAGTCTCGGTCAGATCCTTGTCCCAGCCGAGTTTCTTCAGCAGGCCGAAGGTGAACTCCGGATAGCCGTCCGTCAGTTCCGAGCCCTTGCTGTAGGAGCCCTCGGCGAGGAGGTTGACGTCCTTGGTCGTACCGTCGGCCTGCTTCTCGGCATAGACCACGCCGAAGCGCGCGCGGAATGTGCCGCCGCCGTCCTTCACGTGAAGGTTGGTGTTGTAGAGCGTGTGCGTGCCGGGATGCCTGATCTCCGGCTTGCCCCAGCACGGCCAGGGCAGGCCGTAATAATCGCCGCCGACATCAGGCACATCGGCCTTTGCGCGCAGGGTGACCAGGTCGAACTTGTCCTGGTTGTTCATATGCGCCTTCAGCCGCTCCGGGCTCTGGCCCGAATAGCCCGTCGAGAAGCCGCCGCTGTTGATTTCGCGAAGCAGATCCTCCGGCACCGGACGCTTGTTCTGGACCTTGATGTTCTTGAACATCTGGTCCGCGAAGCCGAGCTTTTCGGACAGGCGATAGATGAGCTCGTAATCGTCTTTCGATTCGAAGATCGGCTTGACGACCTGCTCGCCCCATTGAAGCGAGCGGTTGGACGCCGTGCGCGAGCCTGCGGTTTCAAACTGCGTGCAGATCGGCAAAAGGTACGTGCCATTCTTGCGACCGGAGATCGCGGCGAAAGTCGTCGGATGCGGATCGGCGACGACCAGCAATTCGAGCTTCTCGATGCCCTTCACCATTTCCGGCATGCGCGGGACGGTGTTGCCGCCGTGGCCGACCACGATCATGGCCTTCAGAGAATCCCGCTGGTCGACATCGTCGGGATTGGCCAGCGTCGCATCGAACCAGCGGGTCGATGGGATGCCGGGGGTCTCCATGTTCTCCTTGCGCGTGCGGGCCGGACGGCCCGCCTTCGCAGGCACTTCATCGAAGCGCGCCTGAAGATCGTTGTAGTCCACACCCCAGACGCGCGCCCAATGTTTCCAGGCGCCTTCGACGAGACCGTAATAGAGCGGCAGCGACGTGATATCGAGGCCCATGTCGGTGGCGCCCTGCACGTTGCAATGGCCACGGAAGATGTTGGCGCCGGAGCCGTAGGTGCCCACATTGCCGGTTGCCAGCAAGAGGTTGCAATAGGCGCGCACGTTGGCGGTGCCGACCGTGTGCTGCGTGCCGCCCATGCACCAGATGAACGTTGAGGGCCGCTCTTTCGCGAAGGTCTCTGCGATCTTCTTCAGCTGCTCGCCGGGGATGCCGCTGACGCGCTCGACTTCCTCGGGCGTCCATTTCGCGACTTCGGCGCGAATCTGGTCCATGCCGTAGACACGCTGCTGGATGAAGGTCTTGTCTTCCCAGCCGTTTGCGAAGATGTGGTGCAACATGCCCCAGATCACCGCGATATCGGTGCCCGAGCGGAAGCGCACGTAGTCGGTTGCATGCGCGGCCGTGCGCGTGAAGCGCGGATCCAGCACAATGAGATTGGCGCGGTTCGTCTCCTTGCCGGTCAGCACATGCTGGAGCGAGACGGGATGGGCTTCTGCCGCATTCGAGCCCATGAAGATGATGGTCTTCGAATTGCGGATGTCATTGTAGGAATTGGTCTGCGCGCCGTAGCCCCAGGTGTTGGCGACGCCGGCAACTGTGGTCGAATGGCAGATGCGGGCCTGATGATCGATCGAATTCGTGCCCCAGAACGCGCCGAATTTGCGGAAGAGATAGGCGCCCTCGTTCGACATCTTGGCGGAGCCGAGGAGATAGACGGAGTCGGCGCCGGACTTCTCGCGGATCGCGGCCATCTTCGTGCCGATCTCGTCGATCGCCTGGTCCCAGCCGATCCTGGTCCACTCGCCGTTGACGAGCTTCATCGGATATTTCAAGCGGCGGTCGCCGTGCACGAGTTCACGCACAGAGGCGCCCTTGGCGCAATGCGAACCGCGGTTGATGGGGCTGTCCCAGGCGGGCTCCTGCCCGACCCAGACGCCGTTCTGCACTTCCGCGATCACGCTGCAACCGACCGAGCAATGGGTGCAGACGCTTTTCTTGATCTCGAGCGCAACGCCCTGCTGCATCGGACCAGCCTGCGCCTTGCGCACCGACCCCAGCGAGAGGGACCCCAGCGCGGCGGCGCCGCCGACGGCCAGCCCCGAGCGGCGCAGGAAACTGCGGCGATCCAGCACGCCGGACGCGAGGCCGGCAGCAATGCCCTGCAGGCGCGAACGGCCCGAAACGGCGTCTCTTCTTTTCGTCAGCATCGATGTTGCCCCTCAGTACCGATTGACGCGGTAGTAGTTCTTCACGTGCTCGGTCTCGCGGTAGCGCGCCTTGGTGCGCTCCGTCCCGGTCTCCGCTGCCTGCGCTTCATCGGCGACGGGCACGATAGCGACAGCGGCGGCCACGGCAGCCGTCCCGCCGGCGCGAAAAAAGCTGCGGCGGTCCAAGGTGCGCGCGTCGTCAACGCCCTTTTCGGGTGCGGTGCTCATGGGCAGTTCCCTCCGATAAACGTTCTGCTACGCCCTTCGCGCCCCTTAATGGGGCAGCGTGAAGGCTTCGCTTTCAAGTTCCATGAATGTACGGCCAAGGCGGCCAACGGATTTGTAGAAGCTCGCCGAGCCCGTTGTCTCGAGATCGGCGAAGAAGCGCGCGGCCCAGGGCGCGAGATGACGCTCGAAAAAGCGCGCCTGCGCTGCAAGGTCCGCAGCGAACTCGCCCCGCGCAAAGCCGGCCATGACCTCGCAGAGAATGGCGATGTGATCCTCCGGCTCGCGCATGGCACCCGCGCGCTCGATCCCCATCAGCGCCAGATCCTCACGCACACGGGCGAGCGGACGCTCGTGCAGGAAGCCGGTCTGGTAATAGGAGCCATAGGGGAGCAATTCACCGCGTCCGACGCCGATGAAGAGATTGAAATATTCCCGGCCTACAGCCGTTTCGTCGGTCGCATCGGCGGCGGCTGCCAGTTCGACATGGGCCATGCCCAGAACGGATGCGTCGCCACGAAGACCTGACACGCGCGTCAGGAGATCCGTGGTTGGTGCGGCGCCCAGGAGCACGGCGAGCAAGCCGTATTCGGCTCCGCGCAAGACGTCGATCTCGTCAGTCGTCGTCTGACCCGATGTCTCTTCCCCGACCACCCATAGCTCCGATTCATGTGCCGGCGAGACGTACAGTCCACCAAGCTTTGCTGCTTACACCTTGGCCGCAATGTGTCATAGGCGCAAACGAGATATATTAGACTTAAGGACCACTAGCGTGGGAGGGCGCCGCCGTGCCGGGGCGAACTTTGCTGCGACGCAGCAACCGGTTCCGCATGATTTGAATCGCCCAGCGCGATTGAATCCACGCTCTTTTCTTGACTCTGATCAGGCAAGCCGCGCGACTCTTCTTCGGACCGCCGCATAGATTGGGGCTCAAGCTCCGAGATCTCGCGATCATCTTGCACCGCACCATGGTCGATCACTTTTTCTACATTCGCGTTTGCACCCTCTTCTGCACTCTCCGGCTTGTCCCCGAATATCTGCGACACGAGCTTGGCGACGTCCGTTCCCGGAGTCATTTCGCCCGATCCGGGCACGCCGCCGGGTACATTCCAATCGTAAGCATAGTCAAGCGCATCGCCCACG
>JAQGKD010000143.1 GCA_028290285.1 Hyphomicrobiales bacterium
ACCCTTGTCGAAGGCGTAGACCGACATGCCGGCGTAGCGGCGCAACTGCAGCGCAATGAGGGCGAGCATGGTCGATTTGCCGGCGCGGGTGGGGCCGAGCATCAGCGTGTGGCCAAGATCGCGCACGTGAAGGTTGAAGCGAAACGGGGTCGAACCGTGCGTTACGCATTGCATCAACGGCGGCGCTTCGGGTGGGTACATGGGGCAGGGCGCGTGGTTCAGCCCAGTCCAGATCGTACTTGTCGGCAGCAGGTCCGCAAAATTCATCGTGTTCAGAAGCGGCCGGCGCACGTTCTCGACGCCGTGCCCGGGCAGGCTGCCGAGGAAGGCGTCGAGCGTGTTGACGGTTTCGACCCGGGCGGTAAAGCCAAGCCGGTTGATTGCCTTTTCAAGCGAGCGCGAAAACTTTTCCAGCGCATCGCGGTTTTCGTCCATCAGCACAACGACGCTGGTGTAATAGCCTTGGGCGACCAGGCCGCTGTTGACTTCCGCGATCGCGGCTTCGGCGTCGGCGACCATCGACATGGCGTCCTGGTCGATGCTGCCGCTATTGGTGTTGAAAACCTGGTCGAAGAAGCCGCGAATCTTCTGCTTCCATTTTTTCCTGTATTTGTCCAAGTGTGCGACCGCTTCGTGCGGATCCATGAAGATGAACCTGGAAGACCACCGGTACTCGCATGGCTGTTCGCCCAGCGCGGTGAGGATGCCTGGGGTCGACTCCATGGGGAAGCCTTCGATCGACACAACCTGCACGAACTTGCGGCCGATCTTCGGCACCACGCCGGCCCACATCTCCTGGCCGCCGATCAGTGCGTCGAGGTACATCGGGTTATCCGGCAGGCGGACGGGGTGATTGAGCCCGGTCACGCAAAATTGCAGCCACCGGAGAAAGTCGTCGAAGGTTGCCTGCGATCCGTACTCCTGCTCGACTTTCGTCCCCTTCAATCGCGTAAGCTTGACCGCCGAGGACAGGCGTGATTCGATGTTGACGCATTCGCGCCGGAAGTAGTCGATCAGGCCCTGGGTACGGGTGGTGCGATTGGGCGCCGCTACATCGTCATCGAACATGAGTTCGACGAACTTGCGCTGCGCAAGCAACGGCGGAAGATAGGTGACGCTGAGGACGAAATAACCCTCGTACATGGTGCCAAACCGCTTGAACAAGCGGCGGCGCTCCTCGTCAATCGCCGCGGAGACAGGGTCGGGAAAGTGAGATTGTGCGCGCTGAGAGTAGGCCGGCGCTGGCCGGCGCACGGCGTCGATGTGCACCATCCAGCCGTTCCCCAGGCTTGACAGCGCCTGGTTGATTCGGAAGGAGACCAGCTCGCGCTGTTCGTCGGTGCAGCTCGCGTTGTCTTCGCCCTCATACAGCCAGGAGGCCATGAAGGCGCCGTTCTTCCCGACGACGATGCCGTCATCGACCTCCGCGGCATAGTTCAGCAGGTCAGCAAAACCGGCTTCCCTGGAGCGATGGCGCTTGAGCTTCAACTCCTTGCCCGCTGCGCGCAGTCGCGCAAACAGCAGGAGCAGCATGATAGCGCCCGCCAGCGCCAACGCAATGGCGATAGCGGGAATCATTGGTATTGCTTTCCCTGGCTCTTCCTGTTTACCCTGAAATGAGTGCTTCGCGCCGGGTAGTAGGACCGGTATTTCCGATGCCGCAGATAGACCGAGCGCAGCTTCGGATCGGACTTCGCCATCAAGCGCAGCGCGTACAGTGCGGCGAACCAGAGGAGAACTCCGAGTACCGTGGCGCGCAGTTCCTGCGCGCTGAATACGAGCGCGAACGCCAATAGTCCGGCGAACATCACCAGTTCACGGTCTCCCCCCATGAACAGGTTGTGGCGGTTGCCCGCGCGCCTGATCGGGATTGCGCGAAGGGACATGTTATGCCACCCGGACCGCAAGGGTCATTGCGATCGTTTTCGCGTGTGTGACGATCACGCCGCCGACCGATGCTATTTCTGCCCCACGCCCGAAGAATGTGCTCATCATGTTCTGGGCGCCGACAAGCAAGGCCATCACCAGGGTTACAAATATCATGGTACGGAAGAAGCCATTCAGGTCTCCGCCGAAAATCAATGTGCCGCCGGCGATCACGATGCCAGTGATGGACAAGGCAAATGCGACCGGGCCCGTTACTGAATTTCGCAGCGTCGTTAACCAGGTTTCGTAGGGCAGGGAGCCACCGGTGCCTTCGGAAGCGAAAGCATGATGGGGTGCCACGACGAGTATTGCCACTACCAGCACAATCCATAGGGAGAGGCTGATGCCAGGAGACGAGGTCTACGATACGTTCGAAATCCGTGCGCGCATGGGAACACTCCTAAAAAGAATTGGTGATGTAGCGGCCATCCTCGTAGCCCAAAATCTCGCTCACGTCCTGAACGTGTCGTCCCTCGGGCGTGCGGGCAATATGGACGACGACGTGAACTGCTTCGGCGATAAGGGGTTCGATGTTTGCAGGGGCGGCGGGATTGCGGGTGATGAGCGACTTCAGGCGGGTCAGTCCCGCCAGCGAACTGTTGGCGTGGAGAGTGGCGGCGCCGCCGTCGTGGCCAGTGTTCCA
>JAQGKD010000066.1 GCA_028290285.1 Hyphomicrobiales bacterium
CCCTCTTCACCCACTACTGGACCCCTTCGATCCGTCATTCGTTCCTGGCAACCTACGGCCAGATCGACGGCACGACGACGTCCAAGGCTCTCCCCTTCGGCGCCGTCGGCGCTTACGGCGACGCCACCGTGTGGAATGTCGGAACCCAGCTCGCCTGGCTCCCCGTCCGCAACTTCGAAATCGGCGTGGAAGTTCTCTACGCTCGTGTCGAGCAGGACATCCGTCGCGGCGTAGTCGGCACCACCGGAGCCTTCGGTGTTGCCACGACCAACCCGACCACGAGCAGCAGCTACGTGACCCGCGAAAAGTCCGGCAACTTCACTGGCCGCATGCGCGTCGAGCGCACCTTCTGATCTCACGATCTGAAGGACGACATATAAAGAAGGCCCCGGAGCAATGCTCCGGGGCCTTTTCTCTTGGCGCGAGGGCCAGTTTGCGCGAGGGCTGAGAAGTCAGGTGGGTAGAAAAGGGTCAAAGAATGAGTCTCGCGCGTCCGCCCGTGCCGGGCAAGGAATGTGGTTCCTGCACCTTGTGCTGCAAGCTTCCCGCGATCGCCGTGCTGAACAAGCCGCGGGGCGTCTGGTGCTCGCATGCTCTGCCAGGTCGCGGTTGCGGCATATATGAAGAGCGACCGGGCATCTGCCGCGACTTTCACTGCGAGTGGATGGTCAATGCGGGGCTCGGGCCGGAATGGAAGCCGGCGACCTGCAAGTTCGTCATGTTCATGGCGCCAGACGGGAATCTAAGCGTCCTGGCGGATTCGGGCTATCCCGATGCCTGGCGCAATCCGCGCTATTACCCTTGGCTCAAGACCAAGGCGGCGCGAATGATGGAGCACAACAAGCTCGTCGTCGTGCTGGCGGGGCCGGACATGATCGTCATCCTCCCGAGCCGCGACGAGAGGCTGCGGGTGCCCGACGGGCACCTTGTGCACGTTACCTCGGAGCGTACCTCCAGAGGCATGACGTACAAGGTCAGCACGCTACCGCAGGCAGCTGCCCAGCCTGACTCGGATAAAGCTCATATGTCATCTGTATCTTAATGCTTGCGAACGGGCGTGGCGCTGTTCTGATCCCACCTCAAATTTGCGCGCGAGCTGGGCGACCCTGCTTTCCTGATTGGGCGATGGGCTTGTGTCTAGACGCGAGCTCAGCGTCGAGCCGAATGTGACGCCATTGGACCGTGGCGAAGTGATTACCGTGGCGAGTGGGCGACGGCGTTGGTCGGCTGACGAGAAGGCACGCGTCGTCGAGGAAACGTTGCAGCCCGACGCTGTCGTTTCCGAGATCGCACGTCATCATGGTTTGATGCCTATGTCGATGCGCCCAAAACCGCAAGGCCGAGCAGCCGATCGCGCATCCAGCGAGCTTCCAGGAGGTGCTGCAGGTCGACGGCTACGCAGGCTATCGGCCGCTGGACAAAAAGGGCAACGTCCAACTCGCGTTCACCTGGACGCATTTCGCCGCCGCTTCCCCGCGCTCGTAGTCGGCGAACCGACTCCGATTGCCAGCGAGGCGCTCGAGCGGACCGCGGTATTCTCGCAATCGAAAAGGAAATCCGCGGCCGCGCAGATGAACGCCGCCGTCCTTCTGGAGAAGGCCCGGCCGCTGCTGGCTGCGCAAGGCTCGTCGACCAGACCTTCAATCATCACCAGAGACGGGAAACGGGCACCGTCGGCCAGAGCAACGCGAGACCGAGGAGACGAGAATGCAGGTGCCCGCGTGAAACAGGCCCTCGAGAAGCGTGTTGAACTTCAAGTCATTGAGCCTGTCGGCCGGATGGCCAGGGCTGGTCATCATCTGGTGCCACTGCAGGATCGGATGGAAAACGGTTCGGGGGACCGCCGAGCCAGCGGCCAACAAGACGCGCTGCGGAGGTTGGAAAGTGCCGCCTGCGACGACTGCGTTGCATCGCCATCGTCACTCGCCATGCTACTGCACGCGAAGTGAGCACGCATGCGATTCGTTGCACGGCAAGCGAGCGTTCCTGTTGGCACGCAGCCTGCCATAATGTCGCGGAGAGCGCTTGGCTTGACGAAATCGTTCACGTGCAAAGTTGGCGGCGTATTGACGCACTCAAATCGACTTCAGCTCATCTATCAGACTCGCTCATGGCAGTAGTCAAGAAGTACTTATCATTGGAACAAGATCATGGCCCTCGAAGCGGATCAGCTACACTCAATCTTGAAAACAACAGCTTCAGCCGGAACGTGGCATTGGGACGTCAAGAGCGATGTGCTAAAAGGCGATAATCGCCTCGCCGACATTTTCAGCACGCGACGTAGGTCCGTAAATGCCGGGGTTCCTGTGGACGTGATGCTGAACATCATCCATCCTCACGATCGCCGCAGCGTCTTCGAGGCGATTGAGCTTTCCGTGGCCAAGAAGTCGCTGTTCAGCGCAACCTACCGCGTCATGACGGAAGATGAACCGCGTTTCGTGAAGGCTTTCGGCCGATGCTTTAGCGGCCCGACCGGTCTTGTACACGTCGGGGTCGTCTTCGACCTCACGGAGTTCAGTGATGACGTTGAGTGTCAGGCGGGGCGTCTAGCATCTTTTGAAAGGCTGGATCGCATCGCTTACCACTTGGCGATCCACAAGCTAGCGACCGCAGGAGGTCTCGACTCGATTGCTGAATGGGTGCAGCCGCTCATTCAGGACGTTGGCTATCGGTTTGGAGAAAACGGATAATTTTAAGGCGCGATGCTCGTTTCGTGTCCGTCTTCCTCAAGTCGAATCAGCGTACGTTATCATAACCAGCTCGCACCTTGCCGACGACCAGAGAGATCGCGAGTTCGCTCAAGCCTAACGCGATCAATGCCGCCGAGCCATCTGTTGAAGCGAGCCGCTTCATTGCGCGATCGACCAGTTGTGAAATCGTTGATTTCGGGCCAGCTTGCGCGGACCAGGACGCGATCAATGCCCAGAATAGGTCCTCCGCATTCGCGAATTCTGAACAACGACCAGCGGGAGCAGACGGTTTTCAGCTGCGCCCTTCGCGAAATTTCCCACGGCGGGTCTTCTCCTATGAATCAGCCTGCGCCATTTGCAGGGAGGGTATTCGGTACCGCGCGCACGCGGGAACATCTTATTGCGTAGCGATTGCCGCGGGACCAACACCCTCTGCCGCCACGGCTGTGATGGGGTCTCTGTCGAGCCGCCGTTTGCCGCCCGGTAGGCTCCGGCCGGCACGCGCAAGCCTTCGACCTGACGCGGCTTGACGGATCGGAGTTCCCTTTGGGCGACCATTCCCAGAACGCTCATGACGATGCGGCCACCTCGCCCCGCGCCAAACTCTGGGGGCAGGCACTGTGCGGCAGGCATGCCGTTCGTCGCACGCGTGCACGATGTTCAAGACGTCGCGGGTATCGCGCGCATCCTTCTATGGAATGGATCAATCCCGCACGGCTCCGCGCCGGTGACGTAGAAATCCAGGCTCGCAACATGCCGGCGTCCTGGGTGGTGCCGACGTGTCCAACGTGATCAACGAGGACCTCTTGGAATGTGTTGCCGTCCTCGCGAAGGACTACCAGTTGTCCGACCCGGATGGCTGGAAAGCGCGGAAAGGCTGATTGGAGTCGCGGTATGAGCCGCTCTGATCCGGCGATCATCGTCAAGCGAGCGTTTCCGGAGCGCGGGGTGTGGCAGGAGCGGAGGACCCCCACGGCGCCGCGGCCAGAGGCACTGGCGGGCGGCCGTCTTTTGACGGGCGCCGATCTGGGGGTGGGTGGCGCCGCGCCGTGTGCGCTGTGCGCCGTTATCGCACGCGCGATCCTTTTGGCGGTCCTCTCTCCAACCCCCGGAAACGGGCCGGACGCTGCCGAAGAATGGGCATGGCTTTGACCAAAATGAACGTGGCCGCGCGAAGCCGTTTTTCCCGAAAAAGCTCTAGGCCGATTGGGGCCGCGCGGACGTGCTAGATTGATCAGCGACGAGGATGTGGACCCTGGCGCTCGGGCGCAGCTTTCTGACTTTCAGCCCGCACCCAATCGGGCGTGAGCGGCCCGCTTCAAGGTGAGGCCGCCATGGCACGGCCCGCGGCCCTCTGGTCACGATGGGGAGCGTTGCCACGGCCCGGGAGACCGGGCCCTGACCTTCGGGTGTTCTTGCGCCTTGCGCGTCGGTCGGTCGGCCGGCTTCGCTTTTCCTTGCGCGAAGTTGTTTGTCGATGCCAGAGGCCCGACGGGCTCGGCTCACGGGCGTTGTCCAGTCGTATTGCTGGACGCGTGGCGGACGCCCGCTTTCATGTTTCTGCATTGCACTCCTCTCACGGGCACCATCCGCAAAAAAGCTGTAGCAATCCCAATCAGCGGCTGAAAATCAAGGCTTTTTGGACGCCGGAGCCGTCCACAAGGGTGGTACACAGGGCCGTCGTGATGGCGCGCCGACAACGTGGGTATTCGTCCAGCTGCGGCAGCGCTACGTGACTTACACTGGCAGCTTCATCGGGCAGATAGATTATGTGCGTCCCTCCACGTGCGCGAACGCCGTCAACTTATGCAGGCGGTCACGGATCTCAGATGAAATCTCGACCGCCGGGCTGCCGCGCACACAAAGCGCACGGCCAGCAGTGAGCGGTGGCAGCGCGACGGCACTGCAACTGCGCCTATCGTGGCCGTAGGATTCTCCCCGCGCATGTGAATGAGCGTTGTAAGCCCCTCTGCGAACGCCTCGGTCTGCATGTAATCGGCATAGCCGCGAAAACTTTGTTGTGCCATTCCATGTTGGTCGGGTCCTTGCGCGCTGGTCGCAAGCCGCCCAGGGCGGGCAACTGGTCTTCTCCGCGAGACATCCAATGCCACAGGTGTGCAGCAAGCTAATGAATTGCTCTTAGGGTCGAATGCCCGACGGTGAAAACAACGGCGTCAGGCCGGTGCGCTTCCGGCGGCGGAGGCTGTTTGCTCATGACGTGGACCGCCGCGTCAGCAGCATGCGGCCATAGGCCAACTCGAACAGGCCAAAGGCTGCAATCCAGATGCGCCCGCCACGAGGAGCAGGAATGTCATGAATTCCGTATGCCAGGAGGCGCAGACGCAACGTCCCGCCCAGTATGCCCGCGCCTTACACGCGGCATGACAGCCAGGATCAGCACGGCAATGGCGCCAGCCGTCAGCGCATGGACAGCCGAAGCGGCCGGAACGCCAATATCAAAGATGGACAGTCCGAGCAATGCCGTGGCGACAGCCACCCAGCCATAGCCGATGTGCAGGATGAAGAGCATCCTGGGTGGCGGTGTGGCAAAGTGGGCCGCGATCGTGGCCGAGCTCCGCCGCGACGGGGCTCCAGATCGGCGCGAACCACATCGGTTTCGTAGCGGCCACCGGCCAATGGCGGCCCGTCGGAGACCCCTCGGGCCCTTTCGGGAAAGTCGCCGAAGCCCTTGCGGGCGATCTTCAGGGATCGGCGTAGTCGGCTCTCAGAGTTTCTGAGGCAAGTTGCGGCAGGTTGCACTCGAGCAGGTGCTGAGTGTCATGGCGGCCGGTCACACCATCAGCTCGAACTTGCGCGTCGCCGGATTGCGCTTAAAAGCCAAGCGGGAACCGCTTTCCATGAGCCCGCTCTTACCGTCGCCCTCGCATGGAAAGCCCAACTCGCTTATGAAGACCTCATCCGGCAGGATCAAGGGCCATCCACAGCCGAAGAGTTCATGATCCGTCCAGAGATCGAGCGCCTCTTCGGCATCTTCCGCGTACATTAGCGTGGTGCTGCCGGGACCGTGAACTTCGGGAGCATAGCACTGGAAGACCGTCAGCGGGGTGAGCGGCCGAAAGGGATATTCGCCCATTTCCTTCGGCATCAGCGCATCAGGGTCGTGGATCTGCGCGTGAACCAGAATGCCGCTTGGGTATTTGTGCCCACTCGGCTTCCGGATAGTTGCGTTTTTCACGGAGTCGAGCACTGCCTGCTCGGGGTCATCCAGAATTTCGGGCACGACGAAATTGACAGCGAAGGTCACGAGAACTCGGTGGGTAGAATCGGTCATATCCGTTCTTTCTGTTGCGGTGCGTTTAATGGCTGTGACCACAATTAGCTGGATTCGCAGCGATGCTTCGTCCGGCCAAACGTGCTGCAGCGCTGCAATCCTTCGAAGGTGAGGATGACCGCAACGTCGACCCAAGTGCATTGATCGCGTCCCAGCGTTATCGGCCATGGGGCTCTTCCAACCATTGGTATTGTAGCTCCAAACAATGTTGTACGCTCGGTTCACTGCTGAGCATCCGCGTTCGTGATCTCGTGTATGCAGCGTTCGATGCGGTGCGCACCAGGATAATGGACACTCGCAAAAACGGGCAGCGCTGGTCTGGATGGAATCGGCTGCGCGCTGCACGTTGGACGCGCGGCGTCGCGCGCCGCCAAAGCGGATGAAATCGCGGGATCCTGTGATCCTTCCCTTTGCTCATGCCTCTTTGCGCTCGAGCCTGTTGTCGCGCTTGGCGATCCGCCCATAGGTCAGCTCGCACCGGCCGCGCTGAAGAATTTGGTCATGGATGTCCGCTTAGGAGCTGCTGCTGCGGTCACAATCATCGCCTCTCACTTGCCTCACGGTGGGTTTCAAGCGGACCAGGATGCCAGACTTCTCGGCGGAGCACAACCGACGTCTTCGATATGAGGTAGAGAAATCCCTGATACACAGGCGTAAAACGAATTTTCGTACACCGAAATGTGCGATTTTGGTCGTCTGAATCTTTGAGTTAGCACAGTCATTTTGTCGCCCCGCGTTGACGAACGAGTTACGACGAAATGAACACCAGTGCAGTTTGATTGGCCCTAAGCCGCTCGTTTCTCGCAGGGCATTTTTGTTAATTATTTTTTTTGCCTTGCGCGGGTCGATACCCAACGCCCCGCAGATCCGCACAGCGCCCTGCCGTGGCACGACTTTCCCCGATGAGCTCCCGCAGAAGTTGCGTACGCGTGCGAGCACCGGAACCCGGCCCCGCCTGCCACGTGCATCGGGAGCCCCGTAAGCTCGTGCGCACGGTTCACCGCGGAAAGGCGGCAAACGCGTTCCTCTCGAGGCCGTGCGCCAAGAGCCGTTTTCCCTCGCTGCCGGCTCTCACATTGGATCACAGAAGCGTCCTGCGAAAATGTCGGCTGATTGTTCTGTCGCCTTTCCGCAGGGCGAAAGCGCGATAATCTCGCGTTGATGCTTCTCACTGGCGATGCGTTCTACGGCGCACAGCACATGGTCTGGCAGCTGCAGAACGAAGCCTATCGGGTGAACGCGAAGCGTATCCGATGCCTGGTGGCTGATGGACCGGATGCTGATTTACCAGAAACCTGACACCCGCCGCGACGGGAGGCACAAGCTTCGGCTCCGTCGACCCCAAAAATGCTCCCGCCGGCGTGTCAGGATGAAGAAGCAGGATTCAAATGCCACTCCAGAGCTGCTAAAGTAATTCAGGGGTTCCTGCATGCCGATCCGACCGCAGCTGAAATGGCTCTATCCGCTCGACTGGCCAGAGCTGTCGCGCGCCATTCGATTCCGGCGCGCCAAGGGCAACTGTGAGGCCTGCGGGCGTCCGCACGGCCGGATCGTCATGCATCTTGGCGACGGGCGTTGGTGGGACGCTGGGGGCCATACGTGGCGCAATGATTGCGGCCGGAGTGTTCGACCCAATGCCATCGTCGCCCTGGAGGCCGTTCGGACGACACGCGTCATCTTGGCAACCGCCCATCTCGACCATGACCCCGCGAACAATGTCAGTCGCAACCTCAAGGCGCTCTGCCAGCGCTGCCATCTGAACAATGACCGCCCGGAGCATCTGAGGCGGCGCTTCACCACCTACCGGATGCGCCGCGCCCTCGGCGACTTGTTCCTTGGGCCATACTCCTAAATCACTACCAGCCTGTTTCGCTGAGTGATCTCCGCCAGTCTCAGGAAGCGCGCAGTCTCGGCAGGTGTCCCGCCAGTTACTCCCCGGGAACAACAATGGGAGCCCAAATATCATTCGCTCGAGAGGCACAGACCTCCGCCGTGACCCCGCCCGCGGAATGGCGGAAACCCACGAGCCTTGGTCGTACGTCTGCGGCTGGCTCATCCCGCTGTAAACGGCTCTCGAATTTGGTCGAGCTTTACGAAAGGGGAGCGTTATCTTCGTGCCCGGCACTCAAGCCTCAACCCTATGCGTCCCCTTCATCCGCCAGTACAGCCATTCTGGAGCATCGCACTGGCATCACAGTGGTCGCGCGTACTACGTGAACTGGTGGCCCATTTGCCGACGGGACGCCACGGTCATGACGGAAGGTACGAAGACTTCTCTTTTATGGTGAGCCCGATCCTTCGCGCGCTCTGAAGCCAGAGCAGTATGGTGCAACAGACCGGGCCTTCGGCAAGTGAACGGCGACTGTAGACTGCGGAAGATATTGACGCGTGATTTGGGATGAGTTACAAAAAGGTCATTGCTTAAGGAGTTCTTTGTTGACGTCGATGACAGCCAACCTTTCAGGCGGCAGATCTTCACCCCGTGGTGACCGCGTTCTAGCATGGCGCAATTCTGGCGTGAATACCTGCGGACGAGCGAGGATCACTTCTCGACCCACTACAACAAAACCGTGCTTAGGAGCCGCGTGCGTTTTTCGGTTAAGCTCAAAGCAGACAGGCTGATTGATCTTGCTGATCAGACGCGTCGGCTTGTGATCGGGGGGGCCGAGTACGGCCCGCTCACTTCACCCTTTAGCAGCTGCGCCCGAGGCCTTGGCTCACTGCGCTTTTAATCGCCTATTGTTTTAGAAAGACAATGACGTGATTCAGATGAATTCACCCGCAACTCGCGGCGGCATTGGCGCCGTATCCACTGGCTCTCGTTCGGCTTGCACTACGTGTAAGATCCCGGTTCTGGTTGGCGGCGATCCTGCGCTGGTGTAGCGGACACATCTTCGCGGCGGCACTGATCTCGGGCCTGAATGGTGGTTCCGCACGGTGGTTGCGTCGATCGTGATTGATTGTCGCGAGCTCTGCTCGCCAGCCGTCTGCCCAACCTCAGCGCTGTGTTGGCCGCTGTGAAAGCCGGCATCTGAAGCAGAGGAAGATCACGATGGCCGAGCGCCCTGACGCACGGAAACGACGGTCAACCTGCTTGCAAAACGACAGTCGATGTTTACCGTCCGAAAAAATTTCTGCTCGGCGCTGCAGCGAACAGCGAGCCCGGGGGTGTCCTCAAGACCACGGAGCCGCCGCAGCCTTTGCCCGCCCTCTACGACACCGCGTCGAGGTAGCCTGGCCTGTTCGAAAACCGGTTTGCCAACCGCCACTGATTTCGGAAGAAGGATTTTCCCGATGACCTACATCATTGTGGTTTCTCTCAATGACCGCGTCCCCTATCTGATCGAGGTGCCGAAGCACAACGAGTTCGCCAGCGACCCCATGACCCTGCTCAAATACGTTCCGGCCGAGAACTGGCAGGCCATGAGCGGCGTGATCCTGCGCGATTTCCTGTTCAAGTTCATCATCAACCCGGAGGAAAGCCCCTTCTGTTGGGTGGCGATGGCCGCGCATGTGTTCGAGCAGGTTCAGTGCGCGACGAACACCGTCGTCATCTGCACGAATTCCGGCTTCGCGCACGTCGGCACGCGCGCCACGGACCGGGCCGGGATGGAGGCTTTCGTCAAAACCCGCCTGCCCGCTCTGCTCGACGAGCACTGGGCCAGCCGCGTCGCGCGGGGTCTCGAACAGAAAACGTAGTGAGATAAACAACTTTCTCTGTGCGGGCTTGGGTTCATCCGATCTGCAATGGACGGACCTGATCCATCGACATGTCCTGACGCAGGAGTTCGTCGTCATGACCTTCAGCCGCGCGCTGCTCCTCAGCAACGTTGCGGCGATGAGTCCTCCGAGACATCACATAAGCCTTGGCCGAACGCCCTGCTCTGCCGCAAGTGACGCGATCGCGCGCGCCACCCGGACCCGGCTCGTTGCGGCCCATCCGCAGCGGTCGATGCCGGCATCGACGCCGACGTAAACAGAATCATCGCAGCCGGCTCGACCCGGACGACGGAGGCCGTGCATGTCGCGCGCAAGATTCCCCGGGACGTCGTGGTGGCGCGCCGCACTGCGCGGCGGAAAAGTGTGAAGGGCAGCCGCCAGCTGCGCAAACCATAGTCGCGCCCGTTTCCATGCCGCGCGGCCCGGTGTCGTTGACGCGGAGCTTTCAGACGATCAGCCGTTCTCGCCGCACTGCAGTTCTCCGCTTCGGCGCCGGTAAGATGCTTGCTGATATTGGCGCGCACAGCCGGGTGCCATGGCAGGCCCGCCAACCCGGCTGAACAGACCGCCATACCGTCATGAACACGGAGTTTTTTGCATGAGAGCCTATCACGACATCGCAGGCGATAACCTGTTTCGCTGTCCGCAGTGCGGCAGCGACGAAGGCATGGTCGCGATCAGACAGATTGGCGTCGCCATTTATCGGGATGGCGGGATGGAGCCCGATCCCGAAGTCCACGTCGGCGTCGA
>JAQGKD010000071.1 GCA_028290285.1 Hyphomicrobiales bacterium
CAAGAAGGTCGCGGTCATCGGCTTCGGCAGCCAGGGCCATGCCCATGCCATGAACATGCGCGACAGCGGCGCGACCGATCTCGTCATCGGCCTGCGCCCCGGCCCTTCCGCCAAGAAGGCCGAGGCCGCCGGCTTCAAGGTGCTGCCCCCCGCCGAGGCCGCCAAGTGGGCCGATGTCGTCATGGTGCTGACGCCGGATGAGGGCCAGGGCGACCTCTACCGCGAGGCGCTTGGCCCGAACATGAAGGAAGGCGCCGCGCTGGCCTTCGCGCATGGGCTGAACGTCCACTTCAACCTGCTCGACCCGCGCCCCGACCTCGACGTCTTCATGATCGCGCCGAAGGGCCCGGGCCATACCGTGCGCTCCGAGTACCAGCGCGGCGGCGGCGTGCCCTGCCTGGTGGCGCTCGCCCAGAACCCCTCGGGCAACGGCCTCGAGATCGCGCTGAGCTATGCCTCCGCCATCGGCGGCGGCCGCGCCGGCGTCATCGAGACGACCTTCAAGGAGGAGTGCGAGACCGACCTGTTCGGCGAGCAGGCGGTGCTCTGCGGCGGTCTGGTCGAGCTGATCCGCGCCGGCTTCGAGACACTGGTCGAGGGTGGCTACGCCCCCGAGATGGCCTATTTCGAGTGCCTGCATGAAGTGAAGCTGATTGTCGACCTCATCTACGAGGGCGGCATCGCGAACATGAACTATTCGATCTCGAACACCGCAGAATACGGCGAGTATGTCACGGGCCCCCGCATCGTGACCGCCGAGACCAAGGCCGAGATGAAGCGCGTTCTCGAGGACATCCAGTCCGGCAAGTTCACGCGCGACTGGATGCTGGAAAACAAGGTCAGCCAGACCTCGTTCAAGGCGACCCGCGCGCGCAATAATGCCCATCAGATCGAGGCCGTCGGCGCGCAGTTGCGCGCCATGATGCCCTGGATCGGCAAGAACAAGCTGGTCGATACCGCCAAGAACTGATTGCCGGCATCACTGGCGTTTCCACATCAAGCCGGGGCTCAATGCCCCGGTTTTTTTTGTCCTGGTTGACGCACGGAAGCTGTGGCCTGAAAACCCAGAATGGTTAAAACCGACCGGCTAGAGCTTTACCATTTAACCCAGATTTGCTTAATCACTGGACGGCCTGAGTCCGCGTGTTAGCGTCTTGTTAAGATTTTTCAGAACGGTCGTTCGCTGTTGTCTCCTTTTTTGAGGAGGAGGAACCCGGGTTCCGCAGCGTTCGGCTAGCAAAATTGATTTTTCGACCTATGGATTCACGCCTGATGGCCCGTCGCGCGCATTTGCTCTCGCTTCTGGACGAACTCATCGCCGCTCGGTCACGCCGTGACTTTGCGCGGCTCGATCGGCTCATGTGCGACGACGTCACCTACTATCTGGCCGGGCAGCGCATGTTGATGCCCTATGCGGGCATTTTCGAGGGCAGGGCCGCCGTGCGCCAAGCACTTTATGCGCTGGATGTCGAATTCGAGTTTTCGGACCTGTGCGTCGACAACATTCTCGTCGAGCAAGAGGCCATGGCCGTCAGATGGTCGGCCCGGTGGACGAACCGCGGCACCGGCGAATCGGCCTTTCTGCCGGCCTTCGCCCATCTGACCTTCGACGGCGACCGTCTCAAGGGCTGTACAGATTTCGTCGATACGGCGGCTGCCGCGAAGCTCGCGGGCTGGGGCGCATGAACGGCGACCAGAGGGTGGGCGCCATCAGCCTGACCAGAGCAGAAATCGATGCGCTCTTCGTCTCGAATTACGAGGCCTGGCACGCTGGCCGCTTCGCGGAGGTCGTGCGCTCCTATTTCCATCCGCAGGCGCGCCTGATCTATTCCGGTGCGGGCACGTTCCCGCCTTTTTCGGGAACTCATGTCGGACATAACGGGATCATCTGCGCGACCTGCAAACTGGCGGAAATATTCGAGACGCCCCGCGCGCACATCCATGACATCGTGTTCGAGAACAACCGCGCCAGCGTGCATTCCTGTCTCTACCTGCGTCACCGCCCATCCAGGCGCGCGGCGGAACTCGAAATCTGCGACCGCTATGTGCTCGACCTGAAAGGCCAGATCGTCGAATGGGTCGCCTATGCCGATACAGGCGTGCTGGCACACCTGGCGGGTTACTCCGAGCCGTCCTGGGATTGAAGGAATCGCGCTGCGCGCCGTGCGTGGTAGGCTCCAAGGCGCGTCATCGCACCAGCCCGAGGCAGCCATGCCGATCCGCATCGCCACGTTCAACCTTGAGAACCTCTATGCCCGGTTTGATTTCGCGGGGAAGGTGAACCGCGAGCAACGCGTCGTGGGTACCTACGCCGTCGCCGAAAAGGCGGCATATGAGACGATGCGAATGGCCTTCGAGGCCGTCGCTTCCGACGATGTCCGGCAATTGACGGCGCTGGCCATCGCAGACGCGCAGGCCGACGTCATCTGCCTTCAGGAGGTCGACAGCCAGCAGGCACTCGACGTGTTCTACGACCACTATCTCTATCCCGTGCTCCGGCAGAAGTTCGGCCAGGCCGCGAAGGGCTGGACCGATGCCGAGCGGCTGGCGCGAGACGCCGCTTATTTCTACGATCAGCGCCATGTCATCAGCGGCAACGACACGCGGGGTATCGATGTCGGCGTGATGGCCAATCGCGCTGTGTCCCTGCGTTCCAACGCGGAGCTCACCTACTCCTTCATTGCGGATGCGCCGCTAGACTGGCCGGCGATCGAAGCGCGGGGCATCAAGCGCACCGATCGCGTGTTGCGGCGCGATTGCGTGGCGGTCGAGGTTGATGCCGGCGGCGTGCCGCTGACGATTTTCAATTGTCACCTGAAGTCGATGTCCGCCGTGACGCGCGGGGGGGATGGGCGCGCGGAGACGCAGCCTCTGCGTCTGGCCGAAGTCTGGGCCGTGCGCCGGCTCGTCGAGCAGCGGTTTTCGGGCCGCGCGCATGAGGCGAACTGGGCGATCTGCGGAGACTTCAACGATTTTTCGGAAGTCGACGGCGTTCGGACGCGCCACACCGCGCTGGGGCCGCTGCTGGACGACGGGTTCGCTATCAACACCATGGAGCGTCGCGCACCCGCGGATCGCTGGACGCATTATTATCCCGAGGGCGATGCCCATGTGCAGCTCGATTACATCCTGCTGTCGCCACGCCTCGCGGCCGCCAATCCCGATGCAGTGCCCGAGGTGGTGCGCAAGGGGTTGCCTTACCGCGTGCCACGACTGGAGGGGGCTCCCCGCTATCCACGCGTCGGGTGGGCGCGGCCGAAGGCCAGCGATCATTGCCCCGTGGTGATCGCGCTGGATGTGCCGCCGTAAACCGACCGGCGTGCTACAGGTGAGGACGACTCAAGCAGGGACGCTCCATGGGCCGCAAGTTCTACACGCTGGATGTGTTCACCGACCAGGCGCTGGCCGGCAACCCGCTCGCGGTTGTGCGCGAATGCGAGGGGCTGGACACGGCGCGCATGCAGCAGATAGCGCGCGAGTTCAACCTGTCCGAGACCGTCTTTCTCTTGCCGCCGCGCGACCCCGTGAACACGGCGCGGCTGCGCATCTTCACGCCGACGCATGAACTGCCGTTCGCGGGCCATCCGACTGTGGGGGCGGCCGTGCTCATCGGCGAGCTGGACGCACCGCAGATGCTGGCGCGCGAGGATCTTCTGATCGTGCTGGAGGAAGAAATCGGCACGATCACTTGCACAGTGCGGCACATGAGGGGCAGGGCGGCGCGCGCGAGTTTCACGCTGCCACGGCTGCCTTCGAGCGCGGGAACGCCCGGTGATGCCCGGACGGTCGCGGCTGCGCTGGGCCTTGACGAAGCCGACCTCGGCTTTTCCAATCATGTGCCGACGATGTTTTCGGCCGGTAACGCCTTCACCTTCGTGCCTCTCGCATCCATGGAGGCCATGTCGCGCGTGCAGCCCCATTCCAGTGCCTGGGAGGCCGCTTTCAGCGCGATGGAACGTCCCGCCGTTTTTCTCTACACGAACGAGGTCGCACGGTCGGGGAGCGACGTTCATGCACGCATGTTCGCGGGCGGCCGCGGCATTGCGGAAGATCCGGCGACCGGCTCCGCGGTCGCGGCTTTCGCGGGGGTGGTGATGCAATTCGAGCGACCTGAAGACGGCTCCCACATGCTGGCGATAGAGCAGGGCTTCGAGATGGGGCGCCCGAGCCTCATCACGCTTGGGCTCGAGGTCGACGGCGGCTTTTTGGTCGAGGCTTCCGTGGGTGGTTGCGCAGTGATCGTGCAGCAAGGCGTCATCAATCTATGAGCGGCTGCGAGATTCTTCACGTCGACGGCATCGAGTGCACCGTCGAACCCTATCGCTGGGCCTATGCGGAGACGCATGACGACGCTATTCGCGCTCATTGGGCGGAGCTCGCGGCGCGCAAGGCATCGGTCTTCGACGGTCGCGTCCTGATGATGCATCGCCATGCGATCGAGCACGGCGTGTTGCGCGGCGGCTGTTTCGAGACCGCCTACAGCCGCTTTATCGGGTGGCGCGATTTCGGCTGCGTGGATCGCGCGGTGCGCAATGTCTTCGGCATGGCGGCCCTGCGCGCGGCCGACGGCGCTTTTCTCGTCGGGGAAATGGGGGCTCACACCGCCAGCGCGGGAAAGGTCTATTTCCCGGCCGGCACGCCCGACCTCAGCGATGTGCGGGACGGGCGGATGGATCTCGAAGGCAGCGTGCTGCGCGAACTGCAAGAGGAGACTGGCCTCTCCCCCGACGCCGTGGCGGTAGTTGCGGGCTGGACGCTGGTGGTAGCGGGGCCGCGCATCGCCTGCATGCGCGAGATTGTGCTGGGCACGGGCGCGGAGAAGGCCGCAGCTTCCATCAATGCCACCCTGGCCTCACAGCAGGATCCGGAACTCTGCTCGGTTCATGTCGTGCGCGATGCCGGTGAGGCGTTGCGCTACGACATGCCCGAATTCATGCTGGCCTATCTGCGTCACGCATTCGGCGCGTGATCAGCCGGGATAGCCGTGGCGGCTCTTTGAGGCCGAAACGAGGCTGCGGGCTTCGCCGTCGCGACCGGCGGCGCAGGCCGAGCGGGCGCCGGAAAGCTCGCCCTGGATGTTGTCGTAGACCGTCTTGTTGACGTTGCCCGTCTCGACATCCGCCTTGAGGACAGCGTCGTAGCGGCCAATCACGGCCGAGCAGGCGCTGCCTTCGGGCATGACGACATGCGGGTAGGGCGAACGGTTCGTGGCTGGCTCGGCCACGAGGGCGGAGGGCTGCGAGGCAGTGTTGCAGCCGGCCAGCAGCGGTGCAGCGGCGGCGAGAAAAGCGAGCGAGCGGAGAGCGATCATGCGTTTCGAATCCTCTGTGGTAATCGCCAGAGAGAATCGCGGCGCGGCGCCACGAGGTCAAGCCGGGCTTGCGTCTTGCCAGGAACGGGCTCGTTCGGCTATGAAGGAGGAAGGCCACAGGGGCCGATACTCAAGCCGAGGATGCCGTGGCACAGCGCGCCACCCTGAAGACGACGATCGCAGCGGGCCGCAAGGCTCCGCTGACGCACGCGCTTCTGCCGTCCTCGCAGCTTTCCCTGTCGTTCTCCGGGCTGCTTCTCCTTATTCGCCCCTGAGCGCCGGCCGGGCTTTCTGCCTGGGCACTCAGGGGTTGCGATATCAGACCAGCCATTCATGCCCCGAGCCCAAGTTTTCTTCGAAGGTTCCGGGCCGACAGACCAGGACAAAGCCCATGGCCATCCCGACACAGCCGCAAACTTCTGAAGACATGCAGGCCCCCGTCAGCGTGCGTGACCGCGTCGTCATCTTCGACACGACGCTGCGCGACGGCGAGCAATCGCCCGGCGCGTCCATGACGCTGGACGAAAAGCTGGAGGTCGCCGACCTGCTGGACGAGATGGGCGTCGACATCATCGAGGCCGGTTTTCCGATCGCCTCCGAGGGCGATTTCGAGGCCGTCTCGGCGATTGCCAAGCGGATCAAGAACGCTACCGTCACGGGCCTCGCGCGCGCCTCGTTCAAGGATATCGACCGCGCCGCCGAAGCGCTGCGGTTTGCGCGACGTCCGCGCATCCACACCTTCGTCTCCACCTCGCCGCTGCATATGAAATACAAGCTGCAGAAGGAGCCGGAAGAGGTTCTCGCCATGGTCACCGCGCAGGTCGAGCGGGCGCGCAAATTCGTTGAGGACGTCGAATGGTCTGCCGAGGACGGCACGCGCACGGAGATGGATTTCCTGTGCCGCTGCGTCGAAGCCGCGATCAAGGCGGGCGCCACGACGATCAACATCCCCGACACGGTCGGCTACACCGTGCCCGAGGAATATGAAGCGATCTTCCGCAATGTGCGCGAGCGCGTGCCCAATGCCGACAAGGCGATCTTCTCGGTGCATTGCCATAACGATCTCGGCCTCGCGGTGGCCAACACCATCGCGGGCGTGCGCGGCGGTGCGCGGCAGATCGAATGCACGATCAACGGCATTGGCGAACGCGCCGGCAATGCGGCGCTGGAAGAGGTGGTGATGGCGCTGCGCACGCGCGCCGACATCCTGCCCTATCGCAACAAGATCGACACGACCATGCTGATGCGCGCGTCCAAGCTCGTGTCGGCGGTGACGTCCTTCCCGGTGCAATACAACAAGGCGATCGTTGGCCGGAACGCCTTTGCGCATGAGAGCGGCATCCATCAGGATGGCATGCTGAAGAATGCGCAGACCTACGAGATCATGACGCCCGAGAGTGTCGGCGTGTCCAAGACCTCGCTGGTAATGGGCAAGCATTCGGGCAGCCATGCCTTCAAGGAAAAGCTGAAGGAGCTGGGCTACACGCTCGGTGACAACGCCCTGAAGGATGCGTTCAAGCGCTTCAAGGATTTGGCCGACCGCAAGAAGATCGTCTACGACGAGGATCTCGAAGCGCTGGTCGACGACGAAATCGGACACGCGGGCGAGCGCATCAAGGTGCTGGCCCTGTCGGTCATCGCTGGCACAACGGGGCCGCAGTCCGCGACCCTGACGCTCGACATCGACGGCAAGGAAGCCACGCATCATTCGACCGGCAACGGCCCCGTCGATGCGATCTTCAATTGCATCCATGCGCTGGTGCCCCATGCAGCCGTGCTGGAGCTCTATCAGGTGCATGCGGTGACCGAGGGCACCGACGCGCAGGCGGAGGTCTCCGTGCGGCTGCAGGAGGAGGGCAAGTCGGTGACTGCGAAGGGAGCGGACCCGGATACGCTGGTGGCCTCCGCGCGCGCCTATATCGCCGCCCTGAACAAGCTGATGGTGAAGCGGCTCAAGACACGGCCCGAAGCCATCGAGCCCAATGTGCGCGCCGTGACGCCATAGGCAGGCGCGGCGCACCGCCGTCGGACTGAAAAAAAGCCGGGAGATCGAAGGAAACTTCGAAAAGATCGGCCTTTTTTCCCGATCGGTATGGACAGGCGGGGGAGGCTTTGCTAAACCCCGCTCGTCCGCAGAGAACGACGCGGACAACTTCGATGGGCGCATAGCTCAGTTGGTAGAGCAGCTGACTCTTAATCAGCGGGTCCAAGGTTCGAGCCCTTGTGCGCCCACCAAGAAGCCCCTGAAAAAGGCCGGTTTCTGGAATTCCATCGAAGACTGTG
>JAQGKD010000103.1 GCA_028290285.1 Hyphomicrobiales bacterium
GGTGAGGGGCGCCTGCATCACCTTGAAGGTGATCGCGTCGCGCGTGATCGCATCGATGCCCGATACTTTGTCCGGGTTCATGGCGGCTTTCGGCATGAACTCGTCACGAATGCGTTCGGCGAGCGACACGTCGATCTTGGCGTAGTCGGCGTACAGCGCGACGCCCTTCGGGTCGGCGTACAGGAAGTCCAGCGTCTCGCGATAGGCGTCCATGAAGCGGTTCACGGCGTCGCGGCGCGTCTCCAGCACATTCGCATTCACGATATGCACGCGCACGGTCTGTTCGGCGGTCGAGGGCGCATCGCTGCCGCGTGCGATCAGCCGGATCTTGCCTTGCTGCAGCGCCTCGATGCCGAAGGGAGGCGAGGCCCAGCCGACATCGATCTGGCCGCTCATGGCCTGGGTCAGAGTCACAGCCGAAGCTCCCGTCGAGACGGGCTTGGCGGCGACCTTGAACGTGTCGATAAGTGCGAGAAGGGTTGTGTGGGTCGAGGCTCCGTTGGTGGAGTACGCGACGGTCTTGCCTGCCAGATCCTTGAAGCTCTTGATGGGAGAGGCTGCTGGCACATACCAGAAGAGATCGCCCGTGCCGGTGGTCCCGGCGGCGAGGATGCGGACTGGCGCACCCTTCGCAAAGGCCCCCATGGCAGCTGCGGTGCCGGCTGCGATGCCGATGTCGATGCTGCCGGAAATCACGGCCTGCATCGTCTCTCCGCCCCGTTGGTGAAAAGGCTCTCGATCTCGATTCCGTGCTTGCGGAAGATCCCGGCGCGCTTGCCCACCTCCGGAATACAGGTGTCCCAATTGCCCGGCGCACCGACGGCGATCTTGAGCGTGTCCAGGGTCTCGGCGGCGACAGAGGGGCGGGGAACGGCGGCAAAGACGCCCGTCAGGAGAGCGAAAGCCGACAGAACGAACGCAGAGTTGTTGAAAGCACGCATGAAAGTTTCCACTCGCCGTTCGAGGACGCGCGAGGGTCAGCCGGGGGTAGGCGCAAGTCAAGCTGCGGAGTGCTGTTACATGATGCAAAGCATGCTTGAACGTTGTGCCACGCAGCATGAATTGACATGTGACGTTGCAGGTACGTCTGCCAGCTGCGTTCATAAGAAACGCGCCGGAGTGGGACTCCAGCGCGTGAAATTCTTCGGCAAAGTGGAAAGGTCGCTCAGTGCACGCTGGCGGCCGGGCTTTCACGCAGCCACGGTTCGGCGAAGACGGAGTCCTCCAACGACTCCAGGCGGCTCTTGCGGAGCCGGCGCTCGATCCAGTCCTCAGCTTCCCGGCGGGAGCGAAAACCTTCCTTCTTCTCGTACACGCCGTCCCCATGCGCGATCATGATGTAGTTTCCGCCGCCGATTTGATCCCAGACGACGAACTTAGATCTCAACTCACGCATGACTCAAACTCCTATAAAACGCGTGCGAACTGACTCTGACGGTGCTTCCCTATGGTAAAGCTATAGTGTCGACGACCAACATTACGGAAGGTCAACCGCTGTGTATACTTTAGAGCGATCCTTGACAGTTTGATTCGTCGGAAACACCAGTCACGATCCTGTGATAAGGCATCTTTAACCAAGGATTTCAGTGGGCTTCGCGGGTTTTGGCACATTGCAGCGGGAAATGGGAGTCGGGCAGCGCTCCTTCTGAAGCGTTCCGGGCATCATGGTGAAGAGAAAAGGTTCCAGCCTTGAACCAAAAAGAAGCTGCCGGTTCTAATTTTCGATACCGAAAGATTGATCTCAAGGCTAACAGTTTGAGGAAAAATAAGAAATACCAAGTCCGGTATACTGCATGCAGCGTATTTCGCAGAAATTTGCAACAATTGCCAAGAAACGTCGGAACCCTGCCGGAGTGCGGGCGTTACCCCCGTGCTGTGGTCTATTTTCGCCCCCCAGCCCCGGACCACGGCAGAAAGCCCGGCCATGTGCCGGGCTTTCACTTTTCTGCAGGTCGAAACGGACCGCCGGGCTCAGGTGGCGCGATGGCCTGTCGTGGTCGCGCCGCGTTCCTCCCCGGGATTGACGTGCACGTCGATGAGGCAAACCCCGCCCGATGCCAGGATCTCGGCTCCCCGCTTCATGGCTGCGTCGAGTTCGGCCGGGTTCGTGACGGGGCCGATGCCGATGGCGCCTTGAGCTTCAGCGAATTTGGCGAGATCCACGTCGGGGTCCGCGATCTGCTGCCCGATCCAGCGGTTCTGCAGGGGCCGCTTGCGCCGCCGGGCCACCGTCTCCTGATGCAGCTCGTCGTTGAAGTACGAGCGGTTGTTGTTGATGACGAGCAGCAGCGGGATTTTATGGCGCACGGCGGTCCAAAGGGCATGGCCGCCCATCAGGAAGTCGCCGTCGCCGAGAACCCCGACCGTCTTGCGCCCGCGGGTGTGCATGGCGAGCGCGCAACCGATGGATATGGAGGGCATGCCGCCGATGCCGCCGCCGCCGTCCTTGCCGAAATAAGCCTGCGGATCGTGCAGCGGCCACGCGTCCGAAGGCCATTTGCGGCACACGCCGGTCAGGCTCACCTCGTCGGGGTTGTCGAAAGCGGCGCGCAGCGACAGGGCGATCTGGTCGACGTCGATCCGGCTCGTGTCGCGCGTGATCTCACGACGCATAGGCGCTTTCCAGCAGGGCTTTGCGCCGGTGCCTAAAGCTGCCACGAGGTCTTCCACCACGCTGTCGGGCGAGGCGGCCATGAATAGGTCCAGCTCCGGCAGCGCCAGATAACCCATGTGGGCGCCATTGTGCAGGTGCTGGTCCAGCGTCGCATGGATGGTCTTGGCCGCGAGCTTGGTCCCGTTCAAACGTACCGCGCTGTCGAGATCGACCCAGTCGAGAGCCAGCAGCACGTCCGCTTGCCGCAGGATATCCCGCACATGTTCACCGGACCGTCCCACCTGTTCCAGGGGGGCGACCGGATGGCAGGGATGATCCGTCGGAAACGAGGCGCGGTTCTTGAGATCGGTGAAAACCACCGCGCCCAGGCGCTCGGCGAGCGCCACGCGGGCATCCCACGATTCCTGCGACCATGCGGTCTTGCCGCACATGATCACCGGGCGCTTGGCGCCCTTCAGCAGCGCGACGGCGGCTTCGAGATCTGCCTTGGCGGCACGCGGCGGTGCCGGGGCCCTGAGGCGGTCGAGATCGGGCCAGACCGGCTCCTTCTCGAGTTCGGCTTCCTGCAGCCCGGCATCGAGGCAGATGTAGACCGGCGCCTTCGGCTCGCTGCGCGTGATGATGTTGGCGCGCGCCATGGCCTCGTC
>JAQGKD010000117.1 GCA_028290285.1 Hyphomicrobiales bacterium
GATTGACAGCGATTCCAATTTGCGCCGCTTCCTGAGGTGTGAGCTTCAACCCCGTTAGGAGCGAGCGAGCAGCTTCCAACTGAACCTTCTTCTCATGGAACGCATTTGCACGTTGGCTACCCACGCAGCGGGCCTCGATCCCCAGACTCGTAAGTCTCTGGTCTGCATTGTCCGCCCGCAAGGATAGGCGGTACTCGGCTCGGGAGGTGAACATTCGATAGGGTTCCGTTACCCCACGCGTGACTAAGTCGTCGATCATAACGCCGATGTACGCCTGATCACGACCCAAAACGAAGGGGCGTGAATTCCCCGCCGCACGTGCGGCATTCAGCCCGGCGATAAGCCCCTGCGCTCCAGCTTCCTCATATCCCGTACTTCCATTTATTTGACCCGCCAGATAAAGCCCATTTACGCGCTTCGTCTGCAGCGTGGGAAGCAACTCTCTCGGGTCGATGAAGTCATATTCTATAGCATAGCCCGATCGCAAGATCCCGACGCGCTCTAGACCCGGCATGGTACGTATAAATGCAGCTTGAACATCTGCCGGCAATGAGGACGAGATGCCATTGGGATAGACCGTATTATCGTTAAGGCCTTCAGGTTCGAGAAATACCTGGTGGCTTTCACGATCGGCAAACCTCGAAATTTTGTCTTCTATCGATGGGCAGTATCGCGGTCCTCGGCCGGTGATTGCGCCGGAATGAACAGCAGCTCGGTGTAAGTTATCCCTGATGATCTTGTGGCCCGCTGGAGTTGTGCGGGTAATGTGGCAGGGAACCTGACGTGTTGTGATGTGACTCGTTAAGTACGAAAACGGTTCCGGGCGCGAATCGCCGCACTGAACTTCTAAACTCGACCAGTCGATGGTAGTGCCATCCAGACGTGCTGGCGTGCCGGTTTTCAAACGCCCCAGGTGAAAGCCGTGAGATAGGAGCGAAGCACTGAGACGGTTGCTGGGAAGATCCCCGAGGCGACCGCCAGGCATACGCTGATCTCCTATATGGATGACCCCCTTCAAAAACGTCCCTGTCGTTAGAACAACGGATCGGCAACGCACGCGCCCGATACTAGCGTCCAGTCCTACGACAACGCCAGTATCGATCAATATTTCTTCAGCTTCTCCCTCAACGATCGTGAGGTTTTCGACATCGGATAACGCGGTTTGCATCGCGGAAAGGTACAATCTCCGGTCGGTTTGGGCTCGGGGACCGCGGACGGCGGCGCCTTTTGAACTATTGAGCACACGAAACTGGATGCCGGCTTTGTCGGCAGTGCGTGCCATAAGTCCATCCAACGCATCAATTTCCCGCACGAGATGCCCTTTCCCCAATCCTCCAATTGCGGGATTGCACGACATCGTGCCTATTGTGGAAACAGACTGGGTCAAGAGCAAGGTTTTTGCGCCGAACCGGGCGGACGCAGCCGCGGCTTCGCAGCCCGCATGACCACCGCCAACCACTACGACGTCATAGGCGAGTTTCATATCGTGCGTGAACATGACGTATCCGAATCAACCTGTTTCACGTGAAACAAATCATTTGCCCATACAAAATCGCGAGAAGATTGCGCCGAGAACATCCTCGGTCCCAACGTTTCCACTCAATGCGCTCAGAGTTATAGCGCAACGTCGGATATCCTCGGCGAGAAGCTCTATTGACACCGTCTGGATTGCCATGACCCCCGACAATTGTCGAGCAGCATTCTCAATGTGCATCCGATGACGCTCATTTGTGATAAGCGGCGGTTCTCCTGCCAACTCCGCGGCGGCAAGTTCCGCAACACGCTGCTTAAGCGCTTCGATACGGTTTTCGTCACCTATGGACATGCCGACGTCCGCCCACTCTGGCATCGATGCGACCAGATCCATTTTGCTTGCAACGATCAAGGCCGGAGTACCACTATCCAGCTGGGGTGCCTCTCCTCTTGCATCGGCTAACCAAATAATCAAATCAGCAGAGCGCAGCGCAGCGCGTGTTCGCGCTACGCCGATTTTTTCTACAGGGTCGACTGTTTCCCTAACGCCCGCCGTGTCACAAACGACTATCGAGAAGCCATTTAGATCAAATTCAACTTCGATAATGTCGCGGGTTGTTCCTGGATGTTCCGTCACGATCGTCACATCTCGCCTGACAAGCGCATTCATCAGACTCGACTTTCCAGCATTGGGTAGCCCGGCAATTACGACCCGGTATCCGCTTCGAACGCGTTCGCTGCGTCCTGCGTCCGCAAGTGCGGCCTCGAGTTGTGAAAGAAGGAGCCGACAGAGAGACAGGACCTGTGAAACCACTCCGGTAGGAGCCTCTCCCTCATCGGAGAAGTCAATTTCGGCATCCAGAAATGCTAGCGCTTCTAGGAGAAGCTCGCGCCACTTCGCCGACTCGTCCGCCAGATGACCGCCAGCCTGGGCCAGAGCTTGCTTGCGTTGTGCCTCTGTTCGGGCATCAATCAGATCAGCAACTCCCTCCACGGAAGTCAGCGCCATTTTTCCGTTCTCAAAAGCGCGGCGAATGAATTCACCTGGTTCAGCAAGGCGGGTCTTAGGAAAGCAAGCGAGCGATCTTATAAGCCGTTTGATAACCGCCGGACTGCCGTGAACCTGAAACTCCGCGCAGTCTTCACCGGTAAAACTGCCTGGAGCTGCAAAGAAAAGCACTATCCCAGTATCGATCAAGTCGTCGTTGTCGGGATCGATGATGCGGCAATATGTTGCTTCGCGGTCGATCACCTCACGCCGGCAGCAGCGTTTTATGATAGACGGAACCTCAAGGCCTGAAACCCTGACGATTGCAATCGCACTCGCAGAATTTCCAGTCGCTAAAGCAAAGATTGTATCTTTCAACGTCTAAACCCCGGGCGGTAAACGCGCCAAACAGTGCCGCCATTAAACACAAAAGTGGGCCCACAATGTGAGCCCACTTCGCTGATTCACGTGAAACACATTCCGTTCAGGTGTTCATGGATTCGAAGAAGGTGGTGTTCCCCTTCGGCGTCTCACGAAGTTTTCCAAGCAGGAACTCGATCGCGTCGACCGTTCCCATCGGATTGAGGATACGACGCAAGACATACATTTTCTTGAGAATGTCTCCAGGTACCAGCAACTCTTCCTTGCGCGTACCGGAACGCGTGATGTCGATAGCCGGGAAGGTCCGCTTGTCCGCTACCTTACGATCAAGAATGATCTCAGAATTTCCAGTACCCTTGAATTCTTCGAAGATAACTTCATCCATACGTGAGCCGGTATCGATCAAGGCTGTTGCGATGATGGTCAGCGAACCGCCTTCTTCGATATTACGAGCAGCTCCGAAAAAGCGT
The DNA here is from genome assembly GCA_028290285.1 of Hyphomicrobiales bacterium. GTDB lineage: Bacteria > Pseudomonadota > Alphaproteobacteria > Rhizobiales > Beijerinckiaceae > Terripilifer. The sequence continues at coordinate 3,313 of JAQGKD010000117.1, forward strand.
TTCGGCCGTTGCAATGCGTTAGCGTCTACGCCGCCGGTCAAGACCTTTCCCGACGACGGTACAACGGTGTTGTAGGCACGCCCAAGCCGAGTGATCGAATCCAGAAGAATAACCACATCCCTGCCATGCTCGACAAGACGCTTGGCTTTTTCGATAACCATCTCAGCGACCTGCACGTGCCGGACGGCCGGTTCGTCAAATGTCGAGGACACCACCTCGCCCTTCACGGAGCGCTGCATGTCAGTAACTTCCTCTGGCCGCTCGTCGATCAAGAGAACAATGAGGTAGCACTCAGGGTGGTTGGCAGTGACGGACTGGGCAATGTTTTGCAGCAAAACGGTCTTACCAGTGCGGGGAGGCGCCACGATGAGCGCTCGCTGACCCTTCCCGATAGGGGCCACGATATCGATAATCCGCGAGGAGAAATCTTTTCTGGTAGGGTCCTCTATTTCGAGCTTCAGCCTCTCATCTGGATACAGCGGCGTCAGATTGTCGAAATGGACCTTGTGCCGAACCTTTTCGGGATCCTCGAAATTAATTGTGTTGACCTTGAGAAGCGCAAAATAGCGCTCGCCCTCTTTAGGACTACGGATGAGCCCTTCGACAGTATCACCAGTGCGCAGCCCGAACCGGCGGATCTGCGATGGCGATACATAGATATCGTCAGGACCAGCGAGATAATTGGCGTCAGGTGATCTAAGAAAACCGAAACCATCTTGCAAAACTTCGACCACACCCTCACCGACGATCTCGATGTCCCGGCTGGCCAGCTGTTTCAAAATAGCAAACATCAACTCCTGCTTGCGCATGATCGATGCATTTTCGACCTCATGCTCCTCGGCAAACGCAAGAAGTTCGGTCGGTGACTTGAGTTTCAAGTCTTGAAGCTTGATTTCCCGCATGGGGATGGTCCTTGAAAATTCGCCCGGTGTTGGCGAGGTCGGATCTGGGAGAAGGCGGCGCCACAGGGAAGCGAACGTTGAACGTCCACACGCAAAAGTGACGGAGGCATTTTAGGAGGGAGTTAAAACGTAACTCGATTCCGCCGCTTCGGCAAGTCGGTAAATATCTCGCTTGGGCTGAGTAGCCGGCGCTGATTGGAGGCAGACGGGAATCGTCAAGCCTCAGCCCCAAGGCTTCACCACAACCAGTATGACGATCCCAACCATGAAGAGCGTTGGCAGCTCGTTGGTGATTCGGAAAAATCGGGCGCTTCTATAATTTTTTCCTTTGACGAAATCCCTGCGGACTTTGGAAAGAAACCCATGAACCGCTGACATTCCAACCACCAGCAGTAGCTTGATATGAAGCCAGGTAGCGTCAAAAAATCCAGCCCAGTACACCAATGACAAACCCGTAAGCCACACTACGATCATCGCCGGCGTCATGATGTAGCGAAGCAGCCTGAACTCCATAACCTCGAAGAGATCGGATTCAGGAGATCCTCGCTTAACGCTCACATGATAAACGAAAAGTCTTGGCAGATAGAGCATTCCTGCCATCCAGGAAATGACCGCAACGATGTGAAAGGCTTTAAGCCAAAGGTAGCCCAAGACTCACGCTCCCCGTACACGTTGAACCAGATGCTCGACGTGTTCCAGAGGGGTCTCCGGCACGATCCCATGTCCTAGGTTAAAAATATAAGGCTTTCCTGCGAATGCGCCATGGATGAGGTCAATGGCTCGGTCCAGGGCCGGGCCACCCGCAACTAGCGCAAGCGGGTCGAGATTGCCTTGCACGGGCTTGTGCGGCTGTATTTCCCTAGCTGCCCAGGCCGGATCGATCGAAGTGTCGAGCCCAATCGCGGTGACACCGGGGAGTTTGGCAAACAGGGCAAGTCTCGATCCGGCGCCTCGGGGAAAGGCTATGATCCTGGCGTCAGGTACGCTCGCGCGGACACCCTCTACAATTGCCTTGATCGGTGCGAGTGACCAACGCTCGAATTCGCCTGCGGGCAGAACACCTGCCCACGAATCGAAAATCTGGACCGCTTCGACACCCGCTGAGAACTGTCTGGTCAGATAATCAACGGAGGCAGTGACTAGCAGGTCGATCAGCTTTTGGAAGAGCTCTGGGTGCAGATAGGAGAACAGTCTGGCCGGCCCTTGGTCCGGAGTGCCGCGTCCGGCAATCATATAGCTCGCAACCGTCCAGGGAGCTCCGCAGAAGCCTATCAGGGCTGTTTCCTTTGGAAGGGCAGTCTTTACACGGTCGATTGTCTCGAAAACACTCGACAGCCGGTCCAGACTTAACGTGTCTCGCAAAGCTGCCAGGCCCGCGGCATCGCTGATTGGTTCAAGGCGGGGTCCCTCGCCCTGTTCAAAACTGACGGCCTGCCCGAGAGCATCCGGTATTACCAAGATATCGCTGAACATGATGGCGGCATCAAAGCCGAACCGTCGAATAGGCTGGAGCGTTGCTTCTGTCGCCAGACGAGGAGTGTAACAAAAATCCAGGAAGCTCGGAGCAGTGGCGCGGATGGCGCGATATTCCGGCAGGTAGCGTCCAGCCTGACGCATCATCCAAAGCGGAGGCTTCGACGTCACCTCACCATCGAGTGTCCGAAGGAATGGTTTGTTGGCATGGGACTTATCCACGTCGGGCTCCGGTCTTCTAAAAGAATCTTAGAATCTTTTTTAATCGTCTTCTTTTTCTTATTAGGGGGTGGATTAGCGTTCCGCTGGCCTGTGCACAACCCAAATCGGTTTTATCCCGGTTTTGGGCGAAGTTAACAGAGCGTAAACGTGCCTGTGGACGGCTTAACGAACTCTTAACGTTTTCAGTCGTGGGGGCCGCTCGCCTCATGTGAAACATCATCGCCCTATCCCCAATGACCACTGATCGCACAGGACTGAGCTCCAAAACCGTCCGGTCCACCTTTCCTGTTGATCCGATTCAGGCAAAAGGTGAGATTTGAAATCCTGCCAGCCTTACAGGGGCCGGTTGTCCGCTTTCTTCCCCAGGTCCAGGCTTGCCCTGTGGATGGCAGCATAATAGTTCGGAATTCGCCTTGGGCCGGAATTACTTCCATCTACATCTCGTCTCTGACGCCACCGGTGAGACCCTGATTGCGGTGAGCCGAGCGGTTACCGCTCAGTTTCAGGGGGTCTCTTCGATTGAGCACGTCTACCCCTTGATCCGAACCCGCGCTCAACTTGATCGCGCGATATCGGAAATCGAGTCTGCTCCTGGAATCGTCCTGTTCACGCTCGTCGATCATGATTTGTCGGACGCGCTTGTAAGCGCTTGCCGGGAATGCGGGAGTCCGTGCCTCTCGGTCCTCGATCCGATTTTTGGCATGTTCCAATCCTATCTAGGGACCGCACAGACATCTCGGCCAGGGGCCCAGCACATGCTGAACGCTGAATATTTCAAGCGAATTGATGCTTTGAATTTCACGATGATGCACGATGACGGGCAGCAAGCCGACAACCTTGAACAGGCGGATGTTCTGCTTCTGGGTGTGAGCCGGACATCCAAGACACCAACCAGCATCTATCTGGCGAACCGAGGAATCAAGACGGCAAATATTCCGCTGGTGCCAGGGGTGTCGCTTCCCCCATTTGTCGAAAACCTCCGTCATCCACTCATCGTCGGCCTGATCGCATCTCCCGAACGGATCGTGCAGATCCGGCAGAATCGATTGCTTGCGCTCAATGCAGATCAGGAAAGCCCCTATGTCGATCGCATGGCGGTTGCTGCCGAGATCGCTCATTCCAAGCGCCTGTTTGCGGAGCGCGGCTGGTCCATGATTGACGTCACACGACGGTCAATTGAGGAAACGGCAGCCGCGATCATCGATCTGTATAAGGAACACAGGCTTAAATTTATCGCTGACTCCTGATTGCACACCCGAGAAAGAGGTGACCGTAGAGCCTATGACGCTTTGGAAAGAGAAATCTCCCCTTATCCTTGCATCGACGAGCGCAACGCGGCTTCAGCTCTTGATTGCGGCCGGCTTGCCTGTAAAGGCTGTGACAGTCGACCTCGACGAGCGGGCACTTGAATTCTCGCTGCAATCGAAACTGGCAGACCCACGCACGATCGCGCTCGAACTTGCCAAGGCAAAGGCCGAGACCGTAGCGATGCGCTACGCAGATTGTTGGGTTCTGGCAGCTGACCAGACCCTCGCCTTAGGAAATATTCAGTTTCACAAACCGATCGGGATCCACCAGGCTGCCGAGCATCTGCGGATGCTTTCAGGACAGACGCACCATCTCAATTCCGCAGTCTGCCTGTATAGGGATGGGGTTTGTCGCTTTGAACACGTCGAGACGGCTATGATGAAAATGCGCAGCTTTGGAGAGGCGTTTGTTGCCGACTATCTCGATGCTGCTGGAGATGCCGTGACCCGAAGCGTCGGCGCCTATCAGATGGAAGGCTTGGGCGTTCACCTTTTCGAACGGATCGAAGGCGATCACGCGACGATTCTCGGACTTCCAATCCTCCCTCTTCTTGCATTTCTTCGTTCAGCGGGAGCACTGGAAAGTTGATGGTCAAGGTGAGTGTGCCATGCTGATCATAGGTCTCACAGGCTCCATTGGCATGGGAAAATCGACGACCGCGGCGCTTTTTCGGGCTTTCGGCGTTCCTGTCCACGATTCTGATCGCGCGGTTCATGACCTCTATAGGGGGGATGCAAATGATGAAATCGCATTCGCTTTTCCAGCGGCTATGAACAACGGCGGCGTAGATCGCCAGTTGCTGGCCACGCAAGTTCTCGCCAATCCGCAGGCGCTACGCCGCCTCGAGGCAATCATTCATCCGCGCGTCAGCGCGCACCGTCTCGCATTCGTCCGTGCGTGCAAGCAGGCCGGCGCACGCCTAGTGATCTGTGACATACCCTTGCTCTTTGAGACAGGAGCAGACCGCGATTGCGATCTCGTCGTTGTCGTGTCCGCTTCGACGCCTGTGCAAAAAGCGCGTGTCCTCGCGCGTCCTGGAATGACCCCCGAGCGCTTTGATGCCATCGTGGCAAAGCAAATGGCCGACGCTGAAAAGCGCCGCCGAGCGCACATCGTGATCGATACCGGTCGCGGGATTGTCGCTGCGCAGCGACAGGTCGCGGAATTTCTTCGCGCCACTTCTGCTGTTCGGGGCCACGCATTTAAAGGTTGATCAATCCATGCGCGAAATCGTCCTAGATACGGAGACAACAGGGCTCGACCCGTCCACGGGGGACCGGCTGGTTGAGATTGCCTGCGTTGAGATCGTAAATACTGTACCAACTGGCGAAAGTTTTCACGTGTATATCGATCCGCAGCGGGACATGCCCGAGGAAGCCTTCAGGGTTCATGGCCTCTCGATCGAGTTCCTCAAAGGCAAGCCGCTCTTTGAGCATGTGGCAGACGAATTCCTGAGCTTCATCGGCGATTCGCCTCTGGTGATCCACAACGCCGAATTCGACATGCGTTTCATCAATTCCGAATTGAGGCGCAGCAACCGGCCTCCGCTGGAAATGAGTCGCGTGATCGACACTCTTCCCATGGCGAGGCGGAAGCATCCAGGTTCCCCGAACAGCTTGGACGCATTGTGCACGCGATATCGAATCGATAATTCACGCCGCACGAAGCACGGCGCGTTGCTGGATTCCGAATTGCTGGCTGAGGTTTATGTGGAACTCGTGGGCGGTCGCCAGTCCGCCCTCGTTCTGGCGAGCGAGATCAAGGTTGTGCAGACAGTCGAGATCAAAGCTGTCTCTGCGCGCACCGAACCCATTTCGTCCCTCGTCGACGACGGCGAGGCAGACGCCCACCGCAACTTCATAGCGGCGATGGGCGCCAAAGCAGTTTGGCTCAAGTACCTTTCGCAGTGATCCAGTGATCACTCAAGAAAGAGTAGGCGCAGCTTCGGTCACGCGCTGCCGATAAAGGGCGTGAAAGTCGATAGGGTCGATCAACAAAGGCGGGAAGCCACCGCAGCGCACCGCGTCAGCCACGATCTGGCGGGCGAACGGAAACAGAAGACGCGGGCATTCGATCATGATGATCGGATGGATTTCCGTCTCCGGAATGTTCTGAAGACGGAAGACGCCGGCATAGTTCAAGTCGAATTTGAACAGGGTCGAGGTGCCATCGACGGCCGATCCTTCTAGGACCAGCTCGACCTCATAGTCGGTCTCTGCCAACTGCCGCACGTTCACGTTGACCTGGATCGAAATATTCGGGCTCGCTTCCTGCGGGCCCAGCGAACGCGGCGCGTTCGGATTTTCGAAGGACAGGTCTTTCGTGTATTGCGCCAGGACGTTCAGCTGCGGAACCGCTTCCGTCTGGGCACCGTTGCCGTTTGCCTCTGCCATAATCCCGTCTCCTGCTGCTCAAACCGCGTGTCGCGTTGAGCCCGCCGGGTAGCACGGGTCACCCGTATTCACAAGGTGCAGAGACTTGGCCGAGGTTTATGGCCCAGACTTGTAACGCTCGATACGAGCTCCAGAGGACTCACTTTCTGTCGAACGCCATTCGTCGCGCGAAAGGTCCAATGTTCCGTTGAGGCCCTGCCCATGAATGTCACCAAAGCGACACGTGAGGCCGTGCCGAATCGTGGGCGAAGCAAGGGCAAGCCCGATCAGGTCAGTCACGAAACCTGGCAATATCAAAAGTATGGCGCCGATCCCCTGCAAGGAGCCGTCTAGGACAGGGCCAGAGCCGACGGGTCCGCCCCGGAAGCCGGCCTGGAGGCTGTCTATGGCGCGCCGACCCACATCGCGGATCATGATGAATCCGGCCAGCGACGTGAGGATGCCAAGCGCGGCGGCCCCCGACCAGCCGACAACGCTAACCACGAACGAGAGCATGACCAACTCAGCCCCAAGCCAACCTGCAACGAGCAAGAGCACTTTGTGAGACTGACGCAACTCACTCTCCTTTTTCCATGGCAAAACTGCAGCGCCGACTTATCTGATATATGATGTGGTCGAGTGGCTGGCGCAACCTGCCGCCCGGAAAACGCTGACCTAGGCTTGGTAATGAACGATTCCTTTGATTTGACGACAATTATCTTCGCACTTCTTGCCGTTTTCGTGGTCTGGAAGCTTCGCTCGGTCCTCGGGACGCGGACGGGCCACGAACAGCCGCCAGGCGAGCCCTACCGGCGGCAGACTGGGGCGGATTCAGTGGCAGCCGACAGCGATCGCAATGTCGTTCGCCTGCCCGGTGCCGCACGTGAGCCGGCACAACAGCAGACTCCAGATGACCGCAAGGTTGCTTGGTCAAAGATTCCGGGCCTGGATGCGCGCGCGCTCCCGGGGCTGGAAGCTATCGCCAGCGTCGATCCTTCTTTCGAGCCCAAAATGTTCATCAGCGGGGCCAAGAGCGCCTACGAGATGATCATAATGTCCTTTGCTGCGGGAAATAGCGTCGCCTTGCGTGACCTCTTGTCCAAGGACGTGTTTGAGAGTTTTTCTTCAGCCATCGCCGCTCGCGAAACGCGTGGGGAAAGCGTCGATACGACCTTTGTGTCGATAGACAAGGCGCTTCTTGAAGATGCGCAGCTGCGTGGAACTTTGGCGCAAATTTCTGTCCGATTTCAGTCCAAACTGATCACGGTCACGCGCGATTCCACAGGGACCATCGTCGACGGAAGTGCTGACAAGGTTGTCGATATGGTGGACGTCTGGACATTCGCCCGCGAGACATCGTCGCGTGACCCGAACTGGAAGCTCGTCGCAACCGAGGCCGGAGCGTGACATGCAGTCACTCATGCCGCCAAAGCGCATATGGTTGGAACATTGAGCAGCTCGGCCGACGCGATACTGATGGAAAAAGCGAGACTGACGGCCGTATCCTTTGGCGACCTGCCAGGGTTTCACGCTGATAACCACAGTGAAAGCTGGAAAGTCTTCAGATCGTCGTGCGCGGCAATCGTCTCCGGCCAGCCGGAGCTGCGCCAGGGACGTGCGCCCAGCAATCACCACTTCGTCCTCGCTCGGGAGTCGGTCCAGGCGCCAGAAGCCTTGGATGCAGACGACGCGCGCACCTTTTATGAAAAAAAGTTCATCCCGCATTTGATCGAGCCGCTCGGCAGCGCCGAGGGCACGCCTTCGGAACCAGCATTCTTCACAGCATATTATCGTCCAGAGGTGCCTGCCTCTCTCATACGGACCAGTGCCTTCCGTGAGCCGATATTAGCCAGACCCACTGACCTCGTGACGCTGCCCTCTTTCGGAGATCCCTCTCTACCCGCCGGATTGACTTCGGCCAGACGCACCGCGGATGATGGGTTCGCGCCCTATCCAACGCGTGCCGAAATTGACCGAGGCGCGCTTGGCTCTAGTTCAAAACCCATTGCTTTTGTCGAAGACGCGATCGAAGCATTTATGATCCAAGTGCAGGGCTCGGCGAGACTGCGTCTTCAGGATGGACGAGCGATTGATCTCACCTACGCCGGACGCAACGGTCATCCATATGCGTCGATCGGCAAAATGCTACTGGCTGACAACGAAATCGAACCTTCCGAAATGTCACTCGACCGGTTGAAGAACTGGGTTCGCAGGAACGGGCAAGAACTTGGAAACCGCGGACGCAACCTGCTGCATCGAAATCCGTCGTTTGTGTTCTTTTCGGCTTCAACTGCGGATGAGACCGGCCCCGGCCCCATCGGAGCTTCTGGACTGCCTCTTACGCCGTTGCGATCGATTGCCGTCGACCGTCACATTTGGTCGTACGGCCTTCCGTTCTGGATCGAAGCAAAGTTGCCGGGGCGCAATGGCGTCGATTTTGCCCTCGATCGTACAATGGTCGCCCAAGATACCGGTTCCGCAATTATTGGGCCCGCGCGCGCCGACCTGTACTTTGGGTCCGGCACCATCGCCGGTCAGCTTGCGGGAGGCATACGCCGCGCTGGGCGCATGTTCGTCTTCTTGCCAAGGGAAGACGATGCATGAAGGACGGCCCGAAAGCCGCGCGCTCTCGCCTTCGCGTGCTCACGCAGGATGAGGTGACATTATGGGTCGAGGTGACAAAAACCGTGACGCCCAAGCGCGGAGCGCATGTTCCGCCGTCCACACCAGCGCGCGAAAGCATTGCCGCTGACCCCGCGAAGACGCAGTCGAAGGGGCCTGCGCTGTCAGCACCCGCGAAGAAAGAAATTAGAGGAACGCCCAAGGTTCTTCCTCTTGCTCCCCTCGAAAAACGCTTGAAACAGCGCCTCTCGCGGGGCCGGGCCGAGGTTGACGCGAAGGTTGACCTTCACGGCTTGCGCCAGGATGAGGCCCATTCGGTACTTCGCGGCTTTCTGCACCGTGCAAGCCACAACCGCGCACGGGTCGTGCTCGTCGTAACCGGCAAAGGTAACCGATCCGGCGCGGTAACGTGTGGATCGGACCGTGGGATCCTTCGGCGTATCGTTCCGCATTGGCTTGCCGGCCCCGACCTTCGCCACATTGTCCTGGGCTTCGAGGAGGCTGCGGCCTCGCATGGTGGGTCCGGCGCGCTTTATGTGCGTCTCCGCAACCCCACACGCCTGACCCTCCAATGAGGCCTCTATCATGACGCCATTTGGTCACAAGCTGCGGGCTATGCGAGCCGAACGAAAGGTCACCCTGAAGACCATGGCGGATGCGCTTGGTGTTTCCCCGGCCTACCTGTCTTCGCTCGAGCATGGGCGTAGGGGTGCGCCGACGTGGTATCTAGTCCAGCGCGTGATCACCTTTTTCAACGTCATCTGGGACGAGGCGGAGGAAATCGAACGTCTTGCTCAGATATCACATCCGCGCGTGGTCATAGATACGTCGGGGCTCGGACCAGAAGCGACCGAGTTTGCAAACAAACTCGCCCGCCAAGTGGGTAACCTGACCGAATCGGACATTGGGGCCCTGCTCGATCTTCTGAATGTGCGTCTGAAGTCTGGCTTGAAGTCGTCCAGAACTTGACGCCGCAGACTGGTCGGTGCGACACCGGCGGCAACGCGAGCAATACAGACCGGAGTTGAATATGCCCGATCACAAATTCGAGGTTCTCGGCCTCGGCAATGCAATTGTCGACGTGATTGCGCCTGCCGAGGATGATCTCCTCGAACGCGAGAACCTGAACAAAGGCGCGATGGTTCTCATTGACGAAGAGAGATCGGCGTCGCTCTACGGACTCATGGGCAGCACGACAATCACGTCTGGCGGGTCTGCCGCGAATACGATCGTCGGCCTCGCGTCCTTTGGCATTCGCTCCGCCTTCATCGGCAAGGTCAAGAACGACGAGGCCGGTCACGCCTTCTCGCACGACATCCGATCCAGCGGCGTCCACTTTGGGACGCCTTTCGCCACAGAGGGGCCCGGGACGGCCCGCTGCCTTGTTCTGGTGACGCCCGATGGCGAGCGCACGATGAGCACATATCTCGGCGCCTGCCAGAACCTTGGACCTGACGATGTCGACGAAAGCCTCGTCAAGGCATCGTCGATCCTTTATCTGGAGGGCTATCTGTGGGACCCGCCAGCCGCGAAGCAGGCCTTCATAAAGGCCGCAGCAATCGCACATGCCGCCGGGAATCAGGTGGCTTTGACCTTATCGGATGCGTTTTGCGTCGATCGATACCGTGATGAGTTCCTCGATCTGATGCGGACGAAGACCGTAGATATCATCTTCGCCAATCAGCACGAGTTGCGGTCGTTGTACCAGACGGCCGATTTCGACACAGCGGTCACGGCGTTCCGGGACGAAAACCTTCTAGGGATCGTTACCCGTTCGGAGCACGGCTCAATGGTGGTCACCCGGGAGGAAACGCATGCGGTGCCCGCGTCGCCGATCGAGCGCCTTGTCGACACAACGGGTGCGGGCGACCTCTTCGCTGCAGGCTTCCTCGCCGGTCTCGTCCGGGGTTCTGATTTGAAGGATGCCGCCCGCCTCGGTGGGTTGGCAGCGGCCGAAATCATCCAGCATTATGGCGCCAGACCACATGTCCGGTTGAGCGACCTGGCCGCTGAAAATGGTCTGGCATTGCCGCTCTGATCTACAACCTGGGCAAAGTCAGAGCTTCCGGAGGGCGACCCGCTCGATGCTATGATTTGTCCCCTTTGTGAGAACAAGGCTGGCGCGCGCGAGCGTCGGCAGGATGTTTTCATGCAGGTTGCGCAGGTTGATGCGTTGCCAGATTTCGCGCGCCATCTCCCTGGCGGTGCCATCGTCGAGATCGGCATATTTACGGAAATAGGACCGAGGATCACGGAATGCCGTCTCGCGCAGACGCATGAACCGGGCAATATACCAGCTCTCGAGATCCTGCTCGCTGGCATGCAGGTATATGGAAAAGTCGAAAAAATCAGAGACGAAGGGGATGTCCTTACCCGGCCTGTTCGGCAGCAGAACATTCAGACCTTCTACGATCAGGATATCCGGTCGGTCGACGATGATTTCCTGGCCGGGAACGACGTCGTAGACGAGATGCGAATAGACCGGTGCGGGAACATTGCGCCTGCCAGCCTTTATGTCCGAAAGAAATCGGAGCAGAGCGGTGCCGTCATAACTCTCGGGAAAGCCCTTCTTATCCATCAGGCCTTCCCGTTCCAGCACCGAGTTGGGGTGCAGAAACCCGTCCGTCGTGACGAGTTCCACCTTTGGCGTATTTGGCCAGCGCGAAAGTAGAGCCTGCAGCACGCGTGCGGTGGTCGATTTTCCAACGGCCACGGACCCCGCGACACCGATGATGTAGGGCATCTTGCCATCTTCCGCGCCGAGGAAACGTTGGGTCGCTTTGAAGAGTCCCTGTGTGGCGGCGACGTAGAGAGCCAGCAATCGAGACAGGGGGAGATAGATCGCGATGACTTCGTCCACCGAGATCGGATCGTTGATCGACTGGAGTTTCTCCAGATCCTGGATCGTGAGGGTCAGAGGCGTGTCAGCCCGCAGCGACGCCCATTCGGAACGGCTGAAATAGCGATAAGGAGATAGTTCTCCCGGCGGTGGACCAAGTGCGGCACGCTGCATCATAACAAAGATCCCCGTGCCCCCGCAGGCCAGCCGGAATTCCCGGGATCAGGACCGAGAGGCTTTTTCCTCGAGGCCCGACGTTTGCGTCCTTCGCCCGAGTTCCTGCAGAACATCCTGCAACGGAACCTCGCACGCATGTAGAGCTACCAAGAGGTGATATAGAACATCGGCCGCTTCTGCTGTCACCGCTTTGGTCTCACCCAGAGCAGCCGCTATTATGAACTCGACAGCTTCCTCACCGAATTTTTTCGCGCATCCCACAGCGCCTTTGTCGAGCAGGGATCGAGTGTAGGATTTCGTAGCTGTTGCCGAACGCCGAGTGGCTATCAAGCCGTCGAGATCTTCGAGGGAGAAATGGGTCATTTTCATCTCGTTTCGTTCAATCCAGCCGAACCGGCAAGCCCGCGTGTTGCATGTGCTCTTTGGCAGCTCGTATCGTAAACTCCCCAAAATGGAAGATCGAGGCGGCGAGAACCGCTGTTGCATGCCCGTCACGAATGCCTTCGACGAGATGGTCGAGTGTTCCAACTCCGCCTGATGCGATGAGCGGCACACGGACAGAATCGGCGATTGCGCGGGTTAACTCGATGTCGAAGCCCGACCGTGTGCCATCACGGTCCATGGACGTCAGCAGGATTTCGCCTGCTCCCAATTCAGCGACTTCTTTTGCGTAGTCGAGAGCATCGAGGCCGGTTGGCTTTCGTCCGCCGTGCGTGAAGACTTCCCAGCGTCCCGGCGAGACCTTCTTGGCGTCGATGGCAACGACCACGCATTGGCTGCCGAATTTCTCGGCCGCTTCGCGCACGAAGGCACGGTTGTGCACAGCCGCCGTCATGATCGAGACCTTGTCCGCACCGGCCAGAAGCAGGTTACGAATGTCGTCAATCGTTCGGACGCCGCCACCGACGGTCAGTGGCATGAAACAGGCTTCCGCTGTCCTTCGGACCACATCAAGAATGGTGCCCCGGTTTTCGTGGCTTGCCGTAATATCCAGAAAGCAGAGTTCGTCGGCACCGGCCGCATCATAAGCTATCGCGCTTTCCACGGGATCCCCTGCGTCCTTGAGATCCACAAAATTGACGCCTTTGACAACGCGCCCGTCTTTCACGTCCAGACAGGGAATAACACGGCACTTAAGCAAGTGTGGTCTCCCGTGCCGCTCGTATCAGCGCCAGGGCCGCGGTGGGGTCGAGGCGTCCGTCGTAAAGCGCCCGTCCGGTAATGGCGCCGGCAAGCTTTTTGCAATCCGGCTCGAGCAACCGCTCGACATCGGCTAGCGAAGCCAGTCCTCCGGACGCGATCACGGGGATCGATATGGCATCGGCAAGCGCAAGGGTCGCCTCGACATTGAGGCCCTTCAGGACTCCATCGCGAGCAATGTCCGTGTAGATGATAGCCGCGACACCGGCATCTTCGAAACGCCGTCCGAGCTCCACAGCCGTAACCTGTGACACCTTGGCCCACCCATCTACGGCCACGAGACCGTCCCGCGCGTCGATGCCGACTGCGATTTGACCCGGATGGAGGCGAGCGGCCTCGCGAACCAGATCGGGATCGCGAACCGCAGCGGTGCCTATGATCACGCGACGTACGCCTTTGGCCAGCCAACCCTCAATCGTGCGCATATCGCGGATGCCACCTCCGAGTTGGACAGGCATTTGGATTGATTCAAGGATCGCTTCCACGGCTTTCGCATTGCGCGGCGCGCCGGCGAAGGCACCGTCGAGATCGACCACGTGGAGATACTCGAAGCCTTGAAGCTCGAAGTCCCGCGCCTGCGCCGAAGGATCCGTGTTGAAGACCGTCGCCTGGCTCATGTCGCCATGGATGAGGCGGACGCACTCGCCCTGCTTGAGGTCGATCGCCGGATAAAGGATCAAGGGGACCACCTGAGGAAGTTGCCGATCAAGGATAAGCCGAGCTTTTGGCTCTTCTCGGGATGAAACTGCGTGCCGACGATATTGTCACGACCGACGATGGCCGCCAGTGGCCCACCGTAATCAGTGGTCGCGATGATTAGATCGGGCTCAGCAGCCTGCAGATGGAACGAGTGGACGAAATAGGCATGAAGGCCTTTTTCGCCGGTCGGAATCCCATCCAGGAGCGCATGCGGGCGCGCCGCGGCTAGAGTGTTCCAGCCCATATGGGGAACCTTGAGCTCGGGCGAGGAGGGCTCGATTGCCACTACATCTCCGGGAATCCATCCAAGCCCGTGTGTGACTTCATGCTCGAGCCCGCGCGAAGCCAGAAGCTGCATACCTACGCAGATTCCAAGGAACGGCCGGCCGAGACGGATGACGCTGTCCTCCAGCGCCTCGACCATGCCAATGACGCTGTCGAGACCACGCCTGCAGTCCGCGAAGGCGCCAACGCCGGGCAGGACAATCCTGTCACTCCTGCGAACGATATCGGGGTCAGATGTCACGACGACCCGAATGCCTGCGTCGCTAGCCGCGCGTTCGACCGCCTTCTGCGCGGAATGCAGATTACCGGAGCCGTAATCGACGATAGCGACTGTCATTAATTCATCCGCCCATCGAGGGGAAAAGGCCAACCATGGCAGTGTCCTGCGCGCGCCCAACGCTTGTCGGGCTGAGCTGCGGGCCTTCTGTCACTGTCAACAGGCTGCGAGTGAAACAGGTCCGCTCTGCCTGCTCCAAGCGGGGAGCCGAGATCACATCCACGATCACAAATCCTCTCCGTGCCAGCGCGCTACTCCGGATCTGGGAAGCCTCGAGCGCGAGACCGAGCGCCAGGATGACTTCCAGGACGCCGGTCAGACGAAAACTCGGCGTGATCCAGGTTCCGAAAGCCAAGATAACTCCTTGGCTGCCAAGCCAAACCAACAAGGCTAGCCAGGCTCTGCGCCAGATCAGCCAAAGCGGGCCCAAGACCAGCGCCGCCCAGGAAAAGCCGTCCCGTGTCAGGACCGTTCTGTCCGACAGGCCTACGGGATCATAAGGGCTACCCTTTACGTGAACTGTGTAAATCGCCATTCGGGAGCGCTCAGCCGGAAAGGCTGCCTTTGGTCGAAGGAATACGATCCTGCTGCCGAGGATCGATTGCAACGGCCACACCGAGCGCCCGTGCGAGACCCTTGAAGCATGATTCGGCGATATGGTGGTCATTCAGCCCATAAAGCGTCTCGACATGCAGCGTGACCCCGGCGTGAACCGTGAAGGCCTGGAAAAACTCCCGGACAAGATCGGTGTCGAAGTCCCCGATCTTGGGGTGATGGAACGTTGTGCGGAAAACGAGGAAGGGGCGGCCTGAAACATCCAGCGCGACGCGCGTCAGCACTTCATCCATTGGGAGGAGTACGTCCGAATAGCGGACAATCCCACGCATATCGCCGAGAGCCTGGCGAACCGCCTGGCCCAGAACGATGCCTACGTCCTCCACCGTGTGGTGCTGGTCAATGTGGAGATCACCATGCGCCACGATGTCGAGGTCGATCAGGCTATGACGCGCGATCTGGTCGAGCATGTGGTCAAAGAAGCCGATCCCCGTCTGGATCGACGCGCTGCCGGATCCGTCAAGCTTGACCGTCGCCTTGATGTCGGTTTCGCGAGTTTTGCGCGAAAGTGTGGCGGAACGCATTCTGATATCCTCGAAGGTTCGAGCGGCTTCTAGCAAGCCTAGTGCCGCATGGCTACCACCCCCTTGCGATGTGGAGCTCCGATTTATAGATCCTCTCCAGCTTCCTACCGCCGTTTCCCTCCATCAGGTCATGAGCACCCATGCTGAATGCGCCCTCCTCGTCTCCGCAAAGCTGGCATGCCACGACCATTCTCATGGTGCGCAAAGGAGGCCGTACGGTGATCGGTGGAGATGGTCAGGTCAGTCTGGGCCAGACGATCATCAAGGGAAACGCCCGGAAAGTGCGCAGGTTGGGCAAGGGAGACGTCATCGCAGGCTTCGCCGGTGCGACTGCGGATGCCTTCGCTCTCTTCGAGAGGCTTGAGACGAAGCTAGAACAGTATCCCGGACAGCTCCTGCGGGCTTCCGTCGAGCTCGCCAAGGATTGGCGCACGGACCGTTACCTTCGGCGCCTTGAGGCCATGATGCTGGTGGCTGACTCGACCGTCGGGCTTGTCCTCACGGGGACAGGGGATGTGCTTGAGCCGGAGCAGACGCAACACGGCGCAGTCATGGCCATAGGTTCCGGCGGGAATTATGCGCTGGCCGCCGCGCGCGCGCTGCTACCTGTTCAGGAGGACGCTGAACAGATTGTGCGTTCTGCGATGCAGATCGCGGCGGACATATGCGTCTACACGAACGCCAATCTGGTGATCGAAACGATCGGGACACGCTGATCTCGCAGAATATGTCGACAGGGATGCATATGACCGATTTTTCTCCTCGCGAGATCGTCTCCGAACTAGATCGCTACATCGTCGGGCAGGACGAAGCTAAACGAGCCGTTGCGATTGCACTGAGAAATCGTTGGCGCCGCCTTCAGCTGCAAGGCGCGATGCGGGAGGAGGTTCTCCCGAAAAACATTTTGATGATCGGCCCCACCGGCTGCGGCAAGACAGAAATAGCGCGACGTTTGGCGAAGCTTGCTGCGGCGCCATTCCTGAAGGTCGAGGCGACCAAATTTACGGAAGTCGGCTACGTCGGCCGCGACGTCGAACAGATCATCCGGGACCTTCTCGAAATCGGAATCGGTCTTGTTAAAGATCGAAAGCGCAAGGCTTTGGTCGCGAAGTCTCAGGCGGCTGCCGAAGAGCGCGTTCTGGACGCGCTGGTTGGAAAAACGGCGTCCGCTGCGACGCGCGAAAGCTTCCGACGCAAATTGCGTCAGGACGAACTCGACGACAAGGAAATTGACATCGAGATCGCGCAGTCGTCGTCATCGATGCCTATGTTCGAGCTCCCAAACATGCCGGGATCGTCCGTCGGGGCGATTTCCATTGGCGATATCTTCGGCAAAGCGTTGGGTGGCCGGACGAAGACCTTGCGCACCACGGTTAAGGAGGCCTATGCGCCCTTAATCGTCGAAGAAAGCGACAAGCTGCTCGACAACGATCAGATCGTCCAGGAAGCCATACGCGACGTCGAAAACAACGGCATCGTGTTCCTCGACGAAATCGACAAGATTTGCGCCCGCGAACATCGGGGCGGAGCCGACGTTTCTCGTGAGGGCGTCCAACGAGATCTGCTGCCCTTGATCGAGGGCACGAATGTTGCAACCAAACACGGGACCGTAAAGACCGACCACATTCTTTTCATTGCCTCCGGCGCCTTTCATACTGCCAAGCCCTCCGATCTCCTGCCAGAACTGCAGGGCAGGCTGCCGATCCGCGTGGAACTCCGGCCGCTGGTCGAAGATGACTTTCGGCGCATTCTCGTCGAGACCGAAGCGAGCCTGGTCAAGCAATATGTCGCCCTCCTCCAGACGGAGGGCGTGTGCCTTGAATTTACCAGCGAGGGCATCGACGCCCTGGCGCGCATTGCCGTTCAGGTTAATTCCACCGTCGAGAACATCGGTGCGCGGCGACTGCAGACGATCATGGAAAAGTTGCTGGAAGAGGTCAGCTTCACCGCGCCTGACAGGGTCGGCCAGTCGGTAACCATCGATGGCGCGTTCGTGGAACGCCAGATCGCCGATCTCGCCCGGAATGCCGATCTAAGCCGCTTCATTCTATGAGCGCCGGTCGGGGAAGGACTTGGCCGTTCGGAGGGTCACTTGCCAGAGGTGCAGAGCTTTTGCGATAAGGCTGGCCTTGGCGATCGGCGGAGTTTCGTTCCCACATGCAAACATTTCCCCAGCTCGTCTTCTCGGGCGTCCAGCCGACCGGTAATTTGCATCTGGGCAATTACCTCGGAGCCATCACGAAGTTTGTGGCGCTTCAGGACACCCACGACTGCATCTACTGCGTGGTCGACCTTCATGCGATCACCGTGGCGCAGAAGCCTTCGGAGCTCACGTCGAACATTCGCGAAGTGACGGCTGCGTTCATTGCGGCTGGGATCGACCCCACGAAGCATATCGTCTTCAATCAAAGCCAGGTCGCCGAGCATGCGGAGCTGGCTTGGATCTTCAACTGCGTGGCGCGGATGGGCTGGCTCAACCGGATGACTCAATTCAAGGAGAAGGCCGGAAAAGATCGCGAGAATGCTTCGGTAGGGCTCTATGCCTATCCAACCCTGATGGCGGCGGACATTTTGGTCTATCGCGCGACGCATGTCCCGGTTGGCGAAGACCAGAAGCAACACCTGGAACTGGCACGCGATATCGCGCAAAAATTCAACAACGACTTCGTCTCGGGCAACCCGACTTTTGCCGAGGGTGAGGGCTTTTTCCCGCTTCCAGAGCCCCTGATTCAGGGCCCGGCGACGCGGGTGATGAGCCTCCGCGAAGGTTTGAAGAAGATGTCTAAGTCCGACCCTTCGGACAATTCGCGCATCAACCTCGCTGACGACGCCGATACGATCGCCCAGAAGATTCGCAAGGCCAAGACGGACCCGGACGCGCTGCCTTCCGTTCTGGAGGGGCTCGCCGGCCGGCCGGAGGCCGACAATCTCGTTGGGATTTTCGCCGCGCTCGATGGGCAGACCAAGCTTGATGTGCTGCAGCAGTTCGGCGGGGGGAACTTTTCGACCTTCAAATCTGCCCTGATCGACCTGGCCGTGACCAAGCTAGCCCCTATCGGCAACGAGATGCGCCGTCTGCAGGCCGATACGACCTACATCGATTCGGTCCTTCGCGATGGGGCGAACAGGGCCCGTGTGCGGGCTTCGCAGACCATGGTGGCTGTCCGCGACATCATGGGTTTCGTGCGCTGAGGCTACGGCTGTTTTGTCGATGCGCCATTGATCTTCAGGGGTGCGAGGCCTTATCTGACGAGAAGGCCTCACCGCGAGACCACCATCCGAACGCCGGCCTTGAACCGGACGCTGGGAGATTGTCATGTTCATCCAGACCGAAGCCACGCCTAATCCTGCGACCCTCAAGTTCCTTCCGGGACGAGAAGTCCTGCCCAGCGGCACGCTTGAAATGGGCGATATCGCCAGTGCTTCCAAGTCGCCTTTGGCAGGCGCGCTTTTCGCTATTCCCGGCGTGTCAGGCGTGTTCTTCGGCTCGGATTTCATCTCCGTAAGCAAATCAGACGGAGACTGGCAGCACCTCAAGCCCTCGATCCTCGGCGCGATCATGGAGCATTATGTTTCCGGGGTGCCGTTGCTCGTTGAGGACCTTTCCGGTGAAGCAACCGGCGCGGGCGAAGGGGACGAGTTCTTTGCGCCCCAGGACGCGGAAACCGTGGCCACCATAAAGGAATTGCTCGAGACGCGAATTCGCCCCGCTGTTGCCAGCGACGGCGGCGACATCACTTTCCGTGGTTTTCGGGACGGGACTGTCTATCTCAGCATGAAAGGCGCTTGTTCAGGCTGCCCGTCGTCTACGGCGACGCTGAAGAATGGCATTCAGAACTTGCTAAAGCACTTCCTCCCTGATGTTCAGAGCGTCGAACAGATTTGATCAAGTGATGGACTTCCAGCCCCTGGGGAGTGTCTCGGTGCGATGAAGATTCTGGCGATCGACACGGCACACCCAGCCGTTTCCGCCTGTCTGCTCTCTGGCAGCAGCAGCGGGCCGCTCGCGCTTGAGACGCTTGCCATGGTGCGAGGACATTCCGACGCGCTGCTGCCGCTGATCGAACGCGTCATGGCCGCTGGTGACCTGCGGTTCGATGCTCTTGAGCGGATAGCTGTTGTGGTGGGCCCGGGATCATTTACTGGGATCCGGATCGGCATTGCCGCAGCGAGGGCTATCGGGCTGGCTTGCGGTATTCCCGTTGTAGGCGTCTCGTCGCTCGCGGCCTTCGCGGCTCCGTTGATCGGACGTAGCGGTGGGGCGGTCGTGGCCGCGGGTGTGGATGCCAAGCACGGCCACATCTACGTCCAGGGCTATGGCCCGCAGGGGCAGAATGTCCTTTCGGCCCGGCTCGCCACGGTGCGGGATGCCGTGCGTGCCCTGGGATCGGGACCCCTGAAACTCACGGGGTCAGGCGCCCCAATGATGGCCATCGAGGCTTGGTCCATGGGAATGGAAGCCGAGGTCGTCGGGCAAACCGTGGCGCCCGACATCGTCTATGTTGGCCACCTTGGAACTTTGGCCGACCCGGCAAGAAGCATGGCTCGGCCATATTATCTAAAGGCGCCGGACGCACAGCCTCAGTCCAAGGGCATCGTTGCCCGCGTAGCGAGCTGAATTGATGCTGTGGCCAGCATCGTGGCGTCGGTCGCCACCGACCATCCGTAGGCTTGACGACGCATGGGCGCCGGCCTGCGCCGCCATCCACGGAAGTGCTTTTGCTCGGCCATGGAGCCGCGACGAAGTTGAACAGCTTATAAGCCAGCGTGAGGTGCTGTCGGATGCTGCGATGACGGGAAAAGGAAAGACACTGGTTGGTTTCGTGATGTCACGGATTGCGCCGCCGGAAGCCGAAATCCTCACGATCGCGGTCGATCTGGGCCAGAGAAAAAGGGGAATTGGCCGTACTTTGCTCAGCCACCACCTATCCCGGCTGGCTGCGTCAGGCATCAACTGCGTTTTTCTCGAGGTTGACGAGGGCAATGTCCCGGCTCTGAAACTCTACAAGGGGTTGGGCTTCGAGAAGGTGGGCCAGCGGCCTGGCTACTATGCGATGAAGGACGGCACTCGTGCGACCGCGCTGGTCCTGCGGGCCGATATCGACTGATCAGTTTTATTTGAAAATGGCCAGATCACACTGGATGCGGCCAAAACTTCGCATATCCTGCGAAGGTGCTGCTAAAGAGAGTGATGGCGCCAGAAACCGGAAAGCGAAGGTAGAGCCCGCTTGGACAGATACACAACCGATGAACCCGTCGCGCCCTCAATGGCTGGAGACAGGGCTGACGTGGCGGCCGTCCGCCGCAAGTTATTCGTGAAGTCCTACGGCTGCCAGATGAACGCCTACGATGCCACGCGGATGGCTGACGTTCTCGCCCCCGAAGGTTACGAGGAAACCACGGAAATCACAGAAGCTGATCTCGTGATCCTCAACACCTGCCATATTCGCGAGCGAGCAGCGGAAAAGATTTTCTCCGAGCTTGGAAAAGTGCGAATCGTGAAGGAAGAACGCCACGCCCGTGGCCTCACGACGAAGATCGCAGTTGCCGGATGCGTGGCGCAAGCTGAAGGGGCTGAAATTTTCCGTCGTCAGAAAGCAGTCGATCTTGTGGTCGGGCCGCAGAGCTATCACCGCTTGCCCGAAATGTTGCGCGAAGCGGAAGGCTCGACATCGGTTCTTGATACTGATTTCCCGCTCGAAGATAAGTTTGGCCAACTTCAGCCGCCGTCCCGTTCGAAAATTGCGAGCCGAGGCGTCAGCGCTTTCGTGACGATCCAGGAAGGCTGCGACAAGTTCTGCACTTTCTGTGTCGTGCCCTACACGCGCGGTGCGGAGATGTCTCGGCCGGTGGCTCAGATCGCCGGAGAGGTCGAACACCTGGTTTCCGCTGGGGTCCGCGAAGTCACGCTTCTGGGCCAGAACGTCAACGCCTATCACGGCCATGATAGCGCCGGCGGCAACTGCTCGCTGGCCACACTGGTCGTTGAACTCTCCCGGATCCCGGGCTTGAGGCGGCTGCGCTACATGACAAGTCACCCTAACGATATGTCCGAAGATCTGATCGCCGCTCATGCGGGCGAAACAGCTCTGATGCCTTTCCTTCATTTGCCGGTTCAATCGGGCTCGGATCGAATCCTGGGGTCGATGAACAGAAAGCACAGTGCCCAAAGCTACCTCGATCTGATCGCGCGCATTCGCCTCGTTCGCCCCGACATCGCTCTGTCTTCCGATTTTATCGTCGGCTTTCCCGGCGAAACCGAAGCGGATTTCCAGGCGACGCTCGATCTCGTCAGCACAGTTGGCTATGCGAGCACTTACTTCTTCAAATATTCGATGCGCCCCGGCACACCGGGTGCGCAGATGCCCGATCAGGTCGCTGAATCGGTCAAGAGCGAGCGTCTGGCGCGGCTGCAGGTCCTTGCTGACGGGCAACGCCGCGCATTCAATGCGTCCGCCGTCGGACGTACCATGGACGTCCTCTTCGAGAAGAAGGGACGTCACCCGGGCCAGATTGCCGGCAAGACTCCCTATATGCAGGCCGTACAGGTTGACGGAGCGGACCACCTCATCGGTGAAGTTGCCGCTGTGGAGGTGATCGGTACGAGCTCCAATTCATTGTTTGGCCGGTTGGTCGAACACAGGTCGTGAACCGTGGCAAAGGGGATGCGCGCTTGAGATCATCTGAAAAGACAGGAACCGCTCATCGTTCCGCTCCCTCGACGGAAGGCGCCGCTGCGGCGACCCTCGGCGGACAGGAAATTGCCGAGGTCACACTGGCTTTCGACGACAATCGTTTCGCCTCGCTCGTGATCGGCCATTACGATCAGAACCTGGCCCGGATCGAGCGGCGCCTGGGCGTCTCTGCGCATGCCAATGGAAACCATGTTACCATAAAGGGACCGCAGGATGCCTGCGATCATGCCCGCCGGGTTCTGGAAAACCTCTACGCACGCGTGAAAGCGGGTCAGGCCCTCACGCTCGGAGATGTAGACGGCGCTGTCCAGGAAGGCGCGCTCCAAGGGAGCCTCTTTCCTAAGGAACAGGAGGCCGCGCGTACAAGCTTCGAACAGGTCACAACGCGCAAGCGCGGCGCAGTTCGCGCGCGTAACGCGGCTCAGGATCTCTATCTCCACGCGCTGAAGCGAAACGAGCTGGTCTTCGCCGAGGGGCCTGCTGGCACGGGCAAAACCTGGCTGGCCGTCGGCCACGCAGTATCCCTTCTTGAGCAGGGCGTCGTCGAACGGCTCATACTCTCGCGTCCTGCCGTGGAAGCTGGCGAGAGATTGGGATTTCTTCCCGGCGACATGCGGGAGAAAGTCGATCCCTATATGAGGCCGATCTTCGATGCGCTCTACGACTTCATGGACGGTCGAATGGTCGAGCGCGGCCTTCAGACCGGCATGATCGAAGTGGCGCCTCTCGCATTCATGCGGGGACGGACCCTCACCAGCGCGTGCGTGCTGCTGGACGAAGCCCAGAATGCGACGTCCATGCAGATGAAGATGTTTCTGACGCGCTTGGGTGAAGGCTCGCGCATGATCGTGACCGGTGACCCGACTCAGACAGATTTGCTTCCGGGTCAAAAGTCCGGGCTCAGCGAAGCCATAACTTTGCTCTCGGAACTTGAGGGGATAGGCCACGTCAGGTTCCGAGATGTGGATGTCGTCCGACACGATCTCGTGCGTCGCATCGTGGGTGCCTACGAAGCCGCCGCTCCGGTCGCAGGTAGGCCTGCAACATGACTCTCGATGTCGATGTGAGCGTAGAAGCCGACGCATGGTCGGCTGTCGCAGATCTGCACGACCTGTCGCACAATGCCATTCATGCTGTTTTGACGGAGACCGGCGAGGCTGTTGCGCCTGACGCGGAGGTCAGTCTGCTCTTCTGCGATGATGAGAAGATACGAGAACTGAACAAGGCATGGCGTGGCATGGACAAGCCGACCAATGTTCTTTCGTTTCCCGCAGTTCAACCCGGTCACGTCGCGAAAGCGCCACTGCTTGGCGACATCGTCATCGCTTTCGAAACGGTCCAGCGCGAAAGCCTCGAGGAGAACAAGCACCTGAGCGACCATGTCTCTCACATGGTCGTGCACGGCTTCCTCCACCTGCTCGGCTACGATCATGAAAGTGACGCGGATGCAGACAAAATGGAATCAGCGGAGCAGCGGATTCTCGCGCGCCTTGGCATCGCTGACCCTTATGCTTCTACCGTACCCGTTGGAGATGATCAGCGATGAGTCCGACCGATCGCGAGCCGGGCTCGCCGGGCGAAGCTAGATCCGAGCGAACGAGCCTCGTCGATCGCATGCGCGCCTTGTTTGGTTTCAGCGCTGCGTCCATCCGAGATGACATAGAGGATGCGCTTGACGATACATCCGCGACGGGAGACTTCACGCCGCAAGAGCGGGCAATGCTCAAGAATGTTCTCGGCCTGCACGAACTGCGTGTTCAGGACGTGATGGTGCCGCGTGCTGACATTATCGCGGTCGCGCTTGAGGATACGCTGGGCGACGTATTGTCGGTATTCCGGACAGCTGGTCATTCGCGTTTGCCGGTTCATGGAGAGACTCTGGATGATCCCAGAGGCATGGTCCACATTCGCGATTTCGTCGATTACATCGCAAAGTCGGCCGAAACGTTCCTGAACACCTCACCAATACCAACAGGACAACCGGGCGAAGACCGTGAAACGATGCGACAGACGATCGTGCGTCTGCGCGGCATCGGGGAACTGGATCTGTCGCTTCCCTTGTCCAAGGCGGGGGTCGTCCGCCCGGTTCTGTTCGTTCCTCCCTCCATGCCTGCTCTCGATCTACTTGTGAAAATGCAGGCGACTCGGACGCACATGGCTCTGGTCATTGACGAATATGGAGGCACCGATGGCCTCGCTTCGATTGAAGACATCGTTGAGATGATCGTCGGCGACATTGAGGACGAGCACGACGAGGATGATCACCCCAAGATCGATCAGGCCGCAGACGGAAGCTGGGTGGTGGATGCACGCGCCAGTCTCGAAGACTTGTCCGCGGCCTTGGCCGTCGATCTGGCGTCCATCTTTGCGGAAGATGATGTCGATACTCTAGGCGGCCTCGTGACGACAGTTGCGGGCCGCGTGCCCTCCCGCGGCGAGATCGTCGTGTCGCCAGAAAACTTCGAGTTTGAGATACTGGATGCAGATCCACGCCGTGTGAAGCGGGTGCGGATCCGACGCCTCGGGGATGACCAAAAATCCTCAAACGAAGCGCCGCTCCAAGACCTCGGGCGAATTCAGGACAAGTGAGATTCCACGAGCCGCACCGAGTTTCGGATAGACGTCTGTTGCTGCGCAAAATGAGACGAAATGATATTCTGGATTCACTCGATCATGCTCTCCTATGGCTGGAAGCGCAGGGCCATAGCTTTTGCGAGCGGCTGCATCGGAGCGTTGGCGCTCTCGCCGCTAAATGTTTTCCCCCTCATCGCCGTACCCCTCTGCGTCGGGGTCTGGCTACTTGACGGCGCTGATTCTGTCTCTCTCAAGAAAAACAGCCGCCGCGCGACCGGCTGGCCGAGCATTCGTGCGGCGCTAGGCATTGGCTGGTGGATTGGTTTCGGCTATTTCGTCGCTGGCCTCTGGTGGCTCGGCGCAGCCTTCCTGGTCGAAGCGGATCAGTTCGCATGGGCTTTGCCCCTCGGCGTCGCTGGTCTGCCCGCGGTGCTTGCTTGCTTTACCGCGCTCGGATTCGCAGCGGCGCACCTTTGCTGGTCGCCCAGTTCAATGCGCATCGTCGCCCTCTCCCTTGGCCTTGCGTCTTCCGAGTGGTTGCGCGGAACTTTGTTCTCGGGGTTCCCGTGGAACGACATTGGCATGGCACTCGGCGGCAACCTCGTTCTTGGGCAAGGGGCCAGCCTTGTGGGCCTGCACGGCCTCACCCTGCTTTCCATCATGATCTTCGCGAGCCCCGCCATTCTTGCGGATCAAAGGCGCAACGGGGAACGGCTGCGACATAAGCCCTTCTGGTTCGCCATCTTCGTATTTGGAGGCCTCGCGGCTTTTGGCGCATTACGTCTCTCGACCGGGACCGTCGGAAATGTGGAGGGTGTCCACATCCGGATCATGCAACCGAACGTTCCGCAGGATGCGAAATTCCGTCCAGAAAACAAGGAAGCTATCCTCCGTCATTATCTCGAGCTGTCAGACCGCGCGACCTCGCCGGGTACGGCCGGGCTCACAGACGTAACGCATCTGATCTGGCCGGAATCGGCTTTTCCCTTCATTTTGTCTCGCGATGCCTGGGCGCTCTCGCAAATCGGTGAGGCCCTCAAGTCCAGGACGGTTTTGGTGACCGGGGCCGCTCGAATGGAAGCGATCGAAGGCGACCAGCTACCGGGCGAAAGTCGCGTTGCATATTTCAACGCCATTCAGGTCATTTCGGGCGGCGGCATGATCCTCGACAGTTACGACAAGGTACATCTCGTTCCCTTCGGCGAATATCTGCCACTGTCTGATTGGCTTGAATCCCTTGGTGTGCGGCACTTTGTTCATATTCCTGGGGGATTCCAAGCGGGATCCATGCAGAAGCTTCTGCCGATTCCCGGACTCCCGACCGCATTTCCACTCATTTGCTACGAGGCGATCTTCCCCGGCCTTCTCGATCCGTCGATCCGCGATGAAGCAGGCCTGCTCCTGAATGTCACGAATGATGGCTGGTTCGGTCTGACGGCTGGCCCTCATCAACATCTTGCTCAGGCAAGACTCCGCACGATCGAGGAAGGGCTTCCACTCCTGCGCGCGGCGAATACAGGGATCTCAGCCATCATCGACCCATATGGTCGTGTGATTACGAGCTTGCCACTGGGCATAGAGGGGGTCCTGGATGGAGCCCTGCCACGCAAAATCGAGCCGACGCTGTATTCGCGCGCGCCCCTGGGTGCGCCTCTGATCCTTTACGGAATGGTCCTTCTCGTATTTCTTTTTTCGAGGCGCCGAAATTAACGCTGCGGCAAATTTGCGGACTCGCGCTCTCGTTGCACTTGCCCAAGTCTTCGCTTAATGAGACAAGTATGACTGGCTACGATCAAGCTTGAATGGGGAGCGGCCACCATTCGAGACTGTTAGCCCGGAGACTTGGCCAGTGACGAAGACACCGAATCCTATCGACCAGCACGTTGGCAACCGCGTGCGCATGCGCCGAACAATGCTTGGCTTCAGTCAGGAAAAACTGGGGGAGCGTTGGGCCTTACCTTCCAACAGGTGCAGAAATACGAGAAGGGCACAAATCGCATCGGCGCTAGTCGCCTGCAGGCGATTTCCAAGATTCTGGATGTGCCACCATCATTTTTCTTCGACGGAGCACCGACGAGCGGCGATAACGCTGCGGACGGTTTCCGCGACGCAAGCACAGTCCCTTACGTGCCCGATTTTGTGACCACCGCCGAAGGGCTCCAGCTTAACCGCGCATTTGCCCGTATTCGAAACCCTAAGGTACGCAAGCGGATTGTGGAACTCGTGGCCGTACTCGCCGAGACCGAGGGGCACCAAAGCCCGGAGTCAAACCGTGAGCTCGTGGTCTGATGACGTTCGTTATATAGAACGAAAAACGCTGAAATGCTTGACCTGACGAACGCTCGATGGCACAAAAGCGTCCGGCGTTGCCGCCTCGCTCTTGCCTGAAGAGCGAGGCGAGGGGCAGCGCAGGGATCCATTTTTCGCGACGAGCGGAGATAAGCGTGACCAGACAGAGCTACTTGTTCACGAGCGAATCAGTGTCCGAGGGGCATCCAGACAAGGTCTGTGACCGCATCTCCGATGAAATCGTCGATCTGTTTTTCCGCGAGGGTGCTAAGGTCGGGCTCGACCCCTACCAGATCCGCGTCGCTTGCGAGACGCTCGCAACGACCAACCGGGTCGTGATCGCGGGTGAAGTACGCGGTTCCGATATCTCCAAGGAACAGATCATCCATACTGCTCGTCAGGCCATCCGCGATATTGGCTACGAGCAGCAGGGGTTCCATTGGCAGAATGCCGACATCGAAGTGCTTCTCCATGCCCAGTCCGCGGATATCGCCAAGGGCGTCGACGCCGATGGTAACAAGGACGAAGGCGCTGGCGATCAGGGCATCATGTTCGGCTACGCCTGCCGCGAAACCCCGGAGCTGATGCCAGCCCCGATCCACTATGCTCACAAGATCCTCCGCCTCGTGTCCGAGGCCCGCCGTTCCGGCATTGAGAAGCATCTCGGGCCGGATGCGAAAAGCCAGGTTACCATCCGTTACGAGGGCGGTCGTCCAGTCGGCGCAACCCAGATCGTCGTGTCGCACCAGCATGTGACCGAGGATCTGACCTCCGAGCAGGTCAGGGCTATCATCCGCCCCTACGTCGAAACGGCTTTGCCCGAGGGATGGATTTCCAAGGATACGATCTGGCACATCAATCCGACCGGCAAGTTCTACATCGGCGGGCCCGACGGAGACTGCGGCCTCACAGGTCGCAAGATCATCGTCGACACTTACGGCGGCGCCGCTCCGCACGGTGGCGGAGCCTTTTCCGGTAAGGATCCCACCAAGGTGGATCGTTCCGCCGCCTATGCGGCGCGCTATCTCGCCAAAAACGTGGTCGCCGCTGGCCTCGCCGATAGCTGCACCCTTCAGCTCTCCTATGCGATCGGTGTCGCACAGCCGCTGTCGATCTATGCGGATCTGCACGGCTCGGGTCACGTGGACGCAGCCAAGCTCGAAAGCGTGCTGATGCAGGTCATGAGTCTGTCTCCCCGCGGGATCCGGGAGCACCTGAGCCTGAATCGCCCGATTTATGCGCGGACCTCCGCCTACGGTCATTTCGGCCGCACGCCGGATGCCGAGGGCGGATTCTCGTGGGAGAAGACCGATCTGGCGGACACGCTCAAGCGCTATTTCTCCTGACGGCCAAAAGCGTCCGAGTCACCAAGCGGGACAATCGATATGGGCGACGACCCTCGGCTGTCAGGCCTGGCGGCCGATCTTCCGGAAGTCCGGACGTTGTTTGGGCGCCGCAAGGGAAAGAAATTGCGTGCGCATCAGGCAACCCTCTTGGCCGAGGTCCTGCCGGCGCTCGCGCTTGATCTTTCTACGGCCGCGATTGACGATCCGGCCCAGCTATTTCCTGACGTGCCTGACGACGTCCGAATGGAAATAGGGTTTGGCGGAGCAGAGCATCTCGTCTTTGAAGCAGCGCGACAGCCGAAGATCGGCTTCATTGGCTGTGAGCCCTTTGTCAACGGAGTTGCCAAGCTCCTCGTCCAGGTGGAGGAGCAGAATTTGCGCAACGTCCGTGTACACCACGGCGATGCGCGTCAAATTCTGGAACGGCTCCCGAATGGCACACTCGGCCGCGTCGATGTGCTCTATCCTGATCCGTGGCCCAAATGGCGGCAACGCAAACGCCGGTTTCTTTCGGCCGAAAATCTCAACGAGATCGCCCGCGTGCTGCGGCCGGGCGGCAAGTTTCGGTTTGCCACTGATATCGACGATTATGCAGGCTGGGTTCTGGCGCGCGTATTGAAGATGAACAGCTTGTCTTGGGAAGAGTCCGGCGGACGTGACTGGTGTCAGGCCTGGCCACAATGGCCGAGCACGCGTTATGAAGCCAAGGCCTTCCGGGAAGGACGACCGCCCGTTTATCTGACCTTCGTCCGTAGGGACGGAGCAACGACGTTGGGTTCCGCTCCAAATCTGTGAAGTCCCGTTCCATGCGCTTTTAGCCACGTCTCCGCGCGATCCGTTTGCGGAGCAAGTTCACGCGTGAGCTCCCAAAATTTCTCGGAATGATTCATGTGAACGAGATGCGCAACCTCATGGGCCGCGAGATAGTCCAGCACGAACGGCGGCGACATGACCAGCCGCCATGAAAAGTTGAGCGACCCGCTCGCCGAACATGAACCCCATCGGCTCGTTGTGTCCCGCACTGTGACACGGCGCGCGGCATAACCGAGTTGCTTCGTGTGGTGGCGGACTGCCGTTTCGAGATCTTGCTTGGCTTCGCGTTTCAGAAAGTCGCTGATCCGGCGGGGAACGTATTCCGCTCCGCAAGACACTCGCAGCACAGGAGAGGCGCCGTCCTCATCGTTGTGGTCGTCTACCATGATACCGCCGCGCGCAGCTTCGACATGAACGATCAGATGATCATTCCCCCGAATCGGAATGATGAAGCCATGTCGAAATGGAACAGCATTTGGGAGACGATGTAGTCGCGCCGCTATCCAGGCTGCATGCCGCTGCGCAAAATCCAGAGCTGCTTTCGTCGAGCCGCGGTTCGGCATCGTCAGCACGACATCGCGTGTCGCAGCGCGAACTCGCAACGTAAATCGACGGGCTCCCGTCACGCGCTTGAGCGCGACGGAGTAGGCCTGCCCTTCATGCAACACATGGAGGCGATCGTGTGCAGGAGAGTCGGAGGAAGCGTCTCGTCGGAACAGGCGTAGCATTCCGACGAGTCTAATCGCATTTGGCACTGAGTCGCCAGTGTGGCGATTGGGTTCGTCAGCTGTTCGACGCGGCGATCTTCAATGTGACCGGTTTCGAACCTTTGCCCTTCGCTGCAGAAGCGTCGTTTTCCAGGTTGGCGATGAAGTCTCGGATACGCGGTGCAATTTCCGAGCGATAGCGCGATCCATTGAACACGCCGTAATGCCCGACTCCCATCTGGAGATAGTGAAGCTTTTTCGCCTCCGGGATATTCACGCACAATTCCTGAGCTGCATACGTCTGGCCGACGCCGGAGATGTCGTCGTTTTCGCCCTCCACGGTCATAAGGCCCGTCCTGTGGATGGCGGTGAGATCGACCGGTTTCCCGCGATGCGTCATCTCCCCCTTTGGAAGAGAATGCCGCACAAAGACGCATTCGATCGTCTGCATATAATAATCAGCGGAGAGATCCATCACCGCCATATATTCATCGTAGAAATCGCGATGCTTTTCAGCCGAATCACCGTCTCCCTTCACGAGATGGTTGAACATGTCGAGGTGAGCGTTCACGTGCCTGTCCATGTTCATGGCCATGAAGCCCGACAATTGCAGGAAGCCCGGATAGACCTGTCGACCGAGGCCGGGATAAGGGAACGGCACGTTGGCAAGGCAGTTCTTGCGAAACCATTCGGTTCCACGTTCCTGCGCGAGCTTGTTGACCGCAGTGGGGCTGCGTCGCGTGTCGATCGGGCCCCCCATCAGGGTCATGGAAGCAGGCACGTGCGGATGATCCTCCATTTCCATCCGTGCGACGGCCGCGATAAGCGGGACGGACGGCTGGCAAACTCCGAGGGTGTGCAGGCCCGCGCCCTCGCTGTCCTTGCCGAGGAGCGTAAACATCGAGATCAGGTAGTCGATGTAATCATCGAGATCGAACCCGCCCTCGCTCAGAGGCACCATGCGCGCATCCGACCAGTCTGTGATGTAGACCTCGTAATGAGGAAGAAACGCCTCGACCGTGCCACGCAACAGTGTCGCGTAATGCCCGGACACAGGCGCCACGATGAGAAGTTTCGGCTGTGGGCGCGCCAGGCGTGTCGTGCTGCGCGAAAAATGAATGAGCTTGCAGAATGGCCGCTCCCAGACGATCTCTTCTGTGATCGCAACGCGCTCTCCGTTGACCTCGGTCGTCTCGAAACCGAAGATCGGCTTCCCGTAACGGCGCGTGATCCGCTCGAACAATTCGGCGGAGGCTGCCACGTTCTTGCCGAGGGCAGTGTGCGCCAGGGGGTTCATGGGGCTCTTGAAGAGAAGACGCGTCGCGTCCGACCATGCGCGCGCCGGCACGAGCGCGGCATGGGCCATTTCATACATTTGATACGAATAGCGGTTCATGGAGAAACCAATCCTATGCAGGCGCGCGCGCCGATAACTTAACTTGTCGCGAAGCAGTTCGGTTCGAAGAACTTTAGCATTCCTTGCATCGCAACATAAGCGTCTCTTATTTTCAAGCGCGCACAATGGCGGAGACGCAGCAGAACAGGAGAGAGCGTAACACTGGTCAAGCGACCGGATACGCCCTAGTTAACGAGCGATGCCCGACCTTGCTAACCTGAACTTGGGACGTCGTGCTCGGCGCCTGCGCGTGGACACATTGATCCGCTTGCGCTGGCTAGCCGTGGCGGGACAGTCCGCGGCGGTCCTGGCGACATTTTATGGCCTCGGTTTTCCACTTCCTCTCGGGTTGTGTTTTCTCGCGATAGCAGCTTCTGCCTGGCTCAACATCGGTTTGCGCGTCAGGTTCCCGGTCAGCCATCGCCTCGAAGATACCGCAGCCCTCATTCTCCTCTCATACGATGTCCTGCAGCTTTCGGGTCTGCTGTACCTGACCGGGGGTCTTGAAAACCCGTTTGCAATGCTCTTCCTTGCTCCCGTTATGATAGCCGCGGTGTCCCTGACCAGCCGGGCCACTCTGTTACTGGGGATCCTGATCGTTCTGGCGGCCAGCTTCCTGGCATTTTTTCACTTGCCCCTGCCTTGGCTGCCGAACGAGAGCCTCAGCCTTCCGATTCTTTACCTTGCGGGAATCTGGCTCGCGATTGTGCTCGGGGCGGCTTTCATCGGAATTTATGCTGCGCGGGTGGCAGAAGAAGCCCGCCGGCTCTCGGACGCGCTGGCTGCGACCGAACTCGTCCTGGCGCGCGAGCAGCACCTAACCCAACTCGACGGTCTTGCTGCAGCCGCTGCTCACGAACTGGGCACGCCCCTTGCCACGATTACGCTCATCGTCAAGGATCTCGCCGAGATGTTACCTATCGAGGGATTGATCGGCGAAGACGTGGTTCTACTCGCCCAAGAGGTCCAGCGCTGCCGTATGATCCTCGGCAAACTTGCCTCCCTCGGCGACGAGGGGGCTGAGATGCTCGACCGGATGACGGTCAGTCACCTGGTTGAGGAGGTTGTCGAGCCACAGCGCAATTTCGGGGTCGAACTCGTCATCGACAATGCGGGCGAAGGCGCCGAACCGATCTGCCGGCGCAATCCGGGAATTCTCTACGGACTCGGCAATCTGGTCGAGAATGCGATGGATTTCGCTAACAGCCGTGTCCGGATCGAAATGCGGTGGACGCAGGATCAGGTACGGATCACCATTGAAGATGATGGACCCGGCTTTCTGCCCGACGTCCTCATCCGCGTGGGGGAACCCTATATCTCAACCAAGGGGCCGGAACGGCGCGCCAAGTCTGAAAACGGCGGGCTTGGCCTCGGCCTGTTCATTGCCAAGACATTACTCGAGCGATCCGGGGCGACCGTAGCCATGGCGAACGCTCCGCCGCCGGGCCGCGGAGCACGAATCGTTGTGATCTGGCCGCGATTGCTGTTCGAACGGTTGAAGACGGGTGAAGCTGAACGATCTGCTCGGGGTCGGTGATGAAAAATTGGTCTTCCAGGCCTATATCTCCCTGGAAAGGCGAGGATTTAAAAATGACGGAAGACGTTAAGGTAGCTGTTGAGCCTTCGGCCGCAGACGAGCCTGCGCAGCAGGCAGAGATGACCCTGCTGATTGTCGACGACGACAAGCCGTTTCTTGCTCGACTGACGAGAGCGATGGAGAGCCGGGGCTTTCAGGTAATCGGCGCGGAATCCGTGGCGGACGGGCTTGCTGCCATCCGGCGGTCTGCGCCGGCTTTCGCCATCATCGACATGCGACTGGCCGACGGAAACGGGCTGGACGTGATCTCGGAGTTGAAGGCCGTGAGGCCCGACGCCCGCGGAATCATTCTGACCGGCTATGGGAATATCGTGACGGCTGTGACAGCGGTGAAGCTGGGTGCATTCGACTATCTGGCGAAGCCGGCGGACGCGGACGAGATCTTCAGCGCGCTGATGGCTCTTCAGCACGACAAGGCGGAACTTCCAGAAAATCCGATGTCTGCCGATCGAGTGCGGTGGGAGCACATCCAGAGGATTTACGAATTGTGCGGCCGCAACGTTTCGGAAACAGCGCGACGTCTCAACATGCACCGCCGCACGCTCCAGCGTATCCTCGCCAAACGAGCTCCACGCTGAAGAGCGACTAATCCATACCGCAGTCTCGATCCCAAAGCAGATGCAGCCGATCCGCAGCCGCCAGGGCGAAGCGCAACATCATGGCGCGTCGCGTGGCGGGCGCGAGTCGATGTAACGGTGCTGGCCTGATGATTTCGGCGCCATAGCCATCCGCTACGATGAGGCCGGCATCCTCGGGAATCAGTTCGGCGGGCAGGTTACTCGCGATTGCGAAGTACAAATGATCGCAATGGTCGCGATAGACCGGCCATTTCTGATCTGCGCGGAAGTCCGCGAGGGACGATTTGATCTCGACGATGGTCACGGCGCCGTCAGGCCCTAGCGCCACAACGTCGGCGCGCCGGCCGTTTGGCAGCGTGAGTTCCGGTACGGTCGAAAGGCCGTGCGCCCGCAGAAGTCTCCGCGTTCCCCGCGCAATGAGCAGCGCCATCTCGGATTGGCGACCATCTCGTGGTGCTGCCGGAAGTGACATCGGTTTCATGGGACTTGGTACACCCGGCATGCCGCGAATCACAAGAACGCTGTCGAAAACGGGCGTCAGGAATCAGCCCCAAGCTGAGCCGCGAGCAGGAGCTCCTTCCCTGACCCGGAGGACCGGAACGCGAGACCGAAGGCCCTGTCGAGAACTTTGCTGGATAGTATCTCGGCTGGAGCCTCGTCTGCAACGATGACGCCGTCCTGAAGGACGATGATTCGATCCGCGAATCGCAGCGCGAGTGCCAGGTCATGCAGGACTGCGATCACGGCACCTCCCCTGTGGGCGTAGCGCGCCAGCACTTGCATGGTCGCTATCTGATGGGCGGGATCCAGCGAAGCGACGGGTTCATCGGCCAGAAGCACCGGAGCTTGCACGGCGAGGGCGCGCGCCAGGAGAACACGCGCCGTCTCGCCTCCCGAGAGGGCCACCGTCGACTGATGGCGGATCGGCATGAGATCGCAATCCGTCATCGCCTCGTTGATCGCGGCATAATCATCCGCACTTCGATGCTGCAGCGAGGAGCCGAAAGGAAGGCGCCCAAGAGCGACAACCTCGCTGACGGACATCGGCCAATGGATGCGTCCGCCCTGTTCCAAATAGGAACAATGCTGCGCGCGCGGACGGATCATGCGGCCCGCCCCCATCCCGACGGTTCCCCCACGCAGGGGGAGAAGTCCTGCGGCAGCCTTGAGGAGGCTCGTCTTCCCGGCGCCATTTGGGCCGACGAGCGCAACGAATTCACCTGCCCGCAGCGACAGTGAAGCATCGCGTACGACGCGGCGTCCGTCGAGCATAACGTTGACATGGCAAGCTTCGAGCAGGATGGCGCTCATGAGCCACCCCCGTCTCCGAAAAAGGCTTTGCGGCTCACGACGAGGTAGAGAAACATCGGAACTCCGATCAGGGCTGTGACAACACCGATCTTGATTTCGCTCGTCGCAGGGATGAGGCGGACGAGAATATCCGCCGCTGTCAGCAAGCCTGCTCCGATCAGGGCGGAGGGGAGAAGCACCCGTTGCGGGTCACCGCCCACGAGCGGTCGCGCCAAGTGGGGGGCAACGAGGCCGACGAATCCAATCGCGCCGGACACGGCGACACCTGCGCCTATACCGCAGGCGGTTGCCGCGATAGTCGCCACCCGAAGCTGTCCGACGTTGATTCCGAGACTTCGGGCGACATCCTCTCCCAGGGTCAATGCCCGATAACCGCGTCCGCACCGAAGGAGCACGAAGGCAGACAGGGCGATGAAGGGGGTGGCTAGGAGAACGTGGTGCAGAGAGCGGTCTTCGAACGAGCCCATCAGCCAGAAGACGATTTCGGTCACGGCAAAGGGATTGGGCGAAAGATTGATCACAAGCGAGGTCGCTGCACCCGCGAGGCTCGCGACTGCCAGCCCAGACAGGATCATCGTGATGAGATGCGCGCCACGTCCCGCCACGACGAAGACGACCATCATCGACGCGAGCGCGCCGATGATCGCGGCCGCCGGAAGTGCCCAGGAGAGGGCGTCCGCAAGCCCGGAATAAAGCACGATGACTGCACCCAAGGCCGCAGCCTGCGGTCCACCAAAAATGGCGGGTTCGGCGAGAGGGTTTCGCAGGAGGCCCTGTAGGGAAGCGCCACTCAGACCCAGTATCCCTCCGACACTGATGGCCAGCAGCATGCGCGGCAGGCGGATCTCCAGAATGATAATCCCGGCCGACCCCTCGCCCCGCAGGCCGGACAGCACTTCACCGGGTGAAAGGTGCGCAGACCCGACGATCAAGGAGATTGCTGCGAGCGATGCGAGGAGAACCAGGAGAGCCGGAACCAGTCCGCGACCTGTCGCGCCACATGATGAGGCGTGTTTCTTGTCGAGTCTGTCTCCAGCTCCCGCAGTCATCCCAGGGGCCTACCAGCTTGCTTTCACGCCGCCGAAGAATGAGCGTCCCGGCGTGGCGTAATCGCGGATCTCCTCGTAATGCGTGTTCGTCAGGTTTTCCGCACGCGCGAAGACGGAGAACGTCTTGTCAATATGATACTCAGCGCGCGCGTCGAACCTGCCGTAGGCGCCAAGCTGCACGCGAGAGTAAGGAAAGTCATTGATCACATCGGGGCGTGTTCCCACGACAAGCAAGCGACCTTCGATCTCCCATTTCGGAATGCCCGTATAGACAAGTCCGAGGCTGCCTTTGTGTACCGGCCTCCTCAGCAGCGAAACACCGCGATCCGTGTCGACGGCGTGCATATAGGTGTAGGTTGCGCGCGCGCGCCAGACATCGGGAGCCAGTTGCGCGTCCGCCGAGACTTCAAGCCCGCGGATACGGGCGTGGCCCACATTGAAATACGCGCCGAGGCCATTGTTGCCGCTGAAGTTGAAGTCAATCAAATTGCGATAATGCGTGTCGAATACGGTTGCTGACACCTTGAGGCGGTCCTCGAAGAACAACTGGTCGACTCCGGCATCGACGCCCAGATTACTCTCAGCCCCGAGGTTCGGGTCGCCGTATTGACTGAACCGCTGATAGAGCGACGGAGCTTTCGCCCCCGTTCCCACGCTGGCGCGCAGTTTCGTTCCGCTCTCGAAGATATTGTAGGCGGTCGTAGCTCGCCACGTCGCGAAAGTTTCGGACCCCACGACGGCATCAATGCGCCCCCCGATCGAAACGTCCCATCGGTCCGTGAGGCGCAATTGTTGCAGCGCAAAAACCGAATTCGTCACCTGGCTCTTGCTGACCAAACTCGTCTTGGGCGTGGCGAAAGCGCCGAGCCATTCTTCCGCAGTGTCCGCGCTCTCGCGTTCTGTGCGCAGGCCGAAGGTGAATGTTCCTCGCGAACCTATCTTCAGGTCTCCCTGATATTCGGCTCCGATCCGTGTCCCTGAGTAGAAGAGATTGCAGTCGGGCGAGTTGAACGTCGCTGCATCGTAGCAGCCCGCGCCCACACGGTTGAACCGCTCGGTTCGCGTGGCGAAAAGCGTCATCGTGTTGGATAGCAGACCGTCGAAAGCGGACACCTTCGTGCGCACATGCCCTTCGGTGACGCGGGTGCGTCCGATGTCGAAGGAATTGTCCCGCATCGCGGGATCGTAAGCGCCCGGATTGTCGAGTTGCAACGCGAGCCAATGGTGCACAAGGCTTGCTTCGATTTCCACCTGATCGGACAAACGATAGCCCGCGCGTGCGCTGAAGCCGAACTTGTCAGTCGCGTCGCGTTCGAGGGGAACCGCGAGCGCGGATGTAACCCGCGAAATGCGCGTCCCGTAGCGCGAGAAGCCGTCGCTGTGCAGTGCATTGAAGGAGAATGCGTAGGACAAGCGATCGGTCGCGCCGGAGACCGCGCCCTGCGTGGACAACGTCCCGTAGCTGCCGGCCTCCGATGAAATGACCGCGCGCGACGCGCGAGTTCCCTTGCGCGTGATGATGTTGACGACGCCACCCATCG
This sequence comes from Hyphomicrobiales bacterium, assembly GCA_028290285.1. Classification (GTDB taxonomy): domain Bacteria; phylum Pseudomonadota; class Alphaproteobacteria; order Rhizobiales; family Beijerinckiaceae; genus Terripilifer. The sequence continues at coordinate 40,724 of JAQGKD010000117.1, forward strand.
CATCGGATCCATACAGCGCCGACTGGGGCCCGCGCAAAACCTCGATCCGCTCAACGTCCGTGAGCGAAATGCTTCCGAGGTCGATTTCCCCGCCGATGCTTGAGGGATCGCCGATGCGGATACCGTCCATCATGACGAGCGTCTGATCCGGCTTCGAGCCGCGCAGGGACACGTTCGACAATGTTCCAAGGCCACCGGATTCGGTGACGTCGACGCCGGGGACGCCGCGCAGGACATTTGCGACGCTGCTGGCCCCGAAAGCCTCGATCTCCCTCGAATCGATAACGGTGATAGCACTGCCGGCACGCGAGATTGCCAGCGGCGATCGTGTTGCGGTGATGACGAGGTCTGGGGGGGGGGCTTCACCCTGGGCCTGGGCCGGGAGAGAGCAGACAAAAAACGACGTACTTGCGCTTGCCATCAAGGCCAAGCGCGCCAGGCGCGATACCATAATACCTCCAGCCGTCCCACCGACGGCAGCTTGGGTTACAGAATCGTTGGCCGGTCTCCTGGCTTGCGGGTCGTCGCCTTTTTCCGCCTTCCCGGGGAACGATCCCCAGTGACTTCGATGGAAAAAGACTCGCCGCTTACAGTTGCGGGGGCAGCTGCGGACTTGAGGCCGAGGCCTCTCACCGTATTCCCGTTTCACCTCGGCTTCACCCGAGGCACCAACGCGAAACCGACTTTAGGGACTGCAATCGAAGCCCGCAATCGATATTCTCCGACAGCTGGCGACCCGCCCAAGCCTCCCTGGATCCTCATGCGTTACTCGCGGCACCTCCTGATATTAGCACTCTGCTGTGGAGCTTTCGCTTGGCGCCCGGCCCAAGCCGCCGACCCGCCGGGTCGAATCGTCTCGGCCAATCTGTGCACGGATCAACTGCTTCTTGCGTTGGCAGACAGCGAGCAAATCGCGTCTCTGAGCCCATTCGTACGGGATCCAGCCATGTCTTTTCTATCGGGCATGGGTGCGCGGTTTCCGATGAACCGCGGCGCTGGCGAGGACCTCATCCGCCTCGAGGCCGACCTCGTTCTGATTGGCCCCTACGACAGTCGGTACACGCGCGCGCTCCTTGCCGCTCAACACCTGCGCTTCGAGACGGTCGATCCCTGGACGAGCCTGGCTGATGGCGCGGCCCAGATACGCCATCTGGCCGCTCTCTTCGGTCATCCCCAGCGGGGCGAGGCCCTGATCGCTTCCATCGAGAAGGCGCGCACCGAAATCGCCGGGCTCGCGCGCGTCGCCGGGCGCGTTCCGTCTGTCCTCGTCCTGCACCGGCGAGGCTACGTTTTTCATGCGGGCGTCACCGGCGAATTGCTGGCGCAAGCCGGGTTCGAGAATGCAGCAGCCCGGATGGGCATCTCAGATGCCGGCTTCGTCAGCCTGGAAGCGGTTCTGAAAGCCCGGCCGGATTTTTTGATCGTCTCCGATCTCGATGGAGGAGCCGAGGATCAAGGGCAGGCCTTTCTTCAGCACCCGGCTCTCGCAAGGCTTTATCCCGCAGCCAGACGGCTCGTCCTGCCAGACCGCCTGACGCTGTGCGGCGGCCCATCGACGCCTGATCTCATCACACGCCTGGCAAGCGAGATTCGCGAGAAGGTCCACTGATCAGAAACGATAGTCGAGTGTTGCGGCGGGTTTGATCTGCAGCGGACAGCCGGCCACCACGAGCACGACCCGGTCGCAGGCTTGCGCAAGCTGCTGGTTGAGCCGACCCTGAAGATCGCGAAAGCCGCGCGCCATGGCATTGTCGGGCACGATGCCGAAGCCGACCTCGTTCGAGACAAAGATGACAGGCCCCTTGAGGAGGGGCACGGAGTCCGCGAGCCGCCGACCCTCGTGGGCGGCATCAAGGCCTGCGCACATGAGGTTGCTCAGCCATAAAGTCAGGCAATCGATAAGGACGATATGCTCCGGCGTCGCCTCTTTCCGCACGACAGCCACAAGATCGAGTGGCTCTTCGACGAGCTGCCATGACGGTCCGCGACCTGCGCGATGTTGCTCGATACGATGTCTCATCTCTTCGTCCCCGGCCACCGCGGTAGCTACGAGCATGCGCGCAAGCCCAGACCCCTCCGCCAGTCCTTGCGCAAAACTGCTCTTTCCAGATCGGGCTCCGCCGAGGACGAGGGCCGTTTTCATCTTTTGCATAGATCCTGCTCACGCGTGTTCAGAGGGATAGGACCTTCTAGCAGACCGCGCCCCATGATAGAAAAAGCGCGTCTCGGGCCGCAGACGGCCTCCATGGATCGCTTGCCCGGATTACGCTGCCGATGAACCCACTCTTTGCGGACCTGCCCACCACCATCTTCGAGACCATGTCGTCCTTGGCGCGGGAGCATCAGGCCATCAACCTCGGCCAGGGATTCCCTGACGATCCCGGTCCCGCCGATGTCCGCCAGAAGGCGGCTGAGGCGACGATCTCGGGCAATAACCAGTATCCCTCCATGCTCGGCATCCCGGAATTGCGAGAGGCCATCGCTACGCATTACGAGCGCTTCCATGGCATCACGCTGGATCCGCAGCGCGAAACCATGGTGACATCAGGCGCGACGGAAGCGATCACGGCGGCGCTTCTCGCGACGATCCGGCCGGGCGATGAAGTCGTGCTTTTCCAGCCGATGTACGATTCCTATCTGCCAATCGTGCGTCTCGCCGGCGGCGTTCCGAAATTCGTCACATTGCAACCGCCCCACTGGCACTTCACGGCCGCCGATCTCGACGCCGCCTTCAGCGAGCGCACGCGGGTGGTGGTCTTCAACACGCCGCTGAACCCAACGGGCACGGTTTTTCCGCGTGAGCAGATCGAATTGCTTGCTCGCTACTGTGTCGCTCACGATGCGATCTGCGTCAGCGATGAAGTCTGGGAACACATCATCTTCGACCATCACGAGCATGTGCCCGTCATGAGCGCACCGGGCATGCGCGACCGCACGATCAAGATCGGTTCCGCGGGCAAGATCTTCTCACTGACGGGATGGAAAATCGGACTCGTGGCCGCCGCCCCCGATTTGCTGCGCGTCGTCTCGAAGGCGCACCAATTCCTGACGTTCACCACGCCTCCCAATCTCCAGAGTGCGGTGGCATACGGCCTTATGAAGGACACGTCCTACTTCACCGAAATGCGCGCGGTTTTCCAGCGCAGCCGCGATCGTCTTGCTGGCGGACTGAGGTCGCTCGGCTTTGACGTGCTGCCGAGCCAGGGCACGTATTTTCTCGACATCGACATCGCGCCACTCGGTGAGACGGACGACGTCGCGTTCTGCCGACGGCTCGTTGAGCATCACGGCGTCGCGACGATTCCAGTCTCGGCATTCTATGCAAGGGACCACGTTCCGACCGTCGTGCGCCTTTGCTTCGCAAAACGCGACGCCACACTCGACGAAGGTCTTGAACGTCTGGCCGGAGCAATCGCGAGACGATGAACAGGAGACATGGAATGAGGCGCATGCTGGTAGCGTTGTCGGCCGCTCTCCTCTCTGCAAGCGGGGCGTTCGCGCAGGACAGGGTCGTCCGCATCTACAATTGGTCGGATTACATCGACACCAAGGTGCTCGATGAGTTCACACGCGAAACGGGCATCAAGGTCGTCTACGACACCTATGAATCCAACGAAATGCTCGAGACAAAATTGCTCGCAGGCAACACCGGTTACGACGTCGTCGTTCCCTCAGGCACCTTTTTGCAGCGTCAGATCCAGGCAGGTGTCTTCCAGCCTCTCGATCGCAGCAGGCTTCCGAATGCGAAGGGCCTGTGGCCCGACGTCATGAAGCGGCTCGCATCCTACGATCCGGGCAACCGTTACGCCGCGAACTACATGTGGTTCACGACAGGCATTGCCTACAACACCGGCAAGTTGAAACAGCGCCTCGGGGATAAGCCCATCGACAGCTGGGATATAGTCTTCAAACCAGAACTTCTGAAGCGAGTGTCCGACTGCGGCGTTTATGTTCTCGATAGTCCTGAAGACCTGTTCGCAATCGCGCTGCGCTACCTGAATCTCAATCCCGATTCGAAAAAGCCGGACGACCTTCGCAAGGCTTCGGCCTTGCTTATGCGCATGAGGGGGAGCGTTAAGAAATTCCACTCTTCGGAATATATCAACGCACTGGCCAACGGCGATATCTGCCTGGCAATCGGCTGGGCGGGAGATGCATTCCAGGCGCGCAATCGCGCGCGTGACGCAGGAAACGGCGTTGACATATCCTATGTCATCCCGAAGGAGGGCACGCTCATGTCCCTCGATAATTTTGCCATTCCGAAGGATGCGCCTGATGTCGCCGAGGCCTATGCCTTCATCGACTTTATGTTGCGGCCTGAAATCGCGGCGCGCAACAGCAGCGTGACTAACTTCGCCAACAGCATTCTCGCCTCGAAGACCTTCATGGACAAGAGCGTCATCGACAACACCGCCATCTATCCCGATGACGTCACGATGAACCGCCTTTTCACCGTGACGCCTTACGATCTGGCGACACAGCGCCTCGTCACGCGCGAGTGGACGCGCGTCAAGACTGGACGCTGATTATTCGATTAGCGCCTTGGCGCGTTCAGCCAGGTCCTTCGGCGTCGCCAGGACGTTCTTGACCACGTTCTGCATATCCACGCCGCGCACCGGATCGACCTCTATGTTCGCCGCCTCCGCTTCCTTGAGGAAGTCCGGATCCTTCATCACGGCGTCGAAAGCGTCGCGCAGGGCCTTCACACGCTCTTCCGGCACACCGGGGGCGGCCGCGAGTGGGCGTCCGAGCAGCGTTCCGGAGAGGAGAAGCTCGACGACCTTGCGGTCGTCGGCGTTCTTGATCAGATCCATGACGGACGGCACATTCGGCAGGTCCTTGGCCTTCGGGCCAGCCTGAACAAGCACTGTGATGTCCTTGTTGCGCAGCCACTCCGGCTTTGTCACTTTCCAGCTCGACCAGGTATTGTTGCGGGCGCCGACTTCGCCGCGCTCCATCGCCAGATTGACGTCGTTGCCGCCGGGATAGCCCGCGACGATCTTGAATTTGGTGCCAGCGAATTCGTTCAGGAGGGCCGGAAACATGTAGGTGATGGCGCCGCGCCCGGTCGCACCGGCGATCACCTCCTTGGCCTGCGCGTCCTGGATCGTCTGGATGCCGGTCGTCTTCCAGACCGCCATGGTTTCGACGGTCGGGCAGATCGATCCGATCCAGTTGAACTTGTTGGCATCGAACATGACGCCCTTGATCCCCGCAGCCTGCATGGCCGGAAACGTGTTGGCGAGCATGCCGATGTAAGTGCCGTCGCGCGGCGCGACCTCGTAGAGGTAATTCGCCATCTTGAGACCGCCCGCACCAGTCATGGTCTGTGGCACGACACCGGGATTACCGGGAATATATTTGCCAAGATAGCGAGCGACCGCGCGCGCATGGAGGTCATATTCGCCTCCAACGGCGACGCCGATTAGAACGTTGACCGTCTTGCCCCGATAAAAATCCGCGACCGAATCGGCTCGCGCATCGGCTGCAAAACTGCTGGCAACCACCCCGAGCGCAAGCGCGGCGGTACACAAACGAACAGATGCGAGACCCATTTCTGTATTCCTCCCGAAGCTGCGGCCGATTTCGGCTCGCCCTTGCGGGTATTATCTCAGGCTCGGCGGGTCCCGTCCATGCGCCGCGATCAGCGCTGGCATTTTGAGCAGAAGAAGGTGGAGCGTCCCGATTGGACGATTCGCTCGACTTGGCCGGCGCAACCCGGTGTGGGACAAGCCTCTCCCTCGCGGTCGTAGACGCGGAAGGTATGCTGGAAATAGCCCATCGTGCCGTCGGTCAGCCGATGGTCCCGCAGGGAGGAACCGCCCGACAGTAGGGCCGCCTCCAGAACCTCGCGGATCGTCCCCGCAAGCAGGTTCGCGCGATCCGTCGGTGCGCCGTTCTTGCGTGCCAGCGTGCCGGCAGCTCGGCGTGGTGACAGTTTCGCGCGGTGCAGGGCCTCGCAGACATAGATGTTGCCCAGGCCAGCAATCAGCTTCTGGTCGAGCAGGGCGGCTTTAAGCGGGGTTCGGCGCCCCTGCATGAGGCTCGCCAGGCTTGCTCCGTTGAGAGCATTTCCGAGAGGTTCGATCCCGAGCCCGGCGAAAAACGGATGCTCCGGCAACGCATGCCGGCTCACGAGGTCCATGAAACCGAAGCGGCGCGGATCATTGTAGGTCACACGCCGCCCATTCGAGAGATGGAACACGACGTGGTCGTGAGCGGCCATTTTCGAGCGGTCATAGTGAAATGCCCCCGGAGTGTCGGCGTCGGCGGGCTCGCCGCCCTCGACCCGGAAGGAACCGCTCATCCCCAGATGCATGACGAGGACCTGCCCGTCATCGAGGTCGAGAAGCAGATACTTGGCGCGGCGGCCCAGCGCGACGATGCCGCGGCCTGTCAGGCGCTCGCCAAAGGCGTCGGGAAACGGAAAGCGAAGATCCGGGCGTCTTTGTTCGACACGGACGATCCGAGTCCCGAGCATGGCTGGCTCAAGCCCCCGGCGAACCGTTTCAACCTCGGGAAGTTCGGGCATTCTTTCACAACTTTCGCACCCAACTTTTGCGGGACTTGATGAGGATGGGATCCTACATAGTCATCGCCAGGCTGTCGCGCTATGGTCCCGCCGCCTCCCGGAGTTCATCATGGTCCAATCCTCCCCGTCCGTTCCCCCTCATGAAGACGACACGCATTTCGGATATGCGACCGTCCAGTTGGGCCAGAAGCAGGCGCTTGTGGACGACGTGTTCCACAAAGTCGCGGACCGCTACGACCTTATGAACGATCTCATGTCGGCGGGCCTCCACCGGATCTGGAAGGATGTCCTCGTCGCGATGGTCAAGCCGGCCCGCAATCGAGCGTTCCGGCATCTCGACGTTGCCGGCGGCACGGGGGACGTGGCTTTTCGTGTCGCGGAGGCAGGCGGTCGAAACACGCGGGTAACCGTGCTCGATATCAACGGCGAGATGTTGCGCGTAGGGCAGCAGCGTGCAGAGCGCCTGTCCATCGCGGACCAGTTGACCTTCGTCGAGGCCAACGCCGAAGAACTGCCGCTCCCTGGCAGGAGCTTCGACGCCTACACGATAGCCTTCGGAATCCGCAATGTGCCGCGTATCGACAAAGCTTTGGCTGAGGCTTATCGCGTCCTGGATCGAGGCGGGCGTTTCCTTTGCCTCGAATTCTCTCTCGTCGACTTACCCGGGCTGGACCGGCTCTACGATGCCTATTCATTCACGGCCATCCCGGCGATCGGCAAGGCGGTCACCGGCGACGGGCACCCCTACCGCTATCTCGTCGAATCCATTCGTAAATTTCCGCAGCCGGAGCAGTTCAAGGACATGATCGAGGACGCCGGTTTCAAGCGAGCTTCTTACACCCGGCTGACTGGCGGGGTCGTCGCAATTCATTCCGGCTGGAAGCTCTGAAGCATGGGTGCTCTTGGATCTGTCGGCCATTTCTGGCGTCTGGCGCACGCGGGCTTTGTCCTGGCCCGCGAGGGCGTATTCTCGGATGTCGATGCAGCGAGCTTGCCGCCCACTGCGCGCCTGCCGTTGGCGTTGGCGCGTCTCGTGGCACGGGCGGGCGTCGCGCCGCCGTCATCCCGACTGGCCATAGCCATCGGAAAACTTGGGCCTTCCTATGTGAAGCTAGGTCAGTTCCTGGCGACGCGTCCCGATGTCGTCGGCCCGACGGTCGTGCGTGATCTTGAGTTCCTGCAAGACCGCATGGAGCCCTTTTCGCAGCAGATCGCGGAAGAGCGCGTAGTGGCTGCTTTCGGACGTCCCCTGGACGAAGTCTACACGCAGTTTGGTACGTCGGTGGCGGCGGCTTCCATTGCCCAGGTTCACCGCGCTCGCGTCCGCGACGCCAACGGCGAGCGCGACGTGGCGGTGAAGATTCTGCGGCCGGGCATCCAGGCCCGGTTCACGCGCGATCTCATGGATATGTACGCGGCCGCGCGGCTCGCCGAAAAGCATCTTCCCGACGCCGATCGGCTACGTCCGGTCGAGGTTGTCGACACGCTCGCGCGCTCGGTGCGGATGGAAATGGATTTCCGCCTGGAAGCGGCAGCGGCTTCGGAATTCGCCGAAAACGTCGTCGACGACCCTGATTTCAGGATCCCGACAATCGACTGGGATCGCACGACCAAGGATGTCCTGACGCTCGAATGGATCGACGGCATTCCCCTGTCGGATCTCACCGCGCTCGAACGCGCCGGCTACGACCTGCCGCGCCTGGGCCGCATTGTTATCCAGTCATTCCTGCGTCATGCGCTGCGCGACGGTTTCTTTCATGCGGACATGCATCAGGGCAATCTGTTCGTCGATACGACCGGCCGGCTCGTTGCGGTCGATTTCGGCATTACGGGCCGTTTGGGCCCAAAGGAGCGGCGTTTTCTCGCCGAGATCCTGTTCGGTTTTATCACCCGCAATTACCGCCGCGTCGCCGAAGTGCATTTCGAAGCGGGATATGTCCCGGAAACCTTCAGCATCGAAGACTTTTCGCAGGCGGTGCGAGCGATCGGGGAGCCGATTCATTCACGCACGGCCGATCAGATCTCAATGGCGAAACTGCTGACGCTTCTGTTCGAAATCACCGCCCTTTTCGACATGAAGACACGCACGGAACTCGTCATGCTGCAAAAAACCATGGTCGTGGTGGAAGGCGTGGGTCGCACCCTCGATCCCAAGCTGGACCTCTGGTCTACGGCGGAGCCAGTTGTGCGCGCCTGGATTGAGGAGAACCTTGGTCCGCGCGGCAAGCTGGAGGACGCCGGACGCAATCTCTCGACGCTGGCCCGTTTTGCCAACAACCTCCCGGAGGTCCTTCTGCGCGGCGAGCGGCTTCTGGAGCGGCTGGAGAATCTCAGCTCGGAAGGCTTCGACCTGTCGGCGAGGACGGTCGAGCGGGTCGGTCGCGCGGAGGCGCAGCGCGCTTTGTTTGGCCATACTGCGCTCTGGGTGATTGCGGTCCTTATGGCGATTGCGCTCTGGCTGCGATAGGCTGGGCAATCAGGGAGGCCGCCGAAGACAATGCTTCAGGGCAAGACCACTCTCCAGGGCAAGCAGATCCTCCTCGTCATCGGAGGTGGCATCGCGGCCTACAAGTCGCTGGATCTTATCCGGCGCCTCCGCGAGCGGGGCGGGAGCGTGCGTGCGGTGCTGACGCCGGCCGCACTGCATTTCGTGACGCCGCTCTCCATCGCGAGCCTCAGCGGCAATCGCGTTCACGAGGAACTCTTCTCGCTCATCGATGAAGCCGAGATGGGGCACATCGAATTGTCCCGCGCCGCGGACCTCGTTGTCGTGGCGCCTGCGACGGCCGATCTCATCGCCAAGGCGGCCAACGGGCTCGCCAATGATCTCGCATCGACACTCCTGCTGGCGACAGACAAGAAAATCCTGATGGCGCCCGCCATGAACCTGCGCATGTGGCTCCATCCCGCAACCGCCCGCAATGTCCAGCGATTGAAGGCCGATGGCGCGGCGTTCGTGGGCCCAGCCGATGGGGATATGGCCTGTGGCGAATATGGCCCCGGGCGAATGAGCGAACCGCTCGAGATCGTGGCTGCGATCGAGGCCGCTCTCATGCAGGATACAACGGTGCCCCTCCCGCCAGGAGTCGGCCGACCGCGCACGGTCGGCGGCAGCCTTGCCGGCCGAAAAGTCCTGATCACCTCGGGGCCGACGCTTGAGCCGATCGATCCCGTCCGCTACATCGCCAATCGGTCGTCGGGTCGACAGGGCCACGCGATTGCGCGCGCCGCCGCACTCGCCGGAGCCGAAGTCGTTCTCGTGACCGGCCCGGTCTCGATCCCCGATCCTGCTGGAGTTGACACCCGTCATGTCGAAACCGCGCGCGAGATGCTGGCCTGCGTCGACGCGGCCTTGCCGGCGGATATTTTTGTAAGCGCGGCCGCTGTCGCTGACTGGCGTGTGGATGAGGTCGGAGGCAATAAAATAAAAAAGGGGCTGGCGGGCACGCCGTCTCTCAGCTTGATCGAGAACCCCGACATTCTCGCCCACGTTGCCCAACTCGCACAGGGTCGGCCGGGTCTCGTCGTCGGCTTCGCAGCCGAGACGGAGAAACTGCTCGACAATGCTCGCGCAAAGCTGGCGCGGAAGCGCTGCGACCTCATCGTCGCGAACGATGTCGGCGAAGGCACTGGCGTCATGGGCGGGCTCAGCAACACGGTCCATCTTGTCACCTTGGACGGCGTCGAATCCTGGCCCCCTCTCGACAAAGACGAGGTCGCGCGACGATTGATCGAGAAGATGGCCGCGCTTTTTGGCCCCCTTGCATCAGGAGATCAGGCCCAATGACCGTGAAAATTCTGGTCAAGCGTCTGGCTCATGGCCGGGATCTGCCTCTTCCGGCATATCAGAGCGGTGCAGCGGCTGGGCTCGATCTCGTCGCCGCGATCCCGCGCAACGCACGTCTGGTTCTGGAGCCCGGCGGCCGGGACCTCGTGCCGACTGGCCTGGCGATCCAGTTGCCGGAAGGTTACGAGGCGCAGATTCGCCCACGGTCGGGCCTTGCGCTGCGCTTCGGTGTGACGATCCTCAATTCGCCCGGGACGATCGACGCGGACTATCGCGGCGAAATCTGCGTCATCCTCATCAATCATGGCTCGGAGCCATTCGAAATTGCCCGCGGCGACCGCATTGCGCAGATGATCGTTGCCCCCGTGGTCCAGGCAGAACTTGCGGAGGTCGAGACGCTGGCGCCCTCCGAACGCGGCGAGGCCGGTTTTGGCTCGACGGGTGGTTCACTTTCCGACCGGAGTCCGGAATGATCCTTCTGTCGCGTCGTAGCCAGTTGGCAGTGGCCGCTGTTGTGGATGTGGCCTTGCATGCGCGGCCCTCGCCTGTGGCGGCGAAGGCGCTTGCCGCCCGGCACAATCTGCCTCCACGCCATTTGGAAACGCTTCTGCAGGCCCTCGTGCGCGCCAGTATTCTCAAAGGCGTTCGCGGGCCCCGCGGCGGCTACGAACTCGCCCGTGAGCGACGCCGGATCACGGCAGGGGATATCGTCCGAGCCGCCATGTTGGACACGGCGGAGGAAACGGAAGCGCCCAGCCCCGAGTCCCGCCTGGTCGACGAGGTGATCGGCCCACTGGTGGAGAGGGCGGGACAGCGTTTTCTTGCCGAGCTCGATGCGATTACCGTCGACGACTTGTGCCGGCAGGCGGGGGATCGGGCGGTATTCGACGACCTTTCCAGCGGCGCGGATTTTACAATTTAGAAATGTAATACGATACATTCCTCGACGAGTGACGTGTTTTGTGCTTGAACCGTCCCCAGAACCGCAACTCGGAGGCGTTCCATGTCCAGCGATCAGCGTTCCCATGTACCCGGCCGCGGCCGAATTTATGAATCCATCACCGCGACCATCGGCGACACGCCGCTCGTTCGCCTGAAACGCCTCGCCGCCGAGAAGGGCGTCAAAGCGAACCTGCTCGCCAAGCTCGAGTTCTTCAACCCGATCTCGAGCGTCAAGGATCGTATCGGCGTCGCGATGATCGACGCGCTAGAGGCTGCGGGAAAGATTCAGGCAGGTTCGACCACTCTTGTCGAACCGACGTCGGGCAACACCGGCATTGCGCTGGCCTTCGTGGCGGCGGCGCGTGGCTACAAACTCATTCTGGTCATGCCGGAATCGATGTCGATCGAGCGCCGCAAGATGCTCGCGCTGCTCGGTGCCGAGCTTGTTCTCACGCCCGCACCGCTGGGTATGAAGGGCGCGATCGCCAAGGCGCAGGAAATAGTCGCCTCGACGCCCGGGGCCGTGATTCCACAGCAATTCGAGAACCCCGCGAACCCCGAGATCCACCGCCGCACAACGGCTGAGGAGATCTGGAACGACACCAATGGAACGGTCGACGTCCTGATCTCCGGCGTGGGTACTGGCGGCACGATTACCGGCGTCGGTCAGGTCCTGAAGCAGCGCAAGCCAAGCGTCCGTATTGTTGCTGTCGAGCCCGAGGACTCCCCCGTACTTTCGGGCGGGCAGCCCGGCCCGCATAAGATCCAGGGCATCGGAGCCGGGTTTATCCCCGCGGTCCTCGACCGCTCGGTCATCGACGAGGTCGTCACTGTCGGTAACCAGACGTCGTTCGAAACGGCACGTCATCTGGCCCGTTTCGAGGGCATTCCCGTCGGCATCTCGTCTGGAGCGGCGGTGGCCGCGGGCCTCGAGGTCGGCGGCCGCCCTGGCATGGAGGGCAAGAACATCGTGATCATCATCCCCTCGTTCGCCGAGCGCTACCTGTCTACCGCTCTCTTCGAGGGGCTCTGACCTCCAACGACCAAGACGAAGATCGGGGTGTCCATCAGGGCACCCCTTTTCATTTGCCGTGGGCTGAATTAGCGATGGGCCTGAACCACGGCGCAGCGGGAGAACTACATGGCATTCGCGACTATTCTGGTGGAAACACACGGGCCCGTGCAGCTCATCCGCCTGCATCGTCCCGATGCGCTGAATGCACTCAACGGTCAACTCATCGCCGAACTCAACCAGGCCCTCGATGCCGCGGAGACCGCCGCCGATATCAGGTGCCTCGTCCTGACAGGCTCCGAAAAGGCCTTCGCCGCGGGCGCCGACGTCAAGGAAATGCAGGGCAAGTCCTACATGGACGCCTATCTGGGCGATTTCGTTGCCAACTGGGAGCGTCTCACGCGGATGCGCAAGCCGGTTGTCGCGGCCGTCGCCGGTTTTGCGCTCGGCGGGGGCTGCGAACTCGCCATGATGTGCGATTTTATCTTGGCCGCCGAGACGGCGAGATTCGGTCAGCCGGAAATCAAGCTTGGGATCATGCCCGGTGCCGGAGGCAGCCAGCGATTGACGCGGTTGGTCGGCAAGTCCAAGGCGATGGAAATGTGCCTGACGGGGCGCCTCATGGACGCGCAGGAAGCAGAACGGGCAGGGCTGGTGTCCCGCGTCGTCCCCGCGGCGGATCTGATCGCCGAGGCGCTGAAGGTAGGCCAGACGATTGCCGGCATGTCTGCTCCTGCCGTGATGATGACCAAGGAATGTGTCGATCGCGCGTATGAGACCACCCTGAGCGAGGGCATTCGTTTCGAGCGACGGCTTTTTTATGCGACCTTTGCGACGCCTGATCAGAAAGAAGGCATGCAGGCCTTCATCGAAAAGCGCCCCCCAGCCTTCAAGAACGGCTGAAATGTACATCCACGGAGTACCCGTGCGCCTGGGAGCCAACGCGCCGAATGTCCAATCGCGAAAGAACAAAAAGGAATCGCATTGTTCCCGTTGACGCGGGTCGCAGTTCGAAGCTATAAGCCCCGATCTTCCGCGCAATGGCGTGGAACCGTTTTCACGGCCCGATCACGCATCTGCGGCCGCTCCTTCGAGGAATACCTATGGCGAATACCTCCTCGGCCAAGAAGGCCGTCCGCAAGATCGAGCGCCGCACGGCCGTAAACCGTTCACGCCGCAGCCAGATGCGCACCTACGTCCGCAAGGTCGAGGAAGCGCTTGCTTCTGGCGATGCCGGAGCCGCGCAGGCAGCGCTCCATGCGGCTGAACCTTTGGTCATGCGGGCCGCCCAGAAGGGCATCGTTCACAAGAACAACGCCTCTCGGAAAATTTCGCGCCTGACGGTTCGCGTGAAGGCTCTCGCGCAATAATCTTGGCGAATTCGATGGTTCAAAAGCCCGGCTGTGCCGGGCTTTTTTCGTTTTGTGTCAAGGAATTGCATCTCGGACACAGGCCTATGGATTTCTTTTCGAGCCAGCAGGCCAGACTCGCGAACACGTGCTGATTCAAGGGCTTGAAAGCAAAGCCTTGGTGGACGGTGCATTCTTGTGCCTTGACATTTGCTTAACGGGCGACATAGCGCTGCATTTCGCACCCGATACGTTTAAGTATGTCTGATTCGACTCTCCATTGTAATGGTCGGGAATCAGGCGGTTAGCGGCGTCAATTGGGAATCTTGCGTTCCGAGATTGGGGCACGGATGACGCTGCCGTGACAGAGTCGGTTGCGAAGGCTAGGGGCGCTGTGTAAGGTTTTCTTCAGACGGGGCGCACCTGAGACGCGACAAGAAATACCAGTGACTTGAGTGGGTTACGCAAGGATCTCTTCCCTAGGGTCGTGAGGTCGGCGGGTCCTGCGCTGGCATCGGCGGCTTTGGTGGTCAGGTCTGCGTGGCGCGAAAGCGCACGTCTGTAAGCGGCGGCTTATGAAAAATTTTGAACATGGGAACTGTGGCCGTCAGGCTGCAGAAGGGGGCTTTATGACTTTTACGCTGGGAACCGGACGTGCGGCGGGCACGTCGTCTGACTTTAGGGTGCCGAAGAGCGAAAGCGGTTCATTGGCGTTCACGAGCGTGGAAGTGGCTTCGGACTTATCGAGCGAAGTTGAGTGCGGCGAGTTGCGAGCGACGAGCCGGGTGAGTGCGTTGGAAAATAAGCCATCGCGGACGAATGGTTCGTAGATCGGACGCTTTTTCAAAGTTTGGACATTGGCCTTGCTGCGGACGAAACGATCCGCGCGGCTTGCGTCTCGCACCTTTCACAAATCCTGCGCGAGGACTTTCAAGCTCTGCGCGGGCTCAGCGATGAGAAGACATTTCGATGCTCAAACCACGTATCGACGCGACGCGACTTCAAAATTCAGGAATCGTACGATTCTCGCCAGATCAGCTCGAAACTCCGGTGGCACCAAGCCATGCCGAGGCGTGGCAGAGAACATGCCGGCGCTTGCGAGCTGAGGTCGGAGAGGATGTTTTCAATTCCTGGTTCGGGCGTCTCGAACTCGATGAGGTCCACGACGACACGGCGCGCCTCTCCGTTCCCACCAAGTTCCTGAAAAGCTGGATTCAGTCCCATTACACGGACCGGATCATCGCAGCTCTGTCGTCAGAGATTCCAGTGGTCGCGGCCTTGGCGATTTCCGTCCGCTCCTCGGGTCGAGTGGCCATGCCGCGCATGGCTGAGATCAATGTGCCTTTGCGCTTCGAGGAAACGGGAACCCGGTCAAGCCAGTCGCCATTTGCCCCGCCCGCGCCCCTGTCATTTCGGCGCGATGCTGACGCGGCCCCGCGTGACATCAAGCATCTGGATGCGGAAGCACTCGGTGGATCGCCGCTGGACCGTCGCCTGACGTTCTCAAGCTTCCTGGTCGGACGCTCCAATCAATTGGCCCATGCCGCAGCTCAGCGGGTCGCGCAGGCGCCGGCGTCGGAGGCACCGCTTTATAACCCGCTCTACATCCACGCTTCGGTGGGCTTGGGAAAAACCCATCTCATCCAGGGCATCGCTCACTGCGCGAGTGAGGCCGGCCGTCGTGTGATCTACCTGACTGCTGAGAAGTTCATGTACGGCTTCGTGTCCGCCCTGAAGGCGCAGACGGCGATTGCCTTCAAGGAAAAGCTGCGCGCGATTGACGTGCTTGTCATCGACGACGTGCAATTTCTGCAGGGCAAATCGATCCAGCAGGAGTTCTGCCACACCCTGAATGCGCTCATCGACGCGGGCCGCCAGATAGTCATCGCCTCCGATCGTCCGCCTTCTGACCTCGAAACCCTCGATGAGCGTGTCAGGTCGCGTCTGGCAGGCGGACTTTGCGTCGAAATGGGATCTTTGGACGAGGCTCTGCGCGTCAAGATACTCGACACACGCATTGCTGCCGCTCGCGTGTCCCAACCGACGTTCGAAGTGCCGCCCGCGGTCGTCTCGCTCGTGGCCATGTCGATCCAGACCAACGGGCGCGATCTCGACGGGGCGGTCAACAGGCTGCTCGCGCACGTCACGCTCACCGGCGCGCCGCTCACCGTGGAGACGGCGGAGATAGCCATTCGTGATCTTGTGCGCACGCGCGAACCCAAGCGAGTGAAGATCGAGGATATCCAGAAGCTAGTCGCAACGCATTTCAATGTTAGCCGCGCCGACATCCTGTCCTCGCGCCGGACGGCGACAGTTGTGCGTCCCCGGCAGATCGCCATGTACCTCGCCAAGATCCTCACCTTGCGATCCCTGCCGGAAATCGGCCGCCGCTTCGGTGGTCGCGATCACACGACTGTTCTGCATGCCGTGCGCAAGATCGAAGGACTGTCGAACAACGACGGGCAGCTTTCCGAAGAGCTGGAGCTTTTGAAGCGCATGCTGATGGATTAAGAGCCGACAGGCACACGACCTCTAACGGGCCTCGACGTTGTTGAGGCCCGTATGCGTTTGGAGGCTTCACCCCCCTTCCAGAGCAAAAGAAAAAAGGCCACCGCATGGAAATGCGGTGGCCTTTTCAATGATCGGCAAAAACGCCTGTGGCGTCCTCAGCCGATGACTTCCTTGGTACGGCTCATGCGCTTGCGATCGTTGGGATCGAGGTATGTTTTGCGCAGGCGGACGGACTTCGGTGTCACTTCGACCAGCTCGTCGTCTTCGATATAAGCCAGCGCCTTTTCCAATGTCATGCGGATCGGCGGCGTGAGACGAACGGCCTCGTCCTTGCCGGCGGCGCGCACGTTGGTGAGCTGCTTGCCCTTGAGCACGTTGATCTCGAGGTCGTTGTCGCGGGTATGTTCGCCCACGATCATGCCGCGATAGACCTTCCAGCCGGGCTCGATCATCATCGGGCCGCGATCTTCGAGCTTCCACATGGCGTAGGTGACAGCTTCACCGGCTTCGTTCGAGATGAGCACGCCGTTGCGACGTCCGGCTATCTCGCCCTTATATTCCGAGTAGTTGTGGAACAACCGGTTCATGATGGCGGTGCCGCGCGTATCTGTCAGCAATTCGCCCTGATATCCGATCAGGCCGCGCGTAGGTGCGTGGAAGACGAGCCGCAGACGATTGCCGCCCGACGGACGCATCTCGATCATGTCAGCTTTGCGCTCGGACATCTTCTGCACGACGACGCCGGAATGCTCCTCGTCCACGTCGATGACGACTTCCTCGATCGGCTCCAGCAGGGCGCCCGTCTCCGGGTCCTTCTGGAACACGACTTTCGGACGCGACACGCCGAGTTCGAAGCCTTCACGACGCATCTGCTCGATCAGAATGGCGAGCTGCAATTCGCCGCGGCCCGAAACGATATAGGCGTCGGACTTGGGCGCGGCGTCGACACGCAGCGCTACGTTGCCTTCGGCTTCCTTGAACAAACGGTCACGAATGACGCGGCTGGTCACCTTGTCGCCTTCGGTGCCCGCGAGCGGCGAGTCGTTGACCATGAAGGTCATGGACAGCGTCGGCGGGTCGATCGGCTGAGCCTGGAGGGGCTCGGTGACTTCGGGCACGCACATCGTATCGGCGACGTTGAACTTGGAGAGACCCGCGATGGCTACGATGTCGCCAGCTTCAGCTTCTTCCACCGGAACACGCTCGATGCCGCGGAACGCCAGGATCTTGGAGACGCGGCCTTGCTCGACGATATTGCCAAGACGGTCGAGAACCTTGACCGACTGGTTCGGCTTGATGCTGCCCGCGAAGATGCGGCCAGTTACGAGACGTCCGAGATAGGGGTTGGCTTCAAGAAGGGTTCCGAGCATGCGGAACTTGCCTTCTTCAATGCGGGGCTCGGGCACATGCTTCACGACGAGGTCGAACAGCGGCGCCATGGCCTGGTCCTGCGGACCCTCGGGGGAGTCGGCCATCCAGCCCTGCTTTGCCGATCCATAGATGATCGGGAAGTCGAGCTGTTCGTCCGTCGCGTCGAGCGCCGCGAAGAGGTCGAACACTTCATTGATGACTTCGCTCGGACGGGAGTCCTGCTTGTCCACCTTGTTGATGCAGACGATCGGACGCAGTCCAATCTTCAGAGCCTTGCCGACGACGAACTTCGTCTGCGGCATCGGGCCTTCTGCTGCGTCGACAAGCACGATCGCGCCGTCCACCATTGACAGGATGCGCTCGACCTCACCGCCGAAATCGGCGTGGCCCGGGGTGTCAACGATGTTGATGCGGACATCCTTCCAGACGATGGATGTCGCCTTGGCAAGGATGGTGATTCCGCGTTCCTTTTCGAGGTCGTTGGAATCCATCACGCGTTCCGCGACGCGCTGGTTGTCGCGGAAGGCACCGGACTGGCGAAGGAGTTGATCGACGAGCGTGGTCTTGCCGTGGTCGACGTGGGCAATAATAGCGATGTTACGCAGTTTCATGGGTCTGCCGAGGTTCGGATCTGCGCCGCGGGCGATCCGTGGCGGACATGTCGAGATGATCGGACCCAGTCTTTAGACCGGGACGGGAAAACTCGAGATCTGGGAAAAGGGACGGCTCAACGCCGCACTTGTTGCGGTGCATACACGAAAGCAGCGCGTTTGGGAACCCATTACGCATGCCTTCGCGTGGCGAGGACGGCCCCGCCGGGAGCGGGGCCCTAAAGGAAGCGTCAGCTGCCGACCGTGCGACGGTTACGCTTGGCGAGGGTGCGCAGGCGCAGGGCGTTCAGCTTGATGAAGCCCGCCGCATCGCGATGGTCATAGGCGACCGCGCCTTCCTCGAATGTGACGAGGTCCTGATCGTAGAGCGAATAGGGGCTCTCGCGTCCCACCACCCAGGCGGAGCCCTTGAAGAGCTTCAGGCGAACCCGGCCGCTCACGAATTCCTGGCTCTTGTCGATCAGCACCTGAAGCATTTCACGCTCGGGCGAGAACCAGAAGCCGTTATAGATCAGCTCGGCATATTTCGGCATCAACTCGTCCTTGAGATGCGCCGCGCCCCGGTCGAGCGTGATGGATTCAATGCCGCGGTGGGCGAAATAGAGAATGGTTCCCCCCGGCGTCTCGTACATGCCGCGCGACTTCATGCCCACGAACCGGTTCTCGACGAGATCGAGACGGCCGATGCCATTGTCGTGGCCGTACTTGTTGAGGGCTGTCAGGAGGGTCGCCGGCGACATTTTCTCGCCGTTGATCGCCACAGCATCGCCGCGCTCGAAATCCACCGTGATGTAGGTCGGCGTGTCCGGCGCATCTTCGGGGCTGATGGTGCGGGAATAGACGTAGTCGGGCGTTTCGAGCGAGGGATCCTCAAGCACCTTGCCTTCGGAGGAGGCGTGCAGGAGGTTTGCGTCGACCGAGAAGGGCGCATCGCCGCGCTTGTCCTTGGCGATCGGAATCTGGTTCGCCTCGGCGAATTCGATTAGGGACGTGCGCGAGGTCAGGTCCCATTCACGCCAGGGCGCGATCACCTTGATGTCGGGCTCGAGCGCATAATAGCTGAGTTCGAAGCGGACCTGATCGTTGCCCTTGCCAGTGGCCCCATGGGAGACGGCGTCGGCGCCGACGCGGCGCGCGATCTCGATCTGCCGCTTGGCGATCAGTGGGCGCGCGATACTCGTGCCGAGCAGATAAAGGCCTTCGTACTGCGCATTGGCCCGGAACATCGGGAACACGTAGTCGCGCACGAATTCCTCGCGCAAGTCCTCGATGAAAATATGCTCTGGCTTGATGCCGAGCAACTCCGCCTTCTTGCGGGCCGGCTCCAGCTCTTCGCCTTGGCCGAGGTCGGCGGTGAAGGTCACGACCTCGCAGCCATAGGTGGTCTGAAGCCATTTCAAAATGATCGACGTGTCGAGGCCGCCGGAGTAAGCGAGGACGACGCGTTTGATATCGGGACGTGATGTGGACATTTGAGCTGCTCTGGACGTCGCAGGACAGGGAGGCGGGTACGCCCCGCCGGATCGGCGCGGACTATAGAGGCGCGATGTCGCCGCGCAAGTCGGGATCGCGGACCAAGCCCTCCCCGGCTTCTTTCGGCACGGGCCGGCCGCCAAACAGGAGACGGTAGCAGCCAAGCACGATGAGGATTGTCAGCAAGGCCGAGATCAGGCTGTCCGACAGGTAATGCCCGCCGAACGCCATCCGCAGGCCAGCCACTGCCGTGCCGAAGACCAGGGCGGCAGCAACCGCCGGCACGCGGATTGAGGGGGGAGTGAGGAGGGCTGGCGCGAGGGTCCAGAATGCCGAGGACGCTTCGCCAGACACGAAGGAGCAATTGCGCATGCACCCGCCGTCGAATCGATACCAGGGCCGGAACGCGAGCTTGCCGCCCAGTTCTTCGGTCTGGACCGGACGCGGCCGATGGGAATTGTCCTTAAGGACCGTATTGACGAGTAGGCCGGGACCAATGGCCAGGGTCAGCGCGAGAAAAAAGACGGCGCGCCCGCCCGGAAGCCGGAAACGGTGAAAGCCGGCCGTGCGCGCAATCCAGCCGATCACCGTGCCCGCAAAAAGCCCGAATGGAACGATGTACCCGGCCTTGCGTAGAAATTCACCGGCTGGAGTTGCACCGATGAAGGCTCCAGATGCGTTGACGAACAAACGCGCTGCCGTGAGGTCCAAATCCGGCCGCAGCCAGAATGTCGCCCCGGTGAGGAGAAGGAGGCCCAGCGCGATGATGAATCCGAGGCGTTGCACGAGCATTCCTGTCACAGCCGTCAAAGAAAATCCGACAAGCTGGAGCACGGCAGGGCTGCAGCTGGTATGTCTCGTTCTATTAGCCGGAGCGATGTGAGAGAAGATGACAAGCGTCGATTTCTGGTACGACTTTGCCAGCACCTACTCCTATCCGTCGGCCATGCGGATCGAAAAGCTGGCGGCCGAGCGCGATCTGGCGGTCGTCTGGCGGCCATTTCTGCTCGGGTCCATCTTCGCCGAGCAAGGATGGCGGAACTCGCCTTTCAACCTGTTCCCCAACAAGGGCCGCTACATGTGGCGCGATCTCGAGCGCACATGCGCCCGCTACGATCTCCCCTTCAATCGCCCCGACCCCTTCCCTCAGAACAGTCTTCTGGCGATTCGGACGGCTCTGGCGCTGGACGAGGCGCGGCGCCCTGAATTTTCGCGTGCGGTGTTCCGGGCCGAGTTCGAGTTTGGCAAGGCGATCGCCGAGCGCTCCACGCTCGCGGAAATTCTGACGGGAATGGATCTCCACGCGTCTGCCGTGATCGAGGACGCCGCGCTGCCCGCCGTGAAACAGAAGCTGAAAACCGAGGGCGATGCGGCCAAGCGGCTCGGGGTCTTTGGTGCGCCCATGCTCGTCACCGATGAAGGTGAGCTGTTCTGGGGTCATGACAGACTGGAGGAAGGGC
Organism: Hyphomicrobiales bacterium; assembly: GCA_028290285.1. GTDB lineage: Bacteria > Pseudomonadota > Alphaproteobacteria > Rhizobiales > Beijerinckiaceae > Terripilifer. The sequence continues at coordinate 61,772 of JAQGKD010000117.1, forward strand.
TCGACTGGGCCGTGGGACGGAGGTAGCCGACGTTTGCGGCTTGCGGGTCGGGGCTCGCCTGCCTAGTTTGCGCCCATGGCATTGTCATCCGAGGAAATCGAGCGCTACGCGCGTCACATCGTGCTGATGGGCGTAGGGGGGCCGGGGCAGCAGAGGCTGAAGGCCGCCCGCGTGCTGGTCATTGGCGCCGGTGGCCTGGGCTCACCCGTCCTGCAATATTTAGCAGCAGCGGGCATCGGACGGCTCGGCATCGTCGATGACGATGAGGTCTCCCTATCCAACCTTCAACGCCAGGTACTGCACGGAACCGATGATCTTGGCCGCCTCAAGGTAGACAGCGCGGCGGAGGCGATCGCGCGTCTCAACCCCCATGTCGAGGTGACGAAGCATCTGCTGCGGCTCGATGCCGACAACGCCCGCGAGCTCGTGCGCGATTACGACTTGGTCGCCGATGGTTCGGATAATTTCGAAACGCGCTACGCGGTTTCGGATGCCTGCTTCCACGAGCGCAAGCCGCTGGTGACGGCGGCGGTGGGCACCTTCGACGCTTCGCTCACGACCTTGCGGCCATTCGAAGTCGCAACGTCCGGCACCCCCAATCCGACTTATCGCTGCCTGTTCCCGGAGCCGCCTCCCGCTGGTCTTGTGCCTGCATGCGCGGAGGCCGGCGTGCTCGGCGCGCTCACGGGCATGGTCGGCGCCATGATGGCGCTCGAGATCATCCGCGAGATCGTAGGCTTCGGCGAAGGTCTCGTCGGACGCCTGCTGCTGATGGACACACGCGCCATGCGGTTCGAGACTGTTCGATATGGCTGGGATCCGGAGAACCCGCTGAACGGCAATGTGAATTCGATGTAATTTCACCCGCTGTACACACTCTTGTCCACAGGTCGTGCACAGGGTTTCGCACAGGTTCTATCGAAATGGCGGTTCGTCGAAACTGCGCAATTTGCGTGAGTGGAGGGTCTCCACCTGCTGTTTCAGAATGCCAATCGCGGCCAGCCCGATCTGAAGATGCTCGCTGACCGACTTCTCATAAAAGGCGCTCGCGGCACCAGGCAGTTTGATTTCGCCGTGCAGTGGCTTGTCCGACACACAGAGCAACGTTCCATAGGGCACGCGCATGCGGAAGCCTTGCGTTGCGATCGTGCCTGATTCCATGTCGACGGCGATGGCGCGGGACATGTTGATGCGCCGCCGCTCCTGGCTCCAGCGAAGCTCCCAGTTGCGGTCGTCGTAAGTCACGACCGTGCCCGTGCGCAGCCGTCCTTTGAGGGCTTCCCCGCTTTCACCGGTGACGGCGACCGCCGCCTGCTGAAGTGCGACCTGCACTTCTGCCAGGGCCGGAATCGGCACGCCGGTAGGCACGGCTTTGTCCAGAATGCGGTCCTCCCGAAGGTAGGCATGCGCCAGCACATAATCGCCGATCTTCTGCGACTCTCGCAGGCCGCCGCAATGCCCGACCATCAGCCAGCAATGCGGACGCAGCACGGCGAGATGATCGGTGATGTTCTTGGCGTTGGCGGGCCCGACCCCGATGTTGACCAGCGTCACACCCTGTCCGTTCGCGGTGGTCACGTGATAGGCGGGCATCTGGAAACGATGCCACGGTGCCGAGGCTGCGATGGCCTTCGCCTCTGCGTCGCTCATGCTCGCGTCGATGATGATGCCGCCCGGCAGGATCAGGGTTTCATAGGACCCGTCAGCCCGAATCTGCTGCAGGCCCCAGGCGATGAACTGATCGACGTATCGATGATAATTGGTAAGCAGGATCCACGGCTGCATGCTGCGCCAGTCAGTGCCGGTATAATGCACGAGGCGGCGGAGGGAATAGTCGACGCGAACCGCATCGAACAGCGACAGCGGACGTGGTGTGGCTCGACGGTATTCCCAAAGCCCATCCGCGATTTCGTCGCCAACTTCGGAGAGGAGCGGGACGGGAAAATGCCGCGCGAGTTCAGCCGCGCTACTGCCGCCCATGGCGAGTTCGTCGCCTTGCTCGAACACGTACGGGTAGGGAATCTCCTGCGGGCTTGTCCCCACTTCCAGTGTCGCCCCGAATTCCTCCGCGAGCGGGCGCAATTGCTCCAGCAGGTAGGTCCGAAAGGCCTCCGGATGAGTGATCGTGGTTTTGTACAGACCCGCGGTGGGAAATTTCGCGAAGGCGCGTCGCGTCGGCGCGGTCGCTCCTTGCGGCGCGTAGGTGACGCGCAGTTCGGGATAGCGAAATTGCGCCCGTGTGGCTGCGTCGGGAATGCTGCCGGTTTCGAAGAAATCGGCCAGCGCCGCGCGCAAGGCCAGTACCGCCGCCGCATGCCGCCGCTCCAACTCGACGACTGCCTCCTCGGGCGTGTCCATGGCGCGGAAATCGGTGGGACTCAGAATCGGCACTGGCATCTCCCCTCAGTGGAGTGACAATCTAGGGACTTCCGAGACCCGCGACCAGTTGCAAAGGGCGGAGCCACGCTTCGCAGACGGGGCTTGGCTTGAAGCCGGAGGGGCCATGCTTTATCCCTAACCGCGAGAACAATTTTGGGGAGGGTAGTCGCATGTCTTTGTCGCTCAACCAGGCAACAACACCGGTCCTGCTGCAGATGCTCGGGAGCCTTTCCGGGCTTTGCGATAAGGCTGCGGCGCATTGCGCCGAAAAGAAGATCGATCCCACGGCTTTGTTGACCGCCCGGCTTTATCCCAACATGTTCACCTTCCAGAAGCAGGTGCAGGTTGCGACCGATTGGGCGCGCAACACGGCTGGCCGCCTCGCCGGTGTCGAGGCGCCGAAATTGGCCGACGACGAAAAAAGCTTCGACGATCTGAAAGCCCGAATCGCGACAGCTATCGCCTTCGTGCAGGGCATCGACGGCGCGGCGATCGACGCGGGCGCTGACAAGGAGATCAGCTGGATGGCGGGCCCGAACAAGCGTGCGATGCAGGGGTCGGATTTCGCCCTTCACCAGGCTCTCCCGCAATTCTTCTTCCACGTCACCAGCGCCTACGCGATCCTGCGCCACAATGGCGTGGAACTCGCCAAGCGCGACTTCATGGGCGACGTTCCGCGCATGAAGACGCTCTGATTTCAACGCAGCACATACGAGGATCTTCATGACCATCAAGCGTATCGGCCCCGGCGCCCGCATGAGCAAGGCCGTGGTTCACGGCAACACGGTTTATCTGGCTGGACAGGTTGCGGACAAGGCGGCCGGCGCCAGCGTCGGCGAACAGACGCAGGAAATCGTCGGCATCATCGACGCCCTGCTGGCGGAAGCCGGGACGGACAAGACGAAGATCCTCTCGACCACGATCTGGCTCGCCGACATGAGCACGTTCCCGGAGATGAATGCTGTCTGGGATACGTGGGTCGTGCAGGGTCATACGCCCGCGCGCGCGACAGTGGAGGCCCGTCTCGCCGCTCCGCAATACAAGGTCGAGATCGCAGTCATCGCCGCGATCTGAAAGTCTTCGATATATTTCCTCCACGGGCCCGCGCCGGTGGAGGAAATCCACTATTCCAAGAAAAACCAATCACCGGGAGGGCGCATGACGCGCGACGAAGCCAAGCAGAAACTGGTCGCTGGCGGCCACATCCTTGCGGCCGAGGGCCAGGGCGACCTGACGCGCGGACACATTTCCGTGCGTCTGCCTGACGATGCCTCGCGCTTCTACATGAAGCCGCATTCGTTCGGCTTCGATGAGATGACCGTCGATAATCTGGTCACCTGCGATCTTGAGGGCGAAAAGGTGGAAGGCTGGGCCCCGCGCCACAGCGAGGTTTATATCCACTCGGAAATCTACAAGCGCCGCCCCGATATCACCTCGATCATCCACACCCATCCGACCTATTCGGTGGCCTTCTCCGCGACGGGACGCCCCATGCTGGCGCTGAGCCAGCCGAGCGCACTTTTCGTCAAAAACTACGGCGTCTACACCGGTTCGATCGATCTCATCCGCTCACAGGAAATGGGGAAGGGCGTCGCAGAGGCGCTGGAATCCTTCCCCGTCGTGTTCCTGAAGAACCACGGTGTCGTGGTCTGCGGAACCTCCATCGAGGAATCGGTCATCATCGCGCTGATGCTCGAGAATGCCTGCCAGATCCACATGATTGCCGAGGCTGCCGGCGAGACCGCCGGCGAATTCCCGAGCCAGGACGTCATGGCGCTGCGCAAGAAGCTCCTGAGCCCCGAGCAGCAGACCGTGAATTTCAACTATCTCAGCCGCAAGCTCGAACGTCGTCGCTGAAAAATAAAAAAGCGGGCTTGATCCCGCGAAAGAAACAGGGAGGGGACTATGAAGGCGATCGTGATCCGCGAGTTCGGGCCGCCCGAGGTGCTGCGCTATGAGGAATTGCCGGATCCGCAGCCGCGCGCGGGCGAAATCCGCGTCGTCGTCCATGCGGCGACCGTCAATCGCGTCCTGGACGTCGCGGTCAGGCGCGGCGAACAGGCGCAGCGCGGAGTCGAGCTTCCGCTCATCCCCGGCGTCGATTGCGCCGGAGTGGTCGACGCCATTGGCCCCGGCGTCACCGTTTGGAAAGTCGGAGACCGCGTCTGCGCGGCGGGGCGCATGCCGCTCGACCCCTGCGCGGAAGGCGGCAGCGATGCCGCGGGCCGCACCGGGATGATGGGCATCAAGCGTCCCGGCGGATTCGCGGAAAAGGTCTGCGTACCGGCCTCAGTCGCCTTCGCGCTGCCCGATGGCCTTGGATTCCACGAGGCGGCAGTTGTGATGCGTCACTGCCCGACGGCCTGGAACCTGCTCGTCAATATAGCCGCGCTGAAGGCTGGCGAATGGGCACTGATCATGGGCGCGAGCGGCAACCTCGGCAGTGTGGGCATTCAGATCGCCAAGCATGTGATTGGCGCGAAGGTCATCGCCGTGGCGGGCACCCGCGGTCGGGCCGACATGGGTCTCGCGCTGGGCGCCGACTACGCCATCGACTACGGCACGCAGGACCTGCGCGCAGAGGTGATGCGGATCACGGGCGGCAAAGGGGTCGATGTCCTCTATGACAACATCGCGAATCCGAAGGTGTTGCCGGACGCCTTCCATGCCATCGGCGAGAACGGGCGACTCGTCACCGCGGGCGCGCATGGCGGCCCGAACGTCATGATCGACTTCTTCCATCTTTACGACAAGAAGATCACCATACGGGGCATGCCGGGCTCGCGTGACGCCGACCGGCCGAAGTGCTTCGCCGCAGCCGCCGAAGGCAAGATCAAGGTGCAGATCGCCCATGTGCTGCCGCTGTCACGCGCGGCCGAGGCGCATCGCATGATGGAGCGCGACCCGGGAATGGGCAAGATCGTGCTCGACCCGAGCCTGGGCTGAGCTTTCAGACGCCCCGAAACAGGCGGAACATCTCGCTGATCCGCCAGGGCTTGGCGATCAGCGACGCGTTGAGGGGCAGGCGCAGATCGGCAGCGCCCGCTGCACCTGTTGACAGGATCACCTTGATCGCCGGCCAGGTCTTCATGATGATATTCGCGAGCACGACGCCATCGAGGCCCGGCATCATGACGTCCGAGAAGACTGCGGAGAGCGTGAGCGCCTGTTCCTGAAGGATCATTAGGGCTTCTTCGCTGCTCTCGGCCTCGACCACGCTGAGCCTCAACTCTTCGAGAATCGAGCGGGCGAGCGACCGCACCTCCGGGGCGCTGTTGATGACGAGCACACTGTGGCCCGCGGCGACGGTCGCGACACCAGCCGCCAGCGCACCCAGTTCGGGACTCGGGGGTGGTTTGCGCAGGCGCACTCCGCTCGACTCAGCCTCGCCGATGAATTCGACGCCGGCGTTTTGCAGGGCTTGCCGGACCGCCCGCAGCTTTTCCGGATTTCCGGAATAGCGACCGGTCTCGAAATTATGGATGGTGTTTCGATGAACGCCGGCCGCCTGTGCCAGCTGGTCGAGAGACCAGTTCACGGCGGCTCGCGCCATTCTGACTTGTGCTGGTGTCACGGGCCATGTCGCTTTATTTGAGGACACCTAGCTATAACGGACCGGAGTCACAATCTCAATCGTCCTGAACAGGCGCAGGGTCCGTCGTCCTCGCCTTGCCGATCCCGGTCTCCAGAGGTAGAGACAAGGCTTGACTCGATGCGAGTCGGGCACAGGCGGAGGCAATCGGTCGCATGACCATTCGGGTTCACCAGGGAGATCTGCCCGCCGGGGCGGATTACGGCTCCAGCGTAGCCATCGATACCGAGACCCTCGGTCTCAACCCGCATCGGGACCGTCTCTGCGTCGTTCAACTCTCCGCCGGCGACGGTACGGCGGACGTCGTGCAGATCGCAAAGGGCCAGACGAGCGCGCCCAATCTCCAGCGCCTGCTGACCGATCCGGCGGTAACGAAAATCTTTCATTTCGGACGTTTCGACATTGCCGTGCTCGAAAAGGCCTTCGGCGTGCAGACCGGTCCGGTCTATTGCACCAAGATCGCCTCCAAGCTGGTCCGCACCTATACGGACCGACACGGATTGAAAGATCTGACGCGCGAGCTGATCGGCGTCGATCTCTCCAAGCAGCAGCAATCTTCCGATTGGGCTGCAACCAGTTTGAGCGACGCGCAGGTGGCCTACGCGGCCTCGGATGTCCTGCATCTCCATGCTTTGCGTGCCAAGCTCGACATGATGCTGGCCCGCGAAGACCGCGCGGAACTCGCAAAAGCGTGTTTCGAGTTCTTGCCGATGCGTGCCCGGCTCGACTTGCTGGGCTGGGCTGAGCAGGACATATTCGCGCACGAATAAGGTGGAGAAGGCGTCCCGAAGCGCGGCCAACGTTGGACGCCCGGCGACAAAACGGTGATGTGCGGTGACGGTCATGAACAGCGATAGGGGCCAGCAGGCGACACGTTCGCGCGCTTTTCGCGCGGCCGGCCGCCATTCGACCCGTGTCGTCTTCCTGCGTCGCGCTATTCTCATTCTGTCAGTTCTGGGCATAGCCTCACTGATCGTCGTGAGCTTCTTCAATCCCTTCGGCGCCTTGCCGCAGAACGTGACGATCAGCGGAGGCAATCTGAACGGCACGCGCGTGACAATGGAATTGCCCAAGCTCACGGGCTTCCGAAAGGACGGTCGCCCTTATGAGGTTCGCGCATCCTCGGGCGTGCAAGACGTGCGGCAGCCCAACATCATCGAGCTCAACGACCTCGATGCCAAGCTCGCGATGGCCGACCAGACGACCGTACGCGTCGCGGCACCGAACGGGGTCTACGACAGCGCGCGTGAATTCATGGACTTCAAGGGCGACGTGCGAATCAAGAGCGACAGCGGCTACGATATCGCCATGAACAGCGCGCAGATGGACTTCAAGGCGGGCACCGTGGTGTCCGACAAGCCCGTCACGGTCCTCATGACGAACGGCACTGTCCATGCTGATCGGCTGAACATCGTCGACAATGGCCGCGTCATCACATTCGAAGGCAATGTCCGCTCAACCCTGATGGTCGACAAGGACAAGTCGCAGGTTCCCACGAAAGGCGAGACACCATGATGGTCTCCAGTCGCACAGCATCTGGCGTTTTCTCTGCGTGGACCGGTCTCTTCAGCCTCCTGATTCTGGCGGTCGCAACACCCGCCTTCGCCCAGAAGGGCGGTGCGCCGCGTGGCCCCATCCTGCCGGGCGGAAATTCCCGCGCTCCTGTCTCCGTGGATGCGGCCAAGCTCGAATATTTCGATCGTGAACAACGGTTGGTCTATTCGGGTGGCGTCGTCGCCAAGCAGGGCGAATCGACCTTGCGCTCGACATCGCTCGTTATTTTGCTCTCGAAGGAAACGGACAAGCCGGCGGGCGGTGCCGCAGCGGCAGCCGGCGCTGACAACAATCAGATCAAGCGCATCGAAGCAGCCGGCCCGGTGACGATCACGTCCAACGATCAGGTCGGCACGGGTGACAGCGGCATCTACGATCGTGCCGAGAACAAGGTCTATCTCATTGGCAACGTTGTCCTGAGCCAAGGCCCGAACGTCACCAAGGGCGATCGGGATTCCAAACTCGTCTACGACCTCACCTCAGGTCAGGCGCAGGTCGTCGGAGGTCGCGTCAGCAGCATTTTCACGCCCGGCAACACAGATGACCGAAAGCGCCCTGCCAAGCCTTGAATGGCAGAGCTAACGTTTTCTAAGCCACTCCTGTTCTAGCGAGTTGCGTAGCTCACCGCGTCGCGATACGGCTTGTACGCTCCAATACGCTCCAATACGCTGCAACATGCGGACACTTTCTTGCTGACCAGACCTCCAAAAGACCCCGGACACGACACGCAAGTCGCTCGCGAGTACGCGGATCCGCACCATCGCGACGTGCTCGACGTCCACTCGCCCTTCGCGCATCCGACGGCCGACCCGGTCGCGCTCGGCGAGGGATGGCTAGGGGTCTATCACCTGGGCAAGAGCTATGGCGGTCGTCAGGTAGTGCAGGACGTCAGTCTGGCCGTGCAGCGCGGCGAGGCGGTCGGTCTGCTCGGGCCCAACGGTGCCGGCAAGACGACCGTCTTTTACATGATTACGGGTCTCGTTCGTCCGGACAAGGGTGTGATTGAACTGGACGGACATGATGTCACGCCCCTGCCGATGTATCGCCGGGCAAGGCTCGGCATCGGCTACCTTCCTCAGGAAGCGTCGATCTTCCGCGGCCTGAACGTCGAGGACAATATTCGCGCCGTGCTTGAGGTGACCGTCGCCGACAAGGCGCAGCGCGAGCATGAACTCGAGTCGCTCCTCGACGAGTTCGACATCAAGCGCCTTCGCAAGTCGCCCTCGATTGCTCTCTCGGGTGGCGAGCGCCGCCGCTGCGAAATTGCACGCGCCTTGGCAGGTCACCCCTCTTTCATGCTGCTGGACGAACCGTTTGCAGGCATTGACCCGATCGCGGTGGGCGATATCCAGCAACTGGTGCATCATCTGAAACAGCGCGGCATAGGCGTTCTGATCACCGACCACAATGTCCGCGAGACCCTGGGGCTCATCGACCGAGCCTATATCATTCATTCGGGGCACGTCCTGACCGAAGGATCCCCGGAGGAAATCGTGGCAAATCCTGATGTGCGCCGCTTCTATCTGGGCCAGGATTTCCGGATGTGATCAGGGTGGTGGGCGGGACGCACTGCGTCTAGCCCAGCGGGCATTGCACAGCAAGCGTGCAAAATTGATGGACAGACCGCCCTCAACGCATAGCCATTTCCAACTTACTCCTGTATATGCAAGAAGCGGGCCGCGAATTTGCCGGCTGCAGAGTGATTGAGTTCATAAATTCATGGCGCTTTCCACCAAGCTCATGCTGCGCCAGGGCCAGTCCCTGGTCATGACGCCCCAGCTCCTGCAGGCGATCAAGCTACTGCAATTCTCCAATGTGGAACTGAGCGCCTTCGTCGAGGAAGAGCTGGAGCGCAATCCCCTCCTGGAGCGGGCCGACGAACGCACCGACCCGATCGTCGAAGCCGTTGCCGACAGCGCCGAGCGTTGGGGCGAGGATGGACCTGATGGCGACCCCGGCGATGCGAGTCGTCAGGAAGGCGATTGGGCGACGGATACAATGGTCGTCGACCGACAGAGTCTCGAGTCTGACCTGGGAACCGAGGTCGGCAACAGCTTCGATTCCGACCGCTTGCCGGCGAGCCACGAGAGCCAGGCGGGGCCCGAGGGCTCCGGGCTTTCGGCTACGTCCTGGAATGGCGCGTCGGGTGGTAATGGCGACGGCGAACCCGCCAATCTCGAAGCCTATGTGGCTGCTCGGCTGACGTTGCACGACCATCTGACCGAGCAGCTATCGCTGGCTGTGACAGGTGCGACCGAGAGGCTGATCGGCCATTCGCTGATAGATGCCGTCGACGAAGCCGGATACCTCACCGAAACCGTGGACGCGATTGCCGAGCGTCTCGGCGCGTCGCCAGCGGCAGTCGCCGCGGTTCTGGACAAGATTCAGCAATTCGATCCTGCCGGGATCGCAGCGCGCAATCTTTCCGAATGCCTCGGGCTCCAGTTGCGCGAGCGCAATCGCCTCGATCCCGCGATGCAGGCACTTCTCGATCATTTGCCCCTTCTCGCCAAGCGCGACTTTACCGCGCTGCGCAAACTCTGCGGAGTAGACGAGGAGGATTTCGCCGAAATGGTCGCAGAGGTGCGGCGGCTCGATCCCAAGCCCGGGCGGGCCTATGGCGGGGGCGTCATTCAGTCGGTCGTGCCCGACGTGACCGTACGAGCCGCCCCTGACGGGTCATGGCACATCGAGCTCAATCCTGAGGGGCTGCCACGCGTTTTGGTCAATCAAACCTATGCCGCGCGTGTCTCGCGCTTAAAGGGGAACGCTGCGGACAAGAGCTTCGTGGCCAATTGCCTGCAAACTGCGAACTGGCTGACCAAGTCGCTCGAACAGAGGGCACGGACGATCCTGAAAGTATCGACGGAGATCGTGCGGCAGCAGGATGCCTTCTTTGCGCACGGCGTCGAGCACTTGCGCCCGCTCAACCTCAAGACCATCGCCGATGCGATCGGAATGCACGAGTCGACCGTATCCCGCGTCACTTCGAACAAGTACATGGCGAGCCCGCGCGGTCTTTTCGAACTGAAATACTTCTTCACTGCCTCGATCCCGGCCCGTTCGGGTGGTGAGTCGCATTCTGCCGAAGCCGTTCGCTTTCGCATCAAGCAACTCGTCGATCATGAGCCGGTCAGCAACGTTCTGTCGGATGACGCTATCGTGGTGAAGCTCAAGGAACAGAATATCGATATTGCGCGTCGGACCGTCGCGAAATATCGCGAAAGCCTCCGCATTCCCTCCTCAGTCGAACGGCGTCGGGAAAAAATGGCGATGCAACGTTGATCAGACGCTTGCGATGACGTAGCGGAACCGTACCGCTTTCTGGCGACTGCTTCTAAAATACCTTTTCTTGGTCGCCAACTTGCCCTGTTGATCCGTTGACTTGGGTTCGCGACACACTTAACGCTCTTCGAAAGATCACCGTCAGGGTGACTCATTTTTTTCATGGCTAAGCTCGGCACAAAACGCGAGCGCGCCAAAACGAGGGGCAAACTTCATGGTCCTCCGGGTTTCAGGAAAAAATTTCGATATCGGCGAAGCTCTTCGCCTGCACGTTCGTTCACGTGTCGAGGCAGCGACCTCGAAATATTTCAACGGTTCGGTGACCGGTCACGTCATTCTCGACCATGAGGGCTCGGGCTATCGGTCCGATTGCACGTTGCATCTCGCCTCGGGAGTGACCCTGCAGGTTGAAGGTCGGGCGCAGGAGCCTTACGCGAGTTTCGAGCAGGCCGCTGAGCGCCTCGAAAAGCGCTTGCGGCGCTACAAGCGCCGGCTGAAGGGCCACCACCCATCCGCCGTCGCAGGTTCCACGGCTTCGGTTGCCGAGATGCGCGTCGCCGACTATGTGATCGAAGCCCCGGTGGATGACGAGGCCGAGGGGAGTGAATTCCACGCGGTCGTTATTGCCGAGCGGACCAGTTCGTTGAAGCAAATGCCGGTTTCGGAGGCTGTCATGGAACTCGACTTCACGGGGGCGCCAGTCCAGATTTTCCGGCATGCGGGAAATGGCCGGGTGAATATTGTATATCGCCGTTCGGACGGAAACATCGGCTGGATCGATCCGGGTGCGCCGGATGCCGGTGACGGAGCTGCCAAAGCCTTCTGAGCTGCCTCGTCGCGAAACGCGGCTGCGGCACGGAACTTGCCTCTTCACCTTGCAACCATTGGACGTCGGAACGCCATGTCGCTGATCGATCTGCTCACCGCTGACGCAATCTTGCCGTCGATGAAGGTCAATACGAAGAAGCAGGCTCTGCAGGAACTGAGCGAGAAGGCAGCGCAGATTTCCGGCATTCCGGCGCGGGAGATCTTCGATTCGCTCCTTCAGCGCGAACGGCTGGGCTCTACGGGTGTCGGCAACGGAATTGCGATTCCCCATGGCAAGCTTGCCAAGGCCGGGCGCATCTTCGGTGTCTTCGCCCGGCTCGAGCGGCCGATCGATTACGAGGCGCTCGACGGCGCGCCCGTAGATCTGATCTTCCTCCTGATCGCGCCTGAATCTGCGGGCGCGGACCACCTGAAGGCGCTTGCCAGGACAGCGCGGATCCTGCGCGATCCCAAAGTCACGGCGAAGCTGCGGGCGACGCGCGATGCCTCCGCCCTGTATTCCATGATAACGCAGACCGCGAGTTCACAGCACGCAGCATGATCAGCGCCAGGCGCGGGCGGGATAGTCGATCATGTAGCGGTCCGGATGCGCGGCAATCGCCGCCATGCCTGCGAGCACGGCATCGGGGGCGATGAGCAGCCGTGTCTCGATGCATCGAACCACGTTTTGCAGCGGCGCTTTGTCCTCGAAGGCTGTGCGGAACGCATTCTCATCGAGCAGGCCCAGTATGCGCGGCAGGATTCCGCCTGCCAGCGTCACGCCGCCATGCGCCAAAAACGTCAGCGCCATGTTGCCGGCGAAACGTCCTGCAATCCGCCAGAAGTGGCGAATGGTCCTGGCCTCCGGGCCGTCGGCGACCGCGAGCCCTCGCGTCACGATGCCCACGCCATCCAGTCCGTCATAGGGCATCCCGGCCGCGATCTGCCGCGCCTTGTGGAGGCGAACGAGACCGGGCCCCGAAAGAACGGCTTCCGCTGTAATCCGTCCGTGGAACAGGTCAAGATGGGGCCAGATCTCGTCATCCTCGGGTGTTGAGGGACCCAGCTCCATATGCGCGGCCTCACTTGCAAGCGGCAGGAAGCGGCCATCGCTTAACACGAGGGCGGCGACGCCGAGCCCCGTCCCTGGCCCGAGGATGACCTGTGGCCCCGGTTCGGCCGGAGACGAGGGGCCAATGCGGTGTAGCCACTCGCCGCGATGCGCCGGCAATGCAAGTGCCTGAGCTTCGAAATCATTCAGCAGCAGGCCCTGCGCGAGCCCGAGCCGTTCGGCGAGCGCCGGCCCGTCGATGGTCCAGCGTGCGTTGGTCAGATGGAGGCGGCGATGCGCTACGGGGCCGGCCCCGCAGGCGAGCATCGACCGGGGCAGCAGATCCGGATGACCCACGAGCGCGTGCCCGACGCATTCCGCCAGCCCCGGAAACGCGCCTGTTTTCAGGCGAGCGACCGGCTTCAAGGCTGCTTGCGGGTGTGCGACCGCTCCGATCCGCACATTTGTGCCGCCGATGTCGCAGACGAGTACGGGATACGGGAATTCCAAATCGACCTCCGGCGTCATGATCGCGCGGGCACACATTCTGTCAAATGGATCTGGGACCCGCCGGTCGCACATTGCCAACTCGGTCGACCGGAGCAGGGTTTCGGCCCTAGCCAACGCCATCTTGGAAATAGCGCGGCGAGGGCCTATGAAGCCTTCCAAGATGCTCCACTGGAACAAATGACGATGACATATCAGCACCGCCCGCTTTATCGCCTCGCCAAGGATTCCACGCCCTATCGCAAATTGACGAGCGAAGGCGTGAAAGTCGAGAAGCTCGGCGACCGCGACATCCTGACGGTGAGCCGGGAGGCGATCCGCCTGCTGGCGGAGCAGGCGATGATGGACATCAACCATCTGCTGCGCCCGGCCCATCTAGCCCAGCTGGCGAAAATCCTCGACGATCCCGAGGCGACCTCGAACGACAAGTTCGTGGCCTATGACCTGCTGAAGAACGCCAATATCGCGGCGGGCGGCGTGCTTCCCATGTGCCAGGATACGGGAACGGCCATTGTGATGGGCAAGAAGGGCCGCCTCGTCTGGACCGATGGCGAGGACGAAAGCGCGCTCGCCGAAGGCATTCTCGATGCCTACGAAAAGCGCAACCTGCGTTATTCCCAGCTCGCGCCGCTCTCCATGTTCGAAGAGCAGAACACCAAGAACAACCTCCCTGCGCAGATCGAAATCTATTCCGAGGGTGAGGAGGCCTACAAGTTCCTTTTCATGGCGAAGGGCGGCGGCTCTGCCAACAAGACCTATCTTTTTCAGGCCACCCCTTCGCTGCTCACGCATGACCGCATGGTCGCCTTCCTTAAGGAAAAGATCCTGACGCTCGGCACTTCTGCGTGTCCGCCCTATCATCTCGCGATCGTCATCGGCGGCATGTCCGCTGAAATGACACTGAAGACGGTGAAACTCGCGTCCGCCCATTATCTGGACGAGTTGCCGACCGAGGGTAGCGAGGATGGGCAGGCCTTCCGCGATCTCGCCATGGAAGAAGAAATCCACAAGCTCACGCAGGCGCTGGGCGTCGGCGCGCAGTTCGGCGGTAAATATTTCTGTCACGACGTGCGCGTCATCCGCCTGCCCCGTCATGGTGCATCGCTGCCCATCGGCCTCGGCGTCTCGTGCTCGGCGGATCGCCAGGCGGTAGGCAAGATCACGCGCGACGGCGTGTTTCTTGAAAATCTCGAGCACAATCCAGCGAAATTCCTGCCAGATATCGACGCCTCGAAACTCGGCGGCGACGTGGTCAGGATCGACCTGAATCAGCCCATGGCCGAGATTTTGGCCACGCTCACGAAGCATCCGATCAAAACCCGGCTGTCGCTGAGTGGCCCCATGATCGTGGCGCGCGATCTCGCTCATGCCAAGCTGCGCGAGCGGCTCGACGAGGGCAAAGGCCTGCCCGACTATTTTAAGAACCACCCGGTTTATTACGCAGGCCCCGCCAAGACGCCTGAGGGCTTCGCATCTGGCTCCTTCGGCCCGACGACGGCCGGCCGCATGGATTCCTTCGTCGACCAGTTTCAGGCTGCGGGCGGCTCCATGGTGATGCTGGCCAAGGGCAATCGCTCGAAAGAGGTGCGCGAGGCGTGTGCGAAGCACGGTGGCTTCTACCTGGGCTCGATCGGCGGTCCAGCCGCGCGTCTCGCCCAGGATTGCATCAAGAAGGTCGAGGTCCTCGAATACGCGGAACTCGGCATGGAGGCGATCTGGCGCATCGAGGTCGAAGATTTCCCCGCCTTCATCGTCATCGACGACAAGGGCAACGACTTCTTCAAGGAGCTCAATCTCGGCTGATCAGGGCGCGAGTAGCGGCAGCAGGATGGGGACGAGGATCGGCGTCAGCATGGCATTCAGGCCCATGCCGATGCCGGCGAACGTGCCCGCCAGCAGATCGACCTGGAACGCCCGCGCGGTGCCGATGCCATGGGCCGAAAGGCCGGCCGCGAAACCCCGCGCGCGCATGTCCTTGATGCCGGTCAGGCGCATCAGCGGCGTCACGACGATGGCGCCGATCACGCCCGTCATCATGACGAGCACCGCGGTCAGCGTTGGGTCGCCGCCGAATTTTTCGCTGACGCCCATGGCGACGCCGGCCGTGACGGACTTCGGCGCCAGTGACACCAGCACGTCATGCGGCACGCCTAGCGCCCGCGCGATGGCGACCGCCGAGACCAGCGCGATGGTGCCGCCCACGAGCAGTGCTGCGGTCATTGGCAGGATTGCACGGGTCACCGTCTTGCGATGGCCGTAAAGCGGAATGGCGAGCGCGACCGTCGCCGGTCCCAGCATGAAATGGACGAATTGCGCGCCCTCGAAATAGACGCTGTAAGACGTCTTCGTGAGGGCTAGCACGAGACCGATCATCCAGACTGCATGCAGGACGGGATTGGCCAGCGGATGGCGCCCCACACGCGCCGAGATGCGATCTGCCAGGACATAAGCGCCGATGGTCACCGTCAGCCAGAGGAGCGGCGTGCGGCTCAGATAAACCCAGAGTTCGAAATTGCCGCCGGTCACGCTTTGTCTCCGAGAAGCCGCGCGACGACGCGGAAGGTAGCAACCGTCGCCAGCAGTGCGAGTACGGTCGAGATCGTGAGCGTGATGAGCAGGGCGACGCCGTGGCTGGCGAAGAGATCAAGTCTTTGCACGACGCCGACGCCTGCGGGCACGAACAGCAGGGAAAGATTGGCTAGGAGCCCATTGCTGGTCTTCTCCAGCGTCCCGTCAGCGACCTCCGCGGGCAAGACCCGCTCCAAATGCTCGCGCGCGAGCAGAAGGCCGAGCATGAGGATCATGCCAAGCACGGGGCCTGGCAGCGGCCAGTCCAGACCGCGCGCAACGACCTCTCCGATCAGCTGACAGAAGAGCAGGAGGCCGAGGCTGACGATCATGTCTTTTTCCCTCTCGCGGCTCAGCCGCGCAGGACCGCTCCGGTCTTCTTGGTCACGTCAGCGACGATTTTCGCCGAGACCTGTTCGATCTCGACATCCGTCAGCGTCTTCTCGCGTGGCTGCAACGTCACGGTGACACCCACCGACTTCTTGCCCTCGGCGATCCCAGCGCCCTGATACACGTCGAAGATCGCGGTGGCCACGACCAGCTGACGATCCGCGCCCTGCACCGCCTTCACGATATCGCCCGCAAGCACCGCCTGATCGACAACGAACGCGAAGTCGCGTTCAAGCGGCATCAGGCCCGACAGGTCGAGTTTCGGCTTCACCTTGGTCGGCCGCGCCTTCTGCGCGGGAATTGCGTCGAGTACAATTTCGAACCCGCACAGAGGCCCCGAAACATCGAGCGCGTCGAGCACACGCGGGTGGAACTCGCCGAAGGTGCCGATGACGTTCTTGGGGCCGAATTGAAGGCTCGCAGAACGTCCAGGATGATACCAGGAGGGTCCGCCCGGCACGATCTGAAGCCCCGCGATCTGCACGCCCAGCGCATCCAGCAGCGCGAGGACATCGCTCTTTGCATCGAACACATCGACGTTGCGCGCAGGTCCCGACCAATGGCGTCCAGCGCCCTGAGCCCCCGCCGTGCCGCGCCGAATGGCGGCCGCGCTCATCCTCTGGTCGTTCTCGCCATCGCCGCGAAACACCTGCCCGACTTCGAACAGGGCCAGATCATTCGAGCCTCGGTCGGCATTGCGCTGGGCGGCTGCGAGCAGCCCAGGCAGCAGGCTCGGCCGCATGTCGGACAATTCGGCAGCGATCGGATTGGCAAGTGCGAGTTCCGCCTGTCCGCCACCGAACATTTCGGCGCGGGCGTGCGAGACGAAGGACCACGTCACGGCTTCAACAAGCCCGAGGGCAGCGAGACTGCGCCGCGCGAGGCGCGTGCGCTTTTGCAGCAGCGTCAGAATGGGGGCGGGGACGGAGGCGATCCCGCGCGTCAGCGGAGTTGAGACGATGCGATCGAGCCCGGCGATGCGCACGATCTCCTCGACGATATCGGCCTTGCCTTCGACATCCGCGCGCCACGTCGGCACGTTCACGAAGACGCGGCCCGCATTGGTCGCTTGCCGCAAGACGTCGAAGCCGAGCTTTTCGAGAATGCCGGCCATTTCAGAGGGATCGAGTTCGAGCCCGGAGAGGCGCTGCACTTCCGCGAAAGGGAAATCGATGGAGTGGAGTGCCACATCCGGCGAGCCCGCGACCACGACTTCGGACGGCTCGCCGCCACAGAATTCGAGCACGAGACGGGTCGCCAGTTCCGCGCCGGGAACGCAGAAGGCCGGATCGACGCCGCGCTCGAAGCGATAGCGGGCGTCGGTAACGATGCCGAGTTGGCGTCCCGACCTCGCAATGGTCAGCGGATCCCAGAGCGCGGATTCGATGAGCACATCCGTCGTATTTTCATCGCAACCCGAAGCTTCGCCGCCCATGATGCCGGCGATGGATTCCACGCCGTGATCGTCGGCGATGACGATGGTAGAAGCGTCGAGCCTGTAGGTCTTGCCGTCGAGCGCGACGATCTCCTCGCCCGAATGCGCGCGACGCACGACGAGATTGCCGGCAACCTTCTTCGCGTCGAACACATGCAGCGGACGACCGCGATCGAACGTCAGATAATTGGTGATGTCGACAAGCGCATTGATCGGACGAAGCCCGATCGACACGAGGCGCTTCTGCATCCAGGCGGGCGACGGTCCATTGCGCACGCCCCGCACAAGGCGGAGCGCGAAAGCCGGTGCCAGATGTGCATCATCCTTGGCGAAATCGAGCGTTACGCCGACGGGGCAAGCAAAAGCCCCTGCAACGGGCGCAATCGCATGCTCCTTCAGCTTGCCGAGACCTGCGGCTGCGAGATCGCGCGCAATGCCATGCACGCCCGTCGCGTCAGAGCGATTCGGCGTGAGATTGATCTCGACGACGGGATCGCCGAGCCCGGCCAGATCGACATAGCGCAAGCCGACGGCGGCGGTCTCCGGCAACTCGATGATGCCGTCGTGATCTTCCGACAATTCGAGTTCGGCGGCGGAGCACAGCATGCCCAGCGACTCGACGCCGCGAATGACGCCCTTGCCGAGCGTGATCTTCTTCGAGGGAATGTAGGTGCCTGGCGCCGCGAACACGGTCTTCAGCCCGGTGCGCGCATTCGGTGCGCCGCAGACGACCTGGATGGTTGCGCCCGTGCCGATATCGACGGTGCACACGCGCAGACGATCGGCGTTGGGATGCTGCGTCGCCTCGACGATATGCGCGACGACGAAATCCTTCAGCTGTTCGGTCGGATCGAGGACGTGCTCGACCTCAAGCCCGATGCGCGTCAGCGTCTCGACGATGTCGTTCAGCGACGCATCGGTGTCGAGGTGATCCTTGAGCCAGGAGAGGGTGAATTTCATGATCTGTTTTTCGCTGCGGTCTGAGATGGGCTCGAAATCCCATCTTGAAAAACGCCCTGTCAGGCGAAGGTGAGCGACGCGACGTCGCTACGCGAATTCATGTCTGCTTTGCGCGCTGAGGATCGGAAGCGCCTGGCGCCTTGTGTCCCCGCAGCATCGAGACGATGGACACATCCTCGTCGATCTCGGGCCAATGCAGGCCCATGGGCATGAGCTCTATGACTTGCCTCTGAGCGGCAGCCGCTTGCGCGAGGCGCGGGTACCACCAGAGCGGAACGCTGAGTTCTCGACCGTCCGCCAGCGTCACGCGGAGGTGCTCGCTATCGCACTCTGCGCTGACGGGGCGCGTGTCCTCGATTTCGATCTGCAGCATGGTCATTTCACGCTCCAAAATAGTCCCGCCAGCTCGCCACGAACATATCCTGTTCCGCCTTGGCTTTCAGGAGAATTTCATTCAGCTCCCTTGTCGAATACCCCAGATTGACCGCGATACTCAGGTCATTGAGCCAGATCTTGGCTTCCTTGCCGGCCCTGACGACATGCACATGGGGTGGCTCCAATCCGTCCGCCGAATAGAAGAAGAACCGGTATCCCTGCCAACGCAGAACGGTAGGCACCTCAAGCGCTCAACCCGCCCGCCAGCGTCGGCAGGTCGAGTGGGCGGAAGCCGTAATGCGAGAGCCAGCGCAGGTCTGCCTCGAAGAAGGGGCGCAGGTCCGGCATGCCGTATTTCAGCATTGCGATTCGGTCGATGCCGATGCCCCAGGCGAAGCCCTGGTACTCGTCGGGATCGATGCCGCAATTGCGCAGCACGTTCGGGTGCACCATGCCGCAGCCCAGAATCTCCAGCCAGTCATCGCCCTCGCCGAAGCGGATCTCGCCCCCCTGACGCCGGCACTGGATGTCGACTTCCATCGACGGCTCCGTGAACGGGAAGAAGGACGGACGGAACCGCATCTTCACGTCGGGCACTTCGAAGAAGGCCTTGCAGAATTCCTCAAGTACCCATTTCAGGTGGCCGAGATTGGCCGACTTGTCGATCACCAGACCCTCGACCTGATGAAACATCGGCGTATGCGTCTGGTCGGAATCGCAGCGATAGGTGCGGCCCGGGCAGATCACGCGGATCGGCGGCGTGGTCGACATCATCGTGCGCACCTGCACGGGGCTCGTATGCGTTCGCAGCAATTTGCGTGTGCCGTCTTCCTTGGGCTGGAAGAAGAACGTGTCGTGCATTTCCCGCGCCGGATGCCCTTCCGGGAAATTCAGCTTGGTGAAGTTGATGTCGTCGGACTCGATATCCGGGCCCTCGGCGATCGAGAAGCCCATGTCGGCGAAGATAGCCGTGAGTTCATCCATCACCTGGCTGATCGGATGAAGGCGACCCGTCTCGATGGGCGCGGGGCGCACGGGCAGCGTGACGTCGACCGTCTCGGAAGCAAGCCGTGCATCCAGCGCGGCATCCTTGAGGACGCCGCGGCGCTCGGCCAACGCGGTGCTCACGGTGTCCTTGAGGGCATTGATGGCAGCGCCCTGCGTCTTGCGCTCGTCGGGCGACATTTTGCCCAGCGTCGCCAGCAGAGCGGAAATCGCGCCCTTCTTGCCTAGCGCGGAAAGACGCACGGCCTCGAGGGCCGCCTCGTCGGAGGCGGCCGCGATGGCGGCGAGCGTTTCGGATTGAAGGTTCTGCAAATCCGACATGATCGATTTCTTCGCGAAATGAGGACGCGCGGCTTGTGCCACGCTGATCCGGGCTTGTCGAGTTCACCGCCGGAAACCAGCGCGTCACTCGGCACAAACGAAAACGGCCGGACATGGGTCCGGCCGTAAATTCATAGAGGGTCCCGGGTCTCAGACGCCGGCGGGGATGGACGCCTTGGCCTTCTCGACGATGGCCTTGAAGGCCTCCGGCTCGTGGATGGCGAGCTCCGAGAGAACCTTGCGGTCCACCAGGATGCCGGCATTGCTCAGGCCGCAGATGAAGCGGCTGTAGGTGATGCCCAACTCGCGCACGGCGGCGTTGAGCCGCTGGATCCAGAGCGCGCGGATCGTGCGCTTCTTCACCTTGCGGTCGCGGTAGGCATATTGCATCGACTTGTCGACGGCAGCCTTGGCGGCGCGGATCGTGTTTTTGCGGCGGCCATAGAAGCCCTTGGCGGCTGCGAGTGTCTTCTTGTGCTTGGCATGGGCGGTAACGCCGCGTTTGACGCGAGCCATGACGGATCTCCGGGATTAAAGCTGTAAGGGAACGAGCGGGAAGTCTTCAGCCGTTGGGCAGGAAGTACTTCTTGATGTTGTCGCCATCCGTCTTGAACAGGACGTTGGTGCCACGCAGGTTCCGGATCTGCTTGTTCGTCCGCTTGATCATGCCGTGGCGCTTGCCGCGCTGGGCGTAGAGCACCTTGCCGGTGCCAGTGATCTTGAAGCGCTTTTTAGCGCCCGACTTCGTCTTCAACTTGGGCATTTGGCTCTCCATGGGACGGTTGCCCGTCCGGTTGTTCAGTCGAACGCGGCCGCGAAGCCACATCCGTTCGCATCAGAATGAGCGAAAAGAACCGCCACGGCAGCCCTATCAGCCGGGCGGTTCAGAAGCGGGGCTTATAAGCGCAAGCCCCCTCTATTGGCAAGCCCTGTCGGGCAGCCTCAGCGCGGTGCGAGGATCATCACCATCTGCCGGCCTTCCATGGAAGGCTCGAACTCGACCTTGGCGATCGTCACGGTCTCCTGCTTCACGCGGTCGAGCAGGCGATATCCGATGTCCTGATGGGCCATCTCGCGTCCCCGGAATCGCAGGGTCACCTTGACCTTGTCGCCTTCTTCGAAGAAGCGCCGCATCGCCCGCATCTTGACGTCGTAATCGTGATCGTCGATGCCTGGCCGGAGCTTGATCTCCTTGACCTCGACGATCTTCTGCTTCTTCCGGGCCTCAGCCGCTTTCTTCTGTTCGAGAAAGCGAAATTTGCCGTAGTCCAGGATCTTGCAGACCGGCGGGGTCGCATTGGGAACGATCTCGACCAAGTCGAGGCCGGCTTCCTCGGCCATCTGAAGGGCATCGGCGCCGAGAACAACGCCCCGGTTCAGACCCTCCTGGTCGATCAGCTGTACCTCGCGGGCACGGATGTCACGATTGATGCGGGGTCCGTCCTTTTGCGGGACCGGCGGTGCTTTCATGGGACGACGAATGGGGGTCTCTCCTATATGATTACGTCGGACCCGGCAGGCGTATGCCTCATCGGCCCCGCAACGCAAGTTACGAGGACCGGACCCACCTTCAAGATCCGCGCATCGCGCCGGGAAGTCAACTCGACTTCCGACGAAACAGATGGAGCTACTCGAATATCATCGTAACGGGGACGCACCCGCCTCGAGCAGGCGGGTGTAGAGCTCGAGCGTTTGCGCACACATGCGCTCAAGCGTGAAGGCACTTTCGACATGGGCTCGCGCTCGAGTCGCGAGACTTTCGCGCGCCGCCGCCCCGAGTCCGAGGATGGTTTCGAGCGCGTCCGCGAGTGCTTCGGCGTCCCGTGGCGGCACCGTCCAGCCCGTCCGTTTGTCGGCGGACACGCGCGGTGGTGCGAGCACGGTTTCAGGTACTGCGCCCAGATCCGTCACGACTACGGGCGTTCCCATCGCCTGCGCCTCGACGGCGGCGCGCCCGAACGCCTCCGGCTCGGTTGACGGTACGGCGACCGCCGACGCCGCGGCGAGTGCCGCGGGCATGTCGGTCACGTGGCCGACACGGCGAACGACATCGGTCAGTCCGGCCTTCGCAATGGCGGCATCGAGTTCGCGCACATAGGCGTCGCGCCCCTGCGGATCGCCGGCAAGGATGTAGCGGACATCGCTGATGCCCCGCCCCGCGAGAATACGCGCGGCCTCGATCAGAACCTTCTGCCCTTTCCAGCCGGTAAGTCGCGCCGCGAGCAGAACGATGCGATCTTCGGGCGCGATGTTCCAGACCTTCCGCAGCTTCTGAACCCGAGCGGCCTCGACATTGGCAGGCGAAAACAGCCGCAGGTCGGTGCCGCGATGGATGATCCCGACGCGGTCGCGCGCGAAGGCGTGGAACCGCCCGATCAGCCCGGCCGTATAGGCCGAATTGGCGATCACGGCATCGCCGCGCGCCATTACGGAATTATACAGGATCTTCAGCGTCGACTGTCCGGCGTAGCTGCCGTGATAGGTGGTGATGAAAGGCGTCTTCGTGCGCCGCGTCGCCCCAAGAGCCACCCAGGCCGGCGCGCGCGATCGCGCATGCACCAGATACACGCCCTCGCTGCGG
>JAQGKD010000008.1 GCA_028290285.1 Hyphomicrobiales bacterium
CGCAATAGTTGTGCACGATCGCAACGTCGCCCGCATGCCAGTCGTAGCGGATGCCGTCGTGGATCTCGTAGCCGTCGCCGTCAAGAATGTAGAAGGCGGCTTCGTTCACGTGGCCATGCTGCTGCGAAGATGCGCCCGGCGCGTATTCTTCAAGATGCAGATGGAACGTCTGCGTGATGCCGTCCTTCGGCTCCACGTAATGGCGGCTGAAGCACTGCGGGCCATCGACGAAGTTGATGTCCTTGGCCTTGCGCACGCGCGGCACGGCGCGCAGGCGGTCGAGTTCGCCCTTGATGTTGTACTCGCCCTGAATGGCGCGAACGAAGATGCGATCCTTCTTCGAGTGATAGAGATTCGCAACTTTCTCTTCGGTCGTCTGCTTGCTCGAATTGTGCCCGATATCGGCGGAGGCACCCGCTTTTTCTACTCTTGAATCATCTGCCATAGTTCTCTCCCGGTCAAAACGCTGTCTTGATTGAAGCCGTTTTACAGATCACTGCATGAACGGCTTCATCTTGTCGACGAGCTCCTTGGGGCTCGCGTAGATCTGTCTCACCAGTGCCTCCAGATGCGGGCCGTCTTTCGGCTCGACTTCCAGTTTTGACTTGGCCGCATCGGCGATGAATTCCGGATCCTTCATCGTCTTTTCGAATGCCTCGCGCAATGCGCCGAGCTTGTCGGCCGGCAGGCTCGGTGGCGCCACGAAGGGACGCCCGATGCCCTGCCCCGCATAGAGGAAGCGGATCGCAGCCTTCTGGTCCTCAGTCTTGCCGAGATCGCCGACGAAGGGCGCGTCGACATGCGGGTTTGGCTCCGCACCGCCCTGGAAGAGAATCTTGACGGTCTTGTTCTTGATCCAGTCGGGGCGCTTGCCGATGACGCTGTCGAGCGACTCACAAATGCCGTCCACCTCGCCGCGCTCCATCGCCAGGAACACATCCGCCGAAGACGGGAAGCCGGACACGAGCTTGAACTTCGTGCCTATCAGGGCATTCAGCGCGTTCGGATAGGTGCGCGTGCCCGATCCCGGGCCGACGTCGCCCACGATCAGCTCTTTGGTGAAGAGATCGTCGACGCTCTGCACGGCGGCCCTTGTGTTGGCGATGCAGACATTGGTGTCCGTCGCGGGCGTGCCGAGCCAGGTCATCTTGGTCGCGTCGAAACGCGCGCCGGGTGCGCCTATGATCGGGCCGACCGCGACATCGCGCGAGATGAGTCCGATAACTGTGCCGTCCTTCGGCGCGATATTATAGATCCAGCTCGCGGCGACATAGCTTCCCGCGCCGGGCATGTTCTGGACGATGACGTTGGGATTTCCAGGGAGAAACTGTCCGATGTGCCGTCCGACAAGGCGTGCCCAGACGTCATAGCCGCCACCCGGCCCAAATCCCACGACGATCGTCAGGCTCTTTCCGCCTCCTGCCGACTGCGCCAAGGCAGAGGTCGCGGCGAGCGCAGTGAATACGGCACCGAGCATCAGGCTTCTAAAACGCATAAATTCCCTCTCTTCAATCGTTGTGACGATTTCACATGAGCGTCCCCCCAGACGGCGTCGCGGAGGCGGGCCTCCGTCTTTTTGCCTATTGCGCAATTCGAATACCGCGCCATGCGCAATTGCGCAATCGCGACGAGGCCGGCATTCACGCACACGGGCGTCGCCACGCGAGTTCGGCCGCGTCGATCCTCTGCGCCACCAGCGGAACGATTGCGCCCTTCAGGGCCTTCGCGGTTTCAGGCGCCAGCCCGCGCCGCGTCACCAGCACCAGCGTCCGGCTGATAGTCGGTGCGACAACGCGTCTCGCCGCAAGCTGCCCCCGGCCGATCTCTTCATAGAACAAGCCGAGCGGCACGATGGAGCAGCGCCCATGGCGCACCAGCAACTCGCGCTTCACGGTGACGGCCTCAGCCTCGATCAGGTCGAGCGGCGTGCCCTGGGCCTGCGCAATCGTCTCGATCAGCCGCCGCCCGGCCTGGAAGCGCCCGTCGAGGACCAGCGGCAGGCGCGCCAGATCGTCGAAGCCGATATCGCCGGAGGCGCTGCCCAGCAGGTGCGGCGGCCCGACCAGATACAGATCCTCGGTATAAAGAGGCAGAATATCGAGCCGTTCCGTGCTCAGGGGGTCGTAGCAGAGCGCGGCATCCAGTTCGCCCGACGCGACGAGCCGCGCCAGCTCGTCGCTGAGTCCCTCCCGTAGCGCGATCCGCAACCCGGGACGCACGGTCGCCGCAGCCACGAGGTCAGGCGCGAGCGCGCGCCCCGGTGTCGGCGTCACGCCGAGTGAAACCGACGCCTTCGGTTCGATCCTGAACCGGCCGAGCGCCGTTTCGGCCGCCTCGACCTCTGCGATAACGCGCTTCGCATGGGCGGCCAGCACTGTCCCAGCCTCCGTCGCGGCAATCCCGCGTGAATGGCGCTCCAGCAGGGCGACGCCGAACCGCTCCTCGAGCTGCTTCACCTGATAGCCGAGCGCTGGCTGCGACACATGCAGCCGCCGGGCAGCCGCCGTGAAGCTGCCAGCCTCGGCAACGGCCAGAAAATAACGAAGCTGTCTCAGCAGCATTCACGGCTCCTTGCGGCCGGCGGTCCTTTAGCCAGCTCTCACCGAGCTATAAAAATCATTTATGGCTGTTCTTCAACCTCTGTATTTGCCAAAACGGCGCCGGCCTGTTCTCTGTCGGCCCAACGATTTCCGCCCGGAGGAGCACCCACCCATGCGCTACATCGACTCGTTCTGCCACTTCTTCCCCCAGGGTCTCTGGGAAAAGATGCTGGAATCCGAAGGCGCTGCGAAAGACATCGGCAAGCGGATGCGCGGCATCCCCTGCATCTACGATCTCGACGAGCGCCGCCGCTGCGTCGACAAGTTCCGCGAGCACAACTACACGCAGGTCATCTCGCTCGGCATGCCCCCGCTCGAAGCTTTGGGCACCCCTGAGCAGGTCGAAGAATTCGCGCGCCTCGGCAACGACGGCATGGCTGAACTCTGCCGCAAGTACCCGGAATATTTCGTCGGCTTCCTCGCCTCGCTGCCGATGAACTCGCCCAACGCCGTCAAGGAGGCCGAGCGCGCCTTCCAGCTCGGCGCCAACGGC
Source organism: Hyphomicrobiales bacterium (assembly GCA_028290285.1). GTDB lineage: Bacteria > Pseudomonadota > Alphaproteobacteria > Rhizobiales > Beijerinckiaceae > Terripilifer. The sequence goes on from JAQGKD010000008.1 coordinate 3,094, forward strand.
CTGCAGGTCCACACCAACATCAACGGCGACCCGCTCGACGACCCGAAATATTTCGGCGTGTTCGAGACCGCCGCCAAGCACGGCAAGCCGGTGTTCCTGCACCCCTCGCGCACCGCTGGCGACATCACCGACTACAAGAACGAGCCCAAGTCCAAGTACGAAATCTGGTGGACCTTCGGCTGGCCCTACGAGACCTCCGCCGCCATGGCCCGTCTCGTGTTCTCAGGCATGATGGACAAGCTGCCGGAACTGAAGGTTCTCGCCCATCATCTTGGCGCCATGGTGCCCTTCTTCGAAGGTCGCGTCGGCCCCGGCTGGGATCAGCTCGGCAAGCGCACCTCGGACGAGGATTACTCGGTCGTTCTGCAGAACCTGAAGAAGCGCCCCTTCGACTATTTCAAGGACTTCTACGCCGACACCGCGGTGTTCGGCTCGAAGCCCGCGACTGAGTGCGGCCTCGCCTTCTACGGCGAAGACAAGGTGCTCTTCGCCTCCGACTCGCCCTTCGATCCCGAGAAGGGCCCCGGCTTCATCCGCGACACCATCGCGGTTCTGGAATCGATCGACATGTCGATCGAGATGCGCGAAAAAATCGGCTTCAAAAACGCGCAGAAACTGCTCGGCGTGAAATAAGGGAGCAATCCCCGACATCAGGTTGAGATGATGATTTGGCCCCGCTCGTGAGCAATCACGGGCGGGGTTTTTCGTTACTGATAAGGCTTGTGCAGAGCATCGCGATCGTCATTTCGAGGAGCGAAGCGACGCGGCAATCCAGGAGCCGCAAGACCGTACTGGATTGCTTCGCTTAGGTCGCAATGACGGCGCGAAGAGTAGCCCAAGCCCACAAAAAAGGGCGCCCCGAGGGACGCCCCTTTTCCACCACCCAAAAAGATAATCGTCCTACTTGCCCACCGGCCCAAGCTCCTTCGCCGCCGCCTCGGCAAACGACGTGTCGACCACCTGCTCGACAGTGATATTGCTCGTCACGTCGCCCGTCTCCTTGAAGAACGCGAGATCCTTTTTCAGCGAGTCGATGTTCAGCTTTCCGTCGGGGTCGACGCCATGCACGATCATCGTGCGCAGCGTCTTCTCGTCCTTGATGACGGAATATTTGGCGAGGATCGCGACCATCTCGTCGGCGCCCGGCCCCGTCAGCTTGCCGTTGACCACAGCCGCGTTGAAATCGCGCACGGCGCGCAGATAGGCTTTCATGAAGCGCTTGGCGACTTCCGGCCGCTTCTCCGCGAAATCGCCCGAGAACAGGATCGTGGCCGTCTGGGCGTCGGGGTAGAATTCGTCATTGCCCTTGAAGCGCACGGCAGCGCCGAGTTCCACTATCTTGGAAACCGTCGGCTCGGTCGAAATGCTGCCGTCGATGGCGCCGTTCTGGAAGGCGACCGCGTGCTGCGGGAAGCCCAGATATATCTTTTCGACGTCGTCGTACTTCAGCCCGACGCTCTTCATCGCCTCGTTCAGCACCGACGCATCGCTGCCGCCGGCGCCCGTGATGGCGATTTTCTTGCCCTTGAGATCGGCGAGCGTCTTCACCTTGCCGCTCTCGACGAGATCCTTGCGCACCATGAAAGCCTGGAAACCAGCGCCTTTCACATTATGCGCCTTGTCGGCGACGATCTTGATGCGGATGCCGCGTCCCACCGCGTTGTAGAGACCGGCCGAGGCCGCGCCCCCGCCGGCATCGAGCTGGCCTGCACCCAGCGGTGCCACCATTTTTGCGCCCGTGTCGAAGGAGATGAATTCGGCTTCGATCCCCTCCTGTTTGAAATAACCCTTGGCATCGGCAACGAACAGGCCTGCATCGCTGCTCGCGTTGACGACGGCGATGGTGACCTTGTCGGCCGCCTGCGCGACGACGCAACTGCCCGCAAGAAGGGCGACGGCCAGCGCACTGGACTTGAACATCATGTGTCTCTCCCGGTCATTTTTTAAAAAGACGGCGGCGGCGCTTCGCCGCCGTCCGTCATGGACTCAGCCGGTCAGCCGGCGGGATCGGTCTTGGAGAAGCCGGGGCCCATGGCCCAGGCCTGCGGAACATATTCGCGCTCGACTTCGCGGCACCAGTTTTCCCAGCCACGTTCCCACGTGAAGCCGGCACGGCCGCGCGTGTTGGCGGCGATTTCGCCATCCGACAGATAATGCACGTTGTCGCCGAGCTGCAGCGCCTTGATGAGCATTTCCGCATTGGCTTCCATGTAGACCGATGTGAACACCGCCTCGCGGATCGAGCGTCCCAAAACGACGCTGCCATGGCCGCGCATCAGCGACACCGTGCGCGAGCCCAGCGTCTTGGCGAGATCGCGGCCCATGTCCATGTTGGTCACGAGCAGATTGGTCTCGTCGCCGAACTTGGTGCTGATGTCCCAGTTCGGAATGTCTCCGCCGATCGGCGCGCACATATGCATGATCGGGCGCATCTTGCGGCCGGTGACGGTGAAGGGCACGACATTCGGGCTGTGGTTGTGCACGACCGACATGGCGTCCGGGCGGGCTTCCAGGATCGCGCCGTGGATGAAGCGCTCCGAATAGGGCTTGCCGGGTTCCGCGCCGACGATCTGGCCGTCGAGCGTGAATTCCATGATGTCGTCTTCGACGAGCACGCCGGGCGCACGCGCGCGCGACATCAGGAAGTGGCCGGGAATCTCGGGATGGCGGACAGAAATATGACCGAAGGAGTCGACGACGTGGTGATGCGCCAGAATTCGGTTGGCGGTAACGAGTTCTTGCCTGAGCTGGGTCAGATCGGTCATTCACGTCCTCCACTTTTTTTGGGTCGCTATTGAATTCGGGCGGCCCGGTTTCCGGTGCCGCCCGCTTGAATAGCGCGTTTAGTGGCCGGTTGCCACGGCTGCGATCTCAGCCGGATCTTCCGGCGCATGATTTCCACGCCATACAATGTGCATGTCGGGACGCAGCAGGATCAAATCGTAACCATAGATCTCGCGGGCAATCTGGTCCGGCACGTCCATCACCGTGATCGGCGCGTTGAAACTCTGCATCGCCTTCTCGAGGCCGGACGTTTCCGCGCGCGAGCTGCCGAGCTTCAGCAACGTGTAACCATCGGGCAGACGGTCCTGCATGGCGGTGCCGTCGTTGAGCCAGACATGGGGAAGACGCGCGCCGGGCCAGGTGGTGGGCACATATTCGCGGAACAGATGTTCGGGCCCGCCCGGAATATCCATGATGATGGGGGAGTCGATGTAGCGATAGCCCATCTCCGCGCCAATCATCTCGTTGGTCTTGCGCTGCTCGACATCGGCAACATTGGCGAGGCTCTCGCGGTTCTGCCGGCCTTCCAGCGTATTTTCACGGATGTTCGGACGATACATCGAACGCCATTTGCGACGCCCGAGCGAAGCATAACGCGACGCGCCGATGTTGCGCTCGCCCACCTGCCTGCGCTCGTGCTCGTAGGAGCCCAGAAGATTGGGTCCGCCCCAGCCCTGGAGGGTCGCGGCGAGTTTCCACGACAGGTCGAAGGCATCGCCCACGCCCGTGTTCATGCCCAGCCCGCCGGTCGGGATGACGAGATGCACGGCATCGCCGGCGAGGAACACGCGGCCATCGCGGTAACGATCGGCAACAAGCAGGTTCTGCTTCCACGGTGCGCAGGACAGCATTTCGTATTTGACCGGGAAACCAACGGCCTTTTCGAACTGCGTTTTCATCTCCTCGTCCGAGCCGACGATCGAATGCAGCGTCCAGTGAACGGTTGAATCCTGCATGATCAGGAACGTCGCCTTGTCGTCGGCCACGTGATAATGGCGCCCCTTTCCGGGGCCGTTGCCCTGCGGCAGCTTGTCGAACAATTCGTCGCAGCGGTAGAGCGCCTGGCGCAGGTCCATCAACCCGCCTTCGCCACGCAATTTGATGCCAAGCTGCTTGCGCACGGGGCTGTTGCCGCCATCGCAGCCGACCAGATATGTGGCGCGGATCGTCTCGGTCTTGCCCCCGCTCTTCACCGTCGCGGTGACGCCCTGCTCGTCCTGCGCGAAGGACACGAACTCGGTCGAGAAGCGCACGTTCACCGAAGGCAGGCTTTCCGCCACCTTCTTCAGCAGCGGCTCCACGGAATATTGCGAGATGAGCTGATAAGGCTCGAGCGCGCCGGTGCCGTCATTGGTGACGCGGCAATCGTCCTTGGCCTCGTTGACTGAGGGATAGCGCAGGCGCAGCAGCGGCGGCTCGGCGAGGCTGAGAACGACATAGACATCCATCGGGCAGTCGCCACGCAGTCCCGCCGCGCGGATCTGGTCGGCAAGGCCGATGCGCCGGTACATTTCCATGGTGCGCGCATTGACGCGTTCCATCTTGGGCAGGAACTGCGGTGCGTCCTTCTGCTCGATCAGCGTGCACTTCACGCCGCGTTTGCCGAGATCGATGGCGAGCGTCAGGCCGACCGGGCCGGCTCCAACAATGAGAACATGCGTATCCATGAGCCAGCTCCTCCGCACAGGGCGATTAGCGCTGATACGCCCCCCGTGGGCCGTCGTCAAGAAAATACAGGCAAATTCCCACCATGCGGGATTTGCGCAGTAAGTTCGTCTAGTCCGAGCTGTCGTTCCTCGCCCCGGCGGACAGCAGAGAGGCCACGTCTTCCCGTCGCATGGGCCGGTCACCGGCAGCCTGACCGGCGTGGCTGGTCCGCGCGATCGTCTTGGTGACGATGCGCGCACACAGCACCACGCGGTCGGCCACAAAGGCGAGCCTCTCCTTGCTCACATGCTCGTCGCCGATGGTCACGCTGAGCGAACCCAGCACATTGTCGCGCCGGTCGAAAATGGGCGCGGCGACACCCGTCACGCCGCGCGTCACCTGGCTTACGGTCGCGTCCCAGCCGGCTTGTCGCAACAGACGCAGGCGCGCGCGGAAGGCGTTCAGGCTGTCGCCGAGCCCTGCCTTTTGAATGGCGGCAGGGTTCTCTTCGTAGAGCTTGCGCAATGCGGCGGACGGCATGTGCGCGAGAATGATGCGTGAAGCAGCTCCCTGCAGCAGAGGCCTTGCGCGTCCGCGCTCATAGTTGGAGTGGAACGATGCGGTGCCCTGTTCCTGATGGACGCACAACACCCGCTCGCGGTAGCGGCGGCATAAAAGTGCAATGCCTGCGATCTCCTCGACAAGCTCCGCCATGACGGGGCGGCTCGCGGTGATCAGCGGATCGCGCTCGCGCATCTGGTAGTCGAGTTCGGCGATGCGGGGCCCGAGCGTGTAGCCCACATCGGGCAGCGAGGTGAGCAGCCCCGCGTCGGTCAGAACCTTGAGGTAGCGATAGAGCGTCGAGCGCGTGTAGCCGAGCCGCGCCTGCAGCTCCTCCATCGTCCACTCCAGCCTGTCTCCCTCGAAGAGATCGAGGATGACGATCATCCGTTCCAGACTGTTCACGCCGCTGCCGATCCCTGCCGAAAAGCCCTAAAAGCCTAGCTCGCGCCAATCCCGCATTGTGGGACCCTTGACGGGCCGCCGGTACGCCGTTTAGGTGCGAGCCGGAGAAGGGCTCATAAAAGACCCGAGGAGGATACCATGAAAAACTACAAATCGGCGACGCTCGCCCTTTCGGCGCTGATCGCCATCCTGGCGGGAAGCGCGCAGGCGCAGACGGCCGACAAGCTCAAGATCGCCATTGGCTCACGCGGCGTCTGGGAGAACTCTATCTCCGAACTCGGCCAGAATGCCGGCATCTTCAAGAAGCACAATCTCGAACTCGAAATCCTCTACACGCAGGGCAGCGGCGAGACGCAGCAGGTCGTGATCGCGGGCAGCGTCGATATCGGCGTGGGTGTCGGCAGTTACGGCGTGTTCGGCGCCTTCTCGAAGGGTGCCCCGATCCGCATCATCGGCCCCTCCATCACCGGCGCGACCGATCAATATTGGTATGTTCGCGCCGACTCCCCGATCAAGACTCCCGGCGACATGGCGGGCAAGACCGTTGCCTATTCGACGGCGGGATCCTCCACCCTCGCAGTCGTTCTCAGCGCGCAGCGCCAGTTCAACGTCGCAGTGAAACCGACGGCGACGGGCAGCGCGGCGGCCACTTTCACGCAGGCCATGAGCGGCCAGGTCGATGTGGGCTGGGCCTCCCCTCCCTTCGGCGTAGAAGCGCTCGAGCAGGGCAAGATCCGCACGGTATTCAAGGCTGGCGAAATCCCAGAACTGCGCGACCAGAGCGTGCGCCTGCTCGTCGCCAACGCCGCCGCGTTGAAGGAGCGCGCCCCCGTCTACGCGCGCTACATGCAGGCCTATCGCGAAGTCATCGACTGGATGTATTCCGACCCCGCAGCCGTGAAAGCCTATGCCGCCTATGCTGGCATCGAAGAGGCCACGGCAAAGAAGATGCGGGACGAATATTTCCCGCGCGAAAAGCTCGACCCGTCCAAGGTCGGCGGCGTGGATGCGATGATGCGCGACGCGATCACCTTCAAGTTCCTCACCAAGCCGCTGGATGAGAAGCAGCTCGGCGAATTGATTCAGATTCCGAAGGTGTGAAGAAAACAACGCGGTCCGCTTTTCCGGGTGGGAGAAGCTCTCAGCGGAGCTGACTGATGAGGGGTTGCGAAACCCCTCATCCGCCCATTTCACGGGCACCTTCTCGCCCTGGGAGAAGCAATGACCCCTTGCTCCAAGCAAAGAAGTTACGCGCCTCGTCGTACATACTGAGCCGCCGCGCGCCCCGCGACAAACCCCGTCGCGAAACAGGCCTGTAACAAATAGCCGCCCGTCGGCGCTTCCCAATCCAGCATTTCACCGCAGACAAAAACGCCCGGAAGCTTCGTCAGCATCAGCCCCGCATCGCAGTCCGAAAAACGCACACCACCCGCGGACGAAATCGCACGCTCGATCGGACGAGGCCCCGTGAGACGCACGGGCACAGCCTTTATCAAACGAGCCAAAGGCTCGGCCTCGGCGGGAAGCTCGCGTGACACTTCGCGCAACAGCGCGACCGCGACCGGCTGCAGGCCAGCAGCCTTTCGCAGAAACGTCGCTGACGACTGCCCTGCGCGGGGACGCGACAATCGTTGCACCAGAGCGGAAACATCGAGATCGGGCCGCAGATCAATGTTCAGAACGGCCTCGCCCTGCGCAGCAATCGCATCGCGCAGGACGGCCGAGAGCGCATAGATCGCCCCACCCTCCAGCCCTTGCGCCGTCACCATCGCCTCGCCACGCACCTCGCGTCCCCCGAAGGAGAGTGCGAGCGGCTTCAGCGGAGTCCCCGCGAAGCGCGACGAGAACATCTCCGACCATGCCGTTTCAAATCCGCAATTACTGGCGACCAGCGGCCGCACAGAAACGCCGCGCGCGGCAAGCATGTCCACCCAATGGCCGGTCGATCCGAGCCGGGGCCAGGATGCCCCGCCCAAGGCAAGCACGACGACATCAGCCTCGACCGGCACAGGCTGCCCCATCGCGTCCTGGATGATCGGCAAACCATCCGGCCCAAAACCGGCGAGCTGGTGGCGCGGACGAACCGTCACCCCTGCCCGGGCGAGCCGCCGAAGCCACGCCCGCAACAACGGCGAGGCCTTGAATCCGCGCGGAAAGACCCGGCCACTCGATCCGACAAAGGTCGGCTCGCCCAGCTCGGCGGCCCAATCGCGAAGGGCGCTTGGCGGAAAGGCCTCCAGAACCGGCGCCAGCCCGGGCGCAGCTTCGGCGTAGCGTGCGAGGAAAGCATCCTTATCCTCGCTATGGGTGAGGTTCAGCCCCCCACGTCCCGCCATCAGGAACTTGCGTCCAACCGATGGCATCCGATCAAAAACCGTCACGCGGCAGCCGGACGCAGCCAGTTGCTCGGCGGCCATGAGCCCGGCAGGGCCCGCGCCGATGACGATGGCGGTGGCGGGTTTGGGCTCTATCTGGGCTTGGGCGGGCAGATTTTCGGACAATGCGCGGTTCCCGTCGAAAAAAGACCTCGCGAGCTTTAGATCGGAAAGCCGCAACGTGCTATGCCCTTCCCATGAACCAGCACGCCAAACGCCGCCAGCAGGCCGGCATCGCCCGCGAGGCCGAACGGCAGAAGCCCGAACGGGTGATGCACGTCGGCCCGCCCCTCGCGACCCCCGAAGAGGGGCTCGTCACCTATGAGATCACGCCGGAGGAGGCCGGACAGCGCCTCGACCGCGCGCTCGCCGCCAGGTCGGAGGCGGCTGGGGTCGCCCTGTCGCGCACCCGCATCCGCTCCCTGATCGAAGAAGGGCTCGTCATGCTCGATGGCCGTCAGGCCACCGATCCCGGCGCCAAGGTCCGCGAGGGCCAGACGGTCACGCTCGAAGTCCCGGCGCCCATGGCCGCCGAGCCGCTCGGCGAAGCCATTCCGCTGGATGTCGTGTTCGAGGACGAGCATCTTCTCGTCCTCGACAAGCCCGCCGGGCTCGTCGTCCATCCGGCTAGCGGCCACGACACGGGCACGCTGGTCAATGCACTGATCGCCCATTGCGGCGAGAGTCTCTCAGGGATCGGTGGCGTTCGCCGTCCGGGCATCGTTCACCGGCTCGACAAGGACACGTCCGGCCTGCTCGTCGTCGCCAAGAGCGACGCCGCCCACCAGGGCTTGTCGCTGCTTTTCGCAGATCACGGGCGCACCCTGTCGCTGACCCGCGAATATATCGCCTTTGTCTGGGGCCGGATCGACCGCAAGGCGGGCTCGGTGGATGCGCCGCTCGGCCGCCATCCGCACCAGCGCGAGAAAATGGCCGTGGTCCGCGTGGACAAGGGTCGCGAAGCCATCACGCACTGGAAGGTCGAAGAGAGCTTCGTCTCCGGCACCGCGCCGATCAGCATGGTCTCGTGCCGTCTGGAAACGGGCCGCACACATCAGATCCGCGTGCATCTCGCCCATATCGGCCATCCCCTGCTGGGGGACCCCGTCTATGGCGCGGGCTTCAAGACCAAGGCGGCGAATCTCGCCCCAGACGCTCGCGAGAAGCTCGATACCCTCCATCGTCAGGCGCTTCACGCCTTCCGGCTTGGGTTCGTCCACCCGGTCACCGGCGAGGAGCTGATGTTCGAAAGCAAGCTGCCGCACGACCTGGCCGAGCTCGCCGCTAGCCTGCGCGCGCCAACCTGACGAAAATTTAATCTGAGAAGCATGGCGACGAGATCGGACCTACCGGTCGACGATCTCTCGCCCGCTTTGGCCTAAAGGTGGAGTACGCCAAAGACAAGACACAGGTACTTGTCACGTTCCCGGAGATTTTCCTTCACCAGATCCTTCTCAGGCTCGGGAGCGTGTTGGAAACCTGAAGTATTCCGACGGTCCCGCCAGCTTTTTCCTCGCCGAAACCGCGGTTTTGCACAGCCCGGCGCAACCTTTATGTGGTCTGGCGTCTTGTCGCACGGAGCGACGACTTGAAGCCGGTCACGCGAAGATTATCTACGCATCCCTCGCGGTCCACCTTCCTGCCCTCTTTCGGCCACGAAGTCGCAACTCTATATATGTCACCGAGCCGAGTGCGACCGTGTGTCGGCTTCGGACGCGGGCCCGCCATCTCGGGGGCCCGAACAGGAGGAAAGAATGGCTGCTGCACTTCCGATGATTTCAGCCGAGAGCGGTCTCACCCGCTATCTCGCGGAAATCCGGCGGTTTCCCATGCTGGAGCCGCAAGAGGAGTACATGCTTGCTAAGAACTGGCGCGAGCAGGGGGACCGCGACGCGGCTCACCGGCTGGTGACGTCGCATCTGCGCCTCGTCGCCAAGATCGCCATGGGTTATCGCGGCTATGGCCTGCCGATCGGCGAGGTCATTTCCGAGGGTAACGTCGGCCTCATGCAAGCCGTGAAGCGGTTCGAACCCGAGAAGGGCTTCCGCCTCGCGACCTATGCGATGTGGTGGATCCGTGCGTCAATTCAAGAATATATCCTGCGCTCGTGGTCGCTCGTAAAAATGGGCACGACCGCCAACCAGAAGAAGCTGTTCTTCAACCTCCGCAAGGCCAAGAGTCAGATCTCGGCTCTGGAGGAAGGCGACCTGCGGCCCGATCAGGTCAAGACCATTGCTCACCGCCTCGGCGTGACCGAGCAGGACGTGATCGACATGAACCGCCGGATGAGCGGCGATGCCTCGCTCAACGCACCTCTGCGCCAGGAAGGCGAGGGCGAATGGCAGGATTGGCTGGTCGACGACAGCACCAGCCAGGAATCGCTCCTCGTCGATCGCGAAGAGGCCGACAACCGCCTGGGCGCATTGCGCTCCGCGTTAGGCGTGCTGAACGATCGCGAACGCCGTATTTTCGAGGCGCGTCGGCTTTCGGAAGATCCGATCACGCTCGAACAATTGTCGGAAGAGTTCAACATCTCGCGCGAACGCGTCCGGCAGATCGAGGTCCGCGCCTTTGAAAAGGTTCAGGCGGCCGTGAAAACGGGCGTGGCAAACCTCGAAGCCGTCGAACCCGCGCCGGCCCGGATCGGGGCGCAGCCCGGCGCGTGATCTACGGCGCACACGCTGAAAATGAAAAGAGCGGCCCGCAAGGCCGCTCTTTTTGTATTCGACGACCCTGTTCGGCCGCCTATTTCTGCCAGGCCTCCAGCGCCTCGTTGATCACGCGCTCGCCCGCGCTCCCCTTTTCAAAGGTGATCTTGGCGATGCGCTGATCCGACAGCAGCATGGGAATATCGAACCACGCCCGCGTGCGCATGAGATCCACATTGCGCGACACCGCCGCATCGCCACGCGTCAGGCCGACCAGGAAATAGTTCTGCATGATCGGCGCGGGCACACCCGTCAGGGCGTCGCCGGCCGGCGTATCTTCCTTGCGCATCTGCGGAGTCGAGATCTGGGCAACACCCGGAATCGGGCCGCCCTCGGTCGGGATGAAGCGCAGCTCGATCGTATGCGAGGCCGGCAAGGTGTCGTCGGTGTTCTTCTGGATCAGCATGACCGCGCGGAGCTTCGCGTCGGGAAGGTCGACTTCGGCGCGTACGCCGATCGACAGCGGCTGCCCCTGTCCCCGGCTCACATTGTCCAGACGCCACACGACATTGCCGACGAACGTGCGCACCTTCTGCGGTTCATCGGGCGCATCCACGAGCAACGCCGCCCGCTGCGCAACGGCGATGGCCGGTGCAGTGGAGGGTGTCGTCGGCTTGGCCGGCGAAACCGGTGCGGTTTGGGCCTGCTGGTTGGTCTGTGTGCCCGGAGCTGGTGTCGCCGGCCGGGCCGCCTGACCGCCCCCGATCCGCTCGACGATCTTGCCCGATGCGGCATCGCCTGCCTGCTCCGCGGACGGTGCGGGTTTCATGCGGGCAAGTTCATCAGGATTGTCGCGACGGACATAGGCAAACACGGCAATACTTCCGGCCACCAGCGCGATCGGCAGGCCGATCAGCCACGGGCGGAGATTGCGCTGCGATTCCTCCTTGCGCTGAGGAGCCGCTGGACGAGTCGCCCCGCGCTGGAGCGGCACATCTTCCGAAGCGTCTGAAGCAGCAGGAATGTCCGACGCGGCGGCTTCCGCGCGCGGGCCGAATTTCCGCAGGGTAACATTGACGGGACGCGCCTCGCCTGTGCGGCGGTCCTTTCGCTCGGCGCGCATCTCCGGCAGGCCGGCGCGAGAGGCCGCGATATCGGCCTCGCTCATGGGCGCACGTGACCCGGCGCCTCCAATATCGGGGGCACCCTGCCCGGCTGCCGGAGCATCGCGGGAAACATGATTGCGTGCGACGAGATCCGGCGTTCCGCGATCCGGCTCCTTGGCGTCGGGAGCCGCTGACTGCGGTGCGGAGGCCGGCGGCGCGGCCGGCGCCTTGACGTCCGGGCCGGTTGCGGCCGGAGGAGGTCCACCCTGAGGCCAAGGGCGCGGCGGCAGATTGGGACGCGAACGCGCGGCATCGATACTGCCCGCGGCGGGCCGTTCACCCTGAGGAACGCCGGGACGAGCCGTCAGACCCGGCCTTGGCGGAAGGCTGGGACGGGGCGGCGCCGGGGGACGCGGCACGGCGCCGAAGTCCGTTCGGCGCGCGAGCGGTTCAAGCGGCTTTCGGCTGTTCTCGGACGGCTTTTCGACAGCAGGCGGCTTCGGCTCGGCGAGGGGCCTGGCCTCCGGCGGGCGGCTCTCCGGCGATGGAGGCGGCACGGCCGGTTTGGCGGCAGCTGGCTTCGCACCCTCGGCGGGCGACTGGCCGCTCGCAAGCCGGGTTGCTATTTCGTCTTCGATGCGCGCGATCGCGTCGTCGAGAGAGCGGCTTTCGCGTTCGATATCGGCCTCGGGGACGGGCGGCTGAACGGCACGCAACTGGCCGAGAAGAGCCGCACGCGCGCGCTCGTAGATGGAGCGCCGCGCATCCGGCGTCGATTCAGCCAGGCCGGAAACAGCCCTGACGAGCAGCGGATAATATTCAGCCATTGCGCGTTCTGACCACTCTACGTTTCAATCGTCAATCCCGCGGCCCTGCGGCGGATGCGCAGAACGGTGCCCTCACGACTCAATCCTGGAAAGGATTATGCACGAGAATTGTATCATCCCGCTCAGGGCTGGTCGAAAGCAAGGCCACAGGCGCGCCTATCAACTCCTCGATTCGACGCACATATTTGATGGCCTGCGCCGGAAGGTCGGCCCAGGACCGGGCCCCCGCCGTCGTGCCTTCCCATCCCTCGATGGTTTCGTAGACGGGAACGACCCGCGCCTGCGCCGCCTGGCTCGCAGGAAGGCGATCGATTTCCTCGCCGTCCAGAAGATAACGCGTGCAAACCTTGATCTCGGAGAAGCCGTCGAGGATGTCCAGCTTCGTCAACGCGATGCCATCGATACCAGATGTCTTGACGGTCTGGCGCACGAGTACGGCATCGAACCAGCCACAGCGGCGCGCGCGGCCGGTGACCGTGCCGAATTCATGCCCGCGCTCGCCGATCCGCTGGCCGATCTCGTCCACGAGTTCGGTCGGGAAAGGTCCACCGCCGACACGCGTCGTGTAGGCCTTTGCAATACCCAGCACATAACCGATTGCGCGCGGACCGACGCCCGAACCCGTGGCCGCATTGGCGGCCGTCGTATTCGAAGACGTGACAAAGGGATAGGTGCCGTGATCGACATCGAGCAGCGCGCCCTGTGCACCCTCGAATAGAATACGCTTGCCCTGGCGCCGCATCGCGTCGAGCAACTCCCACGTCGCGGCCATATAGGGCAGCACCTGCGGCGCAATCGAAAGAAGCTCCTCGCGAATCGCTCTTGCTTCGATTTCGGGCAGGCCGAGACCGCGGCGCAGCGGATTGTGATGGGCGAGCAGACGCGCAATCTTGTCGTCGAGCGTATCGGGCTCGGCAAGATCCATCACGCGGACGGAGCGGCGGCCGACCTTGTCCTCGTAGGCCGGCCCGATGCCGCGCATTGTCGTGCCGATCTTGGTGCCGGCGGTCGAAGCCGATTCGCGATGCGCATCGAGTTCGCGGTGCAGCGAAAGTATGAGCGGCGCGTTTTCCGCGAGCTTCAGATTCTGCGGACTGACGGCGACGCCCTGCGAACGCAGCTGGCCGATTTCCTTGACGAGATGATAGGGGTCGACGACCACGCCGTTGCCGATCACCGAGATCTTGCCCTCCCGCACGATGCCCGATGGCAGCAGCGAGAGCTTGTAGACCTTCCCGTCGATAACGAGGGTATGGCCGGCATTGTGCCCGCCCTGGAACCGCACGACGACGTCGGCCTCGATCGACAGCCAGTCGACGATCTTGCCCTTACCCTCATCGCCCCACTGGGCACCGACGACAACAACATTCGCCATGACGATTTTCGCTCTTTGATATGCGCTCCGAGGCGCTCGGCAGGCCGCACCTTCGCGACCGCCCCACAAGCAAAACCCCGGCACAAGGCCGGGGCTCATTGCGGCCATGGATTAACGAATTGTGCGGCTGGAGGCAAGGCAAACCGTCATCCGCCGCCCTCCTTACGCTAGGGAAACAGCCTCCGGGCCGCCGTGGCCGCCAAGCCTCACCGGGGCTTGCGCGCCACCGTCAGCAGATTTCCGACCCGCAGGCCGATCAGTTTCCGCTCCAGCCCGGTCGCAGCGAAAAGACGTCCGAGTTGCGCTTTCAACCCCTTCGGCAGTGGCATCAGCCTCAGCCAGTAGCGCAGGGCGTAGCGATTGGCGAAGCTCTCGATGCGCACGATGTCGAGTTTAGCCCCGGTCACCAGGCGCTGGAGGCTTTCCGGGCAGAAGATCTGCAGATGCTCGACATCGATGATCGGCGAGCGCCGCCCAAGGATGCGGTTCACCGGCCCCTTGTAGTCATGTGTCACGAGGGCCAAAAGCCCGTCTTCCCGCAACAGGCGCGAACACGCCTCCACCAATGGCCGGGGATCGGACACATGTTCGAGCGTCATGAAGCAGCAGATCAGATCGAAGCTTTCGGGCGTGAAATCGGCTTCGACAAAAATTCCCTCGCGGATATGCGGGCGAATGGCTGGATCGGCCGCGGCGATTGCCTTGGGCGAAGGCTCCACGCCGGTGACGCGCGTGAAACCCGCCGCCTGCAACACGGAAAGGAAAACACCGGTGCCGGTGCCGATTTCAAGCGCATCGCCCTTGTTGCCGAGCCCCGCCAGATCACGCGCGAGCGCATCGCCATAGGTCCTGGCGGCCAGCACGGCTTCGTCCGACGAATCGTAATCAGCCTCGTGATACGCTTGCGAAACCGCGTGAGCGGGGGGAGCGGGTGAGGCGTAGACAGTCTGGCAATCCCGGCAGGTGACGAGATTGAACGACATATATTCCGGCGTTTTGCGCGATGCGTAGCTGAACGCATCGAGCTTGGCGGGATCCACGGATTGCTTCAGAAACGACGTCGCCTTGTCGGGGCCGCTGCCACAGACGGGACACACGCGATCCTCGAGCTTTTGCAGCAGGTCGAGAGTGGTCATCAGCCGCAGCCTCATCGAAAGAACATCAGCGAATCGAAGTTACGCGCACGCCCCCACTGCATAACGGATTTCAAATCCGCGCAGAAATGAAGGCGACGCGCCGGGGCCGTGTGAAACACAGCCATTCAATCGAAGATCAGGGCTTCCGCACGGGATTTTCGACGAAATCGACCTCCCGGTCAGCGGGCCATTTCATGCGATAGGCCAAGCGGAAGTCCTTGGATTCGTTTGGCCCGAGGTCTGCGCGCCAAGCCATGACACCGCGCTTGTCGTCCACGCTCTTGTCGGTGGGCGGGGTCGTTGCCGGCAACATGTCGATGACGATCGCGCTGTTTTCCGAGATCGGCACACGGTCGAACACCGCGATCTTCACTGGGAAATCATGCAGGTTCTTGACGCTCGTGCGGAATTCGCGCGTCTCGACCTTGGTCGATCCGAGCCAGCTCGGCTCGTTCTCCTTGCGCCGCACCGGCACGCGGCTGACCTTCACCTTGTCGTCGGCCCCGAAGCCGAGTTCCGCGCTCTCACCCGGTGCAACCAAACCGAGCCGCCCCTGGCCAATGAACACGCCGTCCCGCTGGAGCGAAACCTGGCCCGGCAGCAATGGAGCTTCCTCGTCCAGCGTGAAGCGCGCCGACAGATAGGCGGTATCGTCGAGCACAGGCGTCGTGCGGATCGAGAGGTCCGGCGCAAACTTGCGAGACCCCATGCGGAACGTCTTGGTCGCGCCATCCGCAGGCACCTCTATCTGTCCCGGCACATGGAATGAGACCTGGTAGGCGCCCGCATCCACGCTCGCCTCGCGCTCCTCGGCCGGACGGCTTTCCGGCACTGGCGCGGCCACCTGGGCCTGACGCTGTGCGGAATCCGCCATGGGGGGCGGCGCAACCAGCGCCTTGGCGGCCGGGCGCGCGTAGGCGACGGGTGGCTCATAGAACTGCAACTGCAAGGGCTGGAGATCGGGCGCGCCCGTCCCGCGCGCAGCCCGGACGGTCGACAGCGTCAGCGAAATCCCGCTCCAATCCTCTCCCGTGCGCTGGGTCACCGCCGCGCGCCGCACCAGTTCGAGACTGGGCTTCGCACCGGCGCTGCCCGTTTCCAGGCGCATGTCGTAGACCGGCTTCCACGAGGCGCCCGCGACGCGATAAGTCAGCGTGATCTTGCCCTTGGTCGCCGCGCCTGCTTCGAGTTCGACGATCACGTCGCGCGCCGCGCCACTGCGCGCGGGCGGCCGCTGGCGAGCGCTTTCGAGGACCTTGATCTGATCGTCGACATCCCGCAGGCTGCCGCGCGCAGCCCGGAGGTCATCGCCTACCTTCGCAAGTCCCTGACCTACCGCGTCCCAGGCCGATGACCAGCGGCCAATGTCGAGCGGTGCGGCTTCTGCGGATAGTTTTTCAGGACTTGCTTCGCCGAAATGAACGATCATGGCTTTCTTGCCCTCGAGCGCATCGACGCTCGACTGCCAGCCCTCGCGCTCGAAGCGCAATTGCTTCAGCCGGATCTCGATGCTCGTGTCCACCGGCTTGGATTCCGCCGCGGCCGTGCGCGCATCGACCGATCCGATCGCCAGACTGCCTGCCGCCGAGCCTTCGACGCGAAGCGAGGCCGGGTCGAGCCCCAGAGGAAGGCCCTTGAACACGAGCGCTGTCGCCCCTTCCGGCAGATCGACATCGGCGGTGCGCGTGACCGTGGCAGCGTCGGGATAGACGGTGACGGCGGCAATGCGCGAAGCTGCCTCCATCGTCGCTGCCAGGCCGGGAACGGCAGCAAACAGCACCGGCACAGCAGTGCCCGCAGCAAGCAGGGACAGACGAATACGCAGCATGAAATCCTCCAGATTCGAAGCTTAGCCGAGGATTCGTCGGCAACCGAGGCAAATTGGAGGCGGGGAGCGAACAGCTTTGCGGCAGCCAGGAAATGTCTGCCTGGCTTGCAAAATCGGCAAGCTTCCGGCACGTCGGGGCTGTCAGCTGCTGGAATCGTACATTGTCGAAAATATCATCGCCCGTGCCGCCCGCCTCCCGCAAGGCGTGGATACTGCTGCTTCTGACCTGCCTCTTCTGGTCGGGAAACGTCGTAGCCTCGCGTATGGCTGTAGGCGAGCTCTCGCCGATGGCCCTCGTCACGATCCGCTGGGGCCTCGTGAGCATCGTCATGCTGGCCGTGGCCTGGCGCTCGTTCCTGCGCGACCTGCCGGTCATGCTGGCTCACTGGCTGCCGATCACGCTCATGGGCATGTGCGGGTTCACGGCCTATCAGGCGCTGTATTTCGGTGCCGCCCACGCGACGACGGGCGTGAATCTGGCCATCCTGCAAGGCGTGGCGCCAGTCTTCGTCTTCGCGGGGGCGCGTATTTTCTACAAGACGCCCATCGGGCTCGTACGCGGCTTCGGGCTGCTGCTGACGCTCATTGGCATCGCCGTCGTGGCGACGCGCGGTGACGTGCTGTCGCTGTCGAGCATCGACCTCAACGGAGGCGACGCGGCCATGCTGCTCGCTTCGTCGCTCTACGCAGCCTATACGGTCGCGCTACGCCAGCGCCCGCCGGTTTCATCGCTGGCTTTCTTTACCGCGCTCTCGATCGTCGCGACGATCACCTCCCTGCCCCTGCTCGCCTGGGAGATCATGTCGGGGGCCGTGCAATGGCCAACCCCCAAGGGCTTGGTCGTGCTGGCCTACGTGGTAATTTTCCCCTCCCTGCTGGCGCAGGTGTTCTTCATTCGCGGTGTCGAGATGATCGGCCCCGGGCGGGCGAGCCTGTTCTACAATCTCGTGCCGGTCGTGGGTGCTATCATGGCCGTGACCCTGCTCGGCGAGCCCTTCGCATTCTACCATGCAGTCGGCCTGCTTCTCGCGATCGGCGGAATCTTGCTGGCCGAAATCTGGGGCCGCCGTCACGCGTGAGGTCTCCCTTCCCTTTTCAGGGAGGGAGTTTGATGCCGCCTTACAACTCGCTCTTTGCCGTCGCAAAAGCCCAGTCGAGCCACGTCACCAGCGCCTCGACATTGCTCTTTTCGACCGTCGCGCCGCACCAGACACGCAGGCCCGACGGCGCATCCCGATAGGCGTCGATGTCGTAGGCGACTTTCTCTTTCTCCAGCAACGATGCGAGTTTCTTCGCAAAAGCCGCCTGCGCCTCGTCCGGGAGAGCGACGACCGCGGGATCGACGACTCGCAGGCAAACGCTCGTGTTCGAACGCGTTTCCGGCAGCCGCGCCAGGAAGCCCACCCAAGGTGTGCGCGCGACCCAGTCGCTGATGACTTTCAGATTGCCGTCGGCGCGGCCGATCAGCCCCTCGAGTCCACCGACCGACTTCGCCCATTTCAGCGCATCGAGATAATCCTCGACGCAGAGCATGGACGGCGTGTTGATCGTATCGCCGACGAAGATCCCTTCCATCAACTTGCCGCCATTGGTCATGCGAAAGATCTTTGGCATGGGCCACGGCGGCGTATAGCTCTCCAACCGCTGCACGGCGCGCGGAGACAGAATGAGCATGCCATGCGCGCCCTCTCCGCCCAGTACTTTCTGCCAGGAGAAGGTCACTACATCGAGCTTGGGCCAGTCGAGCCTCTGCGCGAAGGCCGCCGAAGTGGCGTCGCAGATCGTGAGGCCCTTGCGATCGGCTGGAATGAAGTCGCCGTTGGGCACGCGTACGCCCGACGTCGTGCCGTTCCAGGTGAAGACGACATCCCGGTCAAAATCCACCGTCGACAGGTCGGGCAGATCGCCGTAGCCGGCCTTGATCGCACGCGCGTCGGTAAGCTTGAGCTGCTTGACCGCATCGGTGATCCAGCCTTCGCCGAAGCTTTCCCAGGCGAGGAGATCCACGCCGCGCGCGCCGAGCAACGACCACATGGCCATCTCGACCGCGCCGGTGTCGGAGGCAGGCACGATGCCGATCCGGTAGTCGTCGGGCACGCGGAGAATCTCGCGAGTGAGATCGATCGCGCCCTTCAGTTTCACCTTGCCGACATTCGCGCGATGCGAGCGGCCGAGCGGCGCGTCCGAGAGGGCGTCGGGCGTCCACCCCGGGCGCTTGGCGCAGGGGCCGGACGAAAAGTTGGGATTGACCGGACGCACGGACGGCATTTCGAATGCTGGCATTTCAACTCCACCCTTTCAGATGGGCGCCTCTCGTCGGGGAGAGGTGTCCCGGCACGGGGCCTACGCGGGACTTGCTGCGAGGTCAACCCGCCGAAGCAGCAAGGGCCAGCGGATGCTGGCCATTGTGTTTTTGTTCCGCGCGGTGCCGTCAGTCGATCATGTAGCGAATGCCAGCCCGGAGTTCATGGGCTGAGATCGGGTTCGTGCTCTTGAAAGCGGTCGGGATCGCTTCGGCGGTGAACCGGCCCAGGTTGACGTAGCGATAGCCGAGATCGAGTTTTGCGTTTCTGGTGAGATCATAGGAGACACCGGCCATCAACGCCCAGGCGAATGTCCAGTTGCGGCTCCTGCCCGTCCTGTCCAGGTTCTGCTTGCCGAATGTGACGCCGGGAGCGGGCGAAATGGGGTTCCCCGTAGCGTCCACCCAGACCGCCGGTGTGCTGGCCGGGGCCGTGAGATCGGCGGCATAAGCAGTGGTCTCACCAGTCTTGTAGTAATTGACCGAGCCCTTGGTCATGATGCCTCCGACGCCGAGGCCGGCGCCGACATAGGGGGTCACGCCCGACCATGTACCGAGGTCGAAATAGCCGTTGAGCATGACGTCATAGGCAGCGAGGCTTGCCTCCTGGCGCCGTGTACACGTCTGATTGGTGTCATAGAGCACACCGACATTGACAGATGCCGAGTTCGGGACGGCGACCGCACTGTAGGGACACACAACGGTCAAGTCCGCATTCGCCTTCACTGTATGGCGATAATCGAAAGTGAGGTCCGTACGAAACCAGTTGTTGTACTTGTAGCCGAAACCGAGCGTCGTGCTCCAGTTGTTGTGCTTGTCTCCCGCGGGAGGAAAGGCGAGAGCGGCATCGAGTTTTGGACGCTTTTCGACGCCTGCTGCGACGTCGCCACGCAGATACCAGCCCGTTCCAAACTCCATCATTTCGGACTGCACCGCGGCGGGGCCGTAAAATGGAAGATCGAGGTCCGCGGCTTGCGCCGACACAACACCGGTCGCAGTCAGCAAGCTCATCAAAATGACAGATCTGATGGTCACCATCACAACAAATCCTTCTTGCGCATCTCAAACGCGCGCACTCGCTACACAATGGAAAGAGACTGACATGAATTGTTTAAGCAGCTCTTAAGGTTAATTTTAAAGTGGCGATCAGCTACGTTCGAGACAAAAAAAGAGGCGCGAACAACGCCGTTCGCGCCTCTCTCTTCGATGACTTTCGGATGTCAGTACTTGCGCACCAGGGGCGCGTCGTAGACGGGCGCCGGCGCCGCGTCGCTGAGCATCCAGCGCATACCCATCTTGATATCCTGGCTGACGTTGCTCCTGGTCAGCAGGCTGATGTTGCCGCAGCCCGTACCGCCATAGCAGTTGAGCCCGCCCGTGGTCGTCTTGCCGGTGTCGAGATAGCGGTAGCCGATTTCAAGCTTGAGGCGTGACGAAACGTCGTAACCGAGGCCCGCCATCAGCGCCCAGGCGAAGTTGGTCTTTGTCCCTTCGCCATAATAGCCGCCCGACGAACCGTTGGCTGTCGTCGCGCCGGTCGTGGCGTACGAACCCTGGTCGATCATGCCGGAGACCTTGTTGCGCGCCACACCGACGCCGGCACCGACGTAGGGAGTGATTCCCGCCCAAGTGCCGAGATCGACGTAACCGTTGACAAGGCCGACCCAGGAAGAGAGGTCGCCACGGTTGAACGTGCGCAGCGACGTGCTCGTGACCGGCGTCGTTGTCTGGTCCTGGAACACCAGTTCCGAATTCGAGGAGAAGCGCGAGGCGCCCCGATATTCGACGGTGCCGTCGACGCGGAACCAGTTGTTGACCTGGTAGCCGGCGCCGAAGCCGATGAAGACGGGCGAGCTGACGTGCGCCGACGACTGCGTGTAGGCGGTGGGAACGTAAGTCGTTCCGTTGCCCAGCATGCGGTTGGGTGTCATCGACCAGCTTGCAGTCGAGTCGACGCCGACGCCGACGTCGCCACGCAGATACCAGCCGGAAAACTCAGGCGCCGGCGCGGGCGCCATGCGAGGTGCGGCCGGCAACGGCATCAGCATATCGGCTGCGCTTGCAGCACTGGCGCCTGCGACGAGGGCCAATGCGGCCAGAGTAAGGGCGGAGGAGCGGCCCATGAAGAGTTCCCTTCGTTTCGTGAGGGCACGATCCCGGCCCAGCAATGTTTCCACGAAGAGTACTATCTGCAAAAAAACTGAATTAACGGTTAACCTTAACTTTCAAGGCTTCGGAGCATCGAACACGCGGTTTCAATGCAACTAAAAGCTGTATGAGTATAGTCATTCAGCAGCAAGCGACCCGGACGTCTGGCGTAACGCTTCGCAGACGCCGTTCACCGCGGCTTCGACGCGCGCACGATCTTCGCCCTCGCCCATCACACGAATGAGCGGCTCCGTCCCGGATGGGCGGATGACGAGACGACCGGTCTTGCCCAGCTCGCTCTCGGCGGTCCGAATGGCCTCCTTCACATGCTCTTCCGAGAGCGGCGCGCCACCGGAAAAGCGAACGTTCTTCAGCAGTTGCGGATAGGGCTCGAAGCGATGGCACACCTCGCTGACGGGACGGTCCTGTCTTTTGACCACTGCGAGAATCTGAAGGGCGGCGACCAGGCCATCACCAGTGGTCGTGTAATCGGAGAGAATGATGTGGCCCGATTGCTCGCCGCCGACATTATATCCGTCTTCCCGCATGCGCTCGAGCACGTAACGGTCGCCTACTGCAGTGCGCACCAACGTCAACCCGAGCGTCTCGAGGTGACGCTCGAGACCCAGGTTCGACATGACGGTTGCCACGATGCCGGGCTTGGCGAGGAGCCCGTCGTGCAGCCAGCTCTCGGCAATCACGGCCATGAGCTGATCGCCATCGACCAGATGCCCGCGCTCATCGACAATCAGCACGCGGTCGGCATCGCCGTCGAGCGCTATGCCGATGTCGGCCCGCACTTCGCGAACCTTCTCGATGAGCTTCTCAGGAGCGGTGGAGCCGACCTCATGATTGATGTTGAAGCCGTCGGGCTCCACTCCGATCGTGAACACCTCGGCGCCGAGTTCCCACAGGGCCTCAGGCGCCACCTTGTAGCCGGCGCCGTTGGCGCAATCGACGACGATGCGCAGGCCGTCGAGGGAGAGGTGGCGCGGCAATGTGCGCTTGGCGAATTCGATGTAGCGCGCGCGCACGTCATCGACGCGTCGCGCTCGTCCAAGCGCTCGTGATTCCGACAGCTGCGGGGTGAGATCGCCATCGAGCATGGTCTCGATGTCGCGCTCGAAGCTGTCGGAGAGCTTGAACCCATCGGGACCGAACAGCTTGATACCGTTATCGGCGAAAGGATTGTGCGATGCCGAGATCATCACACCGACGTCGGCGCGCATGGAACGCGTCAGCATGGCGACGGCAGGCGTGGGCACGGGGCCGAGCAGCAACACGTCCATGCCGACCGACGTAAACCCCGCCACCATCGCATATTCGATCATGTAACCGGAAAGACGCGTGTCCTTGCCGATGACGGCGCGGTGACGATGATCGCCACGCTGGAAGGCCAGACCGGTCGCCTGCCCGACCTTCATCGCCAGCTCGGGCGTGATGAGTCCGTTCGCCTTGCCGCGAATGCCATCCGTTCCGAAATATTTGCGTCCCATGCAATTTGTTCCCGAGCGATCGTGAAGCTTCCGCTGCGACGTGCCGAAGCGGACCGCCTGTGTCAAGCCTAGCGCAGAAGACCGCCACCTGTACGGTTCGCGTTCGATCCCGCACGAATAGAGAGTGGCGGCTGTGTCTGCGCCGCGCTAGAAAAGCCGATGCGTATCTATCACAACCCAGCCTGTGGCACATCCCGCACCGTCCTCGGCCTCATCCGGGCCGCCGGGGTTGAGCCGGAAATCGTCGAATATCTGAAAACACCTCCGGACCGCGCCGAGTTGACCGGCCTGCTGGCCCGGTTGGGGCTGACCCCGCGCGAGATCCTGCGCCGCAAGGGCACCACCCTCGAGACGCTCGGCCTCGACGAGGCGGCGATGACGGACGCAGCCATTCTCGATGCTCTCCTGGCGCATCCGATCCTGATGGAACGCCCCATCGTGGTCACCGCGCAGGGCGCCGCCGTCTGCCGGCCGGCGGATCTTGTCGCGCCGCTCCTGGCTAGTGAAACAGCGCCGTAAAGACCGGCAGGCTGACGATGGCTGAAAAGGTGATCAGCGCCAGCGCCGCCTGACGGTACTGCCTGTCGGAGGAGCCGCGGAACACTCGGGCGCCGAGAAGCAGGCCGCCGCCATAGAGCGGAACGGCAAGCGCCGCATAGGTCACCACCTCAAGACCAAACAGGCCGCGCAGATAGTAGGCGGCATCGGTGCCCAGCGCCGCGAGCGCATAGAAGACCATGATGTTGGCGCGCACCGTCACGGCCGGGCTCCGGCTCCCCAGCCAATAGGCGATGATCGCGGGACCTGAAACGCCCGCCGCCGCGCCGAGCACGCCGCCGACGAGGCCCACGCCAAAGGACACCGGCGGCTTGGGTTCGGCATGGTAGCGCCAGCCTGAAATCAGCACGGCGAGCATGGCGAGCACGAGAATATTGGTCCCCCAGCGCAGCGCGAGCGGGTCCATGTTGGACAGGACCCATGCACCGAAGGGCGTCGCGATCCAGCTACCGACCACCATCGGCATGACCTGAGGCATGCTCGCGCGCGGCATCGACTTCAAGCCGTAGGGCATTGCCGTGCAGAAATCGACGAGGAAGAAAACCGGTACCGTCATGCGCGGCCCAAGCACGATCGAGGCCAGCGGAATGAAGACCAACGCGCCGCCAAAGCCCGAGAAACCACGCACGATCCCCGCGATCGCGACGACCGCGATGAGGAACCAGGTTTGCGGCTGGGCCAGTACATGGCCGATGGCGGCAAGACTCGCGCCGTCGATCATCGGCACTCCTGTACAACGGGAAAAAGCGAAGGCTCCGGCTCAGGCTGGCGGCTGCGCGCTGGCAGGGATATCAGATTATATGACTTTGCAAACGATTCGAATTCTGGGCATTGACCCTGGCCTGCGCAACATGGGCTGGGGCATCGTAGAAGCGCAGGGCTCGCGACTCTCCTTCGTCGCCTGCGGAACCGTCCGGTCTGATGCCAAGCTCACGCTCGCCGACCGTTTGCGGCAGTTGCACGACGGCCTCGCCGAAATTGTCCACCTGCACATGCCCCACGAAGCCGCGGTCGAGGAAACCTTCGTCAACCGCGATCCCCAATCCGCCCTGAAGCTCGGGCAGGCGCGCGGCATCGCTCTGCTGGTGCCGGCGCTTGCCGGCATCTTCGTCGGCGAATACGCAGCCAATCTCGTCAAGAAGACCGTGACCGGCGCAGGCCATGCGGAGAAAGCGCAAATAGCAATGATGGTGAAGGTGCTGCTGCCGCGAAGCGATGCGGGCAGCGCCGACGCCGCCGACGCGCTCGCGGTCGCGATCTGCCATGCCCAGCATCGCGGCGCGCGAAAGCTGGCCGCCGCCGTCGCCGCGAAGGAAAAGGCATGAGCCGCCTGCGAAAGTGGACGCGCCGCCTGCATGGTGAGATCGTCGCGTTATGATCGACATCGCCGCAGGATCCGACATTCGCGACTCACGCCCCGCCTGGATGCGGTTGGCCATTGCCGTGGTCATCGGCACCATCGGCTCCGTCGGCATGTGGTCCTTCGTCGTCTCGCTGCCTGCGGTACAGGCGAGTTTCGGCGTCTCGCGGGCCGAGGCCTCCCTGCCCTACACGCTCACCATGGTCGGCTTCGCCTTCGGCGGCGTGCTCATGGGTCGGCTGGCGGATCGCTTCGGCATTCTCGTGCCGCTGCTGCTCGGTGCGGCATGCCTGGGCGCGGGTTATGTCTCGGCCTCGCTCGCACCCACCCTCGCACTCTATGCCATGGCGCAACTCGTGGTCGGTTTCGGCGCGTCCGCCAGCTTCGCGCCGCTGATGGCGGACCTGTCGCACTGGTTCGTGAAAAGGCGCGGCATCGCGGTCGCCATCGCATCCTCGGGAAATTATCTCGCAGGCACGATCTGGCCGCCCATTCTGCAGCATTTCATCGCGGCTGACGGCTGGCGGCCGACGCATCTCGCCACGGGCTTCGCCTGCCTGGCGATGCTCATCCCCCTCGCCTTTCTTCTGCGCAAGCGCGCACCGCTGGTTGCGGGCGGCACAACCATGCCGGCCTCGCGCCACGGCACGCCGGATCTCTCGCCCAACATGCTGCTCGCATTGCTCGTGGTTGCGGGCCTCGCCTGCTGCGTCGCCATGTCCATGCCGCAGGTGCACCTCGTCGCCTATTGCGCGGATCTGGGGTACGGCCCGGCGCGGGGCGCCGAAATGCTGTCGCTGATGCTGGGCTTCGGCATCGTGAGCCGCCTGGTCTCGGGCTTCGTCGCCGATCGCATAGGCGGGTTGCGAACCCTGCTGGCGGGGTCTTTCCTTCAGGGCACGGCTTTGTGCCTGTACGTATTCTTCGACGGGCTGACGTCGCTTTACATAATCTCCGCCTTGTTCGGCCTGTTCCAGGGCGGCATCGTGCCCATGTACGCCGTGATCGTGCGTGAATATTTCCCGGCCTCGAAAGCAGGCGGGACGCTTGGCATCATCATCATGGCGACCCTTGTCGGCATGGCGCTCGGCGGCTGGATGTCGGGCCTCGTCTTCGATCTCACCGGCAATTACCAGATGGCCTTCCTCAACGGGCTCCTCTGGAATTTCCTGAACCTCTCCATCTGCGTCTTCCTGCTCTGGCGTCAGGGGCGGCGCAGCCCCGCCGAGCAGCAGAAGGCCGCGACATGAACCGGCGGACACCATGATCGGCAAGCTGAAGGGCGTCATCGATTCCTACGCCGACGATCACGTCATCCTCGACGTGCATGGCGTCGGCTATGTCGTGCAATGTTCCGTGCGCACCCTGCAAAAGCTGCCGAAGGTGGGGGAAGCCGCCGCGCTCGCCATCGAGACGCAGGTCCGCGAGGACGCGATCCGCCTCTTCGGCTTCATGTCCGATGCCGAGCGCGACTGGTTCCGGCTGCTGCAATCCGTGCAGGGCGTGGGCTCCAAGGTCGCCCTCGCGATCCTCGGCATCCTGCCCCCCGGCGATCTCGCCACCGCCATCGCCATGCAGGACAAGGTCGCCGTGGCGCGCGCTCCGGGCGTCGGCCCGAAACTCGCCCAGCGCATCGTCGCCGAACTGAAGGACAAGGCCCCCGCCTACACAGGCGTCGACCCCAATCTCGCCCGCCTCTCGGGCGAAGAGGTCAAGAGCGCCCCGAAACCGGTGCAGGATGCGATCTCGGCGCTGGTCAATCTAGGCTACGGCCGCCCGCAAGCCGCCGCCGCCGTCGCTGCCAGCGCGGAGGCCTTGGGAGCGGATGCGGAGACCAGCGCGCTGATCCGGCGCGGGTTGAAGGAGCTGGCGAATTGAAGCGGGTGGCTTTCCAGCCCAAGACGCATTACTCTTACAAAAATACGATCGAGCGTTCGAAAGTAAGAACATGACAGCGACCACTACCTTGTCCTCGAAGTTCCAGATCTCCATTCCGAAGGAAGTCCGCGAGGGCCAGGATTGGCGCGCGGGTCAGGAATTCGTTTTTATTCCAAAGGGCAAGGGAGTGCTCGTCATGCCCGTGCCTAAGCCCGGGGAACTTGCAGGAATCGCAAGGGGTGCAAAAAATCTCGACTACCGGGACCGGAAAGATCGCGTTTGATGCCCGTGATCGATACGTCCGCCTGGATTGAATGGCTTCAGGACTCAACACTCGGCCGATCGTTGGCACCTCTATTCAGAGATCCAAGCAATTGCATCGTCCCGACCATCGTTCAGCTCGAACTCGCCAAATGGCTGACGCGAGAGGTGTCCGAAGACGCCGCCGATCAGGTCATTGCCTTCACGGAAACATGCGACGTCGCCCCTCTGGATACCCGGGTGGCGCTGCGAGCTGCGGAGCTTTGTCAGGCCCATAAGCTCGCGACTGCCGACGCTATCGTCTACGCCACTGCTTTACTGCGACACGGCCAGCTTGTGACCTGCGACGCCCATTTCAAGGATCTTGCTGGAGTGATTTTTCACCCCAAGCGGCCCGCCCAATGATGGGGACAATTTCGAAGAGGCGCAGCGCGCATGACAGATAAGCCCCGCCTCGTCTCAGCCGAAAAGCGCGAGGACGACGTCGAGTCCTCGATCCGCCCACTCTCCCTGCTCGACTTCACGGGACAGGAAGCCGCGCGAAAAAACCTCAAGGTCTTCATCGAAGCCGCCAAGTCGCGCGGCGATGCGCTGGATCATGTGCTCTTCGTCGGCCCCCCGGGCCTCGGCAAGACCACCCTCGCGCAGATCGTGGCTCGCGAACTCGGCGTGAACTTCCGTTCGACGTCCGGGCCGGTCATCGCCAAGGCAGGTGATCTCGCGGCCCAACTGACCAATCTGGAAGAGCGCGACGTGCTCTTCATCGATGAAATCCATCGCCTCAATCCGGCGGTGGAGGAAATTCTCTACCCGGCCATGGAGGACTTCCAGCTCGATCTCATCATAGGCGACGGCCCCGCCGCCCGTTCCGTCAAGATCGATCTCGCCAGGTTCACGCTGGTTGGTGCGACCACGCGCGCGGGGCTGCTCACGACGCCGCTGCGCGACCGCTTCGGCATTCCCATCCGCCTGAATTTCTACACGGTGCCCGAACTGGAATCGATCGTCAGCCGCGGCGCTCGCGTGATGGGCATTCCCATGACCGCCGACGGCGCCAACGAGATCGCCCGCCGCGCCCGTGGCACGCCCCGCATCGCGGGCCGCCTGCTGCGCCGCGTGCGGGATTTCGCCATTGTGGACGGAGATCCCTCGATCACCCGCAAGGTGGCGGACGGAGCGCTCCGCGCGCTCGACGTCGACGAAATCGGCCTCGACATCATGGACCGGCGCTATCTCGACACGGTGGCGCTGAAATTCGGCGGCGGCCCGGTCGGCATCGAGACCATCGCCGCCTCGCTCTCCGAACCGCGCGACGCGATCGAGGAGATCATCGAGCCCTATCTGCTGCAACAGGGTTTCATCCAGCGCACGCCGCGCGGCCGCATCCTCACCCAGGCGGCCTTCCGTCACCTCGGCCTGGAAGCGCCGCCACGCGAGCCCAACCAGATCGGCCTGTTCGGAGACGACGATGCCTGAGCAACCCCACCGCTTCACCGTCCGCGTCTACTACGAAGACACGGACTTCTCCGGCGTGGTCTATCACGCGTCCTACCTGCGTTTCCTCGAACGGGGACGCACCGAAATGCTGCGCGACCTCGACATCCACCAAGGCGCGATTCACGCAGGCGACCCGGCGGCTCGCTTCGGCTTTGCCGTGCGGGCCATGACCATCGATTTCCTGAAGCCCGCCCGCATGGACGACCTGCTGACCGTCGAAAGCGAGCCGCGCACCATCGGCGGCGCCTCGCTCGAACTCGACCAGCGCATCCTGCGCGGCGGCGAGCTTCTCGTCACGGCACGCGTCCGCATCGCCTGCCTGGCGGAGGGGCGCCCCTGCCGTATCCCGCTGGAAATACGCGGGAAATTGGCGCCCTGAGGCACGTACGCCGGCGCACGCCAGCTTTGCAGTGCAGCACGCGGTAACGCCATATTAACCTTGTGCGGGTCTTAACTCCTATGTGGCGACAGGCTCCGCGCGTGGCAAAGCCCGTGATGAGCCCCAGAATTGACGGATTCTGCGCAGAGGAACGGCGGGAGCGCGTGCCGCGGCCGTGCCCGCGCTGGACGAGCTAAGGACCCTTGAGATGAACCCTGCCGACATTGCAACGGGCGTCGCCGCCGCTTCCACCGAAGTTTCCTTCTGGCATATGTTCTGGCAGGCGCATTTCGTCGTCAAGGTCGTGATGCTCGGCCTGCTCGGCGCGTCCGTCTGGAGCTGGGCGATCATCATCAACAAATTCATTCTCTTCTCCAACGCCAAGAAGGCGATGGACAAGTTCGAGGAAAGCTTCTGGTCCGGCAATTCGCTGGAAGATCTCTACCAGAACCTGTCAAGTCGCCCGACGACCGCAATGGCCACCCTGTTCGTCGCCGCGATGCGCGAATGGAAGCGCTCGTTCACGGGCGCTGCCTCCTCCTTCATGGGCCTTCAGGCGCGTATCGAGAAAGTTCTCGATGTCTCCATCGCCCGCGAGATCGAGCGTCTCGAATCGCAGCTTCTCGTCCTGGCCTCCGTCGCCTCCGCGGGTCCCTTCGTCGGTCTCTTCGGCACGGTCTGGGGCATCATGAGCGCCTTCCGCTCCATCGCCGCCTCCAAGAACACATCACTCGCGGTCGTGGCGCCCGGCATCGCGGAGGCGCTTTTCGCCACCGCCATCGGCCTGTTCGCTGCCATCCCAGCGCTGATTTTCTACAATATCCTGTCGGGCCGGGTCGCCCGCTCGCAGGCGCGCATGGAGAGCTTCGCGGACGAATTCTCCTCGATCCTTTCGCGCCAGATCGACCAGCACGTCGCCAGCGAGCGCGACCGCGCGGCCTGAGCGGCCTGAAGGAGTTCTGCCATGGGAATGTCGGTCGGAGCAGGCCACAAGGGCGGACGCCGCAGGCGCGGTGTGCCCCGCTACGCGGCGATGGCCGACATCAACATGACGCCATTCATCGACGTCATGCTTGTGTTGCTCATCATCTTCATGGTCGCCGCCCCCCTTCTAGCAACGGGCGTGCCGATCGATCTGCCGCAGACCAAGGCCGCCGCGCTGAACATCGACCAGAAGCCGCTCAGCGTCGCCATCGACGACAAGGGCGCGATCTTTCTGGCCGACCAGCCGGTCACCATGGACAATCTGCCCGAGCGCCTGAAGGCGGTCGCAGCGGCGGGCTTTGACGAGCGCATCTATGTGCGCGGAGCCAAGGCCGTGAATTACGGCCGCGTCGCCGAAGTCATGTCGATTATCACGAGCGCCGGCTACAAGAAGGTCGCGCTGGTGACCGAACAGGAAAAGAAGTGAGCCGCGCGTCGTGAAATTTTCTGCGACCGAACCAGGCATCGTCGTATCGGGCGTCGTGCATGTCGCGATGCTGCTGGCGACGCTCATTGTCTTTTCGGACGCGCCGAAATTCGACGAAGCGCAGGAATCCGTGCCCGTCGAAATCGTCACCGACCAGCAGTTCAATCAGATCATGAAGGGCGAGAAGACGGCCAAGGAAACGAAGCCCCTTCCCCCGCGCGCCGACAAGGTCGCCGAAGTCAGCGAGCCGAAGCCGACGCCCGTGCGTAACGAGGCCAAGGTCGATACTGCCGCCCCCCCGATCAACGCCAAGCGCGAGCCCGATCCCGGCGAGGATGAGAAGCCCGTTCCCACGCCCCCGCAGCGCGTGGCGGCCCTCCCCAAGCCCGATCCCGTAAAGCCCGATCCCATTCCCGAGCCGCCGTTGCCGACGCCACGCCCGCCGGAGAAGGCCGAACCCAAGCCCGAGCCGCCGAAGGACGCGGAAGCCGTCGAGCCGCCCAAGCCTCCGCAGCGCCCGAAGGAAGAGCCCAAGAAGGTCGAGAAGGTCGAGCCCCCCACGCCGCCGAAGATCCCGCCGAAGCCGAAGGACGAGCGCCCGAAACTGGATCAGGTCGCCAAGCTGCTCGAACAGAAGAAGCTCGCCGAATTGTCGAAGCCCGCCTCGAAGCCGAAGTCCGGCGACGAGACGCAGTCGCCCGCGCGCCCCGACCCGGCTGCGATCGCCAAGCTCCTTTCGCGCGAGCCCTCGCAGCAGCGCGCCTCGACGGGCAGCGTCGTGAACCAGACCGCATCGATCGGCACACCCACGGCGAACGCGCCGAAAATG
Organism: Hyphomicrobiales bacterium; assembly: GCA_028290285.1. Taxonomy (GTDB): domain Bacteria; phylum Pseudomonadota; class Alphaproteobacteria; order Rhizobiales; family Beijerinckiaceae; genus Terripilifer. The sequence continues at coordinate 33,905 of JAQGKD010000008.1, forward strand.
TCACCCTCGCTCTGGGGCCAGCTCGATGGCCTTTTGCAGGACCAGTACAAGCAATGCTGGTCGTATCTGGGCCTGAGCTCCGGCCAGCGCTATATTCCGCAGATCAAGGTCGAATATTCGCGTGACGGTTCGCTCGTCGGACAGCCATCTCTTTTGAACCCGCCGTCCGATCCTGCGTTGCGTTCACTGGCGGACAGTGCGGTGCGCGCCGTGCGCCGCTGCAACCCGCTGCGAATCCCGGCGCAATACACGCCGTATTTCGAACAATGGCGCGCGCGTATCCTGCGTTTCGACCCGGAAGAAATGGCAGGATGAAGATGCGCTTCACGTTCGACCGCCCCTCTGTTTCAGACCCCCAGCGTCGAGACCATTTCATGCCCCATGCCCTCACCCGCCGCCAGGCGGCGAGCCTCCTGTCCACAGGCCTGCTGTCCTCGGCTGTCGCACCCTTCGGAGGCGCGGCGAACGCGCAATCGAGCTATCTCGACATTCGTCGCGGTTCGAACTTCACGCCCATCCCGATCGCCGTGACCAATTTCGCGGGTGAACAGGGCGCGATGCTGACGAGCGTCGTGACCAACAATTTCAAGCGCTCGGTCTTCTTGCAGCCGCTGGATTCCAAGACCTTCGTCGAGCACATCGCCAATCCCGACCAGGCGCCGCAGATGGATCAGTGGCGCATGCTCAATGCGCAATTCGTCGTCACGGGGCGCGTCGCGCGCGCGGCCGACGGACGTCTGCGCACCGAGTTTCGTCTGTGGGACGTCGCGACGGGACAGCAGGTCGCCGGCCAGCAATATGTGACCGACCCGAACAACGCGCGCCGCGTCGCCCACATCGTGTCTGACGCGATTTTCGCGCGCGTCACGGGTGAGAAGGGCTTCTTCGACAGCCGTGTCGTTTTCGTCGACGAATCCGGCCCCAAGGAAAAGCGCCGCAAGCGTCTGGCCATCATGGACCAGGACGGCGGCAACGTGCGCTACCTCAGCAACGGCGAGGAACTCGTCGTCACGCCGCGTTTTTCCCCCTCGTCGCAGGACGTTGCCTACATGGCCTTCGGCAACGGCGACCCACGCATCTACCTGCTCAACATCGAGAGCGGACAGCGCGAAGTCGTCGGCAATTTCCCCGGCATGACCTTCAGCCCCCGCTTTTCGCCCGATGGCCAGAAGATCATCATGTCCTTGTCGCAGGGTTCGTCGTCCAATCTCTTCACGATGGACCTGCGCTCGCGCACGACGACGCGCCTGACAGATACGGCGGGCATCGACACCTCGCCATCCTACTCGCCCGATGGCAGTCAGCTCGTGTTCGAATCCGATCGCGGCGGCACGCAACAGGTCTATGTGATGAGCGCGTCAGGCGGCGGCGCCAAGCGCATTTCCTACGGCGAGGGCGCGCGTTATTCGACGCCGGTCTGGTCCCCGAAGGGTGACTACATCGCGTTTACGCGGCAAAAGGGCGGAGCCTTCGGCATCGGCGTGATGAAGCCCGATGGATCGGGCGAGCGCATTCTCACCGAAGGCTATCACAACGAAGGCCCGACCTTCGCGCCCAACGGCCTGTACGTGATGTTCTTCCGCGATCCGGGCGGCGCATCGGGACCCAAGATCTTCATGGCCGACATTTTCGGTCGCGGCGAATTCCAGGTGCCGACACCCTCCTTCGGCTCCGACCCCGCCTGGGGTCCCCTTCTGAGCTGAGGGGGCGCAGGGAACGAGCGCGTCTCTCCCATCCTCTGCGGTCTGCGGGGAGGGACTAAGAGTGGGGTCGCGCAATTCTACGGGATTTGCCTGTGGCCCCGCCGTCTCTGGATGATCGCGCCACCTTCAACCCTCACCCTCCCATCAAGGGCGAGGGGGATTCGCGCATTGACCGCAACGGACAAGGGCGCCGCTCGGCCAACATCCTGCACAACGAAAATACCACACCGCCCCGCAAGCGGCGGCTTCGCGCGCCCGCGCCCCATTCCCGCCATCAACCAACGATTAACCACGTTGCAGGTTTGCTCGAATGCAACGCTTCGCGAGAAGACTCGATCAAGGTTGATGGAACCTTCGCTTAACCAACACTGGCTACGACTGACGGCACATGATGGCGTCAGTAAAGGAGTACCGGGATGACTTTTTCGATAAATGCGCGAAGCCTGAAACTGGTGGCAGCGCTGTCGGCGGCCCTCGCCATGGCTGCCTGTTCCAAGAACCCGAACGATGCGGCCAATGGAGCGGGCGCAAACGGCATGGGCGGCATGGGCGCCGGCGTAGCCTCTCCCGGCTCGCAGCAGGATTTCGTCGTCAACGTCGGCGACCGCGTATTCTTCGAAAGCGACTCGACCGAGCTCACCTCGACCGCGCAGGGCACGCTCGAGAAGCAGGCCCGCTGGCTCTCGCAATATCCGCGCTACACAATCACGATCGAAGGCCATGCCGACGAGCGCGGCACGCGCGAATACAATTTTGCACTCGGCGCCCGCCGCTCCGAAGCGACCAAGAGCTATCTCGTGGCGCGCGGCGTGCCGGCTTCCCGCCTGCGCACGATCAGCTACGGCAAGGAGCGCCCGGTCGCGGTTTGCAACGACATCTCCTGCTGGTCGCAGAACCGCCGCGCGGTGACCGTGCTCGGCGGCGCAAACTCCTGATCTCTCGCAAACAATGCAACTACATGAAAGCCGGCGCGCCACTGCGCCGGCTTTTGCTTTCGTCGACTTTTCTGGTGACGCCTCCGGCACGCATCAAACTTTGGCCGAACTGACGTCGTCATGTTACCAGAGGTCGATCCCTTCAGTGGTTCGAGGCCCCTGCCCATGCAGACACGCACATCGAGATTGATCGCATTCGGCGCATTCCTGGCAGCCAGTACCGGCTTCCTCGCGCCGGCCCTCGCGCAGGAGGCGGCGCCCGCTCGCGTCCAGATGGCGCAATTTTTCAACCGGCCGGCGGAACAAGCCGGCAATGGCGAGACGGCCGAACTGCTGTTGCGCGTCGACCGGCTGGAAAACCAGATCCGCAGCCTCAATGGCCAGATCGAGCAGATGCAGTTCCAGGTGCGCCGCACCGAGGACATGCTGAAGAAATTCCAGCAGGACGTCGATTTCCGCTTCCAGGAGCAGTCGGGCGGCAAGGGCGGCGCGCGCCCGGCGGCCCCCGCCGCGCCGGGACGACGCTCGGAAGCCGAGCCTGATACGAGCCGCGACTTCGCAGGCATGGACGCGCCCGCGCAACCCGCGCAGCGCATGGCCGCCACCCCTCCCCTTTCCGGCGGACCGGTCGCCGTTCCCGGCGGCGCGACGCCGCGCGGCGGGTCGCGCAACGATGCCTTCGATCCCTCCGCGGTCCCCGACGCGCCCGGTGCGCCCCGTCCGCTCGGCAGCCCTGCCTCGGCCAGCTCGCCCCTCGCGCCTCCTTCGGCGCGCGCCGGCCTTGGCGCCTACCCGGCAGGTCCGCTGGGTGCGGAGGACGAGGCCAACGCGCCGCTCGACCTCGCACCCCGAAGCCGGCGCAGCTCCGCCATGGCAGAGCCCCCCATGGACGCCATGCCGCCTGCGACAGCTTCGCCAAACTACGGCGCGACGCCAGCCGTCCGCCCGCCACAGGGCGCCGTCACGGCCGCCTTGCCGCCCACCACGCCGCGCGACGAATTCGACGTCGCCATGGCATCGCTCAACGGAGGCCAATACGAAACGGCCGAAACGGGCCTGAAAACCTTCCTGCAGCGCTATCCGAAGGATCGGCTGAGCGGCGAGGCGGTCTATTACCTCGGCGAAACCTATTTCAAGCGCGGCCGCCACCGTGACGCGGCCGAGCAATATCTGAAGATCTCGACGGACTACCCCAAGACCACCCATGCGCCCGACGCTCTGGTCCGGCTCGGTGTCTCGCTCGAAAAACTTGGCGCCAAGGAGCAGGCCTGCGCTTTCTTCAGCGAAGTCGGCCGCAAATATCCCGCCGCCACCGCCGTCAAGGCGAGCGCACAGCGCGAAGCCAAACGGGTTCAGTGCTGATCGCCAAGCCCGAGAGCCAGCCCATCCTCATGACCCCTTCCGCGCAAGATCCAGCCTCCCTCCCGTCCGGCCTCGAGCCCGACACGCTGTTTGCGCCCTTTTCCGAAGCCTCTGGCCTTCTCGTCGCCGTATCCGGCGGCCCCGATTCCATGGCGCTTCTGGCGCTCGCAGCCGACTGGTCGAAGGGCGCGCGCCGCCCTCCCGTGATCGCCGCGACTCTCGACCACGGCTTTCGCAGCGCCTCCGCCGATGAAGCGCGCATGGTCGGCACCGTGTGCGCCAAGCTGGGCCTCGCGCACACGATCCTCGGCTGGACCGGGGCGAAGCCCGTCACCCGAATCCAGGAACGCGCACGCGCCGCGCGTTACGCGGCCCTCTGCGGGTACGCTCGGCAAGCAGGCGCCAGCATTCTCCTCACGGCCCACCACGCCGACGACCAGGCGGAGACCATCCTGTTCCGCATGCTGCGCGGCAGCGGCATCGGCGGCCTTGCGGGAATGCAGGCCACCCGCGCCCGCGACGAAATCATTCATGCCCGCCCGCTGCTGCCCTTCCGCAAGACAGACCTTGTGGCCTTCTGCGAAGCCCGCGCGCTGCCCTTCGTGAAGGATCCCTCCAACAGCGATCCCCGTTACGCCCGCACCCGCATGCGCACGCTGGCCGCGCATCTGGAAAGCGCCGGGATGGGACCAGCGCAATGGGCGCGGCTCAGCGGTCGCGCCGCCAGCGCAGAGGAAGCGCTCGTCTTCGCCACGGGGCAGTTGCGCGCCAGCCTCGACATTCAGGTGGCGCCCGACCGCACCAGCTTTGACGCATCCGTGTTTTCCGGCGTGCCGCGCGAACTCGTCCTGCGGCTTCTCATCGCGGAAATAATCCGCATCGGGCGTCCCCCTCGCCTTGAAAGAGCCGAACCGCTGGTCGATCTATTGTTACGGCGTGTGGCGGACGGGGTGGCCCTGCGAGCGACGCTGGGCGGGGTCATCCTCGATCTTCGGAAAGATAGACGGCTCTCGATGACAGCCGAGGGCCCACGCGGGAAAGCCTCCTGAACGGGCGTCTTCACAGTATATCTTCACGATGAGACACAAAGAGATGCGGCCCAGGCGAAGATCACGCGCCCGTTCCCTTGGCAAGCCCCTGGTCGCAGCCTACATTGACTCTGAGTTTACGCGGCCCGATGGGGCGCTGGAGACGGCGGTTTCGCCGCATACAGGATCGCAATGAATCCGAATTTCAGGAATTTTGCCCTCTGGGTGATCATCTTCCTTCTGGTGGTCGCGCTGGTCATGCTGTTCCAAAGCCCGGGACAGCGCCAGGAGTCGCAGCCCATCACGTTCAGCCAGCTGCTGAATGAGGTGGATCAAGGCCGCGTGCGTGAAGTGACGATCGCCGGCAACGAGATCTACGGCCACTACAACGACAACAGGGCCTTCTCCACCTATGCGCCGAACGACCCGACGCTGGTGCAGAACCTCTACAAGAAGAATGTCTCGATCTCGGCCAAGCCGCCGTCCGACGGCACGAACTGGCTTGTGACGCTCCTCGTCAACGGCCTGCCCCTCATCGCCTTCCTCGGCGTGTGGATCTTCCTGTCGCGCCAGATGCAGGGCGCGGGAGGCAAGGCCATGGGCTTTGGTAAGTCGAAAGCCAAGCTGCTGACCGAAGCGCACGGTCGCGTCACGTTCGAGGACGTGGCCGGTGTCGACGAGGCCAAGGAAGATCTGCAGGAGATCGTGGAATTCCTGCGCGACCCGCAGAAATTCCAGCGGCTCGGCGGGCGCATTCCGCGCGGCGTGCTTCTCGTCGGCCCCCCGGGCACCGGCAAGACGCTGCTCGCCCGCGCCATCGCAGGCGAGGCGAACGTTCCCTTCTTCACGATCTCGGGTTCCGACTTCGTCGAAATGTTCGTCGGCGTCGGCGCGAGCCGTGTCCGCGACCTGTTCGAACAGGCGAAGAAGAACGCGCCCTGCATCATCTTCATCGACGAAATTGACGCCGTCGGCCGCCATCGTGGCGCGGGTTTGGGCGGCGGCAATGATGAGCGCGAGCAGACGCTGAACCAGCTGCTCGTCGAGATGGACGGCTTCGAGGCCAATGAGGGCATCATCCTCATCGCCGCGACCAACCGCCCCGACGTGCTCGACCCTGCCCTGCTGCGTCCCGGCCGTTTCGACCGCCAGATCGTCGTTCCCAACCCCGACGTCACCGGTCGCGAGCGCATCCTCAAGGTTCATGTCCGCAAGGTCCCGCTGGCTCCCGACGTGGAACTGAAGACGGTTGCGCGCGGCACCCCCGGCTTCTCCGGCGCCGACCTGATGAACCTCGTCAACGAAGCGGCCCTCATGGCGGCGCGGCGCGGCAAGCGCATCGTCACCATGGCCGAATTCGAGGACGCCAAGGACAAGATCATGATGGGCGCGGAACGCCGCACCCTCGTCATGAGCGAGCAGGAAAAGATGCTCACCGCCTATCACGAAGGCGGCCATGCCATCGTCGCCCTGAACGTGCCCGCCACCGATCCCGTCCACAAGGCGACGATCATCCCGCGCGGCCGGGCTCTCGGCATGGTCATGCAGCTGCCCGAGCGCGACAAGCTTTCGATGAGCTACGAGCAGATGACATCGCGTCTGGCCGTGCTGATGGGCGGGCGCATCGCGGAAGAGCTCATCTTCGGCAAGGACAAGATCACCTCCGGCGCGCAGTCGGACATCGAGCAGGCGACGAAACTCGCCCGCGCCATGGTCACGCGCTGGGGTTTTTCGGAAGAACTCGGCACGGTCATGTACGGCGAGAACCAGGAGGAAGTGTTCCTGGGCTATTCCATGGGCAAGCAGCAGAACATTTCGGAGGCGACCGCCCGCACGATCGACTCGGAAGTGCGCCGCCTCGTGGAAATGGGCCTGAGCGAAGCCCGCCGCATCCTGACCACCAAGCGCGACGATCTGGAATCGCTCGCCAAGGGGCTGCTCGAATACGAGACGCTCTCGGGCGACGAGATCATGGGCCTGCTGGACGGCAAGCCACCCGTCCGCGAGACCGACGACGAGCCGACCACCCCGCGCTCCTCGCCCGTGCCGTCAGCCGGCAAGGGCCGCCCGAAGCCGGACGCCGGCGGCCTGGAGCCTCAGCCGCAGGTCTGAGATTTGGGTGCTTGAATTGAGAAAGCCCGGCAGCGATGCTGGGCTTTTTTTGTGTTGGACAACGCACCCCTTGATAGGTTTATTTTCTTATGGTAGGATTTTCCATTCTATGAATGGATTTTCAAATGTCATTAATCAACGATCTCGAATTTGAGATAAAGTCAAACCGTTCAAGGTTCGCGTCACGAAGCCCAGACCCAGTTTTGGATCTCGGTGCGAAGGAAACGACGCGTCTGCAAACCCTGGACCTCGCGCAGAGCTGGAGACGCGCCGCCCTCGATCTCCACGATGCCCTCGACAGGCTCAGCCTCTTTTTCAAGGCCGGCTTCGATCCCGATCAGCCGAGAGATCCACAAGGGCGCTGGACCGGTGGAGGAGGAGCCCTAATCCGGGCGGCGGGCCGTGCCACCCTCCGCACGGCGCTGATCCTAGCCCGGCGTAACCCCGTGGGGCGCGCTATCTCTACTGCGATTTTCGCGGCTGAGCACATCCCGTATGTGCAGGCTTACTTCGATCGGCCCAAAACGTTAGACGAGCTTCAGCGCGAGGGGATTGCTCCAAAACGAGGGTATGACATCCATCATATTGTCGAGCAAACGGCGGCGCGGAACTCTGGCTTCGGTGAGGAAGCAATTGACGGGCCCAGCAACTTAGTAAGGATTTCGACTTTCAAGCATTGGGAGATCACAGCCTGGTACGCGACGGGAAATTTAGATTTCGGGGGCCTGTCGCCACGCCAATATTTGGTAGATCAAAGTTGGGACGAGCGGTATCGCGTTGGCCTTAAAGCCCTTAGTAGCGTAGGAATTCTTAAGCCATGACGAAGACACCACTCGCAAAGATGACAACAGATGAGCTGCTCGCTCGGTTTGTCGAACTTGTCGTCAAACAGGGCGAAGCTCTTGAAATGCTTGAGACCGCAGCCTTCAACAGGCTCTATCCGAAGGTGGCGTCCGTTGTAGAAGAGCTTGAGAACCGCCCCTCAAACCAAAAGAGGGCCCTTTTGCGGCTCTACAATCACGCCAATACGCAGGTGCGACTGACTGCGGCGCAATACACGTCTAAACTGGCACCTGAAGCTGCCATGCGTGTGCTGGAAGACATCGTGAAAGCGAAGATTTTCCCGCAGGCATTGCATGCGGGAATGTCCCTGGCCATTCTCCGCGGCGAGCTTTTGGGTCCGAAATAGGCCACGCGGCTGGTCTCAGCCCCGCCGTTTTCGCGGCGGGGGCTGGCGACCAAAACCTTCAGGCCGTCTCCAGACCCTTCGTCCACGCGCCCTGGGCAGCAAGCCCGTTCATGCGCGCGCGGTGCGAAAATGCCTTCTGCGCCGCCACGACATTCTCCGTCTTGCCCGACCAGGCCTTCTGCGGGGCGGCCTGCAAGGCGCGGCCGTAGGAGAAGGTCACCGACCAGGGCAGCGGGCCCATGCGGTTGATGGCGTCGAGATTGGCTGTCGCCTCGACGTCGTCCTGGCCACCGGACAGGAAGGCGATGCCGGGCACGGCGACCGGCACGGTGCGCTTGAACAGGCGCACGGTGAGGGCGGCGATTTCTTCCGCTGTCGCCTGCTTGGCGGCCTTCTTGCCGGGCACGATCATGTTGGGCTTCAGCACGATGCCCTCCAGGAAGACACGCGCTTCATAGAGCTCGTCGAACACCGTCTTCAGCACGAATTCGGTGACCTCGTAGCAGCGCTCGAGCGAGTGGCCACCGTCCATGAGGACTTCGGGCTCGACGATCGGCACGATGTTGTTGGCCTGGCAGAGCGCCGCATAGCGGGCCAGCGCCTGCGCATTGGCGAGCACCGCGCCGCGCGTCGGGATGCCGTCGGCGATGTCGATCACGGCGCGCCATTTGGCGAAGCGCGCGCCCATCTCGTAATAGGCGGCAAGGCGCTCGCCCAGACCGTCGAGGCCTTCGGTGATCGTCTCACCTGGAAAGTTCGGCAGCGGCTTGATGCCGGCGTCCACCTTGATGCCTGGCAGCGAACCAGCCTGCTCGATCAGCTTGACCAGCGGGGTGCCGTCCTTGGCATTCTGGCGGATCGTCTCGTCATACAGAATGACGCCGGAGATGTGCTGCTCCATCGCCTCCTTGGAGCGGAACATGAACTCGCGGTAGTCGCGGCGCGAGTCGGCGGTGGATTCCACGCCGATCGCGTCAAAACGGCGCTTGATCGTGCCCGAGCTTTCGTCGGCGGCCAGAAGCCCCTTGCCGCGGGCAACCATGGCCTGCGCGACTGTGGCGAGTTGATCCTTGTTCATTGCGTTACTCCGAAAAAATCAGACCTGGCCAAATACATTCGGATGCTCGGCGCATCCGCGTGACGTGTTTATTTCTGCCGCAAGGCCTCGACGCCCGGCAGCACCTTGCCCTCGAGCCATTCGAGGAAAGCGCCGCCCGCTGTCGAGATATAGGTGAAGCGATCTGCTGCGCCCGACTGGTTGAGCGCAGAAACCGTATCGCCGCCACCCGCCACCGTCACCAGCGCGCCCGAAGCCGTCAGATCGGCGGCGAGTTTCGCCACCGCATTGGTGCCGGCATCGAAAGGCTGCAACTCGAACGCGCCGAAAGGCCCGTTCCAGACGAGCGTCCTGCACTTGCGCAGGATGCCTTCGACGACCTGTACGGATGCGGGCCCGAGATCGAGGATCATCTCGTCATCCGCGACATGATCGACATCGACGACGCGGTTTTCCGCATGCGCCTTGAAGTCCTTTGCGGCCACCGCGTCTACCGGCAGCACGATTTCGCAATTACCAGCCTTCGCCTGCGCGATGATCGAGCGGGCGGTGTCGAGAAGGTCCTTCTCGCACAGCGACTTTCCGACCTGCTTTCCCTGAGCGGCCAGGAACGTGTTGGCCATGCCGCCGCCGATGATGATGTAATCCACCTTCTTCGACAGATTTCCGAGCAATTCGAGCTTGGTAGAAACTTTTGCGCCGCCGACGACCGCCGCGACCGGACGCTTGGGCGTTTCCAGCGCCGCCGTCAGTGCGTCGAGTTCCGCCTGCATGCCGCGCCCCGCATAGGCGGGCAGGACATGCGCGAGACCCTCGGTCGATGCGTGCGCGCGATGCGCGGCGGAGAAAGCGTCGTTCACATAGATGTCGCCGAGCTTGGCGAGCGCGGACACGAAGGCCGGATCGTTCTTCTCTTCGCCCTTGTGGAAGCGCGTGTTTTCCAGCAGCAGGATTTCGCCGTCGCGCAGTTTCGCGACCGCCTCTTCCGCCACGGGGCCGATGCAATCGGCTGCGAAGGCGACGGGAGCCCCGACATGCTCACCCAGCGCGGCGGCGATCGGCTTCAGCGAATTGGCCTCGTCCGGCCCATTCTTCGGCCGTCCGAAATGCGCCAGCAGCACGATGCGCGCGCCCTTCGACACGAGTTCCTTGATCGTCGGCACGATGCGCTCGATGCGCGTGGCGTCCGAGATACGGCCGTTTTCCACCGGCAGGTTGAGATCGACGCGCAGAAGAACGCGTTTGCCGGAGACGTCTGCCTGGTCGAGGGTACGGAAGGAACTCATGTCGTGGCGCCGCGCACGGCTCTCCTGTCGCAATCACGTCGGAAATTGAGAGGGGGCGCGTCCGCTGGTCGCGTCGCGCCCCGCATGTTGGCTCAGATGAGCTTCGCCATGGCGACTGCCGTGTCGCTCATGCGATTCGAGAAGCCCCACTCGTTGTCGTACCAGGAGAGGATCCGCACGAACGTGCCTTCCAGAACCTTGGTCTGGTCCATGTGGAAGACCGACGAATGCGAGTCGTGATTGAAGTCGATGGAGACGTTGGGCGCGTTCGTGTAGCCCAAAATGCCCTTCATCGGGCCGTCGGCCGCGGCCTTGATCGCAGCGTTCACTTCGGCAGCCGTCGTGGCGCGCGAGGCGACGAACTTCAGGTCGACCACCGAGACGTTCGGGGTCGGCACGCGGATGGCGGAGCCGTCGAGCTTGCCGTTGAGTTCCGGCAACACGAGGCCCACGGCCTTGGCCGCGCCCGTCGAGGTCGGGATCATCGACAGGGCCGCCGCGCGCCCGCGATAGAGATCCTTGTGCATCGTGTCGAGCGTCGGCTGGTCGCCCGTGTAGGAGTGAATCGTGGTCATAAACCCACGCTCGATGCCGATCGCGTCGTTCAGCACCTTGGCGACCGGCGACAGGCAGTTGGTCGTGCAAGAGGCGTTTGAAACGACGAGATGGTCCTTCGTCAACTTGTCATGGTTGACGCCGAACACGACCGTCAGGTCGGCCTCGTCGCAGGGGGCGGAGACGATCACGCGCTTGGCGCCGGCATCCAGATGGGCCTTGGCCTTGTCGCGCGTCGTGAAGATGCCCGTGCATTCCATGGCGATGTCGACGCCGAGCGCCTTGTGCGGCAGTTCGGCGGGATTGCGGATCGCCGTCACCTTGATCGGGCCGTAGCCGACGTCGATCGTGTCGCCGTCCACCTTCACCGGGAAGGGGAAGCGGCCATGCACGGAGTCGAAGCGCAGCAGATGTGCGTTGGTCTCGACAGGTCCCAGATCGTTGATGGCGACGACGCGGATGTCCGTGCGGCCGGACTCGATGATAGCGCGCAGAACATTGCGGCCGATGCGGCCAAATCCGTTGATAGCAACCTTGACCGTCATCTTTATTCTCCTCGTACTGTGCTGCCGAGCTCAAGTAAGCCCTTCATGATAACAATGTCATAGCTTCAGTTGATCAGCGCGGCAAACGCTGCACGGCAGCTTCGACGATCGCATTCGAAGTAATGTTAAAATGCTCGTAGAGTTTCTTGTAGGGCGCACTTTCGCCGAAGCCGTGCATGCCCACGAAGCCGCCTGTATCACCGATCAAGGCATCCCAACCCATGCGAATGGCTGCTTCCACCGCGATCCGCACCGGCGCGGTGCCGATGATCTGCCGGCGGTAGTCTTCGTCCTGCTCGAAGAACAGGTCCATGCAGGGCACGGAAACGACGCGCGCCGGAATGCCCTTCGCGGCAAGCGCAGCCCTGCCCTCGAGCGCGATGGAGACTTCCGAGCCGCTGGCGAAGATCGTCACCATGGCCTCGCCCTCGGCGGGCGCCAGCTCATAGGCGCCGCGCGACGACAGGTTCTCTTCCACGAAGGTCGTGCGGACGGCGGGCAGGTTCTGCCGCGTCAGCGCGAGGATCGAGGGCGAGTTGCGCGCCTCCAGCGCCGCCTGCCAGCATTCGTAGGTCTCTGTCTGGTCGGCGGGGCGGAACACGAGCAGGTTGGGGATGGCGCGCAGGCCCGCCAGTGTCTCGACGGGCTGATGCGTCGGACCGTCTTCGCCCAGACCGATGGAATCATGCGTCATCACCTGGATGGCGCGCGTCTTCATCAGCGCGGCGAGCCGCAGCGAGGGCCGGCAATAATCGGCGAAGACCAGGAAGGTCGCGCCCGACGGGATATAGCCGCCATGCAGGGCCATGCCGTTGACAGCGGCGGCCATGCCATGTTCGCGGATGCCCCAATGGACGAAGCGGCCGAGATAGTTTTCGGGCGAGATCGCCGGGGTGGCTGCGACCTTGGTGTTGTTGGAGCCGGTCAGATCGGCAGAACCGGTGATCAGCTCGGGCACGGCGGGGGCAATAACGCCGAGCGCGGCTTCCGACGCCTTGCGTGTCGCCATTTCCGTGCGGTCGTCGGCCAGCCGCATCTTGGCGGAGCGAACGGCATCGGCGAGCGCGGGCGGCAGGTCGCCTGCGAGACGGCGCTCGAATTCCGCGCGCCTGGCGGAATCCATCGCGCCGAGCTTGCTCTCGCGCCACGCCTTGGCCACGCGCTTGCCCTTGCTGCCGGCCTTACGCCAGGCGCTCAGGATATCGTCGGGCACGACGAAGGGCTCGGCTGTCCAGTTGAGCGCGGCGCGCGTGCCTGCGATCTCCTCGGCTCCCAGCGGCTCGCCATGCGCCTTGGAGGTGCCCGCGCGCTTGGGAGAACCGAAGCCGATGGTCGTCTTGCAGGCGATCAAAGTCGGCTTGTCGGACTTCTGCGCCTTGCGGATCGCCCGCAGGATGGCCTTGGGGTCGTGCCCGTCGATGCGCACGGCATCCCAGCGGCAGGCCTGGAACCGCTTCACCTGATCCACGGAATCCGAGATCGAGGTCGGCCCGTCGATGCAAATCCCGTTGTCGTCGTAAAGAACGATCATGCGGTTGAGACGCAGATGACCGGCGATCGCGATCGCCTCCTGCGAAACGCCTTCCATGAGATCGCCGTCGGATGCGAGCACATAGGTATGGTGATCGACGACGTCGCCGAATTCTGCGTTCAGCATGCGTTCGGCGAGCGCCATGCCCACCGCCGTCGCAAGCCCCTGGCCGAGCGGCCCGGTCGTGGTCTCGACGCCTGACGTGACGAAGTTTTCCGGGTGGCCCGGTGTCTTGGAGCCGAGCTGGCGGAAGTTCTTGATCTCCTCGATCGTCATGCCCGGCGTACCGGTCAGATAGAGCAGCGAATAGAGCAGCATCGAGCCGTGACCGGCCGAAAGCACGAAACGATCGCGGTCGGGCCAATGCGGGTCGGCGGCATCGTATTTCAGTACCTGCGTGAACAGCACGGTCGCCATGTCGGCAGCGCCCATTGGCAGGCCCGGATGCCCGGACTTGGCTTTCTCCACCGCATCCATCGAGAGCGCACGGATTGCATTGGCCATCTGATCGTGAGTGACGCTCATAGTGCTCGTTTCCAATGACGCGGGCGCCCATGAGCGGACGAACCCGGGGAAATGACCACGCATGGCGCCACTGAAAGCAGCTCGCGAGGGACGTGATCATAAAAAAATCGCAGGCGGGCGTTTGATATCAGCTCACCCCCGGCTGTCAACGCGACCAAGGCCGTGCGGGGCTACCTGATCGGAATGTCTTGTGGGCGATTGCAGGCGCGCGTTGACGGGCACCCGCCGAATATCCCTAATGGCGTCAACGCAACGCACGAAGTCATGAAACTGCCAGATCGCCTCGACGCTCCCCTCAGACGCCTTTCGGTTGCGCTCGATCATCTCGAGGCCGCTGCCGAACGCCGCGCCATGGCCGATTCCCGCCGCGCCGACCTCGAGGAAGAGCTGGCGGTGATGCAGGACGACCGCTCGCGCCTGGCCGTCGAGCTCGATGGCGCGATGGCTCGGGCCAGGAAGCTGGACGACGCCAATGCGGAAGTGACGAAGCGGCTGGGCCAGGCCAGCTCCACGATTCGCGCCGTGCTCGGGCTCGACGAGCCCTTCGCCGCGCCGGGTCCGGAGACGGACCCCGCCGAGACCGAGGAATAACCGCTATGTCCCAGGTCAATGTCACCATTGCCGGGCGCACCTTCCGCATGGCCTGCGGCGATGGCGAGGAAGCCCATCTCGAAGGACTCGCGGTTCAGGTCGACCAGAAAATCGCGGACCTGCGCCTGTCCTTCGGCGAGATCGGGGACCAGCGCCTGACCGTCATGGCCGCGATCATGATCGCCGACGAACTCGCCGAAAGCCGCCGCAAGATCGCCGCGCTGGAAGCCAGCCTCTCCGAGCTGCGCGAAGCCAGCATGAACGCGGAGGATATTTCCGCGAGCTGGGTCAATGCCGTGGCGCAGACACTCGACCGCGCGGCCGCTCGGGTGGAGGAAGTGGCGCAGGGCATGGGTGGTGTGACGCGGGGCTGAGGGTGAGTGCATTGCACGGGAGCCTGACTTCAACCTTCATCCCCCTAGCGATTCACCCTCATCTGCCCTACATTGATAACGCGGTGCTGCGGGGTGCGTGTTGGATCTGTATTCCCGGGGCCTTATCGATCTCTAAGGGAGCTGTCCCTGACCTCGTCCGTGGACTTGGTCACATGGCGCCCACCTACGCTGTAGGTTCCCGGGATCGATGTCCCACGGCCATCGTGGCCCGCACTTATTTCCCCTTGTCCGGGGTCTGGATGACGAGCGCGTGAGCGATCCTGCCGAGAAGGCCCGGCACCGGGCGCAAGCCCTGGCCCGGCGCGATGCGCTTTCGCCCGACGAGCGCCTGCGGGCGAGCACCGCCATCGCAGCCCGCATCGCCGTTCTCGCCAGCACCTTCCCGCCCGGCCCCGTCGCGGGCTATTGGCCGATCCGCAGCGAGGCCGATCCGCTGCCGGCGCTGGAAATTCTTCGCGCCTTCGGCCACCCCATCGCCCTGCCCGTGGTGGGACCGGGCCGCCTGCTCTTCCGTCTCTGGGCGCCTGCCGACACGCTTGCACCCGCCCCCATGGGCCTGAGCGAGCCGATGGAGGCAGCCCCCGCCGTCGAACCCACGACCCTGCTCGTGCCGCTCGCCGCCTTCGACCGGCGCGGCCACCGCATCGGCTATGGCCGGGGCCATTACGACCGCACCTTCGCCGTGCTGGGACCGGTGCGAACCATAGGCATCGCCTTTTCGGTTCAGGAAATCGACATCATCCCCGACGAGCCGCACGACCATCCCCTCGATTTCGTGGTAACGGAACGCGAGGTCGTCGATCGACGCGATCATCGGGGATAAAAATGCGTTTGCTCTTCATCGGCGACATTGTCGGCCGCGCCGGCCGTGCCGTGCTTCTCGAATATCTGCCTGACCTGCGCGCCCGCTATAAGCTCGATTTCGTCGTGGTGAACGGCGAGAACGCCGCCGGGGGCTTTGGCATCACCGAGGCAATCTGCGACGAATTCCTGGGTGCGGGCGCCGATTGCATCACCCTCGGCAATCATTCCTTCGACCAGCGCGAAGCCCTCGTCTTCATCGAGCGCCAGCCGCGCCTGCTGCGCCCCGCCAATTATCCGGCAGGCACGCCGGGCCGCGGCGCGAACCTGTTCGAGACCGCCAACGGCCAGCGAGTGCTGGTCATGAACGTCATGGGCCGCATCTTCATGGATGCGATGGACGATCCCTTCGCCGCCGTCGAGCGCGAGATGGGCGCCTGTCCGCTGGGCATCGGCTGCGATGCCTTCGTACTCGATCTCCACGCTGAAACGACCAGCGAGAAGATGTCGATGGGCCATTTCTGCGACGGGCGGGCCAGCCTCGTGGTGGGCACTCACACGCACGTGCCCACCGCCGACCACCAGGTTTTGCCCGGCGGCACCGCCTACCAGAGCGATGCCGGCATGAGCGGCGATTTCGATTCCGTCATTGGCATGGACAAGGAAGAGCCGATCCGCCGGTTCACCCGGAAAATCCCGGGCGGGCGCTTCGAGCCGGCCATGGGCCCGGGCACGCTCTGCGGTCTGGCGGTCGACATCGACGACGCCACGGGCCTCGCCCGCGCGGTCGCGCCGCTGCGGCTGGGTGGCCGTTTGCAGCGCGCCCTGCCAGATTTCTGGGACGAGTAAAGCCGTCCACCCCTTCGGCGCACTTCATTTCCGCTCGTACCGGGCGTATAAGGCCGCGCATAAGGGTCAAGAAGGGCGGGCGGCCAAAGGGTCCCCGCGCAAGGCAAGATCGAGGGCGGTATGGCAGGCCATAGTCAGTTCAAGAACATCATGCACCGGAAGGGCAAGCAGGACGCAGTGCGCTCCAAGCTGTTCTCCAAGCTGGCCCGTGAAATCACGGTCGCCGCCAAGGCGGGCATGCCGGACCCGGCCATGAACCCGCGCCTGCGCGCCGCCATCGTCGATGCGCGCGCCGAGAACATGCCCAAGGACAACATCGAACGCGCCATCAAGAAGGCCTCGGGCGGCGACGCCGAGACCTACGACGAGGTACGCTACGAAGGTTACGCGCCGGGCGGCATCGCCGTCATCATCGAGGCGCTGACCGACAATCGCAACCGCACGGCGGGCGAGGTTCGCTCCTACTTCACCAAGGCCGGCGGCGCGCTGGCCGAGACGGGCGCCGTCGCCTTCATGTTCGACCGCATTGGCACTATCGCCTATCCGGCCAAGATCGGCACGGAAGACGATGTGATGGAAGCCGCCATCGAGGCCGGCGCCGACGACGTCACCACCAGTGAAGACGGCTACGAGATCGTCACGACGCTCGAAGGCCTGCGCGACGTGCAGAAAGCGCTCGAGGCGAAGTTCGGCGAAGCCCGCAAGACCGCGCTGATCTGGCGTCCGCAGAACACGATCGCTGTGGACGACGAGGCCGGCGAGAAAATCCTGCGCCTCATCGGCTCGCTCGAAGACAACGACGACGTGCAGAACGTCTTCGCCAACTTCGAGATTTCCGACGCCCTCATGGCCAAGATGGGCGGCTGACGCCCTCTACACGAACCATTCTGCAAGACGGAGCGGCGTGCGGAACCGGGCCGCGCTTTCGCCCCAAATCTCTGCGACACACCGCATCCCGAAAGGGACGCGCCCACGGACGGAACCTATGGCTGACAATCGTACCCGGCTCTACCTGATGACCCCGCCGCTCGCAGAGGCGGCGGATTTCGCCGTTTCACTGGAAGCCGCCCTCGCGGCGGGCGATGTCGCCTGCGTTCTCGTGACGCTGGCTGCCCGCGACGAAGGCACCGCCAAGAAGATCGTGAAGGCGCTGCTCCCGGTCACCGAGCCGCGCGGCGTGGCTCTCCTGATCGATTCGGCAGGCCTCGTCGCCCGTTCCGGGGCGGACGGCGCACACCTCCGGCTCAGCGGCGAGACTCTCGACAAGACGCTCAGCGAAGCTATCGAAAGCCTGAAGCCAGATCGCATCGTGGGCGCCGGCGGCCTGCGTGCCAAGCACGACGCCATGATCGCCGGTGAATACGATGTCGATTACGTCAGCTTCGGCGAGCCCGCGCCGGACGGCTATCTGCCGCCGATGGAGCAGGTCCTCGCACGGGTCAGCTGGTGGTCCGACATCTTCAACGTGCCCTGCGTGGCCTATGCGCCGACGCTGGCCGACGTGAAGACGCTGGCCGAGGCCGGGGCCGATTTCGTGTCCCTGCGCGATGCCGTCTGGGACGATCCGCGCGGCCCCGCCGTGGCGGTCAAGGAAGCGCAGGCCAACGCGTTCGTTCCGCGAGCCCCGGCGAAGGGCTGATGAAGCAAAGCTCAGGCGTCATCCTCGGATTGTTGCTCCTGTGCGCTCCCGCGCAGGCGCAGACCCTCGTGCCGGGCGGCCCCTCGCTCATACCCGTGCAGCCCGAACTGGCGCCGGGTCTCTCGCCGCAATACCAGCCCAAGACCCTCCCGACCAGCGCGGCCGCCAAGCCCGGCGCGGACATCGCCTTCGGCGCGTTCCAGCGCGGCTATTATGCAACCGCCATGCGCGAGGCGATGAAGCGCCTCGACACCAATCGCAACGATGCCGCCGCCATGACGCTGATCGGCGAAATCATCAAGGAAGGCTACAGCGTCAAGCGCGACCCCGCAGAGGCTGCCCACTGGTACAAGCTCGCGGCAGATCGCGGCGACCGGCAGGCGACCTTCGCGCTCGCCCTCGCGGCATTGCAGGGAAGCGGCATCCCGAAGGACAAGGCGCTCGCCAAGACCTTGTTCCAGAAGGCCGCCGCGGCGGGGCACTCGGGTGCCCTGTATAATCTGGGCATCATGGCGATCGACAACGAGATCCAGGATTTCAAGGCTGCCGCCGACTACTTCCGCCGCGCGGCCGATGCCGGCAACATGGACGGCGCCTATTCGCTGGCCGTGCTCTACCGCGAAGGCAAGGGCGTTCCCAAGGATCTCACGCAATCGGCGGAATGGCTGCGCCGCGCCGCCGCCGAGCGCAATGTCGCCGCGGAGGTGGAATATGCCATCATGCTGTTCAACGGCGAGGGCGTTCCCAAGGACGAGAAGACTGCCGCACGCTTCTTCCTGCGCGCAGCCGGCCGCAACAATCCGGTCGCCATGAACCGGATAGCGCGCCTCTACGCGTCCGGGCGCGGCGTCGACAAGAATATGGTCGAAGCCATGAAATGGCACATACTGGCGCGTACCGTCGGCTTGCAGGACGAATGGCTGGACGGTCTCCTCAACGGCCTGGGCGCACAGGAAAAGGCTGCGGTCGAGGATGCCGTGCGCCAATATATCGGCAATTGAACGCCTTCATTTGATCTTCGCGCATCCGGCGGGGTAAGACCCGCGGTGAAAGCCTGTTATCGTGCCCCTGTGCGCGCCCTTGAAAGTAGACCCCGATGATCCGCTCCGCTCTGATGAATGTGATGACCGCCGCCGCGATCAAGGCGGGGCGGGGCCTCAAGCGCGATCTGGGCGAGATCGAAAACCTCCAGGTCTCCATGAAGGGACCGGGCGACTTCGTCACCGCCGCCGACCGCAAGGCTGAGAAGGTCGTCTTCGAGGAATTGTCCAAGGCGCGTCCCGGCTACGGCTTCCTGATGGAGGAAGGCGGAGCCATCGAGGGCACCGACAAGACCCATCGCTGGATCGTCGACCCGCTCGACGGCACCACGAACTTCCTGCACGGACTGCCGATCTTCGCGGTCTCCATCGGCCTCGAGCGCGAGGGACAGATGATCGCGGCCGTCGTCTACAATCCCGCGACCGACGACATGTATGTCGCCGAAAAGGGCCAGGGCGCCTGGCTGAACAATTACCGCCTTCGCGTCGCCGCCCGGCGCGACTTCTCGGACGCCCTGGTGGGCTGCGGCATTCCCCATCTGGGACGCGCCACGCAGCACCCGCGCTTCAAGGTGGAAATGGCCTCGGTCATGTCGAAAGCGGGAAACCTGCGTCGTCTCGGTGCCGCCTCGCTCGACCTTGCAATGGTCGCAGCCGGCCGCCTGGATTGCTATTGGGAGCGTGGCCTCTCGCCTTGGGACATGGCGGCGGGCCTCGTCCTCGTGCGTGAAGCGGGCGGCTACGTCAGCGACGCCGACGGTGGCGACCGCTGCATGGAGACGGGTTCGGTCTGCGTCGGCAACGAGTACATGCACCGCAGCCTGCTCGCGGCGCTGCGCGCCGCCTGAGAGCGGTAGGCCACAGCGCGATCATGGCCGTGCTTGAATCCGCAGGCGAATTGCAGTCTCTTGGTTGCGCCGGTAAGCCGCGAGGCTGACCTTTTGCGCGGGGTGGACTCTGAACATGGCGGCGGACCGCGATCCCTATCTTCTGACGTCCCCACGAATTTTCCTCGTGCGGATGGTGGTCTTTCTCATTCTGGTCGGCTTCGTCGGGCTGATTCTCTATCGCCAGATCGCAGTCGCATTCATGGCCAATCCGGGCCTGAACGCACTGATTCTGGCGGTGCTTCTCATCGGCATCCTGCTCGGCATCCGGCAGGTCGCGCGGCTTTTTCCCGAGATTCGCTGGGTCAATGCCATGCGTCGCGGCCAGGCGGGGAAGGCCCCTGTCCTGCTGGCCCCCATGGCCACCATGCTCGGCGACGGCGGCCTGCGCTCCATCTCGACCGTGACACTGCGCGCCATCCTCGATTCGATCGGCACCCGTCTCGATGAAGCGCGCGAGATCGCACGTTATCTCACCGGCCTGCTCGTCTTCCTCGGACTGCTCGGCACCTTCTGGGGGCTGCTCGAAACGGTCGGATCGATCGGTGGCGTGATTCGCTCCATGCAGAGCGGCTCGGATGCTACCGTCATGTTCGACGACCTGAAGAACGGGCTGGCCGCGCCCATCGCAGGCATGGCGGTCGCCTTCACCTCCTCGCTCTTCGGTCTTGCCGGTTCGCTGATCCTGGGCTTCCTCGACCTGCAGGCAGGACAGGCGCAGAACCGCTTCTACAACGAGCTCGAGGACGCGCTGTCGGCCAATGCGACCGACACGATGCCGGTCATCCCTGTAAGCGCCTCGCTGCCGCAGGACGTGCGCAACGCGCTGGAGCGCATGGCAGCAGGTGCGGACCCCGCCAACTCGCGTGCCGCCTCGGCCGCGATGGCCAATCTGGCCGAAGGCATCCAGGGCCTCGTGCAGCACATGCGCAGCGAACAGCAATTGGTCCGCAGCTGGGTCGAGGCCCAGGCGGAGCAGCAGACCGAGATCAAGCGCCTGCTCGAACGTCTTTCGGTCGAGATGGAGCGGCGCTGATGGCACTCGGGCGCGGCCGCCGTTCCGGGCGCGGCTTCGATTACTGGCCGGGCTTCGTCGACGCCTTGTCGACCATGCTGCTGGTGATCATTTTCCTCCTGTCGGTCTTCATGCTCGCGCAATTCTTCCTGTCGCGCGAGATGACCGGCAAGGACACGGCCCTGAGCCGCCTCAACCGCCAGATCGAGGAGCTGACCTCCCTGCTGGCGCTGGAGCGGGCCAACAAGGGCGACGTGCAATCCACGCTCAGCGCGATGCAGGCGACGCTGGATGCCAGCGAACGCGAGAAGCAGCGCCTGCAAGGCCTTGTCGATGCCGGCCGCAGCGGGATGGACAATGCGGGGGGCGAGGCGGCAGCCGCGCGCCAGCAGCTTGATGCTGAAAAGCTCATCTCTTCACGCGCGATGGCGCAGGTCGATATTCTCAACCAGCAGATCTCCGCGCTGCGCCGCCAGCTCGCCGCCATCGAGGACGCGTTGAACGCCTCGGAGCGGCGCGACAAGGAAAGCCAGGCCCGCATCGCCGATCTGGGCTCCCGGCTGAATGTGGCGCTCGCACAGAAGGTGCAGGAACTCGCCCGCTACCGCTCCGATTTCTTCGGGCGCCTGCGCGAAATCCTCGGCAACAGGCCCGGCATTCGCGTGGTCGGCGATCGCTTCGTCTTCGAATCGGAGGTGCTGTTCGAGACGGGCCAGTCGGCGCTCAACCCGCAGGGACGCGCGGAACTCGACAAGCTCGCAGCTGCCGTCACCGATCTCGAACGCGAGATCCCGCCGGAGATCGGCTGGATCATGCGGGTGGACGGCCACACGGACAAGCGTCCGATCGCGGGCCGCTCGAACTGGGATCTGTCCGCGACCCGCGCCATCGCCGTCGTGCAATATCTGGTGACGCGGGGCGTCTCTCCGCAGCGGCTCGTAGCGGCAGGCTTCGGTGAATTCCAGCCCATCGACACGGCCGAGACGGAAGACGCCTACCGCCGCAACCGGCGCATCGAGCTGAAGCTCACCGAACGCTGAAGCGCTACTCGGCGGCTTCCGTTTCCTGCGAGATGCCAGCCTCGAACTGGAGCCGCGCCAGGCGGGCATAAAGTCCGTTGCGCGCCACCAGTTCCGAATGCGTGCCTTCCTCGACGATCCGGCCCTCGTCCATGACGAGAATGCGGTCGGCCTTGAGCACGGTCGCAAGCCGATGCGCGATGACGAGCGTCGTGCGGTCTTGCATGATGTTTTCGAGCGCGGCCTGCACCAGCGTCTCGTTCTCCGCGTCGAGCGCCGAGGTCGCCTCGTCCAGCAGCAGGATCGGCGCATCCTTCAGGATCGCGCGCGCAATCGCCAGGCGCTGGCGCTGCCCGCCCGAAAGCGTGATGCCGCGCTCGCCCGCAAGCGTGTCGTAACCCTTGTCGAGCCCGGAGACGAACTCGTCCGCCGCCGCCCGCTCGGCCGCCATCCGCACCGCCTCCATGGGCGCATCGCCCCGGCCGTAGCGGATGTTGTCGGCGATGCTGGCCCCGAAGATCACAGGGTCCTGTGGCACCAGAGCGATGCGCGCGCGGATCTGCGAGGGATCGGCCGCATGGAGGTCGACACCATCGACGAGAATGCTTCCCGATACCGGGTCGTAAAAGCGCATCAGCAATTGGAAGACCGTCGACTTGCCTGCCCCCGAAGGCCCGACGATGGCGACGGTCTCACCCGGCGCGACGCGGAAAGACAGGTCGCGAAGCGCCGCGCTTTCGACCCGTGTCGGATAGGAGAATTCGACATGGTCGAAAACGATCTCGCCACGCGCGGGCGAAGGCAGCGCAATCGGCTGGGCCGGCGCGACAATGGTCGGGCGCACAGCGAGAAGTTCGGCGATGCGCCCGGCAGCGCCCGCCGCCGAGGAGATCTCACTCCAGACCTGGCTCAGTTCACCCAGCGCACCTGCGCCGAAGACCGCGTAAAGCACGAATTGCGACAACAGGCCGCCACTGATGTTGCCCGCCAGCACATCCTGGGCGCCGAGCCAGAGCACGCCGACGACGCTCGCGAAGGCGAGAAAAATTGCGACCGTCGTCAGGATGGCGCGTGCCCCCGTCGCAGCGCGCGCGGCGAGGTAGGATTCCTCGACCGCGGCGGCGAAGCGCACCCGCGTGGTCTGCTCGGCCCCGAACGCCTGCATGGTCCGCACCGCCCCTAGATTTTCGGCAGCGAAGGCGGTCGCCTCCCCCAGCGTATCCTGGGCCGCGCGCGAACGCGCCCGCACCGACCGCCCGGAGGCGACCAGCGGCAGCACGATGATCGGAATGGCGACCAGCACCAGCGCCGAAAGTTTCGGGCTGGTAATCACCATCATGGCGATCGCGCCGATGAACATGAAGAAGTTGCGCAGGGCGACCGAGGCCGAGGACCCGAAGGCCGACTTCATCTGCGTCGTGTCGGCGGTGAGCCGAGAGACCAGCTCGCCCGTCCGTGCCGTATCGTAGAAATGGGCGTCCAGCCGCGTCAGATGCGCGAAGAGATCGGCCCGAAGGTCCGCCACGACCCGCTCGCCGATGGTCATGACGAGGAAATAGCGTGACCCCGAAGCACAGGCGAGAATACCCACGACGCCGATCATCGCGCCGAAATACCAGTCGATGATGCCGGTACTGTCGGCCGAGAAGCCGTGGTCGATCATGCCCTTGACGGCCAGCGGCACGGTCAGGGTCGCGGCTGCGGCGACGCTGAGGGCCACCAGGGCGGCCAGGATCCGGCCCTTGTAGCGGCGGGCGTAAGGAATGAGGGGAGCCAGCGCACGCAGGGACGTCGCAGGCTTGAGATTTTCTTTTGCGTCAGCCATGTTTTCCGCGAACCTTTTCGGACCCGTGCTGTGCGAAGACCCTTACACCTTGTCTCCGCACGCTGCCTGCGTTATAGGGGCGCAACCCCGACTTCGGGAAAAAATCATGAGCGGCTGCGTCCCTGTATTCCGGCGCATCCCCGCTGCCAGCTCCGCCTGAAGGAACAGAGACGATGAAGGCCGATATTCACCCGCACTACCATTTCATCAAGGTCGTCCTGACCAATGGAACGGAATACACGACGCGTTCGACGATGGGCAAGGACGGCGACACGCTGAACCTCGACATCGATCCCAACACGCACCCGGCCTGGACCGGCGGCTCGCAGCAGCTGCTCGACCGTGGCGGCCGCCTGTCGAAGTTCAACTCGCGCTTCGGCGCGATCGGCCTCGGCGCCAAGAAGTAAGGTGCCGGCCGGGCGAAAGCCCGGCTGCCCCTGCTCGGAGACGCCTGAGACGCAAAAAACCCGGCTCGCGCCGGGTTTTTTTGTCTCGCTTCCACGTCGAGTGGAGTTGGCGGACGGCTCAGCCGACACGGTGCTCGAAGGCTGCGCGCAGCTGGTCGAGCTGTCCCAGCACCACGGGCGGGAGCACCGCCTCGGGCTCGGCGCCGTAGATCAGCCGGTCCATGTGGATGATCCGGGCCTGCAACCGCTGCGACTGAAGCGCCAATTCCTGGAGGCGCTCCGGCAGGCGCGCAAAGGCGTCCGGCGCGCTGGCCAGTTCCTGGCGCGACAGAAGCACCTTGTGCTTGTCGGCGGCGGCCTGCCCCTGGGTCATCTCGCCCTCGTTCACGGCCCGCTGCAACAGAAGCCAGGAAGCGAGCTGCATCAGGCGCGTCGTCAGGCGCATACTCTCGGAAGCATAGGCGAGCGCGTCGCCGCGCGTCAGCCTCCGGGCATCCTTGCGGCCTTCTCCGTCGAGATAGGCGGCGGCGTCCTCGACCAGCAGCATACCCTCGCGAAACAGAACCTTGAATGCTTCCGACGTCGCCAGCCGATGGCCGAACGACACTGTGTTCCGTTCCGTGCTCTGGATACTCTGCAACATACTGCCCTCCACCCGTGACCGCACCAGCTGTTCCGAAAAGGAGCGGGCCTGATGCCTCACCGCAGATGGAGCAATCCTAGCGCCAAAAGCCCCGCTTTGCTCGTTAAGCTGTCATTAAGGTTAATAAAAGCGGGCCCTCTGAGGGGACCTGCTCCGCGTCAGGCGGCGTGACTGGACCGCTCCGCTGGCGCCGCGCCGTCGTGGAATGCGCCCTTCAGCATGGCCCGCAAATCGGGCGTGTCCGCGTGTCCGTGGACGCTGACGGCGTGCTGCACGGCAGCCTCCAGCAGTTCGGCTTCGCTGTCGGCGGCAATGGCGACCGAGCAGTTCATTTCGCTCGGAAATTCACGGCAATCGATGAACTTGCGCGTCATGTGAGCCTCCCCTGCTGGTCCCAGCCCTGAGCGGATCGCACGCTCGGCCCGCGGCTTTTTTGGGGCAGCGCAGGGGTGCAAATTGCGCAAGCATTTCAGACCGCAAGGAATGTCACGATTTGAAAAAAGCGTCGGCCGCCTTTTTCGAGAGTTCTTTTGCGGCTTTCGTCGCTTCGAGGCGAGCAATCTCTTCCCGCAGCACGGAAATTCGCTCGTCCAGCTCGCCCACGGACAAAATGTCGAGCGGCTGCCCGATTTCATGCCGCGAAGGGGGCTTCCGAACTGGTGCTCCGAAGGGATCGTCGTCCTCTTTGCCAGCCATGGAATCCTCCCGGATCTTCTTCCGTTGCGAGAGACTAGCCCGGCCTCGCGTGTCCTGTCATGCCCTCCCCGCGCCGCTATGATACAATACGGAACGACGGAACCGCCCCTTCAGCGCAACTGATCCAGGATGAGACATATGAGCGATCTGCCCGGCATGATGACCGCCATCGTCATTCCCGCCCCCGGGGGACCCGAGGTCCTCGTCCCGCAGTCGCGCCCTGTGCCGACGCCGGGCGAGGGCGAGATTCTGGTCGCTGTCGCAGCGGCCGGCGTGAACCGGCCCGACGTCTCGCAGCGGCAGGGCAAATACCCGCCGCCCGCAGGCGCGCCGCAGGACATTCCGGGTCTCGAGATTTCAGGCACCGTTGTCGCCTGCGGACCCGGCGCGACACGCTACGTTGCGGGTGACAAGGTCTGTGCTCTCGTGCCCGGAGGCGGCTATGCGCAATATTGCGTGGTCCACGAGAGCAACGCCCTGCCAGTGCCCGCAGGCCTTTCGATGGTCGAAGCAGCTGCGCTGCCGGAGACCTTCTTCACGGTCTGGACCAACGTCTTCCAGCGCGGACATCTCCAGCCTGGCGAAACCCTGCTGGTCCACGGCGGCTCGTCCGGCATCGGCACCACCGCCATCATGCTCGGCAAGGCCTTCGGCGCCAACGTCATCGTCACGGCCGGGTCGCCCGACAAGTGCGCCGCCTGCATCAAGCTCGGCGCCGACCACGCGATAGACTACAAGACGCATGATTTCGTTGCGGAAGTGAAGCGGATCACGGACGGCCATGGCGCTGATGTCATCCTGGACATGGTGGGCGGGTCCTATGTGCAGCGCAATTACGAGGCCGCGGCGCTCGAAGGGCGCATCGTCCAGATCGCGTTCATGGAGGGCTACAAGATCCCCGCGCTGGACATGCGCCAGATCACATCGAAGCGCCTGACCCACACCGGTTCGACCCTTCGCCCGCGCTCACCCGCCCTGAAGGCGATCATCGCACGCGAACTCGAAGCCCGCGTCTGGCCGCTGCTCGCGGGCGGAAAGTGCCGCCCGCTGATCGACCGGACCTTTGATCTGGAGAAGGCAGCCGACGCACACGCCCGGATGGAATCCTCGGCGCATATCGGCAAGATTGTCCTGACTCTTAGCTAGTCTGTCCGAAAGACGAGTGGAAAGAACGGTGCAAACAAACCTGTCGCGTCCCGCATAATTATTGCGTTTTGCGGGCTCCGCGACTATGTTCGCAACATACCCGTCATGGATAAGCGATGTGAGGCTTGGCCTCGGCCGGGCCGGAGCTGGACGGCGCACGTCCGAAATTTGCTCGCGCCGCCCGGATGTCGCGAACAGGAGAGAACGATGAGCAATGCGCCGTTGATGCCCAAGGCCACGGCTGTGTGGCTGGTGGAAAACACCTCGCTCACCTTCGACCAGATTGCCGATTTCTGCAAATTGCACCCCCTCGAGGTGAAGGGCATCGCCGACGGCGAAGTCGCTGCCGGAATCAAGGGCCACGACCCCATCACGTCGGGCCAGCTGACCCGCGAGGAAATCGCCAAGGGCGAGAAGATGACCGAGTATCGGCTGAACCTCGCAGTGTCGAAGGTTCGCCTGCCCGAGCCCAAGAAGCAGCGCGGGCCGCGCTACACCCCCCTTTCGCGTCGTCAGGACCGGCCCAACGCCATTCTTTGGCTGGTTCGCAACCATCCCGAACTGAAGGATGCGCAGATCATGCGCCTCGTCGGGACCACGAAGACCACGCTGCAGGCCATTCGTGAGCGCACTCACTGGAATTCGGCGGCGCTCGCCCCGATGGATCCCGTGACGCTCGGCCTCTGCTCGCAGCTCGACCTCGATCTCGAAGTCAATCGCGCCGCCAAGGACCGTCCGGCCCAGGCCGAGGAACACGGCGCGACGCTCATGCCCGCGGAAATCACCACGGCGCCGCGTGGACCGAGCACCCATCAGGAAGTCTTCGGCTCCGGCCCTGCGCCGCAGCGCGAAGAAGAAGAACAGCTCGACGTCGAGTCGGTGTTCGGCAAGCTGAAGGCCCTCAAGACGGAAGACTAAGGGGCCGACGGAAGGTTGAGTGGAAAGCCGCGCGACGCGATTGCAGGCATCGCGCGCCGGTGCCATTGTTACGATTGAGGCTGGGCGCCGAGAAACGTCGTCCGGCGTTCAGTCGAGGGTGCGCCGGCGCCCCGACTTGATTGTGGGGGAAATGCAATGCACGAGACGACGGCGGACGCGCGGCGACCCTGGCTCGCCCATTATCCGCCAGGTGTTCCCGCTGAAATCGAGACGTCGCGCGACACGATCGTCGATGTCTTCAGGCACAGCGCCACGGCCTATCGCGATCGTCCGGCGGCGGAGAGTTTCGGCGTGCGGCTCACCTACGGCCAGCTGAACACCTACGCCGAGGAAATAGCGGTGGGCTTGCAGCGGCTCGGCCTCGTCAAGGGGGACCGCGTCGCCATCATGATGCCCAATGTCATGGCCTACCCCGCCGTGATTTTCGGAATTCTCCTGGGCGGCTATGTCGTCGTCAACGTGAACCCGCTCTACACGGCGCGCGAACTCACGCATCAGATGAACGATTCCGGGGCGCGCGTGCTCTTCGTGCTCGAGAACTTCGCGCATACGGTCGAAGAAGCCCTGCCCGATCTGAAGACGGAGATGGCGATCATCGTCTCGCCCGGTGCGCTGCTCGGCCTGAAGGGCGTGGTGGTCGATCTCGTCTCGCACTTCGTGAAGCACAACGTTCCGAAGTTCCATCTGCCCGCGACGATCCGCTTCGCAGCCTTCCTGCGCTTCGCGCGTCACGCAAAACTGAAGCCTGTCGAGATCAGCCCCGAGGATCCCGCTTTCCTGCAATATACGGGGGGCACGACGGGTCTCGCCAAGGGCGCCATCCTGCTCCACCGCAACATCGTCGCGAACGTCTCGCAATGCGAGGCTTGGCTTCGTGCCGGCGCCGGCGAGCGGCCCGATCACGTGATGATCACGGCCCTGCCGCTCTATCACATCCTCGCTCTCACGGCCTGCTGCCTCTTCGTGATGAAGATCGGCGGCTGCCAGGTCCTGATCGTCAACCCGCGCGACCTGCCGACCCTGGTCAAGACGATCAAGTCCGTGCGGATGACCATGATCGTGCTCGTCAACACGCTGGCCAATTCGCTGGCCTCGCGCAGCGACCTGAAGGACGTGGATTTTTCGCAACTGTCCTTCTGTATCAGCGGCGGAATGGCCACGCAGGCCGCCGTCGCGCACAAGTGGAAGGCGGCGACCGGCCATCCAATCATCGAAGGGTACGGCCTGTCGGAAACGTCTCCCGTCGTCTGCGTCAACCGCCTCGACATCTCCGAATTCACCGGCTCCATCGGCTATCCCATGCCCTCGACCGATGTCTCCATTCGCGACAAGGACGGATCGGTACTGCCTCTGGGAAGTCCTGGCGAGCTCTGCGTGAAGGGCCCGCAGGTGATGGCCGGCTACTGGAACGAACCCGAGGAAACGCGAAAAGCCTTTACGGAAGACGGCTATTTCCGCACGGGCGACATAGGGATCATTGATCCCGATGGCTCGGTGCGCATTGTCGATCGCATCAAGGACATGATCCTTGTCTCGGGCTTCAACGTCTATCCGAACGAAGTCGAGGGGGTTCTGACCAGCCATCCTCAGATCCTGGAAGCAGCTGTGGTCGGCATTCCCGACGAACATTCGGGCGAGGCGGTGAGCGCCTACATCGTCCCGCGTACGCGCGAACTCACAGTCGAGGACGTGCGTCTCTGGTGCCGCGAAAATCTCGCCGGCTACAAAGTGCCGCGCCGCATCACATTCCGCGAAACCTTGCCTAAAACGAATGTCGGCAAGATCCTGCGGCGTGAGTTGCGCGACGAGACGCATGTCGACGGGACGCATGTCTGAGAAGCGTCAGGGCGGGGCGACGGGCCAATCCTGCGCGATTCTGGATTGCTTCGTCGCTCCGCCCCTCGCAGTGACGGCGTCTTACGTTCGCAGAATCAACAAGGCTGCGTCGCTCAAAGACCCTTGAACTGCAGGGCTGCCGCGATCTCATCCAGAATGGCGGGATCGTCAATCGTCGCCGGCGTCGACCATTCCTCGTGATCTGCGATCTTCTTCATCGTGCCACGCAGAATCTTGCCCGAGCGGGTCTTGGGCAGGCGGTTCACGGTGATCGCGATCTTGAAGGCCGCCACGGGGCCGATCTTGTCGCGCACGAGTTGCACGATCTCTTTCTCGATTGCGAGCGGCGACTGGGTGACGCCCGACTTGAGCACCACGAAGCCGCAGGGCTGCTCGCCCTTCAATTCGTCGCGCATGCCGATCACCGCGCACTCCGCCACCGCCGGATGCGAGGCGAGAACCTCTTCCATGCCGCCAGTAGACAGCCGATGCCCCGCGACGTTGATGATGTCGTCGGTGCGGCCCATGATGTAGAGGTAACCGTCCTCATCCTTGAAGCCGGCGTCGGCGGTCTTGTAGAAGCCCGGGAAGTCGTCGAGATAGCTCTCGCGCATGCGATCGTCCTGCTGCCACAGCGTCGGCAGGCAGCCGGGCGGCAGCGGCAGGCGGATGACGATGGAGCCCATCTGCCCGTTAGGCACCGGTTTCGCGGCCTCGTCCACGATCTGCACGTCATAGCCCGGCATCGGCACGGTCGGCGATCCATGCTTCACCGGCAACATGCCGAGGCCAACAGGATTGGCGACAATCGCCCAGCCCGTTTCCGTTTGCCACCAGTGGTCGATCACGGGCACGCCGAGCACCTGCTCCGCCCAGGCGACGGTGTCGGGATCCGCGCGCTCTCCCGCCAGGAAGAGGTGGCGCAACGTCTTGGTGGAATGCACCTTCAGGAATTTCGCTTCCGGATCTTCCTTCCGAATGGCGCGGAAAGCGGTGGGCGCGGTGAAAAGCGCAACAACGCCATACTCGTCGATGACGCGCCAGAAAGCTCCGGCATCGGGCGTGCCGATCGGCTTGCCTTCGTACACGACCGTCGTCGCGCCATGCAGCAGCGGCGCGTAAACGATGTAGGAATGGCCCACGACCCAGCCCACATCCGACGCGGACCAGAACACTTCCCCGGGCTCGATGCCGTAGAGATTCTTCATCGTCCACGCCAGCGCGACCATGTGACCGCCATTGTCGCGCACGACGCCCTTGGGAATTCCCGTCGTGCCCGACGTGTAGAGAATGTAGAGCGGATCGGTCGCCTTCACTGTGACGCAGGGCGCGGAACGCCCCTGCGCTTGCGCGGCGTCGACGAGCCCGCGCCAATCATGGTCGCGGCCTTCGATCATGATCGCCTGCGCCTGCGGACGCGGCAGAACCAGCACGGCGTCGGGTTTCGCCGAGGCCATGTCGA
The DNA here is from genome assembly GCA_028290285.1 of Hyphomicrobiales bacterium. Taxonomy (GTDB): domain Bacteria; phylum Pseudomonadota; class Alphaproteobacteria; order Rhizobiales; family Beijerinckiaceae; genus Terripilifer. The sequence goes on from JAQGKD010000008.1 coordinate 64,923, forward strand.
TGGCTGCATCGAGGAGCGGCTTGTAAGCGACGACGCGTCCCGGCTCGATGCCGCACGAGGTTGTCAGCACGAGTTTGGGTTTGGCATCGTCGATGCGGGTGGCGAGTTCCTTGGCGGCGAAGCCGCCGAAGACGACGGAATGCACCGCGCCGATGCGTGCGCAGGCGAGCATGCCGACCAGCGCCTCCGGGATCATCGGCATGTAGACGATGACGCGGTCGCCCTTCACGACGCCGAAATCCTGCAGCACGACGGCGAGCGCGCTCACCTCAGCCAGCAGATCCGCGTAGGTGAGCGTCCGCTTCGTGTCCGTGACGGGGCTGTCATAGATGATCGCGACCTGATCCGCCCGCCCGTTGGCGACGTGCCGGTCGATGGCGTTGTAGCAGGTGTTGCAGGTCGCATCGGGGAACCAGCGGCCGTACGGCCCCTGGCTTTCATCGAAGATCTGGCGCGGCGGCTCGACCCAGTCGATTGCCTTGGCGGCTTCCGCCCAGAAAGCGGACGGATCCTTTTGCCATGCGGCATAGACTTGCGCATAAGAGCTGGGCATCGGTCCCTCCTGAGCTTCCATCACGCGGACCGACGGGGCTTATCGGTAGCCCCCTCCGTCTATCCGCCAGCGGCCCCTTTCTTGCGTCTGCGAAGCGCTCAAGGCAACGGTGCGCGCCTTATCTCTTAGACCTAACCAAAAGGGGCGAGACCATCGCTCCGGGAAACTGGATGATAACCGACTGGACTTTCTATTTCGCCGCGATCCCCGCCGTCGTGCTTCTCGGCCTGTCCAAAGGCGGTTTCTCCGGCCTCGGCATGATCTCGCTTCCCCTGATGGTGATGGTGGTGCCGCCACTGCAAGGCGCGGCGATCATGCTGCCCATCCTCATCGTGCAGGACGTCGTGTCCATCTGGGCCTTCCGGAAGACCTGGAGCCTGCGACCTCTGCTGATCTTCATGCCCGGTGCGCTGATTGGCATGGGCTTGGCGGCCCTGCTCGCGAGCCGCGTGTCGAACGCCATGGTCGAACTCGCGGTCGGCGTGATCGCAGCCATTTTCGTCGTGATGTACTGGCTGCGCCGCAGTCCCGCCGACGCGCCGGGGAAGCCCGCGCAAATCGGGCCCGGACTCGCGTGGGGCACTGTCGGCGGTTTCACGAGCTTCCTTGCCAATGCGGGAGGCGTGCCGTTTCAGGCCTATGCCGTCCCCCTGCGCCTGCCACCGATGGTCTTCGCGGGAACAGCCGCTGTGCTCTACGGCGTCCTGAACTGGATCAAGTTCGGCTTCTTTTTCGCGATGGGTCAGCTTTCAGCCGACAATCTGGCGACGTCGGCGATCCTGTTTCCCCTGGCAATTGTCGCGACCCTCGGCGGCGTCTGGCTCGTGCGCCGCGTCTCGGCGCGCCATTTCTACCGGATTGTCACGACGCTGACCTTCGCGCTCGGCATGAAGCTCATCTGGGACGGAGGTAGCCAATTGTACCGCTGAGCCGCTCATGCGCGACGCACGCAAGACGCATCGACAGGCAAAGCCACCGCACCCGTGAGGCACGGCGGCCAAGCCCGGCGACCAGTATCACGCCCTATGGGTGGCGTGGAGCGTCATGGAAATAAAGGGGAGCGATCATCGACCGAATCAATGCAGAGTCGGCGCTTCGGCGTTTGCTCGAAGCTTTTCGATCTGGTCCTTGAGCATCAGTTTTTTGCGCTTCAATTCGACCAGTCGGAGGTCGTCGGTAGATAGATGAAGCTTTTCCGTCTCGAGCTCTTTTTCGAGCGCCTTGTGGCGGCGTTCGAGTTCGTTGAGATGGTTATGCATCGACATCGGCAATTCCTTTCGAGACTGCTAGCGACCCATGAAGTCTGACACAGAACCGTCATGGCGCGAAGCGCAAAACGCTCGGCATAGCTACCAAAAAACCCTTGTTTCATGCGGGATGGCAGCATTTTAGCCATCTTTCCGGAGACCCCAAAAAGATCAAAGTCTTGCGTCGGGCGCATAACGAGGCCGCTGTGCAATCTTGCGTAGCAGAGGTCGAACGCGCATAATCGGCGGCGAATCCACATGTACTGTCCGGGCTTCATGGCAGGGCGGTCCGGACTGGATGGTGCGAGCGGTGTCGAGCGCAATCTCCGGCGGAATCTTCGGTGCATGTCCAACAGGCTGAATGACGACGAGCGCAATGTCCTGGCCGCTGAGCTGGAACGGCTACGCCAGGAACATCGGGACCTCGATGCAGCGATCGACGCGCTGGCGCTGGTCGGCAAGGGCGACCAGTTGCAGGTGCAGCGGCTGAAGAAGCGAAAGCTTTTCCTGCGCGATCGTCTTGCCTTTCTCGACGACATGCTGACGCCCGACATCATCGCCTGAGCAGGGCTGCCGCAAGTCACCGTCACGACACGACTTGCCCTTCCCCTCGGCTTCGTCTATGTCCGCGAGCTTCGCAAAAGCCCAGCGCGAGGTTTCCCTGTGGTCATGACCCGCAAACCCGTCGCCATCATCATGGGCAGCCAGTCCGACTGGGCTACCATGCGGCACGCGACCGAAATGCTCGACAAGCTCGATATCGGCTACGAGGCCTTGATCGTCTCGGCCCACCGCACCCCCGACCGTCTCGTCGCATTCGCCAAGGGCGCGCGGGAGGCAGGGTTCCAGATCGTCATCGCCGGCGCTGGCGGCGCCGCCCATCTCCCGGGCATGACCGCCGCCATGACGCCACTGCCGGTCTTCGGCGTGCCCGTCGAATCGCGTGCCCTGTCCGGCCAGGATTCGCTCCTCTCCATCGTGCAGATGCCGGCGGGCATTCCCGTTGGCACGCTGGCAATCGGCAAGGCGGGCGCGGCCAATGCGGCCCTGCTGGCCGCAGCCGTGCTGGCGCTCAACGATCCCGCTTTGGCCGACAGGCTCGATGCCTTCCGCGCCACGCAATCGGCAAGCGTCGCGGAACATCCGCACGACGAGCCGGGTACGGGCGCCTGATATGGAAGCCCGCATCAATCCCGGAGATACGGTCGGCATTCTCGGAAGCGGCCAGCTCGGCCGCATGCTGGCCATGGCTGCTGCCCGCCTCGGCTTGCGCACCCACATCTATGCGCCCGACCGCGGGCCTGCACTGGACGTCTGCGCCCAGTCGACCATCGCCCCCTATGACGACGAGACGGCGCTCGGCGCCTTCGCTGCGTCGGTCGCGGTGGTGAGCTACGAATTCGAGAACGTGCCCGCCGCCACCGCCGCCTTCCTCGCCGCGCGCCGCCCGGTGCGCCCGGGATCGCAGGCGCTCGCGACCACGCAGGACCGGCTGACCGAGAAAACTTTTCTTAATGGACTTGGCATTCCCACCGCTTCCTTCGCCGCGGTCGACGATCTCGCCGGACTGGAGCGCGCTGTCGCAGCTCTGGGACGCCCCTCAATCCTGAAGACGCGCCGGTTCGGCTATGACGGCAAGGGGCAGGTGCTCCTGCGTGAGAGCACGCTTCTGTGCGAAGCCTTCGACGGCCTCGGCCGACAGCCGGCCATTCTCGAGGGCCTCGTGCCCTTCACGCGCGAGGTTTCGGTCATCGGGGCGCGCGGCTTGCAGGGCGCCTTCGCAGCCTGGGACGTCTGCGAGAACGAGCACGAGAACCACATCCTCGCCCGCACCCGTGTACCGGCCCGCCTGAAGCCGGAGACGGCGCAAGCGGCCATCGACATGACGGGCAGGATCGCCGCCGCGCTCGATTATGTCGGCGTCATCACGGTCGAGATGTTCCTCGTCGAGGAAACCATCGACGGCGCGATGCAGGAAAAACTCGTCGTCAACGAGATTGCGCCGCGCGTGCACAATTCCGGGCACTGGACGATCGACGGCGCGGTCACCTCGCAGTTCGAGCAGCACATTCGCGCGATCTGCGGCTGGCCGCTCGGTTCGCCCCGCCGCCACGGCCGCATAGAAATGCGCAACCTGATCGGCGCCGAGGCCCAGGGGTGGCACGAATTGCTGTCCGAGCCGGGCCTGAGCCTCCATCTCTACGGAAAGCATGAGGCGAGGGCCGGCCGGAAGATGGGACACGTCACCCGTATCCTGGATGAAAGCGCACCCTTTCCTGAAGACCTGTGAATTAGCGGGGTGAATCACCCCGGCGGCTGGACAGGGCAGAAAGGTTCTGTTATTCCCGCCGTCACGTTGAGATGCACCGCATTCTGCCGCGCGTCCCTCCTCCCATTTTCGGGCTGCTTTCTCCTTCCGGGAAAGGCCCTTACGACAGGATCTGCTGGTGCAAGTTCTCGTTCGCGACAACAACGTCGATCAGGCTCTCAAGGCGCTCAAGAAGAAAATGCAGCGCGAGGGCATCTTCCGCGAGATGAAGCTCCGCGGCCATTACGAGAAGCCCTCGGAGAAGCGCGCTCGCGAGAAGGCGGAAGCCGTCCGCCGCGCCCGCAAGCTGGCCCGCAAGAAGATGCAGCGCGAAGGCCTGCTGCCGATGAAGCCGAAGCCCGTCATGGGCGCTCGCTAAGTCGCATCTTTGATTTTTCGCCCGGTGCCATTGCCACCGTCGAACATCTGAACATCGGCCTCGACGGCGTCTCCGGAGTGATCCGCGGGGCGCCGTGGCTTTTTGGACACGAGAGTGGTCTATTGCAGACCGCAGTGTTCCGCAGACTCGATTCGTCCGCATTCTCGCCGTATTGCGAAGGCCTTTCGAGCATGAAACAGGCACCCGTCCACGGGCCAGCCGACAAGCAAGCTTCAGTCAGGGCCTTCAAGATGAACTCATTTATGACGCCCCGCGCGACCCCGTTCCCGATGCAGACGACCCTGCGCCAGCGTGGTGGCGCCCTTCTCGCCGTCATGGCCGTCTCCCTGCTGGCAGCCGGCTGCGACAGCGTCGGCACGATGGCCTCTTTCAAGGGCGCCGGGGTCGCCGAGGTCGAGGCGCGCAGCGAAGCCTCCTCGACCAATATTGCCTCCCTCACCGAGGTCGTGCAGCGCAACCCGAATAACCCAGAGCCCTACAACACGCGTGGCGCCGCTTACGCCCGCATCGGCCGCTTCACGGAAGCGGTCGCCGACTTCAGCAATGCGATCCGGCTCGACCCCAACCACGCCGCGGCCTACACCAACCGCGCGCTGGCCTATCGCCAGACCGGCCGCGACGACGCCGCCCTCGCCGATTTCAATCGCGCCATCTCGGCCAACCCGAATCACGGTCCGGCCTACCTCGGCCGCGCCAATCTGGAGCGCGCACGCGGAGACATGCAGGACGCGCTCAACGATCTCGGCCAGGCCATCAAGCTCAATCCGGAAGCCGCACCGGCCTTCCACGCCCGCGGCCTGATCTACCAGCGCCAGGGCGACCACGCCCATGCGATTACCGATTTCGACAATGCGATTGATCGCGACCCGTTCGCATCGGCCCCCTATCAGGCGCGCGGCCAAAGCCTGATTGCGACCGGCAAATACGATGCCGCGATCGAGGACTTCAACGCCACGCTGAACGTCGACAACAAGAATGCCGACGCCTGGGCCGGTCTCGGCCTCGCCTATGAGCGGCAGGGCAATCGCGCCAAGGCAACCGAGTCCTACCAGCGTGCGCTTACCGTCGACCCCAGCAATCGCCTGGCCAAGGACGGGCAGTCGCGCAACGGCCGCGCCTGACGTCTCCGGGTGCGGGCTGAGCCCGCCCCGGGCTCGCGCCTACTTCTCCGCGCCTGTAAAAGCGATCCGCAACATGTTCGTCGCGCCGGGTGTTCCGAAGGGAACGCCGGCGACGATGATCACGCGGTCTCCCTCATGCGAAAACCCTTCGCGATTCGCGAACTTGCAGGCGCGCCTGGCCATGTCGTCGAGATCGCTCGCATCCTTCGTCAGCACCGCATGCACGCCCCAGACAAGCGAAAGCCGCCGCGCCGTATCGCGATTGGGTGTGAGCGCCAGAACCGGCGGCTGCGGCCGCTCGCGCGCGATACGCAGCGCCGTCGAGCCTGACGACGTCCACGCAATGACGGCCTTCAAATCAAGCGTTTCGGCGACATCGCGCGCTGCGACCGCGATTGCATCGGCGCCAGTCGCCTCCGGCTCGCTCCGCTGGGCATTGATGACCGACCGATAGACGGGATCGGTCTCCACCTCTTCGGCAATGCGGTTCATCGTCATGACGGCTTCGACGGGATATTGGCCCGCCGCGCTTTCGGCCGAGAGCATCACCGCATCCGCGCCCTCGAAGACGGCGGTCGCAACATCGGACACTTCGGCGCGCGTGGGCACCGGCGAGGTGATCATGGATTCCAGCATCTGCGTCGCCACGACCACGGGCTTGCCGAGCTTGCGCGCCATGCGCGTGATCCGCTTCTGCAGGCCGGGCACTTTCTCGACGGGCATTTCCACGCCGAGATCGCCGCGCGCCACCATCAGCGCGTCCGAGATTTCCATGATCTCCTCGAGGCGAGCAATAGCCTGCGGTTTCTCGATCTTGGCCAGCACGGAGGCGCGACCTCGCACGATCTTCTTCACTTCGGCGATGTCGTCGGCGCGCTGTACGAAAGACACCGCGATCCAGTCGACGCCCACATGCAGCGCGGCATCGAGATCCGAACGATCCTTGGGTGTCATGGCAGACACCTTGATTTCCGTGTCGGGCAAGCTGACGCCCTTGCGATCGGACACCCGCCCGCCGACATCGACGACAGCGACCGCACGGCCCGCATCGGCCTCGACCACATGCAGGCGCAATTTACCGTCGTCGATCAGGATCGTATGGCCCGGCGCCAGCGCTGCCAGAATTTCGGGATGCGGCAGGTGCACGCGATGCGAATCGCCCAGCTCCGGATCTGAATCCAGAATGAAATGATCGCCCGACGTCAACTGCGTCCCGCCGTCCTTGAAGCGCCCGACACGCAGCTTGGGGCCCTGCAGGTCGACGAGAATGCCGATGCCCCGCCCGAACTCCTGCTCGAGCGCGCGGATCGTATGCACCCGCTCGTGCAGGGCCTCATGGCTCGTATGGCTCATATTGATGCGGAACACGTCGGTGCCCGCTTCCAGAAGGCGTTTGAGAACAGCCACATCCTGCGACGCAGGTCCGAGAGTCGCGAGTATTTTGACCCGGCGAAGCCTTCTCATGCCAAAACCTTCCTGAAAATCACCGCGACGCCGGCGGCTGGTTCGAATCGGTCAATTGTACGGTCCAGTTCTTGGCGTCCTTCCCCGTATCGATCTCGAAGAAACCGGTCCGGTCGTAACCGCGAACCAGGCAATTCTCGCGTCCCTCGATGCGGAATTCACGATCGCGCGTGCACATGTAAGCCTTGCCCTTCCACTCGCCGCCACGCTCGTCCATGGCGTAGACGTAGTAGAACTGAGCGGCCAGGGGCCCCCGCAGCAGCGTTTCGCAAGCGCCGTTCTTGAGGTTCCACCAGCCCTCGGTGACCCAGGCCTGCCCGTCCGTGTAGGAGATCGAGACGCTGACCCGCCCGGAGGCGTTGTTGCAGAGGCGGAAATCGGCTTGCGCCGCACCACTTCCGAGCAGCACCGAGCCGAGCGTGACGACGAAAAGGATGATGGGAGAGGTGGCTCGCGTAAAAGACATGGCGTCCAAATGGGTGCGATGGAAGCGAAAGAGCCGAATCGGCACACGCCGCTCCGATCGTCTTTCCTTGAACCATCATTGTGGCATCCTGTCAGGTGTCAACGTCGCGCCCGCCCCCCAAGGTTCCCTCCGCGCGCATCCGCATCCAACTGGCCAGCGCGCAGCTCACACTTTATGGTGGCCCGCATGCCCGATCCCGAAACCTTCGAACCGATCGAAACCATATCCGGTGCGCTCGATTCAGGCGTGCTCTTCCTGTGCGACCATGCCAGCCCCGCCTTGCCCCAGGCATACGGCACGCTTGGGCTGACGGATGAACACTTCTCGCGCCACATCGCCTACGACATCGGCGCCGCCGCTCTCACACGAAAACTCGCCGCGCTGATGGGTGCCCCTGCCCTTCTCACCACGTTCTCGCGGCTGCTGATCGACCCCAATCGCGGCGGCGACGATCCGACTTTGGTCATGCGCATCTCCGACCGCGCGCTGATCCCCGGCAATGCGCGGGTGGACGCCACCGAGGTGGAGACCCGCCGAAGCCTCTATTGGCAGCCATATCGCGACGCGATCGATGCGAAAATCGATGCCATGATCGCGGCGGGACCGCCGCCCGCGATTGTCTCGATTCATTCGTTCACTCCCGTCTGGCGTGGCCATCCGCGCCCCTGGCACATCGGCGTGCTCTGGGACTGCGACGGCCGCCTCGCCCGCCCCTTCATCGACGGGCTGCGGGCGGGCACGGACCTGATCGTGGGCGACAATGAACCCTATGACGGCGCGCTGGAGGGCGACACCATGTTCGACCACGGCACGGCACGCGGCCTCGCCCATATGCTGGTCGAAGTTCGCCAGGACCTCATTGCCGACCAGTCCGGCGCGGAAGACTGGGCCGAGCGCCTCGCACCCTTCATTGCCCTTGGCCTCGCCGCGCCCAACGTCCATATGATCCAGCATCACGAAAGCCGCGCTGCACCGCCGGCGCGCCTGCGACTGCTCAGGGAGAAGCGCTCATGAACTTCGACGAAAAGACCCAGACAGAGCTGGAAGCGGCAGCTTTCCGCCGCCTTCTGTCGCATCTGCGCGAGCGGGCGGATGTGCAGAACATCGACCTGATGAATCTCTCGGGCTTCTGCCGCAATTGCCTTTCCAACTGGATGAAGGATGCAGCCGACGAACGCGGCCTCGCCCTGAGCCGAGACGAAGCGCGCGAGCACGTCTACGGCATGCCCTACGAGGACTGGAAGGCGAAGAACCAGCGCGAAGCGAGCGCCGAGCAGGTCGCCGCCTTCGCGAAATCACCCGCCGGACAGAACAAGCACGGCTGAGCACACTCCACCGCAGAATTGTGCGAAGTCTCAGGAAACCGGGGATTTCGTGCAAGGGGTGCTTGACGTAGGCGGCCCCGCGTCGCATCCATCCTCCACCCGCATGCGGCGGACCTGCACTCCCCACTTTTCCATGACACAGGGCGCGAGATGAGCACGAATTCGGTCGATGCTGGACATTTGCGCGCGTTTCTGGAGCGCATCGAGCGCCTCGAAGAAGAGAAGCGCGCCATCGCCGACGACATCAAGGAAGTCTATGCCGAGGCAAAGGGCACGGGCTACGACGTGAAGATCATGCGCAAGATCGTCTCGATCCGTCGCATGGACCGCGACAAGCGTCGCGAGGAAGAAGAAATCCTGGAGCTCTATCTGGCCGCGCTCGGCGAGGTCTGACACAGCGCAGCCCTGCTTCTCCCGCTGGGAGAAGCTGTCAGCGGAGCTGACTGATGAGGGGTTTCGATCCACGCTCTGAGGGTCCGTAGCCCCTCATCCGGCTGCTTCGCAGCCACCTTCTCCCTCTGGGAGAAAGACGTGCCCTGCCCTCAGGCCTGCTCGCCGGTCGCCCGGCCAATCAGCGCGTTGCAGGCACCCGCGATGGCGAATACGACGATCAGCAGCGCGTAAAGTGTCGGCATGTCGAAGCGTGTGTAGATCTGCATGATCAGATAGCCGAGCCCCTGGTTGGAGAGCTTCGTCTCGGCCAGCAGGACCGTGATGATGGCTGTTCCCAATCCAAGCCGGACGCCGTTGAGCACGGGAATCCGCATGGCGGGCAGATAGATCTTCGTCGCCATCTGCCAGGTCGAGGCCCGGAACGACCGCCCCACGCGAATGAGGACATGGTCGATCTGGCGCATCCCCGCCGCGGTCGAGAGTGCCACCGCGAAGAAGGCCGACAGCGCCCCCAGCGCAATTTTGGAACTGGGGCCGACGCCGAACCACATGATCATGATCGGGAACAGGATGATGCGTGGCGTGGGGCTGAGATAATAGATGTAGGGCTCGAAGGCCCGCATCAGGAAGCGGTTCGCACCCAGGATGATGCCGGTCGCCACGCCGAGCGCGGTGCCGATGACGAGAGAGACCACGACCTCTAGTGTCGTAACCTTCAGGTTGGTCCAGAAGTCGGGCGTGACGAGCAGCTTGCCCAACGCCTTCACGATCGCCAGCAGCGACGGCACGACCTCGCCATAGAACAGGCCAGAACGCGACAGCCCCTCCCAAAGGGCGAGGATGAAGATCGCGCAGGCGATCCTGAGAAAAAAGGCCGCGCGCGCCGACGCCTGCCCGCCCATCACAGGGGCGACGGCAGGACGTGCGCGGGCGGTCATCTCGCCGGTTGCAGCCATGATTCGATACGCTCCAGAATGACGAAGAAGATGACTGAGACGAGGATCACGAAACAGATCGAGGCATAGGTGCCCGGCAGATCGTAGCGTTCCGCGAGGTCGTTGATGAGTTGCCCGAGACCGCCGAGGTTGATGAGGAATTCAACGCCCACGACGGTGATGAGGCAAAAGGTCCAGCTCAGCCTTATGCCCGTGAAGATGACAGGAAGCGCCGAGGGAAACAGGATCTTCCAGAACATCTGCGATGAGGTCATGTTTAGGCTGCGCCCGACGTTGACCAGGACCTTTCGCGTCGCGGTCAGGCCCTCGACCGTCTTCAGGATGATCGGTGCGAGGCCGTGAAAGAACGCCATGACGATGATCGTGGTCGGCGACCGTCCGAAGATCACGAGAAACAGTGGGAAGGCGAGCACGATGGGTGCGGCTGCGAGCGCCGCCACCCAATCCTCGAGCGCCCGGCGCCAGAGCGCGAACCGATAGAGGAGCGCGCCCACGGGCACGCCGACGAGAACGACGGCGACACCTGCAACCAGCATTTCAAATGCAGTTTCGCGACACCGCTGGAGAATATCCTCCTCGACGATCACGCGCTCGAAGGCGAGCAGCACGTCGCTCGGCGGCGGGATCACATAGCGGTTGACCACGCCGATCCGCACGAGAAACTCGAACGCGAGCACCGCGACAACGAGCGCACCCACCCCGGTGATCTCTGGAGCGCGGCGGATGTAGAAAGGAAGGCTGGCCGAGTTAGCCATTCGACCCTCTCCGGTTGGCCGCGGATTCCGAATCCGCCATGCCGCGCGAGGCCTCTTCGCGCAGGTCGTTCCAGATCTCGGCGACGTAATGACCGAAGGCGTCGCTACCCACGACGTCGGACGTGCGCGGCCGGGGCAGGTCGATCTTGACGATGCGCTTCACCTGTCCCGGCCGATAGGTCATCACGACGATGCGGTCGGAGAGCTGCACGGCTTCGGTGAGGTTGTGCGTGATGAGCAGCGTGGTCTGGTGCAATTGCTGCTGGATCTGCGTGATCTTGTCACCGAGCAGCAGGCGCGTCTGCTCGTCGAGCGCCGCGAAAGGCTCGTCCATGAGCAAGATCTTCGGCTCGGATACCAGCGTGCGCGCGATTGATACGCGCTGCTTCATGCCGCCGGACAATTGCGTCGGATAGTTCTTCTCGAAATTGGCGAGTCCGACCATGTCGATGAAATGATGGGCGCGATCCATGCGCTCCGACTTGGCTACGCCGCGAAGTTCTAGGGGAAAAGCGACATTGTCGATGACGTTGCGCCACGGGAAGGTCGACTCTTCCTGGAACACCATGCCCACGGCCGGATGCGGCGCCGAAATGCGGTCCTTGCCGATCATCACGCTGCCCTCATATTCGCCGAGGAGGCCGCCGATGATGTTGAAAAGGGTCGATTTTCCACAGCCGGACGGGCCGATCACCGAAACGAATTCGCCCTGCGCCACATCGAACGAGACGTGGTCGACGGCAGTAACGATTTCGGAACCGCGACCAAAGCGCTTGACGACAGCGTCGACAACCATGGCCGGCTGTGTGGCGGCGTTCATCGAGGGGGCAACAGAAGAAAGGGAGGTCATTGATCTGCTCTCTCGGGCGAGGGAGGCCGCATGGGATAACGCCGGTACGGTCCGCAGGGTCCGGGGCGAGTATGCGCGAGTGACATGTGGTGGGCAATGCGACGGCGTAGGCGCCGGATCGGGGCTGTCCTGCTACATGGGTGCGTTTCCGGTGCGGCTTCGCCAGATGAGTGAGCCGCTTGGATGCGAGCACTAGCGACCGTGCCCGCGCTCGTCAACCGCTGCCGTGTTCAGTTCAGGTTGAGAGCGGCGAGTCCGACGCGGTTGCGCTTGCCATCGCCCGCCTGTCCCGTCCGCAGGAGGGGCCGAACAGCCGGGCCGCTGAAGGCTTGCGTGTCCAGATCAGTCGCCGAGGCCCCGAACTGCGTTGTCAAAGGGGCGGCCGCCGAGAACACGAGTGCGTGGGTATCGACCTGTGACGCGGCGCGAAGTCCCGTCGCCGAACCGAGCTGGCTCTGGGGCATCGTGCGCGTCATGTCACCCGGCCGCGTGAACGCGACGAAGTTCGATCGGTCGAGACGCGCGGCAACGAGCTGGGCCTTGCGCTGCTTCGCGCCGGACCGCACGCCGACAGCCTGTGCGATCGCCGGGGAACTGATCCGGGCAGCGCTACCCCGCAGCGCCGGACGCACCGGCTCGTCGGAGTTCGCTGCGGGCGCATAGGCCATCAGGCCGAGGTCGTTCGTCGAGCCCGTCGCCACGACGTCCGTCCCCTGCTTGATGACATCAGGCAGATCGGCGGCACGGGCGAGCAGGCCGGTGAAGGGGTCCTTGCCCGTAGCCGGGCCATTCGCTTTCGCAGCGGCCGGAGCCGTAAGCGCGGCCAGCGCCATCGGGCGCACGGGCGGCAGCGGAATATCGGGACCGGCGGCAGCCATGACGGGTGCAAGTTCCGAGGGACGGCGCGGCGGCAACGGCATGTTGAGGCGCGACCCACCCGCCGGGTCGGCAGCTGCGGATGCTGTCTGGACCGGTGTTCCCATCGTCGTCTCGCCGCGCGGCAGGTCACGCTCGGCACGGGCCAGCGTCTCCGCGCCACGGCGCTGCGAGGGCGTATCGATCGAGGCGCCCTCTTCCGAATCCGCAGGCGTCACGCGAGCAAGGCGCGCACGGCCGGAACGCGTCGGCGCAGGGGCCGCCTCGTCCTCGTCTCCGCCGCGACCGAACAGCGAGGCGAAGAAGCCACGCGAGGAACCGCTGCTCGCCACCGCCGTGGAAGGGCCATCGCCACGGGCCTCGATTTCCGCGCGCGCCTCTTCGTATCGGGCGAGCGGATGTCCGTTGGTCGGCAGATGCACGGTCTTGCCATCGGGGAACAGGCGAGCGAGCTGATCGTAGCTCATGCGCGGCCAGGCGCGGACGCTGCCGACGTCGAGATGAACGAACGGCGTTCCCGCCGTCGGATAATAACCCACGCCACCGCGCTGAAGCTTCATTGCGATTTCGCGAACCTTCGACATGGAAACGTCGGTGTAATGCATGTCCATCGCCTTCCCGAGCATGTGCTGGGAATGTTCGGCAACGGCGCGCGAGCGGCGGCGCAGCATGGCGTTGGTGCCCGGCGAGCGGTAGGCGGAGACGATCTGGACGGGTGCGCGCGAACCGGTCTCGCGATAAGTCTCCCAGATCACGTCGAAAAGCTTAGGGCTCATCTTGATCGGCTCGTCCGTGCGCCAGTCGCGCAGGAACCAGTTCAGCTTGTCGAGCGTCGCGCGGTCATACTGGCCATCGACCCGGAAGGTGGCCGAAATGCTCTCGCCCGTATGCGTGTGATAGAGGTTAATGGTGCGCGTATCGCCGTTCGCGATCGCGTTCTGTGTCGGTGCAGGCGACACCGCCGTGAACACGGCCGCGAGCAGCCCCATCGTGGCGACGGCGCAAAAGCTGCGGCTCAAGGCGAGGCGAATTCGCTGATACTGCAATATGACACTCTTCCGAACACAGCGCCGGCGGAGGCGCGACCAACATGGTGAGCAGAGTGTTGCCGGAAAGCGTTAATTGCCCGTAACGCGGGACAAAGAAACTGACGACCGGGAATCGGCCCCGCCCAAGGCCCGATGGAAGCGCTCAAAAAAGACAGCCAATGGTGGCGCCTTTGTGTCCAGAATCACACAGGGGCCAGCCGAATACAACCGTGCCCGCTCCCCGCCAGGCGGGAAACGGGCACCAAAAAAGATTTCGACGGGACAGAAAAGAACGGCTCAGCCCGCAAGTCCCAGCGAGGACTTCACTTTGTGGGAATAACCGTAGATGTCCTCGCGCAGCTGCAGCTTGCCGTTTTCCTCCACGAAGGCTGAGAAATAGCCGATGTGGATCGGCAGGGGCTTCGGCATCTTGACCGTCCGCTCACCACCGCCCTTCAGACTTTTCACTTTGGCTTCCGTCCAGCCCTGCCCAAGCACGATCTCGGCAAGGGCGAAGGGCTGATCCACACGCACGCAGCCGTGGCTGAAGGCGCGGCGCGTCGTGTTGAACAGCGCCCGCGAGGGCGTATCGTGCAGGTAGACGGAATGGTCGTTGGGGAACATGAACTTGATCCACCCCAGCGCATTCCGCTCACCGGGCGGCTGGCGCACGATCATCTGCCCCTTGCGATAGATGACCTCGTAGCCCAGGCGCTGCAGATAAGTAGGATCCTTCGCCAGCCTCGGCATCATCTCCTTCTTGATGATCGAAGGCGGCACGTTCCAGTAGGGATTGACGATGAGGAACCGCATCGTGTCCGAAAACACAGGCGTCGGGGTATTCGGCTTGCCGACCACGACGCGCGCCGAATGGACGACGGTGTCGCCGTGATAGACGCGGACCGTATAGTCGGGGATATTCACCTCGATGCGGTCCTCGCCCATGTCGCGCGGCATCCAGCGCCAACGCTCCATGTTCGCGATGATCTCGTCCTCGAGGCGGTTCGGCTGGCCACCCGAAAGCGCCGCGATCGTGCGGGCCGTCAGCATGCCCGAGGCCGGCAGACCCTGTGCCTTCTGGAAGCCGGCGACCGCTTCCGCGACTCGGGTGTCGTAGACGAGATCGCCGGACTGCGTCACCTCGACTGCCTGATCGAGACCGAAACGCGCGCGGATCAGGGGCACACGCATATCCTTCATGCCGACCTTCAGGTCGGGCCCGAGCGGTATGCGCGAATTGGCCACGGCGGGTTTCTCGCGCCGCAGCTCGGCGAGCTTATCGCGGAGGGCGACATAGCCATGGTGGCCCGGATTATAGGCGGCGAGAACGGCTCCGGCATCGGCCGACGCAGAAACCTCGGCGAGGCTTCTGGCGGGGCCGACGACCTCCGGATAGGAGGTGATCTGGCTCGAAATGCTGCGCGGGTCGATCCGGCCTCCGCTCGCCTCGCGGGCGTAGGAGACGACGGCTTCCGACAGCCCCAGTTCGGAGGCGGCGAGCCCCTGCGGGTCCTGGCTGCCCAATGCGGGGATCGGGGTCGCACGCAGGTCGAGCGCGTCGTCGCCGGCGCGCTCCAGCCGCGCGATGGCGGATTTGGCGGCGCCGTTCCAGGCCTCGCCATCCAGCCACAGCGGCGCAAAGCTGCGGGCTTCATAGGCGGCCGCGACAGCCTCGCGCTGGCGGCGCAGAGCCTGCCCAGCCGAAGTGCGCGGCACGTCGGCTGCGACATAGATGGCCAGGGCTGCCTTGAGGGCTGCGGGGACAGGAGCGAGTGGGACGGCAGCGACCTTCGCGTCGGCCTGCACCGGATTGCTCGGCACGGGCGCGGCGAGATCGACGGTCACCTCTGGCGGCAGCGGAACGACGACCGGCGTCTCGGCTTGCTGGACCGGCGCGACTTCGGCGGCGGAAACTTCGGGTACGGCCGCGACGACCGGGGCCGCCTCCGGCGTGAGCGTTTCGGTTGCGATGACGGGCGCAGGGGCCTCGTCGGGCATGACGACGACGAAGGCAGGCGGTGCCGAGGCGTCAGGTTCGTGCGCCGCGTCCTGGGCGAAGCCGGAGCCGCCGGACGCCAGAGCGAGAGCAAACGTCAAGCAGGCAGCAGCCTGTGTCGTGCGACGCGCGTACATATGAACCCTCACGCTTCCCCGGATCGGACGCAGGCACCGTCGGCGACGAAGCGAGCAACCGGTACATAACAATCGCGGCAACGCTCGGAAATCAATGCTTTCCGGGCCCGCCCCCTTCACACAATCGAGATCGCGCGGAACCGTGGCGTTCAAGCCACGTTTTACGCCGCGCAGCTCGATTTGGGATCGGACAATCCCTCGCCCTCATGCAGGCCGAGATCCTTCATCTTGCGATAAAGCGTCGAGCGCCCAATGCCGAGCCGGCGAGCCATTTCCGACATCTGGCCCCGGTAATGGGCAAGGGCGAAGCGGATCATCTCCGCCTCCATGTCCTCGAGCTGTCGGACGTTGCCGTTCTCGTCGAGAAGGCGGACCACATGGGGGTCGCGCACCTCGACTCGCGGCGTGTTGCTGGCCGGCACCCGCAGCGGAGGTGCGATCGCGGGCACGGGGGGCACTCGTACCTCGTAACCTTCGACGTGCGCGGCGATCTGCGGGAATTCTGCGAGCCCGAGTTCATCGCCATCCGATAGCACCACCGCGCGGAACAGGGCATTTTCGAGCTGCCGGACGTTGCCCGGCCAATCGTAGCGTGAGAGCAGGTGCAACGCCTCGGAGCTGATGCCGCGGATGGGCTTGCCTTCCTCGGCCGCGAAGCGGGCGGCGAAGCGGCGGGCGAGATCGGGCACGTCGTCCGGGCGCGAGCGCAGGCTGGGAATGGTGATCGGAAACACATTCAGCCGGTAGTAGAGATCTTCGCGGAAGCGGCCGGCCTTCACCATCTCGATCAGGTTCTGGTTCGTGGCCGAGATGAGGCGGATATCCACTTTGACCGGCTTCTTCGCGCCCAGCGGGTCGATTTCACTTTCCTGGATGGCCCGTAGCAACTTGACCTGCGTGTCCATCGGCAATTCCCCGACCTCGTCGAGGAACAGGGTGCCGCCATGGGCTTCGACGAATTTGCCGCTGTGCTTCTCGTGAGCGCCGGTGAAGGCGCCCTTCTCGTGCCCGAAAAGGATCGATTCCACGAGATTGGCCGGCAGCGCGCCGCAGTTCACTGTGATGAAGGGCTTGCCGCGCCGGTCGGACGCGCCCTGGATTGCGCGGGCGAAGAGCTCCTTGCCGACGCCCGATTCACCTTCGATCAGGACCGGGATGTTGGATTTGGACGCCCGCTCGCCCAGCCGGATGATCCGGTTCATGTCGTCGCTGAGCGTGAAAATATCGCGGAAGCCGACGGTGCCGGCCACGCGCCGGTTCATGCGCCGCACCTCGTCCTCGAGCGCGTCGAATCGCAGCGAGTTCTTGATCGAGACATGGAGCCGCTCGGCCCCGACAGGCTTGACGACGAAGTCGCCTGCGCCTGCCCGCATGGCGGAGATCACGATATCGATCGAGCCATGGGCCGTCTGGACGATGACGGGTACGTTGATCCGTTTCTCGCGCATCTTGGCGAGAACCCCCATGCCGTCGAGGTCGGGCATGACGAGATCGAGGATTAGAAGGTGGATGGCCGGCATGTTCGGGGCTTCGAGTCGCGCCAGGGCGGCCAGGCCCCCGTCAACGGTTTCGCTTTGGTAGCCGAAGCGCCGCGCCATGGCTTCGAGCAGCCGGCGCTGCACAGGATCATCGTCAGCTATCAGAATCGTCGATGTCATCGGGCCTCACGGGGCGGGGGTGAATGCCCCCCTGTTCGCGATCATGTTGGAACAACGCGGTAAACGTGCGCTTAACGGCTGTATCGGATCGGAACGAAAAAGGGGGCCCGCCCTTGTTGTCTTCAGGCGCGACACTTGGCATGCGGCACGGCGGATGGTTGATCCCGGCGTCCGCATGGACAATATGCGGTCTGGAAGATCTCCATCACGTCACAGCATTGGTTCAAACATGAACAGCAACCCGTTCACGAAATCCCTTTGCCGTTCCAGCTCGCGTGCGCAGGCCCAGACCGATGCCGGCCTCGGCGCATTGCCAGAGTGGAACCTCGCCGACCTTTATCCGTCGATGGAATCGCCTGAATACGCCCGTGATCTCGTCCGGGCCGAAACCGAATGCGCCCAGTTTGCGCAAAGCTGGCGCGGCAAGCTTGCCGGGATCGTCGCCGGCCTCGGAGCCAGCGCGCACCTTACGGAGGCCGTCGCCGCATACGAGAAGCTAGAGGACCTGCTCGGCAGGATCATTTCCTTTGCCGGTCTCGTCTATTCCGGCGACACGACGGACCCGACCCGCGCCAAGTTCTATGGGGACGCGCAGGAGAAGATCACCAACGCCTCCTCAGATCTCCTGTTCTTCACCTTGGAACTGAACCGCATCGAGGATTCCGCGCTGGAAACAGCGATGAACGAGGGGCCGCTCGGCCATTATCGCCCCTGGATCGAGGACATCCGCCGCGAGAAGCCCTACCAGCTCGACGACAAGATCGAACAGCTCTTCCACGAGAAGTCCGTCACGGGTCGCGGGGCCTGGAACCGTCTCTTCGACGAGACGATCGCGGGCCTGCGCTTTAAGGTCGAGGGCAAGGAGCTGACCCTCGAACCCACCCTCAACATGATGCAGGACAAGAACGGCGACACCCGCAAGGCGGCCGCCGACGCGCTCGCCGAAACCCTGCGTGGGAACCTGCGCACCTTCGCGCTGATCACGAACACCCTGACCAAGGACAAGGAAATCTCGGACCGCTGGCGCGGCTTCAAGGACGCCGCCGATGCGCGCCATCTGTCCAACCGGGTCGAGCGCGAGGTGGTCGATGCGCTGGTCGCCGCTGTCGTCGCCGCCCATCCGCGCCTCTCGCATCGCTATTACAAGCTGAAGGCAAAATGGTTCGGTCAGGACCAGCTGGCCCATTGGGACCGCAACGCGCCGCTGCCCAACGTCCCGACCCACGCCTACCCCTGGGAGGAAGCGCGCGACACGGTGCTCGGCGCCTACGGCGAATTCTCGCCACGCATGGCCGACATCGCCCGCCGCTTCTTCGACGAGAGCTGGATCGACGCACCTGTTCGCCCGGGCAAGGCGCCGGGTGCCTTCGCGCATCCGACCGTGCCGTCGGCCCATCCTTATGTGCTCGTCAATTACCAGGGCAAGCCGCGCGACGTGATGACGCTGGCCCACGAGCTGGGCCACGGCGTGCATCAGGTGCTCGCCGCCCCCAACGGCGCGCTGATGGCGCCGACACCGCTGACCCTGGCGGAAACCGCCTCGGTCTTCGGCGAAATGCTCACCTTCCGCGCCCTGCTGGCGCGCACCACGAACCCGGAGCAGCGCCGCTCCATGCTGGCCTCGAAGGTCGAGGACATGCTCAACACGGTCGTGCGCCAGATCGCCTTCTATTCCTTCGAGCGCAAGGTCCACACCGAGCGCCGCAACGGCGAACTCACCGCAGACCAGATCTGCACGCTCTGGATGAGCGTGCAGTCCGACAGCCTCGGGCCGTCGATTCGGCTCGGGCCGGGATACGAGACCTTCTGGGCCTATATCCCGCACTTCATCCACTCGCCCTTCTACGTCTACGCCTACGCCTTCGGCGATTGCCTCGTGAACTCCCTGTACGGAGTTTACCAGAACGCCAGCGACGGCTTTGCCGAGAAATATTTCGCCATGCTCGCGGCCGGTGGCACCAAGCACCATTCCGAATTGCTCGCGCCCTTCGGTCTCGACGCGCGCGATCCCGGCTTCTGGCAGATCGGGCTGAACATGATCGAGGGTATGATTGCCGAGCTGGAGGGGCTGGAGGGGTGAAGTTCCCCGGCGCCCCTTGCACCTAATTATACAAGCGTATAATTTAACGTCCGTTGGACGGATGGGAACACGCTCATGACCGAGATGCCGAAGGTCGAAATGGAAGGTTCGTTCTTGCAGGTCCGCAAGATCGGCAACTCGCTCGGGGTCATTCTCCCGAAGGAACTCGCGGCCCGGCTGAATCTGGCTGAGGGCGACAAGTTGCACGTCATTGAGCAGCCGGAGCGCGGCCTGAACCTGACGCCCTACGATCCTGTTCACGCAAAGGGCATGGAAATCGCCCGGCGTGCCTTCAAGACCTACGCCAATACATTCCGCGAACTCGCCAAATGAGCGAGCCGGTCTGGCTCACGGAAGCGCTGATGATCGACATCCACGCCGAACAGCTCGCCCTGTTCGGCGGCCCTGCGGGCTTGCGGGATGCCGGTCTTCTCAGCTCCGCGCTCCATCGTGACCAGAACAAATATGCCTACGGCGAAGAAGATCTCGCTGCACTGGCGGCTGCCTACACATTCGGACTCGCAAAGAACCATCCGTTCATTGATGGCAACAAACGCGCGGCCTTTGCCGCAATGATCGTATTTCTGGGCCTGAACGGGATCGATTTCATCGTTCCCGAAACCCACGCCACCGCCATGATCCTAGAAGTCGCGTCTGGCAACGTCGCCGAAGAGGGCTTGACCCGCTGGCTGCGCGACAATTGGCCGGCCGCCTGACCGGCACAACCAGCCCCGCCACGCTTGCCGCCCGCTTTGGCCATACACATCTGCGCTGCACCCCCGGCCGTATCCATCACGTCCCGCCAGAGAGCACCCATGCCCATGCCGCCGAATGATCGCGACGTAGAAGCCAATCGTTTCTCGGCCCGCGCGGCCCGTTATGCGCGCGTCGGCGCTCAGGTCGGCGGCGTCGCGGCGCGAATGGCGGGCGCGCGCCTCATCGGGCGCGAAAACGGCGCCACCAGCGCCGCGGCCCTGCGCGGCGCGCTCGGCGGCCTGAAGGGGCCACTGATGAAGGTCGCGCAATTGATGGCGACCATTCCCGATGTGCTGCCACCCGAATATGCGGAGGAATTGCAGAAACTGCAGGCGGATGCCCCGCCGATGGGCGCGGCTTTCGTGAAGCGCCGCATGCAGGCCGAACTCGGGCCCGACTGGCAGAAGCGCTTTGCCGCGTTCGACCTTCACCCGGCGGCGGCGGCCTCTCTGGGGCAGGTGCATCGCGCCACCGCGCACGATGGCAAACTGCTCGCCTGCAAGCTGCAATACCCCGACATGTCCTCGGCGGTGGAGGCAGATCTCTCCCAGCTGCAAGTCCTGTTTTCCCTGCACCGGCGCATGGATCCGGCCATCGACACCCGCGAGATCGCGCAGGAAATCGGTGCGCGGGTGCGCGAAGAACTCGACTATCGCCGCGAGGCAAAGCACGCAGCGCTGTACGAACTCATGCTGGCGAGTGCCGGCAATGTTCGCGTGCCCGCGACCCACGCCGATCTTTCGACAGGACGCCTGCTGACCCTCGACTGGCTCGAGGGCCGCCCCCTGCTCGCTTTCAAGACGGCGGACCAGGATACGCGCAACCGCATCGGCACAGCCATGTTCCGCGCCTGGTGGCATCCGTTCAGCCAGTTCGGCGTCATCCACGGAGATCCGCATCTGGGCAATTACACGGTCTTCGAAACGGACGGGCAGGCGCAGGGCATCAACCTGCTCGATTATGGCTGCATCCGCATCTTCCCTGCCAAGTTCGTCGGTGGCGTGGTCGATCTCTACGAAGGCCTGCGCACAAACGATCAGGCGCGCATCGTCCACGCTTACGAAACCTGGGGCTTCAAGGGCCTGCGCAAGGACCTTATCGACGTCCTGAATATCTGGGCGCGCTTCATCTACGGGCCGCTGCTCGACGACCGTGTCCGCACGATCGCCGATGGCACGGCGCCGGGACAATACGGGCGCCGCGAAGCATTCGAGGTTCACAAGGCGCTGAAGGCCAAGGGCCCCGTCAAGGTGCCACGCGAATTCGTCTTTATGGATCGCGCCGCCATCGGGCTTGGCGGCGTGTTCCTGCACCTCGACGCCCGGCTGAATTTTTATCGCCTGTTCAACGAAGCCATGGGCGAGGGCTTCCAGACCGCGCACGTGGCGGAAAAACAGGCAGGGGCGCTGCGCACCGTCGGGCTTGCCTGAAGCATTCCCTCTAAAAACCTTCCACAGGCAATCTCCGCTCTGCGCGATTGCTCGCGCGCGCAGTTTGGGCTAAGCGGGAAGGTGAACCCACATGACCCAAGCGGTCCTGACACATCTTCGAGGTACACATGGCTGACGATCACGCAGCGGCGGGCCACCCGGACATGGACTATGCCGAACACGACAGCACCTACGCCATGTTCACGGCGATGACCAAGTGGGGCACGATCGGCATGGTCGCGCTCATGGTCCTCATGGCGATCACGCTGCTCTGACGAAACGAGGCGGACTTTGGTCCGCCTTTTTCGTAGATACGACCAGGTTTTCCGGAGCTTCACATGCGCGTCGCCGTTCCCGCCGAGATCGAAGCCAACGAGACGCGCGTCGCCGCGACGCCCGAAACGGTCAAGAAATTCATCGCGCTGGGCGCGACCGTCGCCATCCAGTCCGGCGCGGGAACGACGTCGGGCATTCCCGATGCGGACTACACCGCCGCGGGCGCGACCGTGCTGCCCACCGCCGCCGAAACCTTGGCCGACGCTGACATCGTGCTGAAGGTGCGCCGTCCGGGTCCTGGCGAACTCGGAAACCTCAAGCGGGGCGCGGCGGTCATCGCCATCATGGACCCCTACGGCCATGAGGCTGAGCTGACCGGCATCGCGGGCGCGGGCGTCTCCGCTTTCGCCATGGAATTCATGCCGCGCATCACCCGCGCGCAGGTGATGGACGTGCTCTCCTCGCAGGCCAATCTCGCGGGCTATCGCGCCGTGATCGATGGCGCAGGCGAATATGGCCGCGCACTTCCGATGATGATGACGGCGGCGGGCACGGTTCCCGCTGCGCGCATCTTCATCATGGGTGTCGGCGTCGCGGGTCTTCAGGCCATCGCAACCGCGCGGCGGCTCGGCGCCATCGTGACCGCGACGGACGTGCGGCCCGCCACCAAGGAACAGGTTGAATCACTCGGCGCGAAATTCGTCGCCGTCGAGGACGACGAGTTCAAGCAGGCCGAGACCTCGGGCGGCTACGCCAAGGAAATGTCCGCCGAATACAAGGCGAAACAGGCGGCGCTTGTCGCGAGCCACATCGCCAAGCAGGACATCGTCATCACCACCGCGCTCATCCCCGGCCGCCCGGCGCCGAAACTGATCTCGGCCGACATGGTGCATTCCATGCGCGCGGGCTCGGTCATCATCGATCTCGCGGTCGAGCGTGGCGGGAATTGCGAACTGGCCAGGCCCGGCGAGACCTTCGTCACCGAAAACGGCGTGAAGATCGTAGGTCATCTCAACGTACCGGGGCGCCTCGCGGCGACTGCCTCGGCGCTCTATGCCAAGAACCTCTATGCCTTCGTCGAGACGATGATCGACAAGGAGACGAAAACGCTCGCCCCCAAATGGGACGACGACCTCGTCAAGGCGACGCTGCTGACGCGCGACGGCGCCGTCGTCCATCCGAATTTCCTGACCAAAGCAGACTGACCCCGCGTTCACCACCGGCAAACCGGGTTCCCGAGCGCGAGCGATCAGAGGGGCGACAGAATGGCCATCGAAGCACCAGACCAGATTCTAGATAAGGCAACGGCAGCGGCGAAACTCGCCCGAGAGGCCGCCGATATCCTGCAATCCTCCGCCGATCAGCTCGGCGATGCGGCGGCGGGTCTCGCGCATGCGGCGTCGGGCGGCACCATCGATCCCTTCGTCTTCCGCCTCGCCATCTTCGCGCTGGCTGTGTTCGTCGGCTATTACGTCGTCTGGTCGGTGACACCCGCGCTGCACACGCCGCTGATGTCTGTGACCAACGCCATTTCCTCGGTCATTGTGGTCGGCGCGCTGCTTTCGGTCGGCGTCGATGCGTCCATTCCCGGTGACGACGGCCCGCTCTGGGCGCGCGTGTTCGGCTTCATCGCGCTGGTCCTAGCATCGGTGAATATCTTCGGCGGGTTCCTCGTCACGGAGCGCATGCTCTCGATGTACAAGAAGAAGGGCTGAGCCGTCATGAACGCCAACTTCGCGGCTGTCCTCTATCTCGTTTCCGGCGTGCTCTTCATACTCGCCCTCCGTGGCCTGTCTTCTCCCGCGACTTCGCGGCAGGGCAATCTCTTCGGCATGATCGGCATGGCCATCGCCATTGTCACGACCCTGCTCTATCGCGCACCCTCTGGCATTTCGAGCTGGCTGCTCGTGATCGGCGGCATCGCCATCGGCGGCGGCATCGGCGCCTGGCGCGCCCGCACCGTGCAGATGACGGCCATGCCGCAACTCGTGGCCTTTTTCCACGCGCTCGTCGGCCTCGCGGCGGTTCTCGTCGCGGCTGGCGCGCTCTATGCCCCGCAGGCCTTCGGCATCGGCCTTCCCGGCGCGATCCACGGCGCGAGCCTGGTCGAAATGTCGATCGGCGCGGCCATCGGCGCGGTCACCTTCACGGGCTCGATCATCGCCTTCCTGAAGCTAGACGGACGCATGTCCGGCAAGCCGATCATGCTGCCGCAGCGTCACGTCATCAACATCGGCCTGGCTGTCGCGCTCCTCGTGCTCGTCGCGATCTTCGTGCAGACGGAAAGCCATCTGGTCTTCTGGCTGATCGCGCTGGTCTCGCTGGCGCTGGGCGTGCTGCTGATCGTGCCGATCGGCGGCGCGGACATGCCGGTCGTCGTGTCCATGCTGAATTCCTATTCCGGCTGGGCAGCGGCGGGCATCGGTTTCACGCTCGGCAATCTCGCCCTCATCATCACCGGCGCGCTCGTCGGCTCCTCTGGTGCCATCCTGTCCTACATCATGTGCAAGGGCATGAACCGCTCCTTCGTCGCCGTGATCCTTGGCGGCTTCGGCGGCGATTCTGCCAATGCGGCGGCGGGCGCCGTCGAGACGCGGCCCGTCAAGCAGGGCTCGGCGGAGGACGCCGCCTACATCATGAAGAACGCCGGCAAGGTCATCATCGTGCCCGGATACGGCATGGCGGTGGCACAGGCACAGCACGCGCTGCGCGAAATGGCGGACCTTCTGAAGAAGGAAGGCGTCGAGGTCAGCTACGCGATCCATCCGGTCGCCGGCCGCATGCCCGGCCACATGAACGTGCTGCTCGCCGAAGCCAACGTACCCTATGACGAAGTCTTCGAACTCGAGGACATCAACTCGGAGTTCGGGCGCGCCGACGTTGCGTTCGTGATCGGCGCCAATGACGTGACCAATCCTGCCGCCAAGACCGACCCTGCCTCGCCGATCTTCGGCATGCCCATCCTTGACGTGGAGAAGGCCAAGACCGTTCTCTTCATCAAGCGCGGCATGGGCTCGGGTTATGCCGGTGTCGAGAACGAATTGTTCTTCAGGGACAATACGATGATGCTGTTCGGCGACGCCAAGAAGATGGTCGATTCCATCGTGAAGTCGCTGGCGCACTAAGGCGCCGGCGTCCCTGTCTCCAGTCTCGCGCGCGCCGGAGTTGCTTCGGCGCGCGCTTTGCGTTCCGCAACATCGACAACGGCGTCGACCACCCTGTCGGGCGCGACATTCTGCACGGCGTGGCCGACGCCCGGCAAAGTCACGAGACGCGCACCTGGAATATCCCGCGCGCTCCCCGCCGAGTGGATGTGGGCATAAACAATGCCGTCCCGATCCCCGGTGACGATGGTCGTCGGCGCGGTGATCTCACCCATGCGCAAAACCTGCCCATCGATGAACGCCTCCAGCCCCGCGACATCCTGCGCATTGGCCACGAACTCCCTAGGCCGCAGCACGAGCTCCGCGCCCGTCCGCTCGACGTAATCGCTCGACGGGGTCTGGGGCGCATAGACGCTGTCGACCGCCCCCGTCATGCTCGCCAGCCCCACCGGAACGGTGACAAAGTTGCTGAACAGCCAGCCGGCAACCGGCATTGCGGCGAGTGTGTAATACCAGGTCACGCCACCCGGCCAGGGATGGGTGACCGGCGCAACCAGCACCAGCCCCTCTGTGAAATCCTTCTGGTCAATGGCAAAATTCGCGGCGACCGCGCCTGCCAGCGAATGACCCACCACGATCGCCTTGTCGACGCCAATCGTCGTGAGCCCCTGACGGATGCGCGCCGCCTGCAAGGCGGGCGAGGCATCCCCTGCCCCGTCGGGCCTGTCGCTCCAGCCATGCCCCGGCCTGTCGACCGCGATCACGCGAAAGCCCCGCGCGGCGAGCCGGTCGCCGAGCGGCTGCATCATGTCTGCCTGATTGCCGCTGGCTCCGTGCAGGAGCAGGACGGTGTCGCGCGGTGTCCCCAGCGGAAGGCGCTCGGTGTAATGAAGCCGCCCTCCCTGAACCGCCATGAAGTGGCCAAGTGGCGGGAAGCGCGCCTCGATGCGCCGCACCTGCCATTGCGAATAGGCAAAGGCGGATCCGAACAGGGCGACTGCAGCGCCGGAAAGAATGGAGATCATGCGACGTCCGGTTGGGTTCATCCTGCAGCTACGTGCGATCCGGCCCGGCGGTTTCGCGGCCGCCCTGCGACACATGGCTCCCGCGCGTGACGTCAGATGTCACGGCCCTCAACCTCGACAGTCAGCTTGTCCACCTTCTTGCGGATGTCTTCCAACTGCGGATTGATTTCGAGCACGCGGCGGAACACGCGCAGCGCGTCCTTCTCGCGGTCGCTCTTCTCGAGGATCACGCCCATGCCGACGAGCGCCATGAAGTGACGCGGTTCGAGCTTGAGCACATGGGACAAATCCTCCATCGACCCCGAGAGATCGTCGTGAAAGAAGCGCACGGTCGCACGCTTGTTCCAGGCCTCCGCCCATTGTGGTTCGATCTCGACGACACGGTCGAGCAATTCCTCCGCCAAGGGCCATTCCTTGGCCGCCATGACGGTCGAGACACGTTCCATCAGCAGATCGGCGGTGTCCGAGCCCGAGCGCATCCAGACGCGCTCGATGGCTCCGGAAATACCCTGCGCCTCGTCGGAATCCCTGGTGCGCCCGAGCCTCTGGAACAATTCGTCCAGAATACGCTGGCGGCCCACCGGCATCGCGGCCTCAGCCTCCACCTTCGGTGGTTCGGCCTTCGGCGCACGCGAGGAGGACTTGGGCTCCCCGGCAGCAGGCCGGGCCGGGACTTGGCTCGATTGTGGCCCCTGCGGCCCGAACACGCGTGTACCCGGGGGCAGCGGAACCGCTGGCAGTCCGGGGATTTGCAGGATCGGCCCGCCGCGCTGCACGGGGGGTGGCACCGCCTCGGCCAGCGCTGGTGACCCAAGGAGGACGGACGCGATCACGAGCGGACAAAAGCGGATCTTGCGCATGGCCTGAGATTAGGGTGGCGACCGGCCCGCGTCAAAGGCGAGACTCATCACAAGCCCGGCACCCGCGCGAGCAAAAAAAAGCCCCGGACGAACCGGAGCTATTTTTCAACAGGATGCGAAAGCAGCCTTAGCCCTGACGAGCCTTGTAGCGCTTCTGGGTCTTGTTGATGATGTAGACGCGGCCCTTGCGGCGCACGAGCTGGTTGTCGCGATGACGACCGCGCAGGGACTTGAGTGAATTGCGGACTTTCATGGCTCGTCCCGAAGTTGTTGAAAGACGGGGACAGGCCCGCCGACAGAAGTGTGTCGGGTCTATGCCTCATTTGCTGCGCCGGATCAACCCGAAACTCGCTATTCTCCCAACCGTAGCCCAATCTGTCCCGACCTGATTTGCCCGAAAGGAACCAGCATGACCGGCCCTGCCCTCGCCGCCCGCCTCGTCGAGGCCCGCCACGCGCGGTGCACCCATGCGTTTCAAGCCGCCGAGGAGCCGGCCGGCTCCGCTGAAGCCTATGCCACGCAGGCGCAGGTCGCGACAGGGCTTGGAACCGGGGTGGCGGGATGGAAGGTCGGCTTCGCGCCGACACCCGGGCAAACGCCCATGGCAGGGCCGATCTTCGCCTGCGACATGCGCGAGAACGGCGGCACATATCGCCTTGCAGCCGGGGAGACCGTCAAGGTGGAGGTCGAGCTGGCGCTCCGCCTGCGTGCCGACCTCCCCGCGCGTCCGCACGCGCCCTACACGCCAGGAGAGATCCTCGCCGCCACGCACGCCATGCTGGTGGGCATCGAACTCGTCGGCAGCCGCTTCACCGACCCGGACAGCGCCCCCTTCACCGCCCGGCTCGCGGATAATTTCAATAACGCGGCCTACGTGGCAGGCGAAGGCATCAGCGACTTCGCAGGGCTGGACCGCGCGCAATTGCGGTGCCGCCTCTGGGTCGACGGCGAACTCGTCACCGATCACGTGGGCGGTCATGGCGATGGCGACCCGCTGGTGCCGCTGCTGGCCTGGGCCTCCCATCAGGCCGATGCGCTCGGCGGGCTGCGCGCCGGCCAAGTCATCACGACCGGCTCCCTGAACGCGCCCGTGGCGCTGTCGCGCAATGCGCTGATCGAGGCGGAGCTATCTGGGCTCGGGCGCGTGAGGCTGCGCCTCGAGGCTTAACGAAAAACGCCCCGGCGCATTGCTGCGGACGGGGCGTCGAACTCTGCGAATATTCGTCACGCCGGGGGCGAGATGATTTCCTTGGCTCGCTTGATCGTCTCTTTCGAGGTCGCATAGAGCTTTTCGATCACGGCCTGCACGCGTTCGCCCGACGAGGGCGTCACATCGAGCCTGCTCTTTTCGGCGTCGGCCAGGAACTCGGGATCCTTTACCGTCGCGCTGAACGCATCGCGCAGGATCTTCACCTGTGCGGCCGGCGTGGCGGGCGGCGCGAGATAGGGCCGTCCGAAGATCTGCTGGCTGACGATCATCTCGACGGCCTTCTTGTCCTCGTCGTTCTTGATGTAGGACCACACGCTGGGCACGCCGAGCTTGTCGAGCTCCGGCTCGTTTTCCGAGCCATCCTGGATGAGGATGTTCACCTTCTTGCCCGCCACCCAGTCGGGGCGCTGCGACTTCAGGCTGGACCAGTCGAGACCGCACATGCCGTCGACCTCGCCCCGCTCCATGGCCAGGAAAATCTCGGTGGTGCCCTTGTAGCCGCTGACGACATTGAACTGCGCCCCCGCCGCATTGACGTGCAGATAGGCATAGTCGCGCGTCGAGCCGCCGGCAGCACTCGCGCCGATGATCGCCTTGCCCTTCTGGGCATCCTCGAACGTCTTGATCTTCGAGTTCTGGAAGGTGATGCAAACGCGCGTGCCGCTGTCGGCGCTGCCCAGATACTGGAACTTGGTGGGATCGAACAGCGTCTGTGCGCGATCCTCGAGCAGTGGACCGATGATGACACCGGGGAATACCGCGCCGATCATGGTTCCGTCCTTC
The DNA here is from genome assembly GCA_028290285.1 of Hyphomicrobiales bacterium. Classification (GTDB taxonomy): domain Bacteria; phylum Pseudomonadota; class Alphaproteobacteria; order Rhizobiales; family Beijerinckiaceae; genus Terripilifer. Next base: position 93,980 of record JAQGKD010000008.1, read on the forward strand.
GGAGCGACGGAGGCGAGGAAGGCGGCAGCCGTTCCGCTGCCTGCGCCCGGCTGGTTGCGCGGCACGAAGACGGGGTTACCGGGAATGAAGCGGTTCATGTGCCGCGACAGCAAACGCGCATAAAGGTCATAGCCGCCGCCTGCGTCGCTGCCGATCAGGAAGATGATCTGTTTGCCGGCATAAAAGTCAGCGGCTCCGGCCAACCCCGGCACCAGCGCGGCACCCGTGCCCGCGGACATGGCGGCAGCCAGGACCAGTGCCCTGGTAAAATTGAACTTCATAACGGACGCTCCCTCATGTCCTCTTCGCCGGGGGCTGTTTGACGCCCCCTCCGCGAAATTTTCCGATTTTCTTATTTCACGGGACGAAGCCATCGCGCAACTGCAGTGGCGACAGCCGAACACGCGGCCCCTAAACAAAAATCCCGCGACGGGGCGAGCCGTCGCGGGATCTGGGAGCAAGCTCCGGAAGAGGCGGGAATACGCGTGACTTGATTTCCCTGAAGCGACCATGCGTCGAATTTATCTAACGAGCGGTTAAGTCACGACGAATTTTGCCTTTTCTACTTTTCGACGACTGCGCAGGCGATGCGGTCGCCGGAATCTCCGGCGGGCTGGCTGCGATAATCGTCCGCCTTGGCATGAATGACCAGCGCGGAGCCGTCCGTATCGAAAAGCGACGTCGCGCCCTCAGAGAGGCTTACGCCGCTTGTGAAGACCTGCAGCTTGAGAAGGCCATTTTCCGGCACGATCAGGTTGGGCAGGTCTCCCGCATGGGGCCCTGCCGCCGACTGGTAGCCGTGGTCGTGACCCGCGCCCGCGAAATGCCCGCCTGCGCTGGCGAATTTGGCAGCCCCCTCGCATTTGCCGGTCTGGTGAATGTGAAAGCCGTGCAGGCCTGGGGAGAGACCTTTCAGGTCGAGCTCCACAAGCACCCCCTTGGGCAACTGCGTCAGCCGTGCCGAACCGACCGCGGCGCCTGCCTGATCCTTGAAATCGGCATGGGCGGTGAGGCTGGCCGCCGGCGGTACAGGCTCCATGGTGGCCGACTGCGCAAATGCCGGGCTTGCGCAGAGCGCTAAAACTGTCGTGAGAATGTGATGCTTCATCGTTCCCCCCAAGTCCGGATCACTCATGGAGGCGTGAACCCGGAATACCAAAGTAAACGCCGTTGCGGCGAAACAGATCCGATCTAACTCGGCAAAAAGCCAAGCTGCAACTGGAAGCCCTGGCGGCACAGCGACCTGTGGCCAACGGCCGCTCCGGCAATATTTCATTAACCTGATCGGTCTCTCATGGTGCATCGCAGCACGGGAGAGGCGCCATGTGGACCGGCAGGCGATTCGTAACAATTCTCGCCACCATTACGTTGTGCGGAAAGTCCGCATTTGCGGCAGGGAATGCGCAACCCTTCGAGATCTGGACCGAGGGCCTGAGCGCCACCCACGATCTCGCAGATGCCGAAAAAATCGTGGGTGTGAAGGTCGGCCTCGGAGGCCCCTTGCAAATCATCGGCAAAGCGGCGGTGCGCCAGCCCGGCGACCCGCGTGAGCAGGACGTCGGCATCCTGTCGTGGACCGTGGGCACCACGCGAGCGCTCCCGGGAGCGACACGCATCAAGGTCGACCTTGAAGGCACCGGGACGCTGGATCCTCTGTCCCTCACATATGCGCAGAATTTCAGCGGCAAGCTGACCTGGATGTTGCGGGAGAATCCGAAACTGACCTCCCGCGTGCAACTGTCCTCGGACGTGACGATCAACACGGCAACGGGCGATGCCCTTGCCTCCCTTGGACCGGAATGGGAAACAACCTCCCGCCTCAGCGGGAAAGATGCAGCCGTGCAGTCAGATCTGACGGCGCGCATCAGCTACCGCATGTCGGCGGAAGCGGCGCCGGATCTCTCGGCGCGGCTCGAACTGCGGTTTACGCCCACCCTCCACTGAGACCATTCAGCACTTGACGCGAGACGGAAAAAAGTCATCTGATTCAGACAGATACATCGGCTTCGGTTCACATCGGGAGTTATCCAGATGACGAGCTATGATCTTTCGCTGCACGCACATCCATCGCCCCGCTTCATCGTCCGCCGCCTCAGATTGTCCGATCTCGGGACTGCGCTATCACGGGGAATGGACGACTTCTGGGCCATGCCCTCGCACCTGCTGTTCCTGAGCATATTTTATCCCTTGGCAGGCATCATACTCGGGGTCGTCTCCGCTGGCGAGAATGCCTTCTTTCTGCTTTATCCGCTGATGGCGGGCTTCCTGCTCATCGGCCCCTTCGCGGCAGTCGGCCTTTACGAAATGAGCCGGCGGCGGGAACGCGGCGAGGCGCCTTCATGGCGGGCGGCTTTCGGCGTCCTTCGCGCGCCCGGTATCGGCAGCATCCTTTGGCTCGGCGCCCTGCTCTGCGTGTTGTTCATCGCCTGGCTGGTGGCAGCCTATATGCTTTATGGATTCTACTTCGGCGATGAGCCGGCAAAGACCTATTCCCAATTCCTCACGCAGGTTTTCCAGACCGCCGAGGGACGGCGCATGATCGTCGTGGGCAATCTCATCGGTCTGCTGTTTGCGATCGTCGCCCTGTCCCTGAGCGTGTTCTCGTTTCCGCTCATGCTCGACCGGCATGTCGGCATCGATGTCGCAATCCGGACATCGCTTCGGGCCACGCGCGAGAACCCGGTCGTGATCGCAGTCTGGGGACTGATCGTCGCCTTGCTTCTGGCGGCAGGCATGATCGCGGCCTTCGTAGGGCTGGCCGTCGTCATGCCCATTCTCGCCCATGCCACCTGGCATCTCTATCGCCGGACGATCGGGCCGCCCGCGTCCTGACCGACCCGCCTTCGAGACTCATCCAGGTCAGGTCTTCGCACCGAAGGCCTGCGCGACACGCTTGCCCAGCGCACGTGCGGGCGACTCGATGGGTGCATGACGCCCGCCGACCGGCGCCGGCGTCGAACCGCCGTTCAGTTTGAACTGCCCGACCAATCCGCCGAGATCGAGCGCCTTCTCCGAAAGAGAATGGCTGGCACTGGTCGTCTCTTCCACCATGGCGGCGTTTTGCTGGGTCGTCTGATCCATCTGGCTGACGGCGATATTCACCTCCCGCAGGCTCGCAGCCTGGTCTTTCGCCGATGTCGCGATCTTTTCGACCAGCGAGGTGACGCGCTCGACATGCGCGCCGATGGACGTAAACGCCTCCCCCGTGCCGCGCACCAGGCCGACGCCCGCGTCGATCTGGCTGTTCGACGTCGAGATCAGCGCCTTGATCTGCTTGGCGGCTTCCGTCGAACGTTGAGCAAGGCCGCGGACTTCCTGAGCCACGATGGCGAAGCCGCGCCCTGCGTCCCCTGCCCGCGCTGCCTCGACACCTGCATTCAGGGCCAGAAGATTGGTCTGGAACGCGATCTCGTCGATCAGCCCGATGATGTCGCCGATCTGGCGCGATGACTTTTCAATCGTATCCATCGCCTGGATCGCGTCGCGAACCAGGACGCCCGATTCGCTTGCCTGCGTCTTGGCGTCGTTCACCGCTTCGCGCGCCTGGTTCGACATGTCCGAGGTCATGCGCACCGCGTCCACGATACCGTTGAGGGCCGCCGAGGTTTCCTCCAGCGCCGCGGCCTGCTGCTCGGTCCGGCGCGACAGATCGTCTGCGGCCGACGAGATGTCACGCGCGCCGCCATAGACGGAATCGGTGGCCGTCGAAATCGTGCGCAGCGTGGACGCAAGCGATTCCATGGCTGCATTGAAATCCATGCGGAGCTTATCGTATTCTGCGGCGAGCGGTTCCTTGAGGCGGAATGCGAGATCACCCCGGGCGACATGTTCCAGGCCGCTCGCGAGAGCCTCGACCACCCTCTGGCGTTTGAGATCCTCTTCCATCTGCACCGCTTCCTGGCGTGCGCGCGCCACCTCGGCGGCGGCGCGGTTGTCTTCGTCGCGCAGCCGCGCATCGCGCCTCTCGATGGCGCTTTCGCGAAACACGCCGACAGAACGGGCCATCTCACCCACTTCGTCTCCGCGGTTGCCGAACGGAACCTGCTCGTCGTAGGTGCCGGTGACGAGGCGCGCCATGTAGTTGGACATTCCGAGGATCGGCCCCACCACGCGGCCGCGGATAACCAGGATGCCGACCACGACCATTGCCAGAACGGCGGCAGCCGTGCCGAGCATGGTGGCCTGCCACAGCACGTTCGCTTCCTTGGCGTCGGCCTCCGCCTTGGCCAGGAACGCGTTCGCATCCGTCACGAGCGCATCGACGGCGGTGCGGTGTGTGCCATAGGCTGCGGAGAGTTCCGCCTTCGACGATTTTATGGCCGCAGCATCGTGCTTTGCAATCGCGGGTATGAAGCGGTCGTTGAGCACGGACCAGAACCGCTCCGCCTCACGATTCGACGCGGACAGCTCGACCTTGATCGACGCGGGAAGGGCCGCTGTTTCCCAGTAAGATTTGCGGTCGAGAAAGTCCTTGCGGAGATTGGCAAATTTCTTGCGGATATCGTCGATGCCGGATGGATTGTCTTCCAGCACGATCGCTTCGAGGAAGGCTTCGATGATATAAAGCGGCGGCGGCAGCACGTCGGCGACCAGGTCCTTGCCGGCAACAATCTTATCGTAGGCGACGCCGCCGATGCGCAGTTGCTGCAGGGAGAAAGACGCCGACCCGGCTATGGCCAGGCAACCGATCACCACGAGGAGACCGAACGCATTCAGTGCGCGAGCAATCGTGAGCCGCATAAAATTTTCCGATCAAAAAATTGCAACCTTCCAATGTCTCCTGATTACAACCTAAGCGTTACAATTGTCACATCGCGCGGGGCTGGAAACTGTCCCAAATCGGGACGCCTGCGTAAAAATATACTCTAATTCGAGCTGCTTAACATCTAGGCGGCATTGCAACTTAAACTAGCAAAACTGCGGAGAGAGGCCCGGCCCACCCTGCCGGAACGTCCGGCAGGGGCTCTGTGCATCTGGCATGCGCTCAGTGAGCGAGCGGGTCGGGCCTCAGCTGGAAATGCGCGGTCAAAGGCTTGCTGCCCTTGCCCCCCTCGATCAGCCATGGCGTACGGTCACCGTTCGTGGTCCAGAGACCCCGGCCCTTCCAGCCCGCCCTTGCGTCGTCGATACGGCCGTCGAAGCCCTTTGCGTAGAACCCCAGGGGATAGGGCACGCGCAGGACGACCATCTTGCCGTCCTTGAAGGCGATCAGGCCGTCGTTCAGATTGCCCGTCGACATCGGCACGTCCTCGCCGAGCCCGAAGGTGTTGTGCTGATCGACCCAGGTGTAATAGCTCGACTCCGCGCTGTTATCGCCAATGTCGTCGAAGCCCGGACCGGGGTATTTGGCGAACGCCCAGCCTTCCGGGCAATGGTTGCCGGTCGCCTTCGGCCCGTTCAGGGGCGCGGTGCATTTGCGGCGATCGAAGCTGCCGAGATGGCCGCTCGCGAGCGACACCCAGACGACGCCGTTCTTGTCGATGTCCCCGCCGCGCGGACCAAAGCCCGGCGCAGGCACATTGTAGATTTCCGCAAGCGCTGTCGCCGGCGGGTTGTCGCCCGGTGCAAGCCGCACGACCGCACCCGGATTGGCCCGATAGGTGCCCCAGACCGAACCGTCGGTGGGATGGGGCATCACGGCATAGAGCGGCGCGACGATGCGCTTGTCCTTGGACGGATCCACGGGCTGGTTGGGCTCTACATAATCGTCGCGCTTGCCGTTGCCGTTCGTATCGAGAACGAGAGCCGTCCAGCCCTGCGCTTTCTCGATATCGCCGGTCGCATCGAGCATCTTCGTGTTGATCCAGCCGATCACCGGGCCGCCGCCGCTGGTCCACAAGGTTTCATTCGCGTCGTAGCCGAATTGCAGATGATGCGTCTGGAAGCAGGTCTGATAGGTCGTGTATTTCTGCGTCTTCGGATCGAGCATCGTCACGCGGCGATTGCTTTGCTCGATCGGGAACAATTTGGCCGAGGGGTTGTCCGAGCCTTTGCGGCAGAAGTCGGGGTTTTTCGGCCCGTAACCGTTCGCCGCCATCCAGACGCGGCCCTGCGCATCGATCATGCTGTTGTGGTTGTTCGCCTTGCTGTTCCAGATCTTTTCGTCGCCCCAATAGGCGGAGGGCTGAAGGGACTCCTTGGCGGCCGCATGTCCCGGCCCCAGGGCCTCCGGCGTGTCGGCTGTCGTGGTGAGCGTAAACCTGCTCGCGACGTTCTTCACGGGATCGAGGACCGGAATCGAATCCGTGGCATATTCCGGCGATCCGTAGAGCGGACCGTTTGCGTTGACGGTCGGGTTGCGCTTGTCGCTGGCGATGAGGTCGTGGACATAATGCTTCTCGTCCATCCAGTCGCGCAAGGTCACGACGATATTGCGCTCGGCGCCCTCGGGACGCGAAGGCTTGGAACGGGGCAACTCGCCCTTGGCGACGCGGTCCGTCCAGTCACCGAAATATTTGTAGGCTGCGCCACCCATTTCGCCTGCGAGGAGATTGGTCATGCTCTCGCCGGCCTGCCCCGATTGCGTGCGGCGCGCCCAGGCTTCGGCGCCAGATGCGAAAGTGCCGAATTCGTGCGGCACGGTTCGCGTCGAAAGCTGTCCGAGCTGATGGCAGCCGATGCAGCCATTGTTCTTCATCAGGTTCAACCAGCCCGTCTGGGTCAGGTTTTCAGGGATATCGCTCTTGCCGCCAAACTCGGCTGCGCCGGGGATCTTCAGCATCGAATACCAGTAGATCGCCGGATAATATTTCGCAGCCGCTGCTGCGTCCGGGGCGGGAGTCGCTACGAGATCGACGAGTTTTCCGGGCTGCGCCGTCACCTTCGCGGAATCGACGAGACCATAACCGCGCGCCCAGACATTGTAATTCGCATGTGGCAAATCGGGGATGACAAAGCGCCCGGCATCGTCGGTCACCACGATCTTGATGTAGCGAACCGGCAGGTCTCGCGTCTCGGCGATGACCCAGACGCCCGCTTCCGGCCCGTTGGGACCGCTCAGGACGCCGCCAATATCGTCGGCATCGATTGCGACTTTCGCAGTCTGCGCGAAGGCGCCCGCCTGCAACGCTGCTAGAACGCCAAGTGAAAAGAGTGCCGTGCCAATACCGCTCGATTTGAGTCCCATGCCGTCCTCCCGCTCTTCTGTCTTGCGCAGTAAGAGTACCGGATAGAATAGGCTGCAGGTGCATACGCGGGCAATGGCCAATTCCCGGCGGGTCTCATGGCTGTAGCCCAAGCGCCCTCACGTAATCGGCATTGACCTTCGAATTCTCGAACCGGATCGACGCCAGCAATCCGTTGAGCGCGGCACGCGCGTGTTCCAGTGGCGGTCTCTGGGCCAGCCGTTCTGCCGCCGGCTTGTCGAGCAAGGCCTGATAGGCGACGATCTCGTCCCAGTACGGCGGAGCGTCGTAGGTGCGAAAAGCACTTGTCACCGCGAGCTTCTTGTAAGGCCAGAACACCCAGCCGATGTTCCGGGCCTCCAGCGTCTCGCGGAAGGCCTGTACCCAAGCGTCGGTATTCTCGCCCGACTCGCTCATCACGACGGGCGTGTTCGTACGCGCGCGAAAATCGAGGAAGGGCTGCAGCATCTGGGGCGTCACCTCGGTCCAGTACAAATGGAAGGTAGAGACGGTGCCGGGCCCCGGGGCCGGGTCGTCGGGCTTCCATGGCAAGCTGTTGTCGAAGATGAGATGGTCCGCATCAGCGGCGCGAATGCGCGCGACCAGATCCCGGGTGATCCGGGCCATCACCTCGGTTTGGCTTGCGTCGCCCTGCCCCATGGGTGCGGGTTCGTTCAGAACCTCGTAGCCCGCGATGGCCGGATTGCCGGCATAGTGCCGCGCGATTTTCTCCCAGACATCTCCCGTGCGCCGCACGCAGGCTTCGTCTGTGTACAGATGCGCGACGCCATCGGAATTATCGATATTGCTGCCCGTCTGCCCACAGGGCGCCGCATGCATGTCGAGCATGACATAGATGCCGTGGCGCCCCGCCCACGCGACGACGCGGTCGAGCAGTTGGAAGCCGTCCCCGATCCAGAGACCGGGATAGTCTTCCGGCGTCCAGAGGCGGTAATCGAAGGGAATGCGCACCAGATTGACGCCGCTATGGGCTAGCCATTCCAGATCCGCTTCGACGATGAACGTGTCGCGCCACGTCCGCCAGAAGGCATTCATGAACTCCGGCCCTGCCATCTCGCGAAACAGCTGGGCGATCTCCCGCGGTGCTCTCGCCGTCTCGAACCCGAACATGTAGCCCTCGGGAACAAGCCAATTGCCGAGCCCCACGCCGCGCAGCTTCAGGGGTTCACCATCGGGCGCGACGATCTCCGCGCCCCGCGCGCTCACAAAAGCGCCAGCGCGGGTTTCCGCGCCGACGGGGAGCGCGAGACCTGCGAGCAGACCTATCGCAACAAGAAGGCTGCTGAAGAGACGAGACATCGACCACGGCTCCGCTCGACTGAGAATGCTCCCCGCCAGTGTGCCCCAACTCGCCAGCGCGGACGAGTTCGGATCGAAACTTAAGTCCGCTTGACCGGGTCGCCCCCGAAAGCCTTGGATGTCGCCACGGTTCCCCTGCCCGATCAGAAAGTTCAAGCATGACTGCCAGCGACCGGCGCAAGCTGCGCCCTCACGCTTTACATTCAGCGGTCAAACGCTGCGCTGCGCCGCTGACGCTCGCGCTGGCCCTTGCCTCCGCATGGCCGGCGGTCGGTCGCGCCGAGGATCTCGACGTGGTGCAGGGCCGCCGGTTTGCGGAGGCCAATTGTTCGAAATGTCACCAGATCGGGCGGTATGGCGAGAGCCCCCTGCCGATTGCCCCGGCCTTCAGGACCCTTCATGAACGCTATCCCGTGGAGGATCTGGATGAGGCCCTTGCGGAAGGCATCATGACCGGACACCCGACCATGCCGCAGTTCCGGCTGGACGCGGACCAGATCAGGAGCCTCATCGCCTATCTGAAATCCCTGGAACGGCCGCCGGGCTGAATGGCGGCCCGAGCTGCAACGCTACCTCTATTCTCCGGAACGTTGCCCTTGTAGGAACCGCTGCCATAAAGCTTGTGTTCACCGGCTTGGCATTGTCGTGAGCAGGCGCATTCTGCGCGCTGAGCGGAGCCCTCGGGAAACGGACGTTTCCGGGTCTCGGATGCTACATGCTGGTGGCTGGCCGGTTCCGGGAAGCATCCAGATGCTCGCCCGCCGAGACTGCCGCTCCCCTCGCCCGCTCGAACGGTACGTTGCGGCTGACCTGCCGGACACTCGAGCAAGCTTTTCGCAGCATGCAATAGGCGACGCGGCGAGCCTCATCCGGCTATCCACAGGTGAATTGAGCCCCTGGGCAACCGCAGCAATCCCGCAAAGAGGCAAGGCCGGCTCGCAACATTCGCTTGCCCGGTCCAGTGCTGACATAGAGATAGCATCCAGCGCACCGCTCAAGCCTCCGGCGGCCATCCAAGCCGCAGGCATAAATGCCACGCCCTAGCTTAGGATAAAGCCAAGCCTAGGATTTGTATCGCAAATTGTTTCCAAATCCGCTCTAAAGCCTAAGTTGCAACCTTGGTCTTGGCCTCTGTTACGTCCATGACCTTTTTTGAATCAGGCAGCGGAAGCAAAAAGTGATGACTTTGCAGACTCTCAACACCGGCCCAGCTCGCGTTGTCGTCATCGAGGAGTCCGAGCCCGTTCGCCAGATGATCAGCATGTATTTGTCGAACAACGGTATGAAAGTGTTCGAAGCTGGGTCGCTGGCTGCGGGTCGCCGCGCCGTGAACCTGCTAAAGCCTCAGGTCGTCCTCCTCGACCTCGAGCTAGAAGACGACGATGGCTTCGACCTCTTGCCGGAAATCGTCAGCCTCAAAATTCCCTGCATGGTGATTTCTGCGCGCAGCCAGGCGATGGATCGAGTGGTATCGCTGGAAAAGGGCGCCCACGACTACATGACCAAGCCGATCGAGCTGCGCGAACTCCTGCTGCGCATCCGCAGGATGATCAGCATGACCGCGATAAGCACCTCCGCCAACGACTCGATCTGGTCGTTTGGCGAGATCAAGGTCGACCAGGCGCTGCGAGCGATCGTCACGACGAATGGCAGCAAAAGCGTCCCGATCACGGCCATGGAATTCAAGCTGCTGCGCATTTTCACATCCCGCGCCGGACGCGTCGTGGATCGCGGGGAGCTGGCCAAGGTTATCGGGGTCCGCTCGGTCGAGATCAGCCGCGCACTGGACATTTCCGTCAGCCGCCTGCGCAAGAAGCTGCGTAATGCCGGCCATGAAGTGAATCTGCGCAGCGTGAGAGGATCCGGCTACCTGTTCTCCTCGGAGCAGATCCTGCGCACCGAGTTCAAGACGGATTCGGAACTCGCGGAATTCGGCACGCACGACGTCACGGTCGTGACCTGAGTTGCACGCGCATGGTGGCGGGCACCTTCGCCACGGTGCCCCCCGGCAAGAGGCCGGCAGACTGTCGGGCGAACGGGGTACCGGCACAATTCGACAATAGGTCAGGAATCTGTTCGCACGATTTTCGAAAGTATCGTCTTCTCGTGCATCAGGTCGGCAACGGCCTTTCGCAGCAAGGCGTTCTCTGCCTCTAGCTGCTGCAGCCGTTTGAGCTGATCGCTCTCGATCCTGTCGTCACGCAGGCCCTGGCGATCATACATGCCATCGTAAGCAGCTCTCCAGCGATAATAGGTGGCTGCGGTCAGCCCGATCGCGGTTACGGTATCGAGGACCGACCATTTCTGCGAGACGAGGTCATCGACCTGTCGCAGTTTGACGATGATCTCTTCGAAAGAGTGCCTCTTCCTCAAGCCTGCCTCCCACAACGCCTTTTTTTCGACGCAAGATGACGCATCCTCGAGCGTGATAGATCACCGGATCAAGCATGGTCTACGCCGGCAGGACCTCTCTGGATTAGAAAGTGAACCCGATTATTTTATCCCAGAAGTAAAAAGACCGCGAAGATCTGTTGTCCAGACAGGAGAACTGACACGCAGGCCACTTCCCTTTTCGCGTCGCCTCGTTCGACGCTGAGCCCCGCCTCCGTCCACGTGCCGGCCGACAGTGCGCAATATTTGAGTTTCCCTGCAATTCAGCCTATATTGGGTGGAGAAATACCTGTCGATGGTGTCCAAGCGTAGCTGTTTGGGAGAGGCGGGGTCACTAGAAGCCTCCTTTTCAACATCACCCACGTCGCGGTCATGCAACGTTCGTGTGCGACCAATTCTGCTATACTCGCATTTTCGAGATGCTGGACCGCTTCTGATTCGGCGAAAACACCGAATGGAAATCCACATCTTCTTTCGACATCGAGCCCGCTCCAGCGTGTGACGATGAACACCCATCAGAGAATAGGCTACGATGCGTCGTCCGATTAAGCCCTTCGCCGTAGAACTTCGCCGCCCCGCACGCAAGGCGGGCACATCGACGGAAACGGACGAGAAGCCGCAGTCCTCGACTGTATGGCCGGGAGCCGACAGCTCATCGCGGAAGCTGCGCGATGATGACGATGACGGCTATTTCGCAGCCATGCGCGCTGCCGATGCTGTGTTCGGCAAAGCGGACCAGCCCAAGGCAGCCACCACCAAGACGGAAGGCAGCTGGACTGATCAGCTGAAATCGGATGTGCCCGTCCGGGCCCCCCGCGAATCGGCCGCCACCAGCGCCGCCGAGCAGCTCTTTAAAAAGCCGACGCCGCCGGTCGAGGAGCAGCCGGGCAGCGACACCGATGCACACGCAGCGCGCCGCATACTGCCGAGCCTGACGGAGGAAGATCCCGTCCACCTCATCCTCGCGGACGAAGCGGCCCAGCCAAGAAAACGTCGTGGGCGCCCCGCGAAAATCCGCGTCGAGGGCGAGACCCCACCGCCCAGGCCCCGCGGTCGCCCGCGCAAGGTGGTGGCGGAAATTCCGAACGTGCCTGTTCAGGCGCATGCGCCTGTCGTTCTGCATGAGCCCGCTCCTGCGGCGCGGCCGGTCGCGGCTCCGCAGTCACGGAAGCTGCCGGGCTATGTGCGGGGCGACATCTATTCACGCTGGGCACGCCATGACACGCTGCGCCCCGGCGAACGCTGGAAGAAGCGCCTGCCGAAGATCTGCTGGTAAAGCGCGTTACTCCGGTTCGTGGTTGCCGGTGAGCGCCCGACGCAGCTTGCGGATGACCACGGCCTTGGTGCGTTCGTCGGCAGCCTTGTCGACGGCATCGTTGATTTCCAGCAACAGCCGCGACAGATCGTTGTGCCAGTCGAGTTTGCCTGCCCGTGTCGGGTCGAGGCGTTTGGGCGGGCCGGATACGACAAGATGCACGCCCGTGTCGATCAACTCGTAGGAATCGTCCAATTGCGGCACGACGATCTGATCGGACGGAACGAGGCCGGCGAGCCGCGCCTGGAGTCCGCCGATGGCCTCTTCCTCGCCGTGCACGAGAAAGATGCTGCGCGCGAGGGGCAACCGCGCTTCCACCCAGCTTCTGAGCTCCGGCCCATCGGCGTGGCCAGAATAGAGATCCAGCGAACGGATGCGCGCCCGCACCTGAATATCCTCGCCTTGAATCCGCACCCGCGAAGCCCCATCGAGCATAATGCGCCCGAGCGTGCCCTGGGCCTGATACCCGACCAGCAGCACCGTAGCCTCGCTGCGCCAGAGCCAGTTCTTGAGATGATGGCGGATACGGCCAGCCTCGCACATGCCACTGGCAGCCAGCACGATGTGAAAACCCCTGATGCGATTGATCGCCTTGCTCTGCTCGACGCTTTCGGTGAAGCGAACGTGCCGGGCATTGAGGGCGCGCACGAGCGCGGCGCCATTCGTCAACTCACCGGCATGTGCTTCGAAGACGGCGCTAGCCTTCGTCGCCAGCGGCGAGTCGATGAAGATCGGCGCTTCCGCCAGTTCGCCTGATTCCATCAGCCCAACGAGATCGACGAGAAGTTCCTGCGTCCGCTCCACTGCGAAAGATGGGATCAGCAAGGCACCGCCGGATTTGCGGGCGGCGAGAACTTCGTCGAGCAGCAGCTTGCGCCGATGTTCGAACGACGAATTCGGACGGTCCGTGTCGCCATAGGTGGATTCGCAGACGATGTAATCGAAGTCACGCGGAGCCTCCGGCGCGTCCTGCAACAGCTTTTGATCTGGACCGATATCGCCCGAAAACAGGAGCCGTGTCGGGCGGGCCGTCCCATCAGAAGGCGCGATCTCGATTTCGACGGAGCTCGATCCGAGAAGATGACCCGCATTCCAGTAGCGGGCGCGAATGCCCTGCGCGACGCTCATCCATTCGCCAAACCGCACCGGACGGAATTGCGTCAAACAGGCGCTTGCATCCTCCGCCGTATAGATGGGTTCGACGGCGGCGCGTCCCCTCTGCGCATTCCGCCGGTTGAGATGCGCGACCTCCATTTCCTGGATGAAGCCGGAATCGGGCAGCATGACCGAGCAGAGATCGACGGTGGCGCCGGTCGCCAGGATCGGCCCTGCGAACCCCGCCTTCACGAGCTTGGGAAGCAGCCCGCTGTGGTCGATGTGCGCATGCGTGAGGATCACCGCATCTATCTCTCGCGGATCGAATGGAAACGCCCTGTAGTTCAGCTCCTTCTCGGATTTGGAGCCCTGGAACATGCCGCAGTCCACAAGGATGCGGGCGCCGCCCGTCTCCAGCGAAAAGCATGAGCCTGTCACCGTATGCGCCGCGCCGTGGAAGGAGAGTGTCGGGATCATCCGGAGGAGTCCTTGCTGGAGGAAAGCGCTTCTATTCGCGTCTCAACGCCTCGATGGGATCGAGGCGGGCCGCCCGCCTCGCGGGGAAATATCCGAAGACCACGCCCACAGCCGCCGAGAACAGAAAGGCGATGGCCACGATGTTGGGCTCGATACTGAAGGGGATGCCAAGCGCCCCCGTCGCAATCCGGGCGAGGCCGAGACCCAGCGCGATGCCGGCCACGCCGCCGAACAGCGACAGCACGACTGCTTCTACCAGAAACTGCCGAAGCACCTGGCGCTCAAGCGCCCCGATAGCGAGGCGGATGCCGATCTCGCGCGTCCGCTCGGTCACGGAAACCAGCATGATATTCATGATTCCTATGCCGCCCACCAGCAGGCTGACGCCCGCGACCGCCGCCAGCAGGCCCGTCAGCATCGTGGTGGTCGCCGTCTGCGTTTCCGCGATCTGCTTCATGTCGCGCACGGTAAAATCGTCGCGCTTGCCCGGCGTGATATTGCGCCGCTCGCGCATCAGGTACTCGATGTCGCTCTGGATTTTCGCCGTATCCGCATCCTCGTTCGCCGAGACATAGAGCGAGGGAATATCCGTATTGCCCGCGATACGCCGGTGGAAGGTGCGGATCGGCATGATCACGACGTCGTCCTGATCCGAGCCGAAGCCCGATTGTCCGCGCGCCGTGAGCACGCCGATGACCTCGCACGCGATCTTGCTCACGCGCAGCACACGGCCGACAGCCTCTCCGCCCCCGAACAATTTGTCGTTTACCGTTGCCCCGATGATGCAGACCGAGCGGCCGCTGCGCAGCTCGGCATCGAGAAACTCACGCCCCGCCGCGAGATCCCAGGTCTGCGCGGCGAAATACGCATTGTCGACGCCTCGGACGAGAGTCGTGCGGTTTTCAGACCCCGCGATCAGCGTCACCGATTTCTGCGCGACCGGCGCGACGACGCGCACATTGCTCAATTGCGTGCGCATGGTCTCGAGATCGCGGAAATTGAACGGCTTCGCCTCGCTGCTGGCTCGGCCGGGGCCGAATTGTCCGGGGCTGACGAACAGCATGTTGCTGCCGAGCCGGGCCATATCGGCTTTCACCTTGGCGGTCGTACCGTTGCCGATGGTCACCATGGCGATGACGGCGCCGACGCCGATGACGACACCGAGCACCGTCAGGAACGAGCGCAGCATATTGCGAAGGATGGCTTGTTGCGCGAGGCGGACCGCTTCCATCAGCATGGCGCGGCCTCCAACTGCGGCGCATCGGATTCGATGCGCCCATCCAGAAAGCGGATCACGCGATGCGCATAGGCCGCCATGTCCGGCTCGTGCGTCACCATGATGACGGTGATGCCCTGGTCGCGATTGAGGCTCGTCAGGAGATCCATGATCTCGCGGCTGGTCTTCGTGTCGAGATTGCCGGTCGGCTCGTCAGCCAGCAGGACTGCGGGGTCGGTCACCAATGCGCGCGCAATGGCGACGCGCTGCTGCTGGCCGCCCGAAAGCTCAGAGGGCGTGTGGCCGGCGCGATTGGCGAGGCCGACGCGCTCCAGCGCGTGAACGGCGAGCGGACGCCGCTGCGCGAGTTTCATGCCCCGATAGATCAGCGGCAGTTCCACGTTCTCGATCGCGCTGGTGCGCGCCAGCAGATTGAAGCCCTGGAAGACGAAGCCGAGATAATGGCAACGCAACAGCGCCCGCTGGTCGCGCGTCAGAGCGCCAACATCGATTCCCTGGAACAGATATTCGCCGCTGGTCGGCGTATCGAGGCAGCCGATCATGTTCATCGCGGTCGACTTGCCCGACCCGGACGGCCCCATGATGGCGACGAACTCGCCTGCGCGGATCGTGAAACTGACGGCTGCGAGCGCATGCACGACAGCATCGCCCGCGCCATAGGTCTTCACGACGTTGCGGAACGAGATGAGCGGTTCGCCCACTTTCGCGGGGGTATCCATCAGCTTTTCTTTGCGCGATCTAGGATGACGGCGTCTCCCGCCTTCAGGTTGCCCTTGACGATCTGCGTCCGCTTGTCGTCGCTGACGCCTGTCACGACGGGCACAGCCACCGGCGCGCCGTCGCGCAGCACGTAAACCTTTCGCGCACCGGCAGGCGCCGGCGCACTGGGCGCGCGGAATTGCGGACGTCCTCCCGGAATGATGCGTTGCAAGAGGCTGCGGGCCGGCTCCGCGGGCTGCGCCTGCGGCGGCGTGAAGCGCAGCGCCTGGTTGCTGACCGTCAGCGCATCCGCCACTTCGTCGACGATGATTTCGGCTGTCGCCGTCATGCCCGGCCGCAACAGCAGGCCGGAATTATCCGTCGTCAGCACGGCCTTGTAGGTGACCACGCCCTGCACGACTTCGGACCCGAAGCGAACCATGCGGATCGTCGCGTCGAAGCGACGGTCCGGATAAGCGTCGACGGAAAAAGTGGCGCGCTGGTTTTCCTTGACGCGCCCGACGTCGGCTTCGTCGACGGCGACCTGCACTTCCATGCGCTTCAGGTCCTCGGCGATCGTGAACAGGATCGGCGCCTGGAGGGAAGATGCGACCGTCTGGCCCGGATCGACCTTGCGCATCAGCACCACCCCATCGATGGGGGAGACGATGCGCGCACGCACGAGGTTGGTTTCATCGAGCGTCAGTTGCGCCTGCGCGGTCAGGATATTCGCCTTGGCCGTCTCGATGGCGACCACCGAGCGGTCGTAGGCTGCCTTCGCTGTCTCGCGATCCTGCGCCGAACTGACGTCGCCGACTCCTAGTCTGCGCTTGCGGTCCCACGTTCCAAGTTTCTCTTCGAGCGAGATCTGCGCGTCCCGCATTTCGGCCTGCGCAGCGCTCAGCCGGGCGCGCGAACTCTCCGCTGTGGCATTGAGCTTGACCGAGTCGAGGGCCGCGAGCACGTCGCCCGCCTTCACGACGGAATTATAATCGACGCGCACCTCCCGCACCGTGCCCGACAATTCGCTGGAAATATCCACCTGGTTCGTCGGCTGCACCGTGCCCGTCGCGGTGACCCGCACGGTGATGCGCGCGGCGGAGGCGGGCTCCGTGAGATAGTTGAACGCGTTTCCTGACGTTGATGCAGGCGCGAAGTAAAAGACGTAGCTGCCCACCGCTGCTGCGACAAGTAGGGCGCCGAGTGCGAGCCGCCCCGGCCTCAGCAGGCGCCGCCACAAAGAGATCTTGGCTCCCAGAAGCGCTTCGATTTCCACCCGCTCGATTTTGCTGGTTGGCTTGTTCATGACCCGCGCCGGCAGGGAGAGTGCCCCCCCTGGCATACTGCCGTCCTATTTTTTCTGATCATTCACATAAGCCTGGTCGCTGAACGGGGACGCGCTGGGCGTCTGTATTCTGATGAAGCCCACATTACCTGCAACATGGCACATGTTGCAGGCCACCGTCAGCTCGGAATAGGCGCTCGAGAACGCCTTGAAATCCTTGCGCCCAGCCGCCTCTTTCATGCTGGTGAGCGGCGCGTCGACCGTCTTGATGAGCTCCACGGGAATGTTCACGTAGAGCATCGCGGCCTTGAAAAGACTTTCCCTGATCTTGTCGACCGAATAGCTCGCGAGCCCCCAATTGCCGGACTTGGCGGCGTACCAGAGCTTGATATGGCGCATCTGCGCGAGTGTCATGACGTCGCCGAGACTGAGCAGGCTGGCGTCCGTGGACTGGCCGGGCCTGGCGAGTGGCTGTTGCGCGAAGGGTATGTCGTCGCTCTGCGCCGTAACGCTCGCCGGTACTGAGACCGCAGCGAAGGCGGCGAAGGCGGCGCGGATCACGGCGAGGTTCATGGGCAACCCTTTCTTCGAGTCGAGTGCCCATACTCAATGAAGCCGCCGGCCGCCTTCTGCATTGTTCAAGATCAAGTTATGAACGGTCTTTAAAGCAAAGTTATAGCTTTTGCCCTCAAGCAACCTGCAGGTCCATTTTTGTTTCCCGCACCCAATAGGCGGAGCGGGGCGGCAATTCACGCAGCGCGAGCGAACTCAGCACCGCCGGATCTAGCTCCCCTTGGCCGGCCTGTCCTAAAATTGCGCGGGCAAGCGCGGTACGCACTCCCTGATCGGGGCCCGAGGGCCCATAAGAAAAAGCCAGCGCTTCGGAAGCGCTGTCGAGCGCCCGGCGCATGTTTTCTATTTCCGGCTGATCGAACACGGGCCCAGGAAGATTGAGCTGGAAATCAGACACGACGCACCCCCAAAGTTCACGCACAAACAACAACATGCACAGACATCAACGGGTCGGAAACTGCACTCGCCGGGCCATGTAGTCCATAGAAAAAAGGCTCCGTGGAGCGGGGGTTCCATTTCATACAATCCACGTCTGCGGTGACCGCAATGCAGCAAATGCAGCAATACAAACAAAGCTTTCAGCGCCTGGCACGGTCGTGCGCCTTGCCGGTCATTTCGGCTGACGCTACGCTCCGCGCACAATAAAAAACCGTGGGGGCGACGCGCATATGCAGAATATCGAAGCCAAGAGACTGGTCTTTCCGGGGCTCGCAGGACTCTACAATTCCTTGGCGCCGCTCGCGCCCACCCTCGTGCGCGTATCGCTCGGCCTCATCCTCATCCCGCACGGCTACGGGAAGGTCTTCCTGAACGACGCCGCGGGCGCATCGCGCAACTTCGTCAATTTCGGCTGGGCCTTTCCGCTCGCCTGGGCCTATGCGATCGGCGTTCTGGAATTCTTCGGCGGACTGATGTTGGTCTTCGGCCTGCTGACCCGGCCGGTCGCACTGGCCGTCACGATCCAGATGGCCGTGATCTCTTTCGCCGTGCTCTACCCGAACTGGGGATGGACGCAGCGCGGTATGGAGTTTGCCGTATTCATGGGATTGATCGCCATTTCGGTCCTGATGGCAGGCGGGGGCCGTTATTCGCTCGACGGCCTGCTGCGCAAGGAACTATGACACACGCGGGAGCTCGCAAGCCCCGCTAGACAAAGGAAAAACGATGAGACGCGTCTGGACTTCGGCATTGACGGCGATAGCGCTCCTCCTGGTGCCATCGCAGGCCTTCGCCACCGACTTCACTGGCAAGACGATCTCGCTGATCGTCCCCTTCCCGAATGGCGGCGGTGTCGATCTCTGGGCGAGGTTCAACGCGCCACTTCTCGCCAAATACCTGCCGGGCAAGCCGACCATCGTCATCAAGAACATGCCCGGCGGCGGCTCCATCTCGGGCGCCAATTTCTTCAGCGTGACGGCCAAGCCCGATGGCCTGACCCTGCTGGCCAGCTCTGCCTCCACGCAATTCCCTTATCTGCTCGGCGATCCGCGCGTTCGCTACGAATACAAGGACTGGAAGGTCGTTCTGGCCGGGCCGACGGGCGGCGCAGCCTATGTCAGCTCGTCTTTCGGCGCGAAATCCATCGCCGACATCGACAAGCTGCGCGGCAAGGAGCTGTTCTTCGCCAGCCCCGGACCCACAGCGCTCGAACTGGTGTCGCTGCTCGGTTTCCGCCTGCTCGATCTCAACGTGAACCACATTTTCGGCGTCCCGGGGCGCGCCGAAGGGCTGCTCGGCTTCGAGCGCGGCGAATTCACGATCGACTCGCAGACCACCACCGCCTATCTGCGCCGCTCCGCAGGCCTCGTGAAGGAAGGCAAGGCCGTGCCGCTGTTCAGCTGGGGCGTGCTCGACGCCTCCGGCCATCTGGCGCGCGACCCCAATTTCCCCGGCCTGCCCCACGTCGGCGAAGCCTACGAGATCGTGCACGGCAAGAAGCCCGAGGGCACCGAATGGGATGCCTTCATGGCCTTCCTCGTCTCCGGTTTCCCGGCGCAGAAGCTGATGGTGCTGCCCAAGGGCACGCCCGACGACATGGTGGAAACCTTCCGCGCCGCCGCACGCGAGATGCTGAAGGACCCCGATTATCTGGCGAAGCGCGACGAAATCATCGGCGAATACGAGCAGGTGACCGACGCACAGGCCGAACGCCTCTACAAGAACAGCACCAACATTTCGCCGGAAGCCCGTGAATGGACGCGCGACTTCCTCACCAGGAAATATGACGTGAAGTTCGAGTAGCAGCAATCCGCGCAGCCTGAGCCGCGCAACCATCGGCCTCGCCGTGTGTTCCGATCTCGTCTGGACATCACGGCGAGGAGCTGCACATGGGATTTGATCAATATCACGAGCCGCCGTCCGAGCTGCCCGCCAAGACACGCACCTTTGCCCGCATGATCACATCGCTGATTGAAGAAGCCGAGGCCATCGGCTGGTATGAGCAGCGAATGGCCGTCGAACCCGACCCGGAAGCGCGCGCCATCATGGAGAACGCGCAGAAGGAAGAGTTCAAGCACTTCGGCATGGACCTCGAATTCCTGCTCCGGCGCAACGAGATCTGGCGCAAGGAACTGAAGGACATCCTCTTCACGACCGGAGACATTGTGAAGCGCGGCGAAGCCGCCGAGAAGGCTGCTGATTGACCCCTGTCAATTGACGTCATGCAACTGAGACGTAATGTGCGCCTCGTGAATCACGAGGCGCGATTACGCGCGAAGGATCGCCATGACCCAGTCTGACCGCCTGCTTGCTTCCACTCCGGAGCGTTACACGATTTTCGCTCAGGTCTTGCACTGGGTAATCGCGCTACTTCTTTGTTTGCAGTTCATATTGGCCTGGACGATGCCTGATATTGGTCGCGGAACCGTCCCTGAGCGCCTGATCAACCTTCACCTCTCCTTCGGCCTGCTGATTATCGTCGTGATGGCGCTCCGTCTGTTGTGGCGCGTCACCCACGCCGTACCGGCGCCACCCGCGGGCGTGCCCGCCTGGCAGGCAAAATCTGCCAGCCTCGCGCATGCAGCGCTCTACGTCCTTCTGTTCGTCGTCCCCCTTCTCGGCTGGATCAACGCCTCATATCGCGGATGGACGGTTGAGTTCTTCGGGCTCTTTCCGCTCCCGGCACTCGTCGCCGCGCGCGGCCCCGCCAACACCGGCGCGATCCTCGGTCCGTGGAGCGGAGACGTTCACATCTGGCTGAGCTATGCGCTTCTCACAGCGATCGGCCTGCACGTCCTCGGCGCGCTTTATCATCGCTTCATCCTGCGCGACGACGTGCTCGGCCGCATGGTGCCCGGCGCCTGAAGAAGGAGGTCTGGCACGCATCCTGCTTCGACCCAGAGGACGCCGGACGGGCGTCCTCTGGCACGGGAGCAGCGGATGGACGCGACGGTGAACTTCAACATTCTCGAGACGACGATTTCGGACATTCACGAGGCCTTTCAATCCGGTCACCTGACCGCGCGCCGCCTCGTCGAACTCTATTTCGAACGTATCGCCGCCTACGATCAGGCAGGCCCGAAAATCAACGCGATCATATCCTTGAACCCCTATGCGCTCGAAGAAGCGGATGCGCTTGACGCGGCTTTTCGCGAGACAGGCTTCGTGGGACCGCTGCACGGCATCCCGCTGATCATGAAGGATCAAGCCGACGTCAAAGGCATGCCCACCACAATGGGGTCCGTCCTGTTCAAGGATCATCAGCCCGACCGGGATGGCTTCGTCGTCGCCAAGATGAAAAAGGCTGGCGCCATTTTCATCGGCAAGGCCACACTTGGCGAGCTGGGAGCCGGCGACACACACGGCTCGCTCTTCGGCTCCACGCGCAATGTCTACGATCTCGAGCGGACGGCGGGCGGATCGTCGGGAGGATCGGGCGCGGCTGTTTCCGCCAATTTCTGCGCAGTTGCCGTGGGCCAGGAAGGCTTCGCCTCGATCCGCCGCCCGTCGATCTGGAACGGCGTCGCCGGGATGCGCCCGACCGCAGGCCTCGTGAGCCGCAACGGCGTCTATGGCGGCTGGCCCTCGGTCTTCGGCTCGCTCGGCCCCATGTCTCGCTCGGTCGAGGACATCGCCCGCCTGCTCGACGTGATGACTGGCTATGACCCCGAAGATCCCATCACTGCGCTGGGCGTCGGCCGCGCAGCGGACAGCTATTCGGCGGGGCTGGATTCATCCGCGTTGAGAGGCGCGCGCATCGGCATCCTCCGCGAGTCCATGGGCTTTCGTTCCGAGCCGGAGTCCGAAGATTTCGCCAATGTCACGGCAGTCTTCGATCGCGCAGTAGCCGACCTCGCCAAGGGTGGCGCGGAGATCGTCGATCCTATCGTGATACCCGATCTCAAAGCCCTTCTCGCCACGCGGGCACGCATGGATGAGGACGATCACGAATCTTTCCGCACCTACACGTCGGGCAGCGCGGCATCTCCCTTCGATACGCGAACGGAGGCAATGGCCTCACCCATTTACCAGCAGGTCTCCCGTGGTGCGCAGGAACGCTGGCGGCAGACGCACACGACCGAGCAGAACAACGCCTATCTGCGCGCCCGCGACCTGCTTATGATGCGGCTTCATCAGGTGATGGCCGAACATCGTCTCGACGCCATCGTGCACAAGGCGGTCGAGCATACGCCCACACTGATCAGTGAGGGGCTCAACCCTCCCTATCGCGACCAGATGGGCGCGCCGCACATCAACACGTTCCTGACCTTCGTTCCCTCGGTCGTCGTGCCCGCCGGCTTCACGCGTGACGATCTTCCCGCAGGCATCACTTTCCTGGGCTTGCCCTATACGGACGCCGCGATGCTGCGCCTCGCCTATGCCTACGAGCAGGCGACGAAACATCGTCGCCCGCCCGCCTCCACACCGTGAGGAGGAGCTAGACGCCGACAGACGGCAGGCGTCCCTCTGGCGTGTACTGGTCGACAGCCTTCGGTAATTCCCGAGACAGCCTGGCGATCAGTTCCTCACGGGACAGCCCCGTCTGTTGCGAGAGCGTATCGAGAACATCGGGGCCGATGGCCTTCTCGAGCTGATGGGGTGCGACGTCCTTGTTCGGGCCGGTACCGACCCACGAATCGGCGATCTCCCCGTGACCGCTCTGCTTGAAGCGATCGACGAGTTCACCCAGTCCGCCGCCAAGCAATCCGCCGACGCCACCGCCTCCGAGCGACCCGAGCAGCCCCCCGAGACCGCCTTGGGTACCTGCTTGCGTGCCGACCTGCGGCTGTCCCTGCGCAGGAGCGCCACCGGGAAGGCCACCCCCCTGCCCGCGCAACATTTCCGCGATCTTGTCCCGGTTCTGGAAACCGGCGACGGCCAGAAGGCCCAACAGGGCTGTCATGGAAGGAAAGCCACGGCTGCTCATTTCACGTTCTCCTGCGATATCTCGAAGGGAAACGGCAGGGCGCGCTCAAGGGTTCCGGGCCCTCAGCCGATCGTCTTGTCCCAGCGCAGGATCTGGACGTCGCCATAGACGCCATGCAGGATGTAGGGGTCCATCGCGTTGAAGCGTTGCACCTCGTCGATATCCTTGACATCGAACACGACGAGCGCACCGATCTTGTTGTTCGACCCATCTGTCGCAAAAAGCGGA
Organism: Hyphomicrobiales bacterium; assembly: GCA_028290285.1. GTDB lineage: Bacteria > Pseudomonadota > Alphaproteobacteria > Rhizobiales > Beijerinckiaceae > Terripilifer. Next base: position 117,089 of record JAQGKD010000008.1, read on the forward strand.
CCCGACTGGATGATTCGCACCAGTCCCGCACGCAGATGGCTTCTGTGGGCCTCGAAAAGCGCCTTACGTTCGGCATCCTTGCCCGGAGCATCCAGCGCGATTCGGCAGATTTGCATGGTGAACCTCGATCTGTCGGTACGATTCGGCGCCCATGAATGCCGAGATTAACGAAATGTGCAACGCGGGCGGTTCGGCCGGCCGGCAATGCCATTCGCGCAAGCTTCGCTCAAGCCACCCTCTCCAGTCTCCGGGGCATAGCGTGATGCCGGCATGCATCTATGCCCGAATCGCCTTGGAGACGTCGTCCATGTCCATTTCATCCTTGAGGTCGTCGCAATCCGATCCCGCCCTGCAGTTTCTCAGGCAGCGGAGGGACACGCTCAAGCCGTTGACGGGCGCTTCGAAATCGGACGACTCATCGAGGAACAAGGCGCCCAGCGCGTCACAGCCGTCGTCAGACACCGGCAATCCCTTTCGCGCGACGATGAAGAACGATCTCTCCGCGCTGATGCGAGCCGTGCAGGCAGGTGATCCGGCGCGATCGCAGGCGGCTCCCCCAACTCTCAAACCTGACCTGGCGGCCCTGCCATCGTCGGCAACGTCGCCAGTCAGCGGCAATCATGGCCCGACAGCGGGCGCGGTTCTCCAAGACCTGGCGAACGTCCTGAAGGCAGTCGGCTCAGGCGACGCCACGGTTGCGCAATCGGCGGCAACAGCTCTTCAGGCCGACATCCGGTCGGTTCTCGGCGCCATCGCCCCCTCGGGACCCGCGGGCAGCCCCAAAGGAAATTTCGTCAGCGACCTCGGCTTGCTCATCAGCTCCGCGCAATCGGGCGATGTGTCCTCCGCCCAGAAAGCCGCGGCGAACCTGGCCTCGGACCTTCAGAAGGCGATCGGGTCGCCCGACAGAGGCCACGACGGACACCATCCGCATCACAAGGCCAACGCACAGCCGGCAGATCCCGCCGCGAGCGTAGACCCGACGAGCCAGGGTGCGCCGCAAGTGCATGTCGCATTGAGCGCCGGGGCAGAAAAGGCGCTCAAGGCAGCGATAGACGCATATGACCCGCTGCGGAGTTTCGCCGCGACGCTGCTGGCGTCCACGACGGGATAACGGCGCGCAGACGCTGACACACACTTGAGCAATTGAGGACAAGCTTCGCATGACGGTGCACGTTTTCCCCCCGAAGATTCACGAGCTTCCCGAAGCTGTCGCGGCTTGGCGCGTGGATTATCCGAAGTTCGGCGCGCTGATCGACGAGGCGGCCCCGCCGTTCAAGGCGCTCCGCTATCTCGGCCTTGCTCTCTGGAACGACAAGCGTCTGGACGAAGCCGTCAACGTGCTGACGGCGAGCGCGGCGCTGGCGCCTCATGAGCCCCGCATCCTCGGCGAGCTGGGCAGCCTTCTCTGCATGGTGGATCGCAAGGTGGAGGCGCTGCGCTATCTGACCCGCTCGCTCGAAATGGACCCCAACCAGATCCACGTCTGGTTGAACGTCGCTGCCATCTGCGATGCGAATGGCGACAAGGAAACAGCGGAGCACGCCTTTCGCGTGGCGCTCGAGCTGGACCCGCAATCCGCCGAGGCCTCGGCGGGTCTCGGTCTGCTTTATATCGGTTGCCGGCGCTTGGAAGATGCCGCGCAGCTGCTGGCGGCTGCCGTCGCGCGTGGCATCGATGCCTTGGCGGTCTATGCGTGCCTCGGACAAACGCTTTTCCAGCTGGGTGATTTTTCCGCTGCCAGCGCCGCGCTCGGAAAAGCCGCGCTGGCCTGTCCCGACGAAGCGCTCATCGTGCAGAAATATGCCATGTCCCGCCTGATAGAGACCGTCATGGTCGCCTCGGCCGAAGATGCTGCTTCTTCCTATCTCGACGCCGCCGGAAGACACGCCGAAGACCTGACGACGACGTGCCGTGTCGCCTTCCAGACGCTCTGTGGATATGGCCGGAAGGCTCCCGCGATCCGGCTTGGCGAGTTCATTCTCGCGCGCAGGCCGCACGACCCGATCGTGGGATATTATCTCGACGCCCTCAACGGCCGACCGCATGAGCGCGCGCCCGATGCGTACCTCACGACCTTCTTCGACCGCTATGCGCCGCAATTCGACCGGCACCTCGTCGACGTCCTGAACTATCGCGTCCCCGCCATGCTCCAGCCGCTGCTGCAGGACACGGGCCTCGCGTTCACGCGCATTCTGGATCTCGGTTGCGGGACGGGACTGGCCGCGCAGGCCCTCACCTCGATGGGCGGACATCTGACCGGCGTTGATATTTCGAGCGGGATGCTTGAGAAAGCCCGCGAGCGCGGAGCATATGATGTCTTGATAGAAGACGAAGCGCTGCTCTATCTCGCCCAGGTAGACGCCTGTTTCGACCTGGTCGTAGTGCTCGACGTGCTCATCTATTTCGGCGATCTGGCGGTCATGTTCGACGCGCTTGCACGGCGCGTGCAGGCGGGCGGGATTGTCGCCTTCACCTATGAGACTGCAGACGGCAGCGACCACGCACTTCAGCCGTCAGGCCGCTTTGCGCACGACCCGCGCTATGTCGAACGGCTTTACCGGACGGATTTCGAACCCCTCAAGGTCATCTCCACCATCTTGCGGCATGAAGCCAACGTACCGGTAGCCGGGCAGCTCGTCCTGCTGCGACGCAGGACAAGCGCCTGGACCTGAGAACCTTCAGCCTGAGATCAGCAGGGTGCGCCGTGGAGCCGGCTTGCCATCGGCGATCTGTGCGGCCCGCGCCACGCAATTCTCGCTCGGCTCCAGCCCGCAACGCGCGTTGCGGCTACAGTCCCCGCAGGAAAATTCGTTTGCCTTGCGGCTCACCGCCAGACGGCCCCTGATTTTTTGAACAAGCCCCGACAGGGCGGCTGAAATGCTCATGATCGTCTCCTTGTCCGATCATCATCGGAGCTGGAGCGAAACTTTGCATTGATCGGCATCAAGCGCGGCCATGCGCGGGGTTGCGACCCGTAGGCGCAGGCTAAACAGCCACGCTTGATACCGCCTGCGCTTCATGGAATGCCATTAAAGATAAGATTCGGAATACCCTAGCTTATCTTGAGCATAGTTCTGGCCATAGGTACACTCGAATGCAGTCCGAGGAATGGTCATGAACTTCCGCTCCGCGGCCATGACTGGAATCGCCTGGTCCGTCTCTTCGCAGGCGGTTCGGATGATCTTGCAGGTCGTCACCACCGTCGTTCTCGCGCGCCTCCTCACCCCGGAGGATTTCGGCGTCTATGCCATGGCGATTCCAGTCATCGCTCTGGCCACGCTGTTCCAGGATCTCGGCCTCCAGCAGGCTCTGATCCAGCGGGAAAAAATCACGACCGCCCAGATCAACAAGGTCTTCTGGATCAATTTCGCGGTGACGCTCGCGATAGCGCTTCTCCTTGTGCTCATCAGCCCGCTCGTCAGCCGCTTCTATGGGGAGGAACGCCTCACCGTCCTCACCTCCGCGTGGGGCATCATCATGATCCTGGGCAGCCTCGGCTTCGGGCAATACGCCCTGCTCGGGCGCGCCTTCCGCTTCCGTGCCCTGGCGATCATCGACATGGCCTGCGCTATCGCAGCATTCGTTACTGTGACCGTCCTGGCGTATTTCTGGCCGAGCTACTGGGCGCTCTGGGCGTCGGGCGTCGCCTCGGTCGCCTGCTGGATCGTGCTGTCGATGGTCGTGTCGGGCTGGCGCCCGGGCCTGCCGCAGCGGGGCGTGGATCTCGATGGCATCTTCGGCTTCGGGATGAATGTCACCATCCACAATGTGGCGAACTATGCCAGCCGTAACCTCGACAACATCCTGATCGGGCGCAATTTCGGAGCCCTCGTGCTCGGCCATTACGATCGGGCCTACAAGCTCCTGCTCTACCCCCTCGAAAACATCGCCGGCCCGATCTCGCGCGTGATGGTGCCGATCCTCAGCCGCATGAACGGCGATCCGGCCCAGTTCCGTCGCGCCTTCCTGCAGGCGAGCGGCATCCAGAGCCTTATCTGCATCCCCGGCATGGCGGTCGCCATTGGATGCGCCGACGAATTGATCCGCATCCTGCTTGGCGAAAAATGGATGGCCGTCGCGCCGATCTTCTACTGGCTGGGCTTCGCCGGCCTGATCCAGCCCCTGATCGACTCGACCGGCTGGCTCTTCTTCGCCCAAGGCCGCTCCAAGGCGCTGATGAGCATGAGCGTCGCGACATCCATCGTCACCGTCGCCGCCTTTTTCATCGGCCTGAGATGGGGCGCTGTGGGCGTCGCCTGCGCATATGCCATCGTGGAATATGTGTACCGCGTGCCGCTTCTCTTCTTCCTTGCTGGGCGCCGCGGCTCAGTCACGGCCCTCGACCTCATTCTGGGCGTCCTGCCGCTGCTCGCAGCAGCGGGGCTCACTCTCCTGACAATCCATTTTCTCCGGGAGGCTCAATCGCTGCAGGGCATGCGTCTGATTTTTGCAGCGCTCCCAATAGCCTATGGCGAGGCTCTCGCCGTGCTCGCGCTCCTGCCGACAGGCCGTCGACTGCTTGTCTCGACGTTCAGGCTGGCAACGGATGGCATGAAAATGCTTCGGCCCGCCGCTCGCCAGATTTGAGACGGCAGGGCTCGCAAGACCTGGGCACTTGAAACCAGCTCGGCTTCTGTCATTCTGCCCCGAAAATCAGAAGCTGAACCGGCTTCACCGATGAGGAAACGAGCCCGCCAGAATGTCATGCGCGGGCCTGAGGGGAGAAATCAATGACTCACAAAGTGACATGGATGGCTTCGGCCATGCTCCTGGCTGCGGCCGCTTTCGCTCCGGCCGCGCAGGCCCAGTCGAACGAAGGCATGTTCGCGCGCAAGACGGTGACGATCTACATCGGCAACACCTCGGGCGGTAGCTACGATCTCTACGGTCGCATGCTCGCGCGCTATCTGGGCAAGCATCTTCCCGGCAATCCGACCGTCGTTGCCACAAACATGCCCGGCGCCGGCACGCTGCGCGCTGCCAATTACATCTACGACGTCGCACCCAAGGACGGCACCGCGATCGGCATCGTGACGGAGACACTGGCCCTCGAACAGGTGACGTCCAACCCATCAGTGCAATATGACGCCGCCAAGTTCAACTGGGTCGGCCGCATGGCGTCCTCCAACAACGTCCACATCCAATGGCACACCGCCAAGGTGCAATCGGTCGAGGACGCCAAGACCACGGAAACCGCAGTAGCCGCTGCCGGTGCCGGCAACATCTCCGAGACCATTCCCACGCTGCTCAACCGCACGCTCGGCACCAAATTCAAGGTGATCAGCGGCTATCCGGCATCCGCCGAAGGCATGCTCGCGATGGAGCGCGGCGAGGTGGACGGTACCGCGACCTCCTGGGCTGCTCTTCGCACCGGCAAGAAGGAATGGCTGCGCGACAAGAAGATCAAGGTCATCCTCCAGGACGTGCCGGAACGCAGCGCCGAACTGCCGGACGTGCCCGCGCTCGGCGAACTCGGCACGACACTGGCTGACAAGCAATTGCTCGGCCTCTATGCCAGCGGCGGCGCGATTGGCCGCGCTTTCATCGCGCCCCCCGGCGTGCCCGCCAACATTATGCAGGTCCTGCAGGACGGCTTCATGGCCATGACCAGGGATCCCGAGGTGATCGCCGAAATGCAGCGCGTCAATCTCGATCTCGAACCCATGACCGGCGACAAGGTGCGGGCTGAAATTCTGAAGACCCTCGCCACCCCCGAGGACGTGAGGGTGCGCGCCAAGGCGATCTTCGGGCGTTGAACGGCGCGGTCTCGAACAAGTCGGCCGATTTCACGGCCGGCTTGATTCAGGTCAGTGCGGCGAAAGCCGCGCAAACACTTAAATCTCCATGGTGTGCAAGGGTGAAAGGCCCGCATTGGGGGTCTGGATTCATCCTGCAATTGTTCGCATGGAGAGTGTCATGGCTTCTTTGTTGCCAAGTCTCTGGTCGAAAAGCGGTGATCTGAGGGATCCCTTCCGGGCCATGACCCGGGAGATGGACGAAATGATGCGCGACTACGGCCGCCGTTTTCCCTCGCTGGAGGTTGGCGCCGCAATGCCGGTCGTCAATATCGCGGAAACAAAGGACACCATCGAGGTGACCGCGGAATTGCCCGGCGTCGATGCAAAGGACATCAAGGTCAGCGTCGAGGGCAACCGGCTCGTCCTCTCGGGCGAGAAAAAGACTGAGTCAGAACAGAAAGAAAAGGAATGGCACGTCGTGGAGCGAAGCTACGGCGCGTTTCACCGTTCGATCGTCCTGCCATTCGAACTGAAGGACGAGGCGGTCTCGGCCAATTTCGACAAGGGTATTCTGCACCTCGCGGTGAAGAAGCCCGTCGAAATCGCTAACAAGGGCGCCAGGGCCATCGAGATCAAGACCGGCGCCCCGCCGCAGGCGGCGCAGGTAGAGCAGTCCGCGCAGCCGTCGAAAACGCCGTGATGGGGACAGAGCGGCTGGACCAGGACAAGCCCCGGGCTCGAAGCGCCAGAGCAGATGCCCGGGACTTCAGACCAGGACGCAATTGCCTGCGTTTTTGATGAACTTGAAATTCAGGTCGCTGGGCTGCCATTCAGCAATGATGCGCTCGCATTCGAGGCTGGCGGCTTCCTTCGACGTATAGCAGTTCTTGTAGGTCTTGCCCGACAGCCGGTGCTGGATCACGAACTGATCCTTGCTGTTCAGGGTGATGCTCATAGCGTCATGTACGGGGTGATAGGACATCAACGGCCTTCCGTGCGTGGTCGATTCGACCGATTTGTGTGGATGAAGCTGCATCTTGCACATCCGGCCCCTTCGTCCAACCGCTTAGCGTCCTTGGGCCAGCATTATTGCGGGCAGCGTGACCTGAGCCACGGTGTCAGGGCAGATTGTCCCCAATATGCACCGCAAGCCAGACGGTCGGCCCCCCGCCCTGCGTCCATTCGACTCGATGCCGCACGCCGGCGGGAAGCAGCAGCCAGTCGCCGGGTGCGAGCGTGCGCGTCTCGGCCTCGCCCTCAAGCAAAAGCCCCGCGCCGCCCGACAGCAGCAGCACCCATTCCGCCCAGTCCTGCACCAGCCATTCCGGCTCCGGGGTGGACTGGCCGGTGGAGACGATCCGCTCGATCCGGATGCCGGGTTGGCTCAGGAGCTCGTCGAACCGCTCTTGTTCGGTGCACCCGATATCGGCGAAGAGATTTCCGGCCCGGCTCATCAGCGCGCATCGCGCGGACGGCCGACGTTGCCGATTTCAGATCCGGCATCCTTTGGCAGCATCAGGAACACGAGTGTCGAGCCGAGCACCGCGATGGCGATGGTGAAGAAGGCCGGCTGGATGTCGGCGGCGGTCACCACGGTGCCGCCGTGCCAGAGCATGCTCAGATGAATGACGAGAGCCGCGACGCCCACGCCAAAGGTCTGGGCGAGCTGCTGGGCCATGGACGAAAAGCTCGTGGCGCGGCTCATCAGCGACGAAGGCATGTCCGCATATGTGAAGGACTGGACCGCTGTGAACTGCGTCGAGCGCGAGAGGCCTCCGATGAACAGGATGATGATCATCAGGACGAAGGGCGTCGAGATCTGGAACATGCCGCAGGCGAGCAGGTAAAGGCCGGTCAGCGCGGCATTCCCGATCAGCAGGTTCCGGAACCCGAGAATGCGGAGGACGGGGCGGAAGGCGAAACGGGTGAGCAGCGAACCCACCGCGCCCGCCAGCGTGGTGAGCCCGGCCTCGAATGCCGTGAAGCCGAACCCGAGTTGCAGCAGCAGCGCCAGCAGGAACACCATGGACGTAGTGGTCATGTAGAAGAGCCCGCCGCCGGTGATCGCCGCCCTGAAGGTGGGGATGCGCAGCAGGCTGAAATCGATGATCGGATTGCTGATGCGCCGCGCATGCCAGAGATATATCGCGCCGCACACCGCACCGCCGGCGAGCAGGCCCACCACGACCGGGACCGGCAGAAGCCCGCGCCCCATGGACTCGAAGCCGAGCACGAGGCTCGCCAGGGAGACCGCTGCCAGCAGGAACCCGGCTAGATCCAGCGGCGCGACGTCGTCCTCCTTGATCTCCGGGATATGCACCATCACGAGGATGATGCCGAGGATCCCGATCGGCAGGTTGATGAAGAAAATCCACGGCCAGGAGAAATAGGTGACGATGAATCCGCCGACCGACGGCCCGAGCAGCGGCGCGAGCGCGCCGGGGATCGTGACGTAGCTCATCGCCTTGACGAGTTCCGCGCGGGGCACGCTCTTGACCACGATGACGCGGCCCACCGGCGTCATCATGGCCCCGCCAATCCCCTGGAGCACGCGCGACACGACCAGTTCCGGCAGCGACTGCGCAAGCCCGCAGAGCATGGAACTCAATGTGAAGACTACGATGGCCAGAATATAGATACGCTTGGCGCCGAAGCGGTCGGCCAGCCAGCCGCTGATCGGCACGAACACCGCCAGCGCCAAGAGATAGCAGGTGATCGCCAGGTTGAGCCGCAACGGATCCTCACGCAGCGAATCTGCCATGGACGGAAGCGCCGTCGCAATGACCGCGCCATCGAACTGATGCATGAATTGCGCGCAGCCGACGATGAGCGGAATCACGAAGGAATAACGAGCGGACATACATGGCCTTGGCTGGAAACTGCGAAGCTCCTTGCTTGTAGCGCCCGCACCCCTCGAAGGCCAAGTCCGCCGGACGGGGGCTTGGTGTGACAACGGCGCGCGGCGCGTTATGAAGCGTGAGCACGGCCAAGCCGAAGTCCTGCCCAGCCCGATGTCCCTGCTCGCCTTCTTGATCTCCATCAGCGCAAATACAGACCGCCGTGGCGCGACGCCTCGCCAGCTGGTCGGCCTCCGCCCGGCACGTCGCGGCGCTTTACACGGCCAACCAGGGCATCAAGGATCTGCCGTGACGAGACCTCCGCGACCGGTTGAATCGCGGCCTCAGACAGGAGACCGCATGGATTTCAGGCCCCCACCCCACGCTTGGATCGCACAGGCGATCGAAGCTGGAAACCTTCGCATCACAATTATCCGCGCGGGCGCCGCCGAGACCGAACGGCGCCTGCTCACCTCCGCCGATCTCCTCCTGCCCATCGCGATAGACGAGATGGGCGAGACCATCGTCACGGATATCAGCCTGGAACTGCTGGAATTTCTGGCCTCCGGGGAATCAGAGGCAACCTACGGCTGCCAGGCCTGCAAGACGATTGTGAAATTCGGAACGCCTCTGCAATTTCGCCAGGCCTTCGATTTGCGCTTCAGGTTCGACTGACCGGACGTGCATCATTCCCCTGCGGCGCGGGGGCACTCTGTCACGAGATCGGCCAGAGCGGCTGGTGCCGCCTCGAGGGCAAACACGACGGGACGAAAGCGCCCATCACCGATCGGAACGGACACCTTGAGCCAGGCCCCTTCCAGAACTCGCGCCAGCAGGGGGCCTGGAGGCGACAGGGTGAGGCTCCGTTCAGCCCCGACATTGCCTCTCGCTTCAACACTGGGCCCTTCGTCTGCCTGCACGAGCACCGTCCTCACTCCGGTCGAAGCCTCGAACGGCGTGTCGTTTTTCAAGGGCACCAGCATCACGGACAGCTTTTGGTCGATACAGCGGACAGCGAGGCCGAGCCGAGAGTCGCTGTCCGACAGGATGGCCGCGACGTCCTTGCGCCCGTCCGGTTTGTCGTAGGTAACTACAGTCCATGGTCCCACGGTCCGTGTGCCCGACGCCAGTGCTGGCAGAGCCGCCGGAAACAGGACCATCGCAGCGCTGAGACACGCGTGCACAAGATTGCAGGACTTCATTCCGGCCGAGACCCGATTCTGCCGACATCCCCTCGATGTGGCGCAAGCTCCTTAGTACCCGATCAGGCGCAGCACGATCCAGATAATCGCGAAGGTGACGAGGAAGACCAGCAGAACGCCGCCGAGCGCGCGCGGGCTACGCGGAACGCCCTCGGCGCGGTACGGACCGATGAAAACAAACCCAAGAGCCACGATGAGCCCGACAATCAGCGCGATTTCATTGCGTGGCACGGCACATCTCCCTCTTTTTGACGCTGCCCCGCGTCGGAGTCGAAACTTGACTGTGGGAGGTTGGTTCCAGGCTTCGCCGGCGCGGCCATCAGTTTCGCCTGAACCACCCGGCAATCATCCGCGCCCGGTCCCGGGCGGCACGGGCCAGCGCGCGCGCGAGCGTCCACCCAGGGCTTCCACGCAACCAGGTGAGGAACAAATCCCGCGCCCGCGTCACGGGGGTCATCAGGGCGCCAAACCAGCCGATCTGCATCAGCTTCTCGCGACCCGCATCGTAGATGCGCTCGACGAACACGAAGCTTCCCGCATAGGCTCCGACTAGCGTTCCGATGCCGAGCTTGACGTGGCCGGTTCCCAGCCAATACAGCGCGACAATCTTCAAAGGCTCGGCGATCAGGAAGGGAACGAGCAGCACGACGAGGATCGCATAGGGTGGCAGGCCCGCGACGATGCTCTGCATCCTCTGCAGGAGCCGCAGGCGCGCGAGCGCCCGGAGCAACGGCCTGAACAGTGGACGTACCGCCTCGTCGAATAGAACGAGCGGCACGACGAGCATGCCGAGCACCACGCGCGCAATCCGCGCGAGCGGCGTGCGCTGCGGTTCGCGCTCCGGCACGCTCAAATCGAACCCGGGCTCATATGCACTCCACTCTCCTCAGGTCTGCCGCCATGGTTCACGACGTCACCGGAGATTGACCAACGCGCTGAGCCCGGGCCCGTTCAACACCTAGGCAAGATGCCGTGAGATCGCTGCGTCACAGCCGTTCATCTCGGCGGCGAGCTCGCCGAGGCGCGCCCGCACGAGTTTTTCGGAGCGCTGCGTGGCCATCTGCCATGCGCAGTGACTGCCGTTCGGGCGGTTTTCACGCCACCAGCGCGCGTCGCGCTGCGGATAGGTCGCGTCGTCGACCTGCTCCATCTCGGTCGTATATTCGGCGGCGAATCCGTTCGGCTCGACGAAAAAGCTGAAGATGTTGTTGCCCGGACCGGAATGACGCCCGACACCCCATTCGAGATCGTAGCCCTTCGAACGCATGCGGCCGGACGCATACATCAGCCCGTCCAGATTGGGCATTTCGAAAGCCATGTGATGAAGGCCGGGCCCTTCCGCCTTGGCCAGCGCGACGCTGTGATGGTCGTGCGAGCAACGCAGGAAATCGATTCCATCCGTCTCGTCGGAGAGCTTGAACGAGAGGAGATCGGTATAGAACGAACGCAGCTTCGGATAATCGGCCGCGCGAATGACGACATGCGAAAACTTATTCGGGCGCTTGGCATCGTCGATGCGCTGGGCATGCATTTCCACGTCGCTGCTGATCTTCTGGATGATTCCATCCGGCGTCCGGAACGAGAATCCATAGCCGCCGCCTGCGAGCGGATCGAGCGTTTCGGGAGAATCGATCACGTCGGCGCCAAAACCCAGCGCCCTGTCGTAGAGAGCATCCACGCTCGCCTTGTCCGGCGCTGCAAGGGCGACACTCAGAAGTCCGACCTGCGGCTTTTCATGCAGCGCCAGCACGTGATGCTCCGTGCCGGTCGCCCGCAAATACGCAGTCGGTCCCATCCGGCCGACTTCTTCAAGACCCCAGCAATCCCGATAGAAACCGACGCTCTCGTCCCGATCGCGCACGCTCAGAGCGATACCCCTGATTCCGCTGACACCCGGTCCAGCCATTTCGCACCCTCCCCATGACTTTCGTTTCTGACGAACGCAAGGGGTTGCCTCGACAATCGTCGCTGGAACGAAATTCAAGTGTTTCCGGAAGTTTCACATTGACGCAGCGCAAAAGCGCCATCACTTCAGGAAGCTAGATCCGCTCAAAGATGCTGCTCGAACCATCCCGCGGCGTGATCGATGACCGCTTCCATCGCGCCCGGTTCTGGAAAAAGATGACTGGCCCCGGGAATGATGACCAGCTGGCTCTGACCACCGATACGCGCAAGCGCCTGCTGGTTGAGTTCGATGACGCCATGATCACTGCCGCCAACGATTAGAAGTGTCGGGGCTCGGATCTTCTCCAATGCAGCGCCCGCGAGGTCAGGCCGTCCGCCCCGGGACACAACGGCAGCGATGCGATGAGGAAGCTGCGCAGCGGCCACGAGAGCCGCCGCCGCGCCCGTACTTGCACCGAACAAGCCGATAGCAAGCCTGGTGTTGACAGTCACTTGGTCAAGCCAATTCACGGCGCCGACGAGCCGGTCGGCCAGCAGCGGAATATCGAATACATTGGCGCGGTCCGCCTCTTCTTCTGGAGTGAGCAGATCGAACAGCAGCGTTGCAAATCGCCTTTGATGAAGCGCGCTCGCGACTGCCGAATTTCGCGGGCTGAGGCGACTTGAACCGCTGCCATGGGCAAACGCAACCAGGCCACGCGCGTCATTTGGAATGCGAAGGGTTCCAGCAAGGCCGAGGGGCGGAAGGCGAACTTCTGATTCCACCTCATCGCCCTTTGGCGGTCGTGTTGCGTCAGAAGGATTCATGGCTACCCCTTTAACCCTGTGCAGCCTGGCGGCGGGCTCGGCGCTGATGTCAGTCTGGGAAGCAGGCCGGCATCGCAGCATCTCGTCAATGACGGAGATCAAGGGGCGGTCCTCCCGTCGGCATAGCATGAAACAGGCGCTGAAAAGGCTGAGCCGTGAAGGTCAAGCACATGCCACGTGAGACGTCGGGCGCACCGGTCCTACAGCGGGAGCGTCGAGGAGCCTTCCAAGCTGATGGACGATGAGGCGGTCGCGATAGAGACTGAGATTCCTTCCGAGGAGAGTGAGCCGGTCGAGGACAGCGCGCGAAAGGAACAACACGACGCCTAGTGAACCGAAGTGGAATGAACCTCTGCACCACGCCGCCGCGACACTTGCAGTGAGGACCAGCGTCATGTCACCTCAATTGACGTCTCCAATAAGCGAACTCTCCGAGCTGGTGCGCGCAAAGTCGCAACCACTGCCCGAGCTGCATTCAGCCGGCGCTTTCGCATCTCATTTCGACGTCTTCGCTGATGCAAAGATCGTGCTCCTCGGTGAAGCGACGCATGGGACAGCCGAATTCTACGAATCTCGCGCGGCGATCACCCGTCGGCTGGTTGAACGCCACGGGTTCCGGATCCTGGCCATCGAGGGCGACTGGCCAGATGCGGCCGAGCTTGACCGCTACGTCCGTCAACACGGTGTTTGGGGTGAGCGTAGCGCGTTCGTCAACTTCCCGCGCTGGATGTGGCGCAACAGAGAATTCGCCCGGTTCCTGAAAACAATGCGGCGCTGGGATGACAGCCGTCCCCTGGAAGACCGCTTGGAAATAAGGGGACTCGACGTCTATAGCCTCCACCGCTCGCGTGACGAGGTACTGGCCTATCTCGACCGCGTGAGTCCGGAAGAAGCTGCTGCGGCCCGTCGGCGCTATGCCTGTCTGACGCCGTTCCTGGAAAAACCGCAGGCCTATGGCGCGCATGCGCTGGAGACCGGCCACAGCTGCGAAGATGCTGCTGTGAAGCAATTGGTCGCGTTGCTTGAGCACCGTCTCGCCTATGTCGCGGAAGACGGTGAAAGATACTTCGATGCCGCACAGAACGCCCGCGTCGTGTGCGGGGCCGAGGCCTATTATCGCGCCATGTATCGCGACGCCACCGAGAGTTGGAATCTTCGCGACAGTCACATGTTCGAGACGCTGACGCACGTTCTCAAGCGCCGTGGCGAAGGGGCGAAAGCCATCGTGTGGGCCCACAATTCACATGTCGGCGACGCGCGCGCAACCGCCATGGGCGAGGGCGGAGAATTCAACCTCGGCCAGCTCTGCCGGGCGGAATTCGGGGACGGGGCCGCGCTCATAGGATTTTCCACCGACCGAGGGTATGTCATGGCGGCCGACGGATGGGGCAAGCCGCCGAACATAAAAGCGATCGTACCTTCGCGCGGAGACAGCTGGGAGCGCGTGTTCCGGGACGCGGGTCATGGACGGGCCCTGACGAACTGGCGCGCCGATCGGGAGCTGGCCACGGCGTTGTCGATACGCCGGCTGGAACGTGCGATCGGCGTCATCTATCGGCCCCAGACCGAGCGTTGGAGCCATTATTTTGACGCGCACCTGTCGAGGCAATTCGATGCCCTGGTCTGGTTCGCCGAGACATCCCCGGTCAGTCCGCTGGCTGGAGCGCCGCCCGAGGGCACGCCCGACATCTATCCTTTCGGATTGTGAGGCAGGCACTTTCCGAGCTTCTCGGTCAGGCCTGGCCCGCCCTGTGCGTGGACACTGCGATCCTCGTAAAAAGGCTTAAGCACCGTTGCCGCTCAGTCTGGACTGTCCCGTCGCGGGGGCGACCAAGAGCTGTCAGGCGGGCGTTTTCATCGACGAGCTGCTTGAGCATCCGACGACGTCGGTGCCGCGCCTGCAGCTCTCAGACCGCGACCTGCGGTCAGGGCGCCACACGCAGGACCATTTCCAACTGTTCCCCCGCCGGCCTGAAACCGTTCGCGAGGAGCACGCCCCGGTGCAGGCCTCCGATATTGGCTCCCGCCTCCACCATGATGGCGCCCGCGCCCGTGCACGCCGCGAGGGCTTGAATTTCGGCGAGAACCGCGTCTAGAAGCGCTCGGCCTGGAAGGTTCGCCAGAACGAGGTCCGAAATCCGGATCGACTTGCGGCAGATAAGGTGGCCGGTCAGATTCCAGGAAAACACACCGTGGATGTAGCCACGCTCGTCCTGGATGGAGGTGACGCCGCCTGTGCCCCGCCGCCCATTTGCCTGGGCACGCACGTAGTCCATCCAGACCCGAAGTTGGATGTTGGGGCACGAGAGCTGCACCAACGGAAAGGCACGGCTCGCCAACCTCGGATCCAGCGCATGGGCCCGGAACACCGGGACTTCGGCAAGCGAAGGCAACTTCATTTGAAAACAATCGGCTAAATCAACTTTCCATCACATTGACGCAAATCAAGACGGGCGTCGGAAGTCCCACGCAAGAATCTTCGTTTCGATCTTCAGGATTCAGCGAGCGCTTCAATGCGCGCGACGTCGAGGAGGCGCACGCCGTCGGGCACGATGAGGATAACTTTCTCACGCGCCAGCCGCGTCAACATGCGGCTCACCGTCTCGACTGTCAGGCCGAGAAAATCGGCTATGTCCTGGCGCGTCATCGGGAGCGGGATCGTGACCGAGGAGGGCGAAAGGCGCGCCCAGCGCTTGCGCAATCCGATCAAGAACGACGCTACCTTTTCTTCTGCCGTCCGGCGGCCGAGGACCACCATCTGATCCTGCGCCAGCGACAATTCGTGGCTCACCATGCCATGCAGGCGCCTGAGGAGATGCGGTTTGGTGTCGATGAAGTTGGAAAAGCCGCGACGCTGAAACCGGCAAGCGGCGAGCGGCGTCAGTGCATCGGCGGAAAAGGCGTTGCGATCGGCCATGGATAGGCCGAGGAAATCGCCCGGCAGTGCGAAGCCGACGATCTGGCGGCGCCCATCCGGGAGCAGTTTGTAGAGCCGCGCCGAGCCGGACGTGATGTTGAAGACGGAAGTGGCGGGCTCGCCCTGCTCGAACAGCATTTCGCGCGCTGTAAAGGCAAGTGGTTGAGAGAGGCGATGGAGTTCCGCGAATTCCCTATCGCCGAGCGCGCCGCACACGCCAAACCTGTAGCCGCGGCATCGCTCCCACTCCAAGCATATGCCGGCATGCCTCAATGATGAGTGGTGCGATTCCAGTAAGGCATCTTCAAAACGCATCATCCGGACACCTTCTGAAACGCAACGCGACGGCTATACTGAAGCTCAAGTTGTCAAAACCTCAGCTTTCAATGCATTAACAACTAGCTGCCAAGCGCAGTTGCAGTCCGTTTACGCACCGGGGAGGAGTCTGGCCTGGCGCCCGGATGCACTTCGCCTGATGGCTCGTTACCAGCAGGCCATGACAATCCAGATCTCGTGTGCGGCTTTGGCGCGCGGCAGCTTCGCGCTCGAAGAGCGCCTGGCCCCCTTGCCGACCTGTCCTTGAAGGTGATCGTTCCGGTCGTGTCCAAAGGAGAATGTCTTCTCGACCAACGACCTTCATGGAGACGAGTGCAACGCGGGTGAACATAAGTCATCTGGCGCCATGCGCTTGCGCTGAATAGGTCGAACGCATGTTGGATCCACATTCATCCTTGAACAGGCAGGCAAACCGAGACGGGATGAGCAAAGCGCACCGGCCCGAACGGAAAAGCCCCGAACGCAGCTCGCGAGAGCCATGTCCAGGGCACGAGGATGGTGTGCGCGCAGAGATCGGCTTGCCATACCAACGCTATTCTGCCGCGACGGGCAGGCGGCCAGGTTCGTCGCGATGCGCCGGGTCTGCCCGCTCTTCCCCCGCCTCGCCCGGTCCGATGAACCGGCGAAAGAAGCCGCCAGTCACGTGGCCCACATCGTCCATGAACGTGAACACCGCCGGCACGAAGACAAGCGACAGCACGGTCGAGACGATGAGTCCGCCGATCACGCCGATGGCCATGGGTGCGCGGAACTCGCCGCCGTCGCCGATGGCCAGCGCCGAGGGCACCATGCCCGCCGCCATGGCGATCGTGGTCATCACGATGGGCCGCGCGCGCTTGCGCCCGGCATCGACGATGGCCTCGGTGCGATCCATGCCCTTGGCCATCTGCTCCACTGCGAAATCCACCAGCATGATGGCGTTTTTGGTGACGATGCCCATCAGCATGAGAATGCCGATGACCACCGGCATGGAGATCGGCTTTTGCGTGAGAAACAGCGCGAAGATGACGCCCCCGATGGAGAGCGGCAGGGACAGGAGGATCGTCACCGGCTGCGTCACGCTGGCAAACAGCAGCACCAGCACGGCGAAAACCATCATCAGGCCGGCGCCCATGGCCTGCGCGAAGCCCTGGAATACCTCCACCATGACTTCGGCATCGCCCGCCTCGCGCACTGTGACACCCGCCGGCAGATTCTTTGCAGCAGGCAGCGCGAAGACCGATTGCAAGGCCGCGCCCAGCGCATCCGTGCCCCGCAGATCGGCCTCGACTGCGATACGCCGCACCCGGTCGTAGCGATCGATGCTCGTCGGCCCCTGCCCGAAGCTGATGTCGGCGACGGACGCCAGCGGCACCGAGCCCCCCGCTGCCGTTGCGACCTTCAGGTTGGCCAAGGCATCGAAATCCGCACGCGCGGTCTGCACGAGTTCGATGCGGATCGGCAGCAGCCGGTCGCCCGCGTTGAACTTGGCGAGATTGGCATCGACGTCGCCGATCGTGGCAACGCGGATCGCCTCCGCCAGCGCCTCGGTGGAGACACCGAGATCCGCCGCGCGCCCGGCCTTGGGCGTGATGCGGATTTCCGGCCGGTCGAGCGCCGCCGTGGACACGACATTGGCGACCAGCGGCAGCGTCTTCATCTGGCTCGCGAGATCCGCAGCAGCGCGCTCAACACCGGCAGGGTTGCTGCCCGATACCGTCAGCGACACGGCGCGCTGGCCATTGTCCTTGATGAACCAGGTGCGCACGTCGGGCCATTGCGCGACTTCCTGCCCGATCTGGCTCTCGATATCTTTTTGCGCGATGTCGCGCTTGCTTTTGTGCACGAGATTGATGACGAGCTGCGCCTTGCGCACTTCGGCCGAGCCGAGCCCGATCTTGCCGCCGTCGGTGAAAACGCTCGTGACTTCGGGGCGGTGCTTCAGGAGCGCGGTCATGTCATCGGTGACGCGCTGCGTATCTTCGAGCTTGGAGCCCGGCGGTAGTTCGACTGCCAACAGCAGCCGCGCCACGTCTTCCGACGGCAGGAAACCCGACGGCAGAAGCTTGGTAGAATAGAGCGACGCGGCAAAGATTACGAGGCCCACGACCAGCGTCACGAAGCGATGGCGCACGGACGCACGCACCAGCCGCGTGTAAAAACGCAGCACCGGCCCATCCTCCGGCTCGGCATGCCCCTGCGGTTTCGCCTTCAGGAAATAGGCCGCAGCCAAGGGCGTGATGAGACGTGCCACGAGCAGCGAGAACAGCACGGCGACAGCCACGGTCAGCCCGAACTGCTTGAAATATTGCCCGGCGATGCCGCCCATGAAGGACACGGGAGCAAACACCGCGACGATGGTCATGGTGATGGCAATGACCGCGAGCCCGATTTCGTCGGCTGCTTCCAGCGCCGCCTTCCAGGCGGATTTCCCCATATGCATATGCCGCACGATGTTCTCGATTTCCACGATGGCGTCGTCGACCAGAATGCCGGTCGCCAGAGTGATCGAGAGGAGGCTGACGAGATTGAGCGAGAAGCCCATCAGGTCCATCGCCCAGAACGTTGGCAGCACCGACAAGGGCAACGCGATGGCGGTGATGAGCGTCGCGCGCCAGTCGCGCAGGAAGATCAGCACCACGAGCACGGAGAGCAGCGCGCCTTCGATCAGCGTGTGCATGGCGGATTCGAAATTGCCGACCGTGTAGGTCACATAACTGTCGATGAGGTTGATCGAGGCTTCGGGATGCGTCTTGCGGAGCTCCTCGATCTTCCGATCGAGGTCGATTGCCACCGTCGCATCGCTCGCGCCCGTAGCACGCGTCACCGCGAAGGCGACAACGGGCTTGCCGTCGAGCCGCGCATAACGGCGCTGTTCGGCCGCCGTGTCCTTCACCGTGCCGAGGTCGCTCAACCGCGCCTTGCGCCCGCCCGGCAGCGCGATCATCGTCGCCGCCAGATCCTCGACGCGACGCGCGCCGGCGAGCGTGCGGATGGATTGCTCGCGTCCGGCGATCTCGCCGCGTCCGCCCGAGACGTCGACATTCATGGCACGCAATTGCTTGTTGATGTCGCCAGCCGTCACGCCGAGCGCGGCGAGGCGGTCGGGATCGAGCGACACGCGGATCTCACGATCCACACCGCCGACGCGCGACACGCCGCCCACACCCTTCACGCTCTGCAACGAACGGGCGACGACGTCGTCGACGAACCAGGACAGCTCTTCAATGGTCATGGCGGGCGCAGCAACGGCGTAAGTCACTATGGGCAGGCCCGCGATATCGACGCGCTGCACGACGGGCTCGTCTATGGTGCGCGGCAGGTCGGAGCGGATCTTTGCGATAGCGTCTTTCACGTTGTTCAAAGCGCGGTCGGAATTGGTCTCGAGACGAAACTCGATGGTCGTGGCCGACGAGCCCTCCGACACACCCGACGTGATGTGCTTCACGCCCGCCACGCCCGCAACCGCATCCTCGATCTTCTTGGTGACCTGGCTCTCGAGTTCGGTCGGCGCCGCGCCGGCCTGCGTGATCGTCACCGAGACGATGGGCACGTCGATATTGGGAAAGCGCGTGATCGGCAGCTTGAAGAAGGACACGATGCCGAGCAGCATCAGCACCGTGAAGAGCACCAGCGGCGGAATGGGATTCCTGATGGCCCATCCGGAGATGTTGAGCGACATCAGCGTGCCTCCGCCAGAGCGACAGGGCGTACGGCGTCGCCATCGCGCAGGAACGGCCCCGCGCGCGCGACGATGGATTCGCCATCGGCGACACCGCTGACGATTTCAGAAAAGTCCTTGGCCGCAATACCGACCTCCACCTTGCGCGTTTCCACGCGGTCGCCTTTGACGACCTGCAACAAAGCCTGCGCGCCGTCATAGAGAAGCGCCGACGAGGGTATGGCAACGGCATCCACATGGCGCGTTTCCACGACGCCACGTCCATAACCGCCGACACGCGCGGCCTTGGACGGTTCGAGCAATATGCGCACGCGACCGAGCCGCGTCGCGCGGTCGATCTCGGGCGAAACGAGCCGCACCGTGCCGGAAATATGCGCGTCGCCAACCATCACATCGGCTTTCTGGCCCGGCGCGAGACGCGCCAGCCGCGCCTCGAAAGCCTCGCCTTCGAGTTCGATGGCGCCGCCCGAGATGAGGCGGAACATGGGCTCGCCCAGCGACGTCGCGATGGCGCCGAGCCGCGCGTTCTTCCGCGAGACCACGCCTGCGACCGGCGCCCGCACTTCGCTCCGCGCAATACGCACCTGAAGCTCACGGCGCTGCGCCATGAGCGCCGCCTTGTCGGCGTCAGCAACGTTCAGAGCCTGCCGTGCGCTTTCGAGTTGCGCCTGCGCTGTGCGGTCGGCCGCGAGCTTCTGGTCGATCTGTGCTTGCGTGGACACGCCGTTCTTCAACAGCGACTGGGCACGCTGCAAGTCCGGGCCGGTCTGCCCGAGACTTGCCTCGGATTGCCGGATCTGGCTCTTCACCTGGGCGATCTGCGCATCCGCCCGCACGAGCCCAGCGTCGCTCTGCGCGAGCTGCGCATCGAGCGCCTCGCGCGACAGACGTGCAAGCACCTGGCCGGCCACCACGCGATCGCCCTCCTCGACAAGAATTTCGAGAATTCGCAATCCCTCGATCTCGGGGCCACAAGAATTTCGTCGCGTGCCACCAGCGTGCCGGTGACCGAAACCGTTTCGGCAAGGCTGCGGATCTGCGCCGGCACGACGCTGACGGTCGGCGCGGGAGCGGCAACGGCTGCCGCGCCCGTTTCGGACGCCGCCATGGCGCTCAACGAGACGGTGCAGAGCAGAACTGCGAGTAAAACGGCTTTCATCGTCAAGTCCCGGCGTGATTGGAAACAGGGGAAGCAGCCGAAACCACGGGGCGCACCAGCGCGGCCACCATGGCGAGGATATTGGGAAGCGCCCGCTCCGCATCGAAGGTGGGATCGACGGCCCGCCGCCAGAACAACCCGTCCCCCAGCAAAGCCAGCGACATCACGATCTCGTCGAGCGGAACGAGAGGAGCAATGCTGCCCGCTGCCACCGCATGCTCGAGCAACATGCGGATCGACCCCCGAATCGAATGGTCGAAGCGCGCCATGGTCTGGGCGATGGCGGGATTGCGCGTCGCCTCGGCGCCGATTTCGATGCAAATCGTCGCCTTGGCAGCAGGCTGCGCCAGAATGCAGCCGCGCAGCAGCCCCTCGATCAGGCCCATGAAATCCTGCGGACCGCCGGACTCGGCGAAGCGCGCCATGATTTCCTCACGGTCGCGCTCGGTGAGCCCCTCGATCAGGGCTTCCTTGGATGGGAAATAAAGGTACAGCGCGCCGGCACTGATCCCCGCCTCCTTGCAGATGAGCTGCATTGTCGAGCGGTGGAAGCCATGCGCTGCGAAACAATGTTCAGCCGCGTCGAGAATCCGCCTCCGCCGCTGGGCCTGCTGTTCGTCGCTGAGCTTGGGCAAGACGACCCTTTCAAAAAAAACGAATGTCCATTCTCTGAATGAACGATCGTTCTTTTTTATCGGCGAGTCAAGGCGCAGCCTGTTGTGGCGTCTTGAGGGACGCGGCGAAGCCCGTTGCCACCCGGGAGATGATCTCGCCGCCCGCGTCCGTCACTCCCGCTCAAGCCAGGATGAGCTCCGCAGACTCACACCGGTCGTCGTGCAAGGCTTTTCCACAGCAGCATTTTCAGACGAGTTTCCGTCCAACTACCGACACAAACCAACACACTTATCCCCCTCAAGCTTGTAGTTAATTTTGATTTGGGGGTCCCTTATGCCGATCAATCCCGGAGATCTCGCTGGAACTGCGAACCTGACGTTCAGTGACGAATTCAACACGCTCAGCCTGTGGAACGGGCAAGGCGGGAAATGGAGCACAAGCGACTCGTGGGACAATAAGGCCGGCTACACGCTCTCCGGCAACGGGGAACAGCAATGGTACCTGAACGACCAGTACGCTCCGACACAGGCGGTCAAACCGTGGACCGTGTCGAACGGTGTTCTGGACATTACCGCCAGTGCCGCGACCCCTGACATGAAGCCGCTGATCCACGACCAGAATTATACCTCCGGTCAGATCAACACGTTTCACTCCTTCTCTCAGACTTACGGCTACTTCGAAATGAAGGCCGAGCTTCCGTCGGGTGCCGGTCTCTGGCCGGCCTTCTGGCTGCTTCCGAAAGACCAGTCCTGGCCGCCCGAAATCGACGTGATGGAACAACTCGGACAGGACCCGAACAAATTTTACGCCACCGTCCATAGTGCTGCATCCGGCGACCACACGCAGGTCAGCACACCGGTTTCGACAACGGATCTAACGTCGGGCTTTCACACTTACGGCGTCGACTGGGAGGCTGATAATATTACCTGGTATCTGGACGGGAAGCAGGTGTGCGAGGCAGCGACCCCGACGGATCTCCACTCTCCGATGTACATGATCGCGAATCTCGCGGTCGGCGGATACTGGCCCGGCAGTCCCACCTCCGCGGGCGATTTCCCTGCGACCATGCAAGTCGATTATATTCACGCCTATTCAGCGAAACCGGATGGAGCGGCGACTGGCCCGACGCAGAGCGGTCCTGTGCAGGCGGCCGACGCTGCCGCCCTTCCCGATTCGCAGCCGATCGTCCAGACGCAAGACCCGGTTTCAGCTCCTGCTTCCACGGCTATTCCGGAGCCGGTGGCGGCCATAGGCCCCGCGATTCCAGCAACTACCCCATCATTGTCGGTCCCGTCGGCGGAACTCGCTGCGCCAGCAAGCAGCGCCGAAGGCGACAGGTTCCGGTTCGCTGGCCCGGCAGATACGCACGATCGGCACATCGGTCATGCCGTCGATGGGCAAGCCTATCTGGATATGACGTCCCTGATCAGGTCCGCAGGACGACACGGTGGTGCCGACACGTCCGCCGCGCAGACCGACCAAGGACAAAGCGGTCACGACCACTTTGACTTCTCCCCGGATGGATGGGGCGGAACGGGTGCAAATCACGCCCAGCAATCCGCATCCCATCATCATGCCGATGTCTGGTCACTCTGAAGCCTTTTTCCCAAGGCTTTAGATCGCTCTACGACTGGTCGCAGAGTTCCGACGGCGGAAATTCAAGAGATCGCCGTCACTAACTGCGCACGATGCCCTCCACCTGCCATTCGTGGCGAATTCTTCCCCCCAAAACCGGACGCACATTGTTGTTTGACTCGCTTACCAGAAAGCATCCGCTTGCGTCCGTCCTCGGACGTTCGCGCGGGGCGCTGATCGCCGTTGCAGTGTTCAGCGCGGGAATCAATCTGCTGGTGCTGACCGGCACCATCTACATGATGCAGGTCTTCGACAGGGTGCTGACCGGCCAGAGCCGTTCAACCCTGTTCTTCCTGACGCTGCTCGCGCTGTTCATGCTCTCCATTTACGGCGTTCTCGAACTGGTGCGCTCGCGGATCCTGGTCCGCATCGGCACATGGCTCGACGCGTTTCTGTCACCGCTCGTTCTGGCGCGCGGGCTGGAAAGCTGCGTCTCGGGCCAGCAATCGAGTCACGGCGGCTTGCGCGATCTCAACAACCTCCGAAGCTTCGTATCTGGTCCGGGCCTCCTCGCGATACTCGATGCGCCTTGGGTGCCGATTTATCTGGTCATGACATTCTTCCTGCACCCCTTGATCGGATTCGTGACGACTCTTTCCGTCATCATCCTCTTCACCACAGCGGCCCTCTCGAACTACGTGAATGCCAGAAACCTGCATGCCGCAAACGCGTTGGGGGCGAGGAACAACATGCTGCTGCAAGCCGCTTTCCGCCACGCCCCCATGGCGGATGGCATGGGCATGCTCGGCGCCGTCGTCCGCCGCTGGTATCTCGGCAACGCGGAGATCCTCTCGGCCCAGCAGGAGGCGAGCGACCGGATGGGGCTGGTCACCGCCGCCACCAAGTTTTTTCGCAGTTCGCTGCAGATCGTGATCCTCGCCGTCGGTGCGTGGCTGGTGCTCAATCACGAACTCACAGCCGGCGGAATGACGGCTGCCTCCATCATCATGTCGCGCGCGCTCGCACCAGTGGAATCGGCAGTTGCGTCATGGAAGCAGATCGGCGCGGCTGCGGCGGCATGGGCAAGCCTCGGCCGGCTCTTGCAGCAGGGAAAGCTGCATGCCGGCACGATGCGCCTGCCCCGGCCCTCCGGCAAACTGCAAATTGACGGCGTGTCGCATGTCGCCGCGGGAACGAGCACCCCGGTGCTCCTGAACATTCACCTCGAGGTTCAGCCGGGCGAGGTCCTCGCGATCATCGGTCCTTCAGGCGCAGGAAAATCTACCCTGGCCAAGCTGATCGTTGGATTATCGCAGCCGACCCGCGGATGCGTGCGTCTCGACGGTGCGGATATGTTCACATGGGATCGCGCGGACCTCGGCCCGCAAGTGGGATACCTCCCACAGGAGGCGGGTCTGCTTCCAGGCACCATCGGCGACAATATCGCGCGATTGCAGGAAGACCCGGATCCATCGCAGGTCGTCAAGGCGGCAACGGTCGCAGGCGTCCACGATCTCATCCTGCGCATGCCCGGCGGCTATGACACGGAACTGATCGACGGCGGCGCGAACCTGTCGGGCGGGCAGAAACAACGCATCGGCCTCGCACGCGCCGTCTTCGGAAATCCCGCGCTGGTGGTGCTCGACGAGCCCAACTCGAATCTGGATTCGGTCGGCGACCACGCGCTGAACGAAACGATCAGGACCTTGAAGCAACTCGGAACGACGGTCGTGATCGTCGCGCACCGTCCGTCCCTGATGCGTCATGTCGATCAGATCGCTGTTCTCGACGAAGGTCGTTTGCAGATGTTCGGTCCCAAGACCACGATTCTCGCGAAGCTCCAGACGCCCGTCGATCTCCAGACCGCGAAGGCAAGTTGATCATGCTGCGTGCTTTGCTGTTTCCTCCCGTACCGGTCACGACCGGCAAATTGCCTGCGCCGGACGTCGAGCGCTGGATCCTCATCGGCACCTTGACGCTCGTCGGCCTTCTGGGCGGCACGCTCCTGTGGGCCGGCCTCGCACCCATCGCCAGTGCCGCCCTCGGAAGCGGCTCGATCAAGGTCGAGACGAGCCGCAGGGTCATCCAGCATCTCGAGGGTGGAATTGTCCGTGAGATCCTGGTGAAGGAAGGACAGACCGTGCATCACGGCGACGTGCTCTTCCGCCTCGACAACATCGACGCGGACGCCGACCGTGCATCGCTGGAGGGCCAGCTCGACGTGTTGAAAGCGCGGGAACTGCGCATCGTCACCCAGCGCAACGGCGCAAAAGTTCTGCCGCTTCCGGCAGCGGAGGAATTGCGCGAACGGCCCCGGCTCAAAAGCGCGCTCGAAGCCCAGCAGCAAATTTTCGAAGACCAGCGCGACTCGATCGACAAGCAGGTCGATGTCTGGAAGCGGCGGAAGGATCAGTTCTATTCCCAGATCGAGTCGACGCAAGCGCATATGTCCTCCTTGCAGGCGCAGCAGCCGCTTCTGGAAGAGGAAATGCGCGACGCCAAGGCCATGCTGACGAAGGGCTACGGACTCAAACCGCGCGTGCTCGGGCTGGAACGTCAGGTCGAGGGCATCAAGGGCGATGTCGCGACCGACAAGAGCAAGATCTCCGCCTTGATGGATCAGGTCGCCGAATCCGACGCACAGATCCTCACCATCACCTCTGCCCAATCGCGCCAGCTGGCGGAAGAGATGCAAGACGTACAGGCCAAGACAGCCGACACGCAGGATCAGCTGCGCAAATCCGTCGCGCGTCTCGGCCGCCGCGAGGTCGTCGCGCCCGTCGACGGCGTCATCATGAATGTGCGGTCCTTCACGACGGGCGGCGTCGTAAACCCCGGCGGCGCCCTGCTCGACATTGTTCCGATCGGAGAAAAACTCGTGGTCGAAGTGCGGCTTCAGCCCACCGACATCGACGTCGTTCGCCCGGACCTTCCAGCCTCGGTTCGTCTGGTGGCCTACAAGCAGCGAACCACGCCGACGCTGGAGGGCAAGGTCATCCGCATTTCTCCCGATGCGGCGACGGACGAGCGCACCGGGGCCGCATATTTCGTCGCAACTGTCGAAGTTGGCGCCGACCAGCTCGCGCGCGTGCCGCATGTCCGCCTCTACCCCGGAATGCCGGTCGAGGTCGCGATCATCACCGGCAACCGATCGCTGCTCGCATATCTGATGCAGCCGCTCACCGACAGCATGTCGCACGCCTTCAGGGAAGACTGAAGCGAGGCCCGAGAGCTGCGACCTGGAGCAGAAGTTCCGAGGCCTCGTGCAGCCTTTGTGAGGCATCGTGCGTTGGCTGGCACCACGGCAGCGAACGGCGGAGCTCGATGCGGATCGCAACCTTCAACGTCAATGGCGTCAACGGCCGCCTCGCCCATCTGCTCGAATGGCTCTCCGAAACGCAGCCGGACATCGCTTGCCTTCAGGAATTGAAGGCGCCGCAAGAGAAGTTCCCCGTCGCCGCGCTCCGCAAAGCGGGATATCGCGCTTTGTGGCAAGGGCAGGCGAGATGGAACGGCGTCGCAATTTTGGCCCGCGGAACCGAACCCGTCGAGACCCGGCGAGGCCTTCCTGGCGACGACGCCGATGTTCAGAGCCGCTATATCGAGGCGGCAGTGAATGGCATCCTGATCGGCTGCCTGTACCTCCCGAACGGAAACCCGCAGCCGGGACCTAAATTCGACTACAAGATGGACTGGTTCAAACGACTGACGGAGCATGCCGCCGGGCTGCTTGCCGACAAGCATCCGGTCGTTCTCATCGGCGACTTCAACGTCATCCCGACCGATCTCGACGTGTACAAACCGGAATCGTGGAAGGATGACGCCTTGATGCATCCCAAGGCGCAACGCGCATTTAGGGCACTTCTTGCACAAGGCTGGACGGATTCGCTGAGGGCGCTTCATCCCGATGAGCGGATCTATACGTTCTGGGATTACTGGCGCAACGCCTGGGCACGCAACGCGGGGCTTCGCATCGACCACGCCCTGCTCAGTCCATCGCTTTCAAGCCGCCTGATTGCCGCCGGCGTCGATCTCGAAGTGCGCGGCCGGGAGGGAGCGAGCGATCACGCACCCGTCTGGATCGAGCTGGCGGACAAGCCGGCACCTCGAGGCAGCAGCCGTCCCCGCGCGGCGAGACGAACGAAATCGGACTGAACCTTCCTTTGAAATAAACGCATCCGTGGGCGGCGCACACTCGCGCGCCGCCCAGGCTATTGAAGCATCAGGCCCAGGCGTCGTGGCCATGATGGTGCAGCGAGCTCGCGAGGTCATTGTGACCTTGCGATGCATCGGGCAACCAATCGTGATGATTTTGGCCGCTGTACGTGGTCGTGTCGGCGCTCGTTGCACTGGCGGTCGCCGTCGCCGGATTGCTCAGATCGCTGAAGTGAAACGAGCCCCCACCGTGCGAGCCGTGGTCGTGCTTGAGATTGGCGAAGTCGAACGTGTTGCTCGTCGTTGTGGGATCGCTTGGCGTCGTGGTGCCGGCGCTGGTGGTGGGGGACGTAGCGCCGCTGGTCGTAGTGGCTGACGGCGCGTCGGTCGTCGTTGAACTGTGCACCGTATCGGTGGTCACCGTGGACGGGGGTGTCATCGTGCCCGCATCCGCGTGAACGCTGGAAGGCGTGGACGCGGTTCCTGTGGTGGAAGTGTCCGTCGGACTGTTCGCCGTCGCAGGCGTCGTAGCCGTTACGGCAGGATCCGTTGCGGACGCGCTCACATCGCTCGATGCAGGCGCTGTGCCTGTCGAAGAGACGGTCGTGGTCGAGGCCGCAGCAGGCGGCGTCGCACCGCCCACGAACTTGGAATAGCTCGCGTCCGTGATTGTGACCCAGTTGTTCCCGCCGAGTGCGCCGCTGTTCCAGGATGTCTGGACACCGATCCCCATGCTCTCGTTCTCGCCACCATGCGCGTAGTCCAGCGGAACGTGATCGGTCACGGTCCCCATTTCCTTGCCATCGACATAGAAGCTGACGTGATCGGCTTGCCAGTCCATCTGGTAATTATGGGCCTGCGTGACGTCCACGCCCTTGAACATGACCGACTGATCTTGATCGCTGCCGTCGGCGCCTTTCCAATGCACGCTGGCGTAGGGCGTCCCGTCTGCGAGAACCTCGACCATGTCGAGTTCGGGACCAGGCCAATGATCGCTCGCAGGCCAGCCGGCCATGCCATAGACGCCGATCGTGCCCTGCATCTGCAGGGTCTCGCTGTAGAGGCCATAGCCCTGATTGGAGCTCGCCCCGCTCGATTGCTGCATGGTGCCGCTGTCTTGGTTGTCGGCGGTGGTGTGCAACGTGATCTGGCCGGGAGTCGAAAGGTCGACGCCGGGCCCCCAGTGATTGCCGAACACGCAGTTCTTCGGATCGCTGAAACTATCCGCCCAAACAGTTTGGTAGTTCGCGAGATTCAAGTCCGTCATAGGTTCTCCTGACCTGGTGAATCGGATGGTGCCCCCTTTCCGCATGAAACCGCGCTCTTCTGGCGCGAAGTCACTCGGACGCACCATTGGTCGGACAGCGTAGCGGCGGAAATGCGTTCATAGCCGTGCCAAAATGGGACCGTTCGAAACTCAGAAAAAGGCGAGGCCCCGGAAAAGCCCCGGAACGGAAGCGGATCACCTCACGGCGATAACCGCGCCAATAGGCGCAGAATTCGCTGCTGGATGAAAAGTCAGTGGCCGGTGATGGACGGCATATGCGCGAACTACGGCTTCGCGCATATGCCGGACCTTCATTCTCACCCGACGGATTTGTGCAAAATTCACGCAGACTTGGCACCGTTCGAAGAACACGGCGCGCAGGCGAGCTGTGCTGGTGGTTGGTAAGACAGCACCCTTCGGGCGAATATGCCGCTGCGACCGATCATGCGGACGAACGTTTTGTTTCTGATTGGGCCGGACGGGGACACTGGAAATGACCGAGGTCTTTCACACGACGGCCCAGATCATCACACCGCGCTCCGACGAGTGTGACGTCGCCATAAATTTGTCGAACACGCAATCTGGCACCCACCTCTGCAGGGCCTGTGAGGCGCAGGAGACCGAACTGTTCGAAGCACGTCCCCGCGAGCAGGTTCGCAACGAGCATCGCGGCAGTCGTCGGGTACACGGCGTGATCTTGCCGGAGTGCATGAAGGACAAGTAATAGGCCGCGCTTCGGTACTGATTACGTTCGAGCGGACGCCGCCCATTGCTTTCGCGGCCGACGCTTCGATGCTTATCCAACGACGTCCGTCATCGTCACGGCGATACATGCAGCAGTGGTCATGCGGCTGGAGGCGTTCCGAATTTGCGACTAACCACTCTGCGGCGGAGATCTACTCTCAGCATCACGATGCTTTGAGATTGTCGCGGAAAGCCATAGCTTCGAGTTCCACCCGGACGGCGTCCATCACAGGAACCACGGGTCGTGCCTCGAACTCAAACGCCGGCAACATCGAACAGAATTTATGCACCGCGAGCGGATCATCACAATCCAGCAACATGTAGCCGCCCCAGTCGCCCACCCGGATCACAAATAGTTCGATGCTGAAACCTTCGGGTGCCTCCCATCGCGTGAAGAGTTCTAGAATGCGTTTTTGTGCATTCTCGTATTCCATCGGCGATCCCTGGGAGCGCTCGTTCCAGCTCAACATGTATCTCATCGGGAACTCCATCGTCCAAGGCGCCTGTGCGGAGGTCGCGGGTTGACGTCCCTATGAATCATCGGCTCGTTGCGCCAAGCAATCTGCCGTATGGCTGACTCCTCAGGGCAAATGGGTACACAACCGCACCGCCAAGCCGAACAGCGATCACCCACGGCGCGACAGGAATCGAGTTGCTCAAGACGTGAGCGGCAAACCTAAACAGTTTAGGGGTGTCGCATTCTGAAAGGCCCGGAATCTGCACAGTTCCAGCATTGTTTGAAACGACCCGCCTGCACGAAAACGTATGAAACCAAAATACATGCGCACTCTCGCCTGCCCAAACAAAGGTGGTATCGTTTCTCTATGCGCTTGCATCTATGGTTTTTCGGATGTGACGGGCCAGTACAGAGCTGGAGAGCAGTATGTCCAACCCGGCTAATAACGACGAGACACACTCCATAGCGTGGCCGTCAACAGCCAAGGGGGGCGGCGGGCGCGCCGGTGGCGTGCCGGTTCTTCTGCAATATGGCGCCTCGCTCCTCCTTGTGGCCGCAGCCACCCTTGTGGCCTTCGTCGCTTATAACGTTGCCGCCGTGCCCGACCTGACACTCATCTTCGTATTGCCGGTCGTCATCGCTGCAACGACCTTCGGGTGGGGACCATCGGTAGCCACCGTCATCGCGAGCGTGCTCGCATTCGACTTCTTCTTCACCCGGCCGTATTTCACGCTTCGGATGACTGATCCGTCCGAGATCTGGGCTTCCATATTGTTGCTTGTGACAGCAGCCATTGTCAGCGCGGTGGCCGGCCAGTCCCGCCGCCGTGCATTTGAGGCTCAGCGGGCGGCGGATCAGGCCCAGGCGCTGCAGCAGTTGGCCCACGCCGTCATCGCGGAGCGATCCCAGAACGAGATCCTCCAGGCAGCGGCCACGGCCTTGAGCCGGATCTTCGCGGCGCCCGCCGCAATCTTTTCAGCGACGGACGGACGACTTCGAACCGAAGCCACCGCTGGCGGGGCCGTCGTGGGCGAGACGGAGAGCAAGGCCGCAAGGCACGTCTCGGAAATCCAGACGCATGTTCTCGGCGAGACCTACCCCAATGATCAGTCGAGGTTCGATTTCTGGCCGGTGGCCACGCCGACGGCATGCCGATACGTGCTCGGCGTGGACTTCAAGAACGCCGCTTACGAGCGCCCTTTTGATGCGGAGCGGTTCACCGACATCATAGGTGCTTACATCGCAGCCAATTTAACGTCTTCGGACCATTCGACGGAAGTCTGATCAAGTGGCGCGGGGACGGCAACTTGCGTCACGCAAGCACTCCAGAATGCAGGCGGCCCCGGCAGCGCAGACCGTGTGAACCGGCCGGATTGCGGCCCAACACGCGCGAATCATCTGGCAGTCCCCACAATGGGCAGCCGCTGACCTCGGAAGAGAGCGTGTTGGCTGCCTTGCGCATCGCCTCTCCATCCAGCCCCCGGCGGCGAACATTGCATCCACCCCGTGAAACCAAAAAGACCCCGACCACCTTACGGCGATCAGGGTCTCTGAATGGTGGGCGCGACAGGGATCGAACCTGTGACCCCTACGATGTCAACGTAGTGCTCTCCCGCTGAGCTACGCGCCCGAGGCAGTCGGCGAAGTGCGCCGGTGCAAACGGAATGGGCGGGGTATAATGGCTGGCGCCACGCTACGCAAGCGCTTTGCGACGCTTTTCTCAGGCGGCCAGCAAACGCTGCACTTCGTTGACCAGATCCTTGAGATGGAAGGGCTTGGAAAGGATCTTCGCTTCCTTCGGCGCATTGTTGTCGGGGTTGAGTGCGACAGCCGCAAAGCCCGTGATGAACATCACCTTGATGTCTGGGTCGAGTTCGGTCGCCCGGCGCGCAAGTTCGATCCCGTCCATCTCCGGCATGACGATATCTGTCAGCAGGAGCTCGAACGGCTCTTCGCGCAAACGGTTGTAGGCCGAAAGGCCATTGTCGAAGGAAGCGACATCGTAACCGGCGTTCTGGAGAGCCTTCACCAGAAAGCGGCGCATGTCATTATCGTCCTCCGCGAGGAGGATCTTGCTGGAATTGGCGATAGTTTCGGTCATCTCGGCCTCACGCGGAACACTCCCTCACATAAGCACCCCGGACGGTAAAGAAGGCGTGAAAATCCCTGCGAGAATCGTCGTTTGCCGTGGAGCGCAGGCGCTGATCCCGTCGCGCTGCGGCAATCGCGACGTGGACAGACCGGCCCTTGCTTGGCACATTGCGTGCTAGCAAAGGATCATAGCAAGCCCGGCCGGCGAGATTCGGGCAGAGTATCGGAGATTGGGATGGGGCGGTCGAAGACGGGACAGGGAGACGCAGAGCTGGAGCACTCAGCACGCCCTCCGGAGCCCGAGCTCGATCCGGCATTCGACATTCTCGAACCGTCGGAACTGACATCACCGCTGGTCTTTTCCTCGCCCCATTCCGGGCGGAAATACCCTGCCCGTTTTCTGGAACTGTCCCGGCTGGATCCACTCGCGCTGCGCCGCTCGGAAGACGCCTATGTGGACGACCTGTTCACCGACGCAGTCGCGCTGGGCGCGCCCCTGCTCCGGGCCCATTTTCCCCGCGCCTACCTCGACGTCAATCGCGAACCCTATGAACTCGACCCCCGCATGTTCGAGGGGCGACTGCCGGCCTTCGCAAACACCCGCTCGCTCAGGGTCGCCGGCGGCCTGGGCACCATCGCGCGCCTGGTCGGCGAATCGCAGGAAATCTATTCAGGGCGCATGCCCGTCGAGGAGGCGATTCGCCGGATCGAGGGGCTGTACAAGCCCTATCATCAGGCATTGCGCGGCCTTATGCGCCGCGCTTCAGGACGGTTCGGAATGGCCGTGCTGGTCGACTGCCACTCCATGCCCTCACCGTCGGCGGGCGGCCCGGGTCGCGCCGGTGAGCGGGTGGAGGCCGACGTCGTGCTGGGCGATCGCTATGGCACCAGTTGCGCCACATTCATCGTCGATCTCGTCGAATATGAGCTGCGCCAGCTGGGCTATATCGTCCAGCGCAACAAGCCTTATGCAGGCGGCTTCATCACCGAGCATTACGGCAGTCCGGGCGCGGGCTTCCATGCCCTGCAGATCGAGATCAACCGTGCTCTTTATATGGACGAGCAGAAGTTCGAGAAGAAGCCTGCCTTCGGCCAAGTCAGCGCGGACATGAAGCGGATGGCCGAGTCCCTGATGCGGCAGGTGGCCGGTCACGGACAAGGGCGTGCACTCGCCGCGGAGTGAGCCGCGCGACGCCTCAAGCCAAAACTTTTAAAGAAAACGCCACCCTGAAAGAAAGACGGCCGCCGACTTTCGTCAGCGGCCCAAGTCAAGGGAGGAAACGCCCAAGGAGGGCATCGGCAGCAACAAAGTTGCCGCACTGCGATAATATGCAGGTGCACTGCACAAAACGCAACCCCTGCCGACCTGTTTCCCGCCCCTGCGGCAGCCTGTCGCGCTTTGAGTTACAAGCATCTGAATTGCTGATTCAATTTGTAACACTCTCCGCGGCCGCCATCGTCCCTCCTCGAAAAAAGCACGCCGGCAGCCTCGGCGATCGCCTCTCGCCACCTCCTGCAACCTCCTGTATGTGTCGCCAAAGGCCTGCACCGGAGGGGACATGAGCGCCATCGACTTCGCGCAATTCGTCGAGGATCTCGCGACCGCCTCGGGAGAGGCGATCCTGCCCTTTTTCCGCACCCATATGGGCGCGGACGACAAGAGCGGCGGCGGCGTCTTCGATCCGGTGACGGAGGCCGACAGGGCAGCCGAAAGCATCATGCGCAGCATGATCCAGCAGGTGTTCCCGGCTCATGGGATCGTCGGCGAGGAATTCGGCAATAAAAGACCCGACGCGGATTATTGCTGGGTGCTCGATCCCATAGACGGCACCAAAAGCTTCATCTCAGGCATGCCGCTCTGGGGCACACTGATCGGGCTCCAGCATATGGGCCGCCCCTGCTACGGCATGATGCACCAGCCCTTCACACGCGAGCGCTTCACCGGCGACAGCGAATCGGCGACGTGGCGCGGCCTCGACAGCCTCGGCCGTCCCGCCGAACGGCGCCTGCACACCCGCGCCTGTGCGGATCTCGCCTTGGCGACACTGATGACCACGCACCCGTCCCTGCTGGCGCCGGACACTCTGATCCCCTTCCGGCGGGTCGAGGAGCAGGTGCGCCTCTCGCGCTATGGGGGCGATTGCTACGCCTATTGCATGGTCGCTGCCGGGCACGTCGATCTCGTGATCGAGAGCGGCCTCCAGCCCTATGACATCGTCGCCCTCGTTCCCATCGTCGAAGGCGCCGGCGGCATCGTCACGGACTGGCAGGGCAACACACCAGCGCACGGCGGGGCGATCATCGCGGCCGGCGACAAGCGATTGCACGAGCAGGCGCTGAGGATCCTCAACGCAGCGAACTGATCTCAGGAGGCGCGGCCGTAGCGCGCCAGCAGCATCTGCTCCTCACCGGCCGTGCCGGGCAGGAAAGCGTCGAACGCCGCCCAGAACTGCGCGCGGATCGCATCGCGCTCCAGCAGGATCTCGTGGCGCGCGTGGGCCAGCGGGATCATGCGCCCGGCTTTGAGGCGCGATGCGAACCGCTCGGTGGCGTAGGGATCGACCACGCGGTCGTCGTTCGCCGAAAGGATGAGCGTGGGAACGCCGACACGGCGCGGAAATTCGGCGTCGGCGAATTTCGCCATCAGCCGGAAGGCGGCATGCACCCAGCCTATTGTCGGATCGCCGAGGGCCAGGCGGGGCCCGGCCTCCAGGATGGCCCGGACCCGTGCGAATCGCTGGGGATCGGAGGTCAGCGGATTTCCCTCGAACGGCTTGGAGACGATCGCCCGTCCACCGCCGCCCGGCACGAACGCGCCCCCGAGCCCGATCGCGTCGAGAATGCCCGCAAGGCCGCGCGCGAGGCTCGGAAAGTGCAACCCGCGAATATCAATCATGGGCGCCGTAAGCACCATGCGCGCGAAAGGCGAACGCCCCCCATGGGCCTGGTCGAGCAGAACGGCCGCGCCCATGGAGTGACCCAGCGCAAACCAGGGACGAGGACAAAACGCCTCAAGCACCTGCGTGACCAGGGCATCGAGATCGCGCTCGTAAAGGGAGAAATCGTCGACGTGCCCCTTCGTGCGATCGACGAGCTCGCGGTCCGAGAGGCCCTGCCCACGCCAATCGAAGGCGACCACCACGAATCCCCGTTGCAGCGCTTCGCCAATGGTCTCGAAGTATTTCTCGATGAATTCCGACCGGCCCGAGGCGATCACGAGCGTGCCCACGGGCGGCCGTGTCGGATGCCAGCGCGCCACGCGCAGCGCCACCCCGTCCACGGCATGGATCATGGAAACGACGCCGTCGGCAGGCATCGGATTTTCGGGCGTTACAATGAGCTCCATGAACCGCTCCGGTCTGCTTCAAGCCTTATAGACGAGCCACCGCCGAAAGGAAGCGGAGCGGGAGTCCGGGCACCCCTTGGCCTGCACCCCTTGGCGTGCACCGCGCGGAATGCAAAGCTGAGGCATTGCGACTCGCCCGCTTTCGGGCTGCAAGGAGCCTATCATGGGTGGATTTTCCGGCTTCGGCCTGTTCGCGGGCGCGGTGGTCGTCTTCGTTATCATCACTATTCTGATGGGCGTCAGGCAGGTGCCCCAAGGCTATGCCTATACGGTCGAGCGCTTTGGCCGCTACCACAAGACCCTCACGCCGGGACTGGGCCTCATCGTGCCCTGGATCGACGGCATCGGCCGGCGCATGAACGTCATGGAACAGGTGCTCGACGTGCCCTCACAGGAGGTCATCACGCGCGACAACGCTTCTGTGACCGTCGATGGCGTCGCCTTCTACCAGGTGCTCGACCCCGCCCGCGCCTCCTATGAAGTCGCCGACCTGCAGCGCGCCCTGCTCAACCTGCTGATGACCAACATCCGCACGGTCATGGGCTCCATGGATCTCGATGAGCTTCTGTCCCATCGCGATTCGATCAACGTGAGGCTGCTCACCGTCATCGACGCCGCCGCCGGACCCTGGGGCATCAAGATCAACCGCGTCGAGATCAAGGACATCGTTCCACCCAAGAACATGATCGACTCGATGGCCCGCCAGATGATGGCCGAGCGCGAGAAGCGCGCCGCCGTGCTCGAGGCCGAGGGACAGCGGCAAGCCGAAATCCTGCGCGCCGAGGGACGCAAGGCCGCGCTGGTCCTCGATGCTGAAGGACGCCGGGAGGCCGCCTTCCGCGACGCCGAAGCGCGCGAGCGGCAGGCGCAGGCCGAGGCCGCCGCCACCGCCATGGTGAGCGAGGCCATCGCGAAGGGCGATCTTGCGGCGCTGAATTACTTCATCGCGGAAAAATACGTGAAGGCCATCGACAATCTGGCGCAGGCGCCCAACCAGAAGGTCTTCGTGATGCCGATGGAAATGGCCGGCCTCGCGGGCACCATCGGGGGCATCGCCGAACTGACCCGCTCGGCTCTGGCCTCGACCGCTGAACAGGCGCAGCGGCGCGGCTCGGTGCCCGTCACACGCCCCGCCCCGGGTTCGGCATGATGCTGGTCCAGAATCCCTGGAGCTGGATGATTCTCGGCGTCCTCCTCTGCGCTGCGGAGGCGCTGGCGCCGGGCGTTTTCATCCTGTGGATCGGCCTCGCCGCCATTGCCAACGGCCTGCTGCTGATGCTGGTGCCTCTCGATTTCGAATGGCTGCTGCTGAGCTTCGGCGGGTTCGCGCTGCTTTTCGTGCTGGCCGGGCGGCGCATCTATGGCTCGCTCGGATCGACGAGCGGCGCCTCGCCGTTTCTCAACCGCCGCGCGGATGCCCTGGTCGGCCGCGAGGCCCGGCTCCAGCACGCCATCGTCGACGGCTTCGGCCTCGTCAGCATCGACGACACGGTCTGGCGCGTGGCAGGCCCCGACCTGCCGGCGGGCGCGCGCGTGAAGATCGTCGGACTGACGCGCGACGGAATGGTGCTGGAGGTCGTCGCTGACTGACGAAAACGGCATTTCGGGTGGAACATGGGCCCGTGCTAAGCGTATCCGCCTTTCAGAACACTCCAGCCCCTCGAGGCCGTCATGAAGCTTTACTACTCGCCCGGCGCCTGCTCGCTCTCGCCCCACATCGCCCTGCGCGAAGGCGGCTTTACCTTCGAGATGGAAAAGGTCGACCTGCGTGCCAAGGTGACCGCATCGGGCACCGATTTTCGCGCGATCAACGCCAAGGGTTCCGTTCCCGCCTTCGTCACCGACGATGGCGACGTGCTGACGGAAGGCCCGGCCATCGTGCAATATATCGCCGATCAGGCCCCGGGAACCGAGCTCGCGCCCCATGCCGGCACCATCGAGCGCTATCGTCTGATGGAATGGCTGAACTTCATCACGTCCGAGTTGCACAAGGGCTTCAGCCCGCTGTTCAAGCCCACCACCCCGGAAGACTACAAGCCCGTCGCGCGCGGCCTTCTCGAAGACCGCTTTACCTGGGTCGACGCGCAACTGGCCGAGAAGCAATATCTGCTCGGCGATCATTTCACCGTCGCCGACGGCTATCTCTTCGTCATCCTGACCTGGGCCGAGAAGATGAAATTCGATCTTCCGCGCTGGCCCTCGCTCAACAGCTATTACGCACGGGTCCGCGCCCGTCCGAAGGTGCAGGAAGCGCTCGAGGCCGAAGCCAAGGGCTGATTTTCACACGCCCCACTGCGAGGAGCGGAGCGGCGCGGCAATCCAGGAGTCGCGAGACAGCACTGGATTGCCGCGCGGCCGTCACGCCACCCCAAGCCGCAGCAGATCGTGCAGATGCACGATCCCGCAGGGGCGGTTCGACGGATCGACCACCAGCATGGCCGTGATCTTGCGACTGTTGAGCATTTCGAGCGCCTCGACGGCCAGCGTCTCGGGCGTGACCGTGCGCGGTCCCGCCGTCATCACGTCCTCGACGCGAGCGATCATCAGGTCAGGCCGCATATGACGGCGAAGATCGCCGTCCGTCACGATCCCGGCCAATATGCCGTCGACATCCACGACGCCGACGCAGCCAAAGCCCTTTGTAGAAATCTCGACCACCGCCTCACCCATCGCCGCGCCCAGAAGCACACGCGGAACCCGCTCGTCCCGATGCATCACATCGCGCACGAAGGTCAGCTTGGCGCCGAGCTTGCCGCCGGGATGAAACACCCGGAAATCCTGAGCCGTGAACCCCTTGGTTTCGAGTAGCGCGATCGCCAGCGCATCGGCGATGGCGAGTTGCATGGTCGTCGAGGTCGTCGGCGCGAGCCCGTTCGGGCAGGCTTCCTCGCTCTTGGGCAGGCAGAGGCATACATCCGCCTCTCGCCCGAGCGCCCCGTCCGCGTTGGAGGTGATGGCGATCAGCCCGATGCGGAACCGCCGGGAATAGGTGATGATATCGGCGAGCTCCGCTGTTTCACCGGACCAGGAGAGCGCCAGCACGACGTCGCCCTCCTGAATCATGCCGAGATCCCCGTGGCTCGCCTCGCCCGGATGCACAAAATAGGAGGGCTGGCCGGTCGAGGCCAGGGTCGCCGCGATCTTGCGACCGATGTGCCCCGATTTGCCCATGCCGGTCACGATGACGCGGCCCGGCGCCTGGACGATCAGGTCGACGGCCGCACTGAAGCTGACCCCCAGTCCGTTTTGGGTGAGCGCCTCTTCGAGGGCGGCGATTCCGGCTCGCTCGAGGCCGAGGGTCCGGAGTGCCGAGGCAGTGGCTTTGGTCATCCGGAGATCTCCAGACGAGTCGCGTGCGGTTGTTGTCATGGCCCCTCATACCAGCGCGTCCGTGCCGTGTCAGCACGCCTTGGCGCAAGCGGTAACCCGGCATTAACCATGGCGGCTTAACGATGTCTTCAGACTTACGGCGCGCCGCCGCCTGCTCGGGTGCGGCGGGGCTTTTCGCACGAGACATTGCTTGCCCAAGCCCGCAGCTCGATCAGCTTTCGTTACCGTGGCAGCCGCCGCAGCGGCTCTGGCAGCGCTCCCCTGTGGCACGGCCCTCGCACAGCGCATGCTGCCCGGCGACGAGCCTTTGCGGGGAACATTCGCTCTACCGCCCGCACTCCCTGACCCTCCTGTGCCCGACAACGATCAAAAGCCCCTTCCACCAGGCTGGCGAGACCGCCACACGGCGACAAGGCCGCCAGGCGCCCGCGTGCTCTATGGCGTGCCGTTGCCTGACCTGACCGCCTATCCAAGCGCGCCCTCGCTTCGCAAACCGCAGCCGCTGGCCGACGGCGGCACGCCAGCCATGCTCGACAATGAGCCGACCACAGCGGAAGCCGCTCTTCCCGTCCTGCCGAGAGTCCGGCGGCCTGTTGTCGATCAGGATCCATTCGCACCCTTGGGCATACGCGCCGGAGCTTTCCTCCTGAAACCCTCGCTGGCGCAGGATCTCGGCTATGACAGCAATCCCAACCGCCAGCCGCTCAACCCCAAGGGGTCCGCCGTGCTGCGCACGGAAGGCGCGCTGCAGGCCGAGAGCAATTGGTCGGCACACAGCCTGAAAATCGATCTGCGCGGCAGTTACGCGCTCTTCCCCAGCATCAGGAACAGCGCCCAGCCGGAGGGCACCGGCAAAGCCGTCCTGCGACTCGATGCGGATCGCGCAACCGCGATCGACCTTGAGACTCACGGCGCGCTGACCACGGCGACGCCCAATTCACCGGAGACGAGCGGCGCAACGGGCCGCACAAATGTCGTGACATTCGGCGGATCTGCCGGCGTGACGCGAAGCATCGGCCCGCTGGCCCTCAGCATCGGCGCGCTCGCAGAACACACCCATAACGAGGATGGCCGACTCGCCAGCGGCGCGGTCCTGCCGTTGTCGCGCGACGATTTCGCAACCTATGCGCTGAAGTCGCGCGCGGCCTACCGGATCGGCACCGCGTTCAATCCGTTCATCGAGACGACCCTTGATCTGCGCCGGCACGACAGCGCGACCGACGCCAACGGCTACGATCGCAATTCCAACGGCGCCAACGCAAGGCTCGGCAACGCCTTCGATATTTCGGACACCCTCAAAGGCGAAGTCGCTGCCGGTGTCGTGCATCGAAACTATGAAGATCCGCGCTTGAGCGCGATCACCGGCCCCTCGATCGATGCTTCGCTCGCGTGGGCGGTCTCTCCACTGACCAAGGTCGCGGTGCGCGCTGCAACCGATATCGGCGAAACCAACGTGCTGGGCTCCGCGGGCGTTTCCATCCGCCGCGCGGAGGTGGAAGTCGTGCACGCGCTTCGCCGAAACCTGACACTGACCGGGGTTGCAAAGTTCACCCGGTCGAAATACGACGGCATCGCGCTGGAGCAGGACGAGTGGTCGGGCGGCTTCAAGGCCGAGTACAATCTTACCCGCTCACTGGTGATCCGCGGCTCCTATGCCTTTGATCTCCTGCGCAGCAGCGCGCCCGCCTCGAACTTTCAGGCGAGCACGTTTCTCGTAGGGCTGAAGTTCCAGCGCTGAGCAGGACACCGCCCGCATCCAGGCGATGCGGGACCGGCTCAGATCTTTGCCATGATCTTCTTCAGTTCCGCCTTGAACGCCGGCGCGATGTCCTCGCGCTCGAGTGCGAAGGCAACATTAGCCAACAGGAAGCCAAGCTTCGAGCCGGTATCGCAGGTGCGCCCGTCGAAGCGCACACCGAAGAACTTCTGTGTCTCCGCGAGCGTCTTCATCCCGTCTGTCAGCTGGATCTCGCCACCGGCGCCCTTCTCGACCTTCGCGAGAATCTCGAACACCTTGGGGTCGAGAATATAACGCCCGGAAATGATCAGGTTCGACGGAGACGTGCCCTTCGCAGGCTTCTCGACCATCGAGCCGATCTCAAAAGCAGAGCCAAAATCCTCTTTCACCGAGACGACGCCATAAAGATGCGTTTCGTCCATCGGCACTTCCTCGACCGCGATGATATTGCCGCCATGCTCTTCGTACGCTTCCAAACATTGGGCGAGGCACCGCGTCTTGCGAGCGCCGGGTAAAGTGATCATGTCGGGCAGGATAACGGCGAAGGGCTCGTCCCCGATGATGTCACGCGCGCACCACACGGCATGACCCAAGCCAAGGGGCGCTTGCTGGCGCGTGAAGCTGGTCGCGCCAGCTTCCGGCAGGTCTGCCATAAGTGCAGCATATTCTTTGTCTTTTCCGCGACGACGGAGTGTATCTTCCAGCTCGTAGGCCATATCGAAATGGTCTTCGATCACAGTCTTGTTGCGGCCGGTGACGAAAACGAAATGCTCGATGCCCGCCTCGCGCGCTTCATCTACAGCATGCTGCAACACGGGCCTGTCGACCACGGTCAGCATCTCCTTCGGGATAGCCTTCGTCGCTGGAAGAACACGGGTGCCGAGACCCGCTACGGGAAAAATAGCCTTGCGAACGCGTTTTGACATGGACGACATTCCGAGTGTGCATAGAAGAAAGAGGGATCGCTGCGGCGCAGGCTGCACCTTAGCATGTGTGGAACGCAACCCGCAGCCTGACGTTCCGTGGACTCGCGGTTGTGATTAACGGCCAAAATTTTTCTAAAACGCTGAACAAGCAAGATCTTTCGGCAACAAAATTTGGAAGAGGCAGACAAGATGGCAGTCTTGGTGACGGGCGGCGCAGGTTATATCGGGAGCCACATGGTTCTCGAGCTCCTCGATTCGGGCGAGAAGCCTGTTGTTCTCGACAACCTTTCCACCGGCTTTCGATGGGTGGTGCCGGAAAGCGTTCCCCTCGTCGTCGGTGACTTCGGCGACGGGGAGCTTGTCGCCAGAATGATCGCCGATCACGAGATCGACGCGATCATTCATTTCGCCGCCCGAATCGTCGTTCCGGAATCCGTCTCCGATCCGCTCGGCTATTACGAAAACAACACGTCCAAGGCGCGCAGTCTCATCGCATCGGCTGTGAAGGGCGGCGTGCCCCATTTCATCTTTTCCTCGACTGCGGCGGTCTATGGTGACCCCCAGAACAATCCAGTGACGGAAGACGAGACGCTGAAACCGGTGTCGCCTTATGGCCGTTCGAAACTGATGGTCGAGTGGATGCTGGAAGACGTCAGCCACGCCCATGATCTGCGCCATGTCGTCCTCCGTTATTTCAATGTCGCGGGTGCCGACCCCAAGGGGCGCGTCGGCCAGTCGACGGCAAATGCCACCCACCTCATCAAGGTCGCCGTGCAGAGCGCACTCGGCACGCGCCCCGGCATGGAGGTCTTCGGGACGGATTACCCGACGCCCGACGGCTCGTGCCTGCGCGATTACATCCAGGTCAGCGATCTCGCCCGCGCCCACATGGATGCGCTGCGCTACCTTCGTGGCGGCGGTGAAAGCCTGACCTGCAATTGCGGCTACGCGCGCGGCTATTCCGTGCTCGATGTCATCGACGTCGTGAAGCAGGTTTCGGGGGTCGATTTCCCGGTCAAGATTTCCGGCCGCCGCCCCGGCGATCCCGCCGCGATCGTGGCGGGCAACGACCGCATCCGGTCGCGCCTCGGCTGGCAGCCCCGGCACGACGATCTCCACCAGATCATCGGCCAGGCGCTGGACTGGGAGCGGCGGCTCCACAACCGTGGCTGAGGCACTGCGTCAGGCAGGGGCGAGCGGCAGAAAGCGATAATGATCGTTGTCATGCTCGATGTGCCCGAGCCCCGGCGCATCGAGATGCGAAGCCGCCACCACCGCCCCGCTTTCGGCGGCCCATTGCAGCATGGCCCTGCGCGTCCTGGCAGCCGTGACAGGATCGAGGTCGTAGATCATGGCCGTTTCGGGGCGCGCCAGATGCAGGGCTGCGAGATGGACCACATCGCCCCAGGCGACGAT
This sequence comes from Hyphomicrobiales bacterium, assembly GCA_028290285.1. Lineage (GTDB taxonomy): Bacteria > Pseudomonadota > Alphaproteobacteria > Rhizobiales > Beijerinckiaceae > Terripilifer. The sequence continues at coordinate 159,314 of JAQGKD010000008.1, forward strand.
AGGCTCCTCGCCGGTCTCGACGATCCAGGCGGTATGCCCGGGTGTGTGCCCCGGTGCGAGACGGGCAGCAATGCCGGGCGCTCCTCCCCCCTCCTTGACGCGGCGAATGCGCCCCTCGTACGGGCCGAATGCCTTGGCATTGAGCGGCAGCGTGGCGCGTGCGCGTTCAGGAAGCTTCTCGGGCGGCGTATCGAACCAGAAGGCCGCCTCGACCTCGTGCAGCACGAGTTCCGCATTTGGGAACATCGCGCGCCCCTGCTCGTCCACGAGCCCGCCGAAATGATCCTTGTGGACGTGGGTGAGGTAGATCGTCCGGATGTCCTGCGGGGCGACGCCGGTCTCCGCGAGGCGCTCGTGCAGATGACCGAGCCGATCCGTCATCATGGTTCCCGTGCCCGCGTCGATCAGCGCCGGGCCGTCGGGCAGGTGCAGAAGAAAGGCGTTGCAGTCCATGGTCAGCGCCTTTTCGCCCCCCGCCGCCTCGATCAGATGGATGGCGGCGGCGCGGTCGGCGGGATCGGGAATGCGGTCAAGCGAGGAATCGAGATCGCCATCGAGCAGCGAGGTGATCTCGATCCGGCCGATCTTGAACCGACGAATGGATGGCATGGAAGGACCTCCCCTGGAATGCGAGCTTTTGCCCTGTCTTGATGGGCGTGATTGTCGTCCTCGCCACCCCCCGAGTAAACCCCGCAACCGCCCCGGACCAGCAAAGGCCGTGGTAAATGATTCGGAAACGAGTCAAGGTTAATGTGCATTCAAAGGCGCCATGCGGTCAGGCATCCCCTGCCCGGGGTGGGCGGTCCTGGCTCCGATCGCTTCGGGGATGATGATGAAAGACAGAAAACGGCCTCGTATCACTGTCGCTCCGCTGCGTCCGATCGGCCGGCGCGTGACGCACTTCCTGCCCGGCCAGATCCTGCGCACCGCCGTCCTCTTCGGCCTGTTCTGCATCGCTTTCCTGATGGCCGCAGTCAGCAACCCGGGCCACGCAAAGGCCGCGAGCAACGACGACGCCTTCCGTAGTTTCGTCGCTGCACTCTGGCCGGACGCCCAGCGCATGGGTGTTTCCCGCGCGACCTTTGACGCAGCCTTAGCAGGTGTAAAGCCCGACCCTTCCCTGCTTCACGTCAGCGGGAAGCAGGCCGAATTCGTCAAGCCAATCTGGCAATATCTGTCGGCGAGCGTGTCATCAGCACGTGTCGCCCGCGGCCGCGCCCGTGGTGCGGAGTTCGAACAGACGCTCGCGAAGGTCGAGGCACGCTACGGCGTCGATCGATATGTGATCCTTGCTGTCTGGGGCATGGAAACGAACTATGGCGCCTATAGCGGCAAGAGCAGCATCATCCGCTCGCTCGCCACACTCGCCCAGGCCGGATACCGGGGCACGTTCTTTCGCGACGAATTGCTGGTGGCCCTCAAGATCCTGGACGAAGGGCACATCGACAGCGCCGGAATGCTCGGCTCCTGGGCCGGCGCCATGGGCCAGACCCAGTTCATGCCGTCCAGCTTCATGAAATATGCGGTCGACTGGGACGGCGACGGCCACAAGAACATCTGGACCAGCGTCCCCGACGCACTTGCCTCGACCGCCTATTATCTCGCCGAACACGGCTGGATCAAAGGCTGGACCTGGGGCTACGAAGTCGTCCTGCCGCCGAACTTCTCCCTCACCGCCTTCGAGCCGCAGGATTTTCGCCCCTTCTCGCAATGGGCGTCTGCGGGCCTGACACGGACCGATGGCGAAAGCATGCCTCGCGTGGGTGAGGGTGCGCTGCTGCTGCCCGCCGGCCGGAATGGTCCGGCGCTTCTGGTGACGCGCAATTTCCAGGCGATCAAATCCTACAATACCTCGACCGCCTACGCGCTCGGCGTCGCGCTACTCTCGGATCAACTTGCAGGCGCGAGCGGCTTGCGGACGCCGTGGCCGGTCAACGAGCGGACGCTGGACGCGAAGCAGTCGCTCGAAATGCAGAAGCATCTCGTGCGCTTCGGCTACAGGATCGGCGACCTTGACGGAAAGATCGGCGAGAAGGCCCAGACGGCGATCCGCCACTACCAGCGTCAGGCCGGGCTCGAGCCGGATGGTTTTCCGAACTTGCCATTGCTGGAGAGGATGCGCAAACGTCCTTGAGGCGTTATAAGGGGGTATGCGGACGCTTCACCCTCGCCTCGCAGGCCTTCCCGGCGCGCTCAGACTTGCTGCCCTCGGCCTTGCTGTCCTCCTGACCTGCGGAGCCCCCGTCAGGGCCCAGGTCGATGACAGTGCGGCGAGCTACTGGACTCTGGAAAAGCAGCGCACGGAGCGTCTCCGCGCTGTGCCGGTCCTGCCGCGCCTGCAGCAGCGGCCAACCCATTTGATCCGGCGTGCGGCGCCCGTGCGCGGCTATGTCCCGCCCGGCGTTGCGGCGCCAGAGGATGCCTCGCCTCCGAAGGACTCAGGCGCGGTTGCTCCCGAAACACCCGTCGAGGCTGACGCTTCCAAGCCCGACACGCAGCCCGCGAACCCGCAGGCCCCCGCGAAACCCGAGAACAAGGCCGTCATCGCCGTGCTCGGCGATAGCTTGGGGCAATTGCTGGCCCAGGGGCTGACAGACGCATTCGCCGACCGGCCGGATGTGACACTGCTGCGCCGGGCCAAGGAGAACAGCGGTCTCGCCCGTGACGATTATTTCGACTGGCCCAAGGCCGCGCGCGACCTGCTCGACGGCAAGGAAAAGATCGATCTGGCCATCATGCTTGTCGGGTCGAACGACCGCCAGCAAATGCGCGAGGGCACGAACACCTTCGACCCGCGCACTCCCAAATGGTCGGAGCTCTACACGGCCCGGGTAAAGGCGCTGACGGGTCTGTTTCGCGAGAAGAAAGTGCCGCTGATCTGGGTTGGCCTGCCGATCATGAACAATGAGCGCCTGTCCGCCGACATGCTGGACTTCAACGAGATCTATAAGGCCGCCGTCGCGGAAGCCGGTGGGACCTATGTCGACGTCTGGGAGGCCTTCGCCGACGATCGCGGCCAGTTCTCGTCCTATGGTCCCGACGTCAACGGCCAGATGGTACGTCTGCGCGCAAGCGACGGCGTTCACTTCACGAAGGCCGGCGCGCGCAAACTGGCGCATTTCGTCGAGGGCGATATTCGACGCATTCTCGAGAAGACGAAGCCCGCACTGGATCCCGCGGCCGTGGCTGCCGTCGGCGGCGCCGCCGTGGAGATCCCCGCCCTGGCACCACTTCCCAAGGTCCCCGTCGTCGCGCCTGTCGTGAGACCGGCGGCAGGCGCGGTCGTTCCTTTGACCGCGCCGCCCGTCTCCCCCGGCGGACGTTTGCTGACGTCCGCCCGGCAACCTGCGCGTATCGCCGATCCGGACGCCGCCCTGGTTGTGGACCAAGGCCTCGTCCAGGGACGACCCCAGGAAGCGCGTCCCGGACGGGCGGACGATTTCTCCTGGCCCCGCTGACGTCGATCGGTTTGGGCACAAAGTTTGGTCCGCCATTAACCTTCGATCCTCGGAACGATGAACTCACGACATCTCGATGGAACAAAGCGCACAGCGTAACTGTTCCGGAAAAGACAGTATCGTGACCTTCGACGCCAAGAGGATACGAAGATGAACCGGAACCTGCCCCTTCTGCTAGCCACCACCGCGGCCCTTTTCTGCGCCGCGCCTGCCGCGCAGGCCTTCGAGAACATGCGCTACAATCAGGGACCGGCGGGAGCCTACCAGCAGGCATCCCTGGCAGATCAGGGCATCGGACGGGAATATCCGACCTCGACACGCGCTCTGGTGAACGATCCGACAGAACAGGCGCCCGGCACGATCACGATCGACACCAAGAATCGCTACCTCTATCTCTCGCTCGATAACGGCCAGGCCATTCGCTACGACGTCGGCGTCGGTCGCGAAGGCTTCGACTGGAAGGGCCGCGCCAAGATCGGCCGCAAGGCCGAATGGCCGTCCTGGACGCCGCCGGCCGAGATGCTGAAGCGCCGCCCCGACCTTCCGCGGTTCATGAAGGGCGGCATCGAAAACCCGCTCGGCGCCCGCGCCATGTATCTCTACGCAGGCGGCCACGACACGCTTTATCGAATCCACGGGACCAGCGAGCCCTGGACGATTGGCGAGGCTGTCTCGTCGGGCTGCATCCGCATGCTCAACGACGACGTCGTCGATCTCTACAGCCGGGCGCGCGTCGGATCGGCCGTGCAGGTTCTTTGACACGGCTGCCGTCCGTAGCTGGATAATCGTTGGAATGCGTAAGTGTAATTTTCCAAGGAGGAGTGGCAATGTCTGATTGTCGGCGTCATGCCTTCCGTGCGGGCCGCGCACGGCTGATCGGGACCATGTTGATGGCGCTGGGCGCGGGACTGCTGACATACGGCGGTGCGGCGAAAGCGCAGGGCTTGCCGCCCGGCGCTTATGCCGACCCGCGCGGCCCCTATCTGGACCAGCCCCTCGGCATGCCCATCCAGCGCGGCGGATATTACGCCTCTGACCCCTACGCGCCCGACGATGGATACGCGCCGCAGCGGAGCTACCCCTCGGCGACACGCCACGTTGTCCAGGCGCCCATGCGCCAGCCCAGGGGCACGCTGGTTGTCGATACCGGCCGTCGTAACCTTTATCTGATGCTCGGCGACGGAACGGCGATGGCCTATGGCATCGGCGTCGGACGCCAGGGTTTCCTCTGGAAGGGCCATGCCCGTGTCGGCCGAAAAGCACAATGGCCAGGCTGGACTCCGCCCGGCGCGATGCTGCGCCGCCGCCCAGACCTGCCGCGCCACATGGAAGGTGGCATCAACAATCCGCTCGGAGCCCGCGCGCTCTACCTCTATCAGGGCAGCAAGGATACGCTCTTCCGCATCCACGGCACCAACGAACCCTGGACCATCGGACAGGCCGTCTCGTCGGGCTGCATCCGCATGCTCAACAACGACGTCGTCGATCTGTTCAGCCGCGTACCGGTCGGCGCCCGCGTCGTGGTGATCTGAAACAAAAAACCGCGGGTGTGAGCCCGCGGTTTTTCGATATTGAGCTCCGAACACTCAGCGCGGCAGGACAGTCGATCCCATCAGGAACTTGTCGACCGAATGCGCGGCCTGACGGCCCTCCCGAATGGCCCAGACGACGAGCGACTGGCCACGGCGCATGTCACCGCAGGCAAAGACCTTCTCGCGCGAGGACTTGTAGGCCAGCGTGTCGGCAAGGACATTGCCGCGCGCATCGAACTTGACGTCGAGCCCCTGCAGCAATCCGTCGTGAACCGGCGCGACGAAGCCCATGGCGAGCAGCACGAGATCGGCCTTGAGGTCGAACTCCGTCCCGGGGATCGCCTGGAACTTGCCGTCGACCCGCACGCAGCGCAACGTCTTCACGGCGCCGTCGCCCAGGAACTCCACCGTATTCACGGCGAAGTCGCGCTCCGCGCCCTCTTCATGGCTGGATGACGTGCGCAGCTTCAGCGGCCATTCCGGCCAGGTGAGAAGCTTGTTCTCCTTCTCCGGCGGCTTCGGCATGATTTCGAGCTGCGTAACCGACAGCGCGCCCTGACGCACTGACGTGCCGATGCAATCCGAGCCCGTGTCGCCACCGCCGATCACGATGACATGCTTGCCGGACGCGAGGATGGGCGCGTTGGTCTGCACCGGCTCCTTGCCCACGCGGCGGTTCTGCTGCGGCAGGTAGTCCATGGAGAAATGCACGCCCTGGAGATCGCGGCCGGGGATCGGCAGGTCGCGCGGCTTTTCGGAGCCGCCCGCGAGCACGATCGCATCGTATTCGGCCAGCAGCGCGTCATGCGTCAGGTCGACACCGACATGCACGTTGCAATGGAACGTGACACCCTCGCCTTCCATCTGCTTCACGCGACGATCGATGAGGTGCTTTTCCATCTTGAAGTCGGGAATGCCATAGCGAAGCAGGCCACCCGGCCGCCCGTTCTTCTCGTAGACATGCACATCGTGGCCCGAACGCCCGAGCTGCTGGGCAGCGGCGAGGCCGGCCGGACCCGACCCGATGACGGCGATCTTCTTGCCGGTCTTCTTGGTCGGCGCCTCGGACGGTAGCCACCCCTCGGCCCATGCGCGATCCACGATCGCGCATTCGATCGTCTTGATCGTCACGGGAGCGTCGGAGAGGTTCAGCGTACAAGACGCTTCGCAGGGCGCCGGGCAGACGCGGCCCGTGAACTCCGGGAAGTTGTTCGTCGAGTGCAGGTTGCGCGACGCCTCTTCCCAGTTGTTGTGATAGACGAGATCGTTCCAGTCCGGGATCTGGTTGTTAACCGGACAGCCGTTGTGACAATAGGGAATGCCGCAATTCATGCAGCGCGCGGCCTGGTCGCGCGTCGTCTCTTCCGAAAGCGGAAGAACGAATTCCTTGTAGTGCCGGATGCGATCGGACGCCGGCGCGTAACGCCGGTCGCGACGATCGATCTCGAGAAATCCGGTTACCTTACCCATCGGATCACTCCCCCGCCGCAGCCAGCGGCTGCTCGTGCTGTGTCATCAACTCCGCCAACGCGCGCCGGTACTCGACCGGCATCACCTTGCGGAACTTGCCCTTGAAGCCGTCCCAATTGTCCAGGATCTCCTGCGCGCGGGTCGAGCCCGTGTAGCGCGCATGGTTGGAGATCAGCTGATGCAGACGCTCGGCGTCGTAGCGCGTCATGTCGCTCATCACATCGACGCGGCCATGGTGCAGCAGATCGCCGCCCTGGTGGTTGAGGCGCTGGTTCAGCTCCTCTTCCTCTTCCACCGGCTCGAGATCGACCATCGCCATGTTGCAGCGGCGCTCGAACGTATTGTCCTCGTCGAGCACATAGGCGATGCCGCCCGACATGCCCGCCGCGAAGTTGCGGCCGGTCTGGCCGATGACGACGACGACGCCGCCCGTCATATATTCGCAACCGTGATCGCCAGTGCCCTCGACGACCGCGATCGCGCCGGAGTTGCGCACCGCGAAACGCTCGCCCGCGACACCGCGGAAATAGCACTCGCCGGAGATCGCTCCGTACATGACCGTGTTGCCGACGATGATCGACTCGTGCGGAACGATCTGCTTCGCGTCCTTCGAGGGATAGATCAGGATGCGTCCGCCGGAAAGCCCCTTGCCCACATAGTCGTTGGCTTCGCCTTCGAGTTCGAGCGTCACGCCATGGGCGAGCCACGCACCGAAGCTCTGTCCCGCCGTGCCCTTCAGCGCGACATGGATCGTGTCGTCCGGCAGGCCCTCATGGCCGTAACGCCGGGCGATCTGGCCAGACAGCATGGCGCCGGTCGTGCGGTTGGTGTTGTTGATCGTGCTCTCGATGCGGACGCGCTCGCCCTTTTCGAGAGCAGGACCGGCCTGCGCAATCAGCGTGCGGTCGAGAACGGCGTCGAGCTTGTGATCCTGGTTTTCCGTATGGAATATCGGCAGGTTCGTGCCCGCATTCGGCTTGTGGAAGAGGCGCGCGAAATCGAGTCCCTTCGCCTTCCAGTGATCCACCGCGCGGTCGCGGTCGAGCATCTGCATCTGGCCGATCATCTCGTCGAACTTGCGATAGCCGAGCGCCGCCATCATCTCGCGCACTTCCTCGGCGACGAAGAAGAAGAAATTGATGACATGCTCGGGCTGCCCGACGAAGCGCTTGCGCAGCACGGGATCCTGCGTCGCCACGCCCACCGGGCAGGTGTTCAGGTGACACTTGCGCATCATGATGCAGCCGGCCGCAATCAGCGGAGCGGTCGCAAAGCCGAACTCGTCGGCGCCCAGAAGCGCGCCCACTACGACGTCGCGGCCGGTGCGCAGGCCACCATCGACCTGCACCGCGATGCGCGAACGCAGGCGGTTGAGCACCAGCGTCTGATGCGTCTCGGCAAGACCAATCTCCCACGGAGAACCCGCATGCTTGATCGACGTCAGGGGCGATGCACCCGTGCCGCCCTCGTAGCCCGAGATCGTGACATGGTCGGAACGGCCCTTGGCGACACCCGCCGCGACCGTTCCCACGCCGACTTCGGAGACGAGTTTCACGGAGACGAGCGCCTCCGGATTGACGTTCTTCAGGTCGTAGATGAGCTGCGCAAGATCCTCGATCGAATAGATGTCGTGGTGCGGCGGCGGCGAGATCAGGCCGACGCCCTGCGTCGAGTGACGCACCTTGGCGATGACGGCATCGACCTTGTGGCCGGGCAATTGTCCGCCCTCGCCGGGCTTTGCGCCCTGCGCCATCTTGATCTGCATCATGTCGGAATTGACGAGATATTCCGTCGTGACGCCGAAGCGGCCCGAGGCCACCTGCTTGATCGCCGAGCGCATGGAATCGCCGTTGGCCATCCGCTTGTAACGATCCGACTCTTCGCCGCCCTCACCCGTGTTCGACTTGCCGCCGATCCGGTTCATGGCAACGGCCAGCGTCGTATGCGCCTCGCGCGAGATCGAGCCATAGGACATGGCGCCCGTTGCGAAACGCTTGACGATGTCCTGCGCGGACTCGACTTCTTCGAGCGGCACCGGCTTGCGACCGTCTTCCTCGGCACCCTTGATGCGGAACAGGCCACGGATCGTCAGCAGGTTCTCGTTCTGCTCGTTGAGGAGCTTGGCGAAGGCGCGATACTTCTCCTGGCTGTTGCCACGCACCGCGTGCTGCAACAAAGACACCGACTGCGGCGACCAGGAATGCGCTTCGCCGCGCGTGCGATAGGCATATTCGCCACCCACTTCCAGGGAGGTGCGATAGATCGGCGAGTCGCCGAACGCATCGCGATGACGCGACACGGTCTCTTCCGCCACTTCGGCGAGGCCGACACCTTCGATTGTCGTCGCAGTGCCCGCGAAGAAGCGCTCCACGAAGGCGCGCGACAAGCCGACCGCATCAAAAATCTGCGCGCCGCAATAGGACTGGTAGGTCGAGATGCCCATCTTCGACATGACCTTGAGCAGGCCCTTGTCGACCGACTTGATGAAGCGCTTCACCACTTCATAGGCATCGACGTCCTCGGGGAACTCGCGCGCCATGGCGGCCAGCGTCTCGAAGGCGAGATAGGGGTTGATCGCTTCCGCGCCATAGCCGGCGAGGCACGCGAAATGGTGCACTTCGCGCACTTCACCCGTTTCCACGACGAGGCCGACCGACGTGCGCAGGCCTTTGCGGATCAGGTGATGATGCACGGCCGCTGTCGCGAGCAGTGCCGGGATCGGAATGCGATCCGGCCCCACCATGCGATCCGACAGAATGATGATGTTGTAGCCGCCTTTGACCGCCGCTTCCGCGCGCTCGCAAAGACGCTGCAGGGCCGCTTCGAGACCGGCGACGCCGCGCTCGGACGCATAGGTGATGTCGAGCGTTTTGGTGTCGAAGGAATCCTCGAAATGACCGATGCAGCGGATCTTTTCGAGATCGCCATTGGTCAGGATCGGCTGGCGAACTTCAAGGCGCTTCTTGTGCGAATTGCCTTCGAGATCGAACAGGTTCGGACGCGGACCGATGAACGACACGAGGCTCATCACGAGTTCTTCGCGGATCGGGTCGATCGGCGGGTTCGTCACCTGCGCGAAGTTCTGCTTGAAATAGGTGTAGAGCAGCTTCGACTTGTTCGACAGCGCCGAGATCGGTGTGTCCGTGCCCATCGAGCCGATGGCTTCCTGGCCGGTGATGCCCATCGGCGCGAGCAGGATAGACAGGTCCTCCTGCGTGTAGCCGAAGGCCTGCTGGCGGTCGAGCAGCGACACGTCGGTGCGCGAGGCGCGCGGCTCGACTGGCTTCAGGTCTTCCAGAACGATCTGCGTGCGGTCGAGCCATTCGCGATAGGGATGCGAATTCGACATCTGGCGCTTCATCTCTTCATCGGAGACGATGCGGCCTTCCTCGAGATCGACGAGCAGCATCTTGCCGGGCTGCAAGCGCCACTTGGTGACGATGCTCTCCTGCGGAATCGGCAGCACGCCCATTTCCGACGCCATGACGACAAGACCGTCGTCGGTGACGAGATAGCGCGCGGGGCGCAGGCCGTTGCGGTCCAGCGTCGCGCCAATCTGGCGGCCATCGGTGAAGGCGACCGCCGCCGGGCCGTCCCACGGCTCCATCAGGGCTGCGTGATATTCGTAGAAGGAGCGGCGCTCCTCATCCATCAGCGGATTGCCGGCCCACGCCTCGGGCACCAGCATCATCATGGCATGAGCCAGCGAATAGCCGCCCTGCACCAGCAGTTCGAGCGCGTTGTCGAAGCACGCCGTGTCGGACTGGCCTTCGTAGGAGATCGGCCAGAGCTTGGAAATGTCGTCGCCGAACAGGTCGGACGCCACCGACGCCTGACGCGCGGCCATCCAGTTCACGTTGCCACGCAGCGTGTTGATCTCGCCGTTATGTGCGACCATGCGATAGGGATGCGCCAGCGACCAGGTCGGGAACGTGTTGGTCGAGAAGCGCTGATGCACGAGCGAGAGCGCCGACTCGAGACGCGGGTCGCGCAGGTCGAGGAAGTAGTCGCCGAGCTGGGTGGCAAGCAGCATGCCCTTGTAGACGAGCGTGCGGGACGACAGAGACACGGGGTAGAAGCCCTTCGTGCGAACGTCGTTAAGCTGGTACACGGTGTTCGAGATCACCTTGCGCAGGATGTAGAGCTTGCGCTCGAACGTATCCTGGTCGGCTGTCGCGGGCCCGCGCTGGATGAAGATCTGCTTGTGCACAGGCTCGGTCGGCTTGACGCTCTCGCCCAGCCCCGAGGGATCGACCGGCACGTCGCGCCAGCCGAGGAAAATCTGGCCCTCGGCCGCGACCACCTTCTCGACGATGGCCTCGACGATGTGGCGTCCCTCGACGTCGCGCGGCAGGAACAGCGCGCCTACCGCATAATCGCCGATGGCGGGAAGCGTGAAGCCGGCCTTCGCGGTTTCTTCGCGCAGGAAGCGATCCGGAACCTGGATCAGCATGCCGCAACCGTCGCCCGCCTTCGGATCGGCGCCGACAGCGCCGCGATGATCGAGGTTGAGCAGGATCTCGAGGCCCTTGGCCACGATGTCATGCGACTTGCGGTTCTTCATGTCGGCGACGAAGCCGACGCCGCAGGCATCGCTCTCGTTGGCCGGGTTGTAAAGGCCCTGCGCTTCCGGGAAAGCGGGGTCGAAAGGCATTGTGGGGAAGTGGGACGTCATGTCTGAAACTCCGGAAATCGCGGAAAGGCCCGTGGCGGACGCGGCCGTGCGTTTCGACGCACCGGCTCCGTCGGTGATCTTCCGCCCTGCACTGTCATCGCTCGTGAACCCGCTCATCGCCTCGCTCCAGATCGTTGACACGATCACACATTCGCACGACACCCGTGCACGAATACATGCCGTCGCTTGGGTCTTCCGTCCGCGGCAGCCGGCTCGTTCACAGAGCTCCGCGCGCGTGCGCTCGAAACAAAGCCCGGTATCGAGCCTGTCCGCGCAAATGGTCAGTAAAGCTGTCCTATTGACGGCGCGCGAACATGCCAGAATTATGGCAGGCGCACAAGCAATGAAAAGCTTGTTTTGAAGCGCGACCTGAGCGAACGGGCGTGGCCTCCTGCCGCACCGCCAACGAGGCTCCACTTACCCTTTCGCACCAACCCTGAAAACGAGCAAGCCCGATGGATTTCGCCAGTGACAATGCGGGAGGCGCAAGCCCGAAAATCCTCGAGGCGATCGTGGCTGCCAACAGCGGTTTCACGCCCGCCTACGGAGCGGATGACTTCAGCCGCGACGCCGCCGCGCGCCTGTCGGCAACCTTCGAGCGCGACTGCGCGGTCTTCCTCGTAACGACCGGCACGGCTGCCAATGCTCTCGCACTCGCCGCGCTCGCACCGCCGTGGGGTGCGATCTTCTGCCATGAGGACGCGCATATCAGCGACGACGAATGCGGCGCGCCGGAATTTTACACCAACGGGGCGAAACTCGTCGGCCTGCATGGCTCCCACGGCAAGATCACGCCGGCCTCGCTTTCCGATGCGCTCGATCTCTATCCGCGCGGCCTCGTCAAGCAGGTCCAGCCCGCCGCCCTGTCGATCTCGCAGGCCACCGAATGCGGCACGCTCTACTCACTGGCCGAGATTGCCGACCTCGCCGATCTCGCTCATGGCGCGGGACTAGGCGTCCACATGGACGGCGCGCGGTTCGCCAATGCGCTGGAGACCTTGGGCTGCACGCCCGCCGAGGCAAGCTGGAAGGCTGGTATCGATATTCTCTCATTCGGCGCCACCAAGAACGGCGCACTGGCCTGCGAGGCGGTGATCGTCTTCGATCCCGAGCGCGCAGCGGACCTCCCCTTCCGTCGCAAGCGCGGCGGCCACACCCTGTCCAAAGGCCGGTTTCTCGGCGCCCAGATGCAGGCCTATCTCGAAGCCGATCACTGGCGCGAACTCGCCCGCGACGCCAACCAGATGGCCGCGCGCCTCGCCGATGGACTCACCGCCATTCCGGGCATCCGCGCCCCTTGGCCGCGTCAGGTCAACGAGGTCTTCGTGGTACTGCCAGGCGTGATCGACCGCGCGCTTCGCCGCGCCGGTGCTCGCTATTACGATTGGGGCACGCGAGGCCTGACCGCGATGCAGGCGCCCGGCGCAGACGAAAGCTTCGTGCGGCTCGTGACCTCCTTCGCCACCACGCGCGAGCAGGTCGACGCCTTCCTGCGCATCGCCCGCAGCGCGGCGGGCGGCTGAACCTCGGTCACGCCAGAAAGACGTCTCAAGCTCGCCGCAATCTCTGCGCAAACCACGCGCCATGCTCACGATCTGAATCAGGAGGTGGCTATGGCTGATGACGTGTCGTTCAACGCGCGGACTCGTTCTATTGCGTGGCGCAGCTCGATCGCCGGTCTCGCTGCCCTGGCCGCGGGCCTGCTGGCAGGCGGTTCCGCGCAGGCGCAGGTCTACGGCTTCTTCGACACCTGGCACAGCCGCTGGGGCGCGGACGAGGCGCCGCCGCCGGTCGTGCGCGAGACCGCGCCGCTGCGCCGCGCCGACATCAACGCCATGCTGGGCAATCGCGGCTATCAGGTCCAGCGGCCGATCGAGCGCAACGGCGATGTCTTCATCGCAGACACGATCGATCCGCGCGGGCGCTCGCTGCGCGTCGTGGTCGATGCCTATGACGGCTCGATTCTCGAGCGCTTTCCCGGCGCCCTGCCGCGCCCCTCCGTCGGATTGCGCGATGAAGATCCTCGCGACGAGCCGAGCTATCGCCCGACCGCGCGTGGCGAGCGCTTCCTCGATCAGGACCGTTTCGACAATGCCGATCGCTTCGACGAACAGCGCGCCGTGCGTGAACGCGTCGCGAGGCCCAGCACGCAGGATCTCGACCAGCGCTACATCCAGCGCCTGCCCGAGCCTGTGGACGCGAATGGCGAGCCCCGCGTCATCCGGGGCGTAGGCCCGCAGAGCGCGCGCCCAGCTACGCCGCCCAAGGCTGCGAGCAACACGACGGACCAGACGCGCAAGACGGTTGCACGCACCGGCAAGGTGGAAACGCCTGCGCCGCGTCCCGCCACACGCCCTGCAGCTGAACCAAAGCCCCTCGCCTCGGAGGCGAGCAAGCCGCCCGTGCAGCCGCCCGTGGCCGTGGCGCCCGCCGCATCCGCGCCGCAGACCGCCGCAGCCGCGCCGCGCGTCATCCCGCTCTACAAGGCACCACCGGATGTGTCGCCCGAGGCCGCCAGGGCTGAGGCGCCCAAGGTCATCCCCGCCCCTGTTGAGGCTCCTGCCGCGCCTTCAGGAGATTGAGGCCGCGCAGATCCGATCGACAAAAAGGGCGCCGCGAGGCGCCCTTTCCGTTGAGAGGCGGCAAACGGCGATCAGGCGGCGCGCTGCGCCTCCACCAGTTTGGTGTCCCCGATGGGAATGCGGCGGGGCTTGGCGGCTTCGGGGATCTCGCGGACGAGATCGACGTGAAGCAGGCCATTCTCCAACGACGCACCGGTGACGGAGACATGATCGGCCAGCTGGAAGCGCCGCTCGAAAGCGCGCGCGGCGATGCCCTGATAAAGCACCTCAGCCGGGCGCTTTTCCTCGGCCGTGGCCTTGGGCTCCTTGCTGCCGCGAATGAGGAGCGAGTTCTCACGAGTCTCGATGGTCAGGTCGGCCTCGGCAAAGCCTGCGACAGCCACGGAGATGCGATAAGCATTCTCGCCCGTGCGCTCGATGTTATAGGGCGGGTAGGCATTGGCCACCTCCACGCCAGCAGCCTGGTCGAGCAGCGAGAACATCCGGTCGAAACCGACGGTGGACCGGTAGAGCGGCGAAAGATCGAAGTGACGCATGACATATCCTCCTGAAGAAGCGACATGTGGCCAACCCCGGCCCCTCATACGGGCGGGGCGCCGACGGTATGCACGTCCTCTAAGGCCCGTGCACCTCTTCAGGTAGTGAGCTGTTTTCAGGCGTTCAAGAGGTTGGCATGACGCATTTTTTCGGCGCCGCCCGGGTCATCTCCACAATCCAGTCGAGATAGGGCGCAGACCCCGCCGCCACGTCCACCCGCAGGATTTCGGGCACGTCGTAGGCGTGGACGGCACGAATGGCGGCTTCGAGATCCGCGTAGTCGGCGAGCTTCGCCTTGATGACCAGCATGTCCTCGGCCTCGTCGCGCAGGACGCCCTGCCATACGTAATGGCTGCGGATGGGCGTGACATGAACGCAGGCCGCGAGCTGCTGCGAAAGCACAGCCTCGATGATCGCTTTCACGTTGTCGCCGCGTGTCGTCGTCGTCACCATGCAGAAGCCGCTCATCCGCTCATCCCCCGTCAAACCCAGCCGGACAATTCCCGCGCGACGATCGCCTCCAGCACGCGCATGCCGCCGGGGCTGTCGTTCAGGCACTCGATGCGGGCGAACTTCTCGCCGCCATGCTCGAGAAAATAATCCCGGTTTTCGATGCCGATTTCCTCGATCGTCTCAAGGCAATCCGCGACGAAACCCGGCGTGACGACGGCGATGCGTTTCACGCCCTTGCCGGGCAGGCCCTTGATCGTCTCGTCGGTGTAAGGGCGCAGCCATTCGGCAGGCCCGAAGCGCGACTGAAACGTGGTGATGAGCTTGTCGGCGGACAGGCCGAGCCGGTCGCGCAGCAGCCGAGTCGTCTTCATGCAATGGCAATGATAGGGGTCGCCCTTGTCGAGATATTCGCGGGGAACGCCGTGATAGGAGGCGAGGATCACCTCCGGCTCGAAGTCGAGCTTGGCCAGTCCCTGCTCGATGGATTGCGCGAGGGCGTCGATATAGGTGGCGTCGTCGTGCCACGGCGGCGCGACACGCAGGATCGGCTGCCAGCGCATTTTCTTCAAGGCATCGAACGCCTTGTCGCAGACGGTCGCGGTCGTCGCCGCCGCATAGTGCGGATAGAGCGGCACCAGCAGGATGCGTTCGCAGCCCTGCTTCTGCAACGCCTCAATGCGCGAGGCCATGGACGGATTGCCGTAGCGCATCGCCCAATCGACGGTGATACGCGAAGGATCGCCGACGGCGCCCCCGCCAACGAAAGCCGCGAGCTTTTCTGCCTGCGCGCGGGTGATGGTCTTCAGCGGCCCCTCGTCGCGCTCTTTGTTCCAGATCGTGTCGTAGTCGCGGCCCTTGCGGCCGGGGCGGACGCTCAGGATGATCAGGTTGAGAACCGGCCACCAGATGGCGCGCGGCACCTCGATCACGCGGCGATCCGACAGGAATTCCTTCAAGTAGCGCCGCATCGACCAGTAATCGGTGGCGTCCGGCGTCCCAAGATTGACGATCAGCACGCCGATCCGGCCGAAGCGCACGGGGGGATGATCCGCCGGTAAAACCGAGGCCGTGGTGGTGATGAAGGCCGGCGAGAAGGTCTGCGACATGGAGGGTTCCCGAAGAAAAATGCGTCCCTTATCTAGGGCGCAGCCTTCCACTGTCGAGGGAGGATTACCGTGTCAGCTCCAAAGCCAGCGAAAATGATGCACCGGGCCATGCCCGTGGCCGACATTGAGCACGTCGCTCGCCTCAAGCGCCGCGCTCAGATAGGCCTTCGAGGCCCTGATGGCATCGGGCAGGCTCATGCCGCGCGCCATATGCGCCGCGATGGCAGACGACAGCGTGCAGCCGGTCCCGTGCGTGTTGCGCGTGACAATGCGAGGCGCCGAAAAATGCGTCAGCGCCTCGCCGTCGAACAGCACGTCGTCGGCGGTTTCCCCGCTCAGATGGCCGCCCTTCACCAGCGCCGCCCGCGCGCCAAGCTCGCACAGGCGCGAGGCCAGTCCCTCGAGCCCGGCGATACCGGAAGGCTCCGGCATGTCCGCAAGCCGCGCCGCTTCCGGCAGGTTTGGCGTGATCAGCGTGGCCAGCGGAAACAGATGCGTGCGCATCGCCTCGACGACGCCGGGTGCGCCGAGCGAGTCGCCGCTCGTCGCCACCAGCACTGGATCGAGCACGATGACCGGCGGGTGATGGCGCACCAGGCACGCCGCGACGGCCGCGACGATCTCGGCATTGGCCAGCATGCCGATCTTCACGGCGGCGACGGTGACATCGGCGAAGATGGCTTCGATCTGGTCGACGAGAAAGGAGGCCGGCGGCACGTGGACGCCCGTGACGCCTTGCGTATTTTGTGCGGTCAGAGCCGTGATCGCGGCCATGCCATAGCAGCCGAGCGCCGAAAAGGTTTTCAGATCCGCCTGGATTCCAGCCCCTCCCGAGGGGTCGGATCCGGCAATCGATAGAACATTGGGGATCATGTCGGTCTCGTCATCCGGAAACTTCTGACTGCGAGCCTATCACGCCGGACGGGAAACGCTCGCCCGCGCGCGCCGACGCCGACGCAATCGTGCGGGCAGTCCGGTGATCAGGCGCAGGAGCACCAAAGCGGCCAGGAAGCCGGTCGCAGCGGTCGCCCCGCCCTCTACCGTCAGCGGAACCGCAGGCTCGAAACTCTCATAGGCGCGCTGGGCAACGCCGGGGTCGAAATCTCGCGCCAGCGAAGTCAGCCGTCCGAAGGATCCCGCGCTGCTGAAAGCCTGCAACTGTGACTGGAGCCTGCTCGCCCGCGCCTGCGCCTCGTCTACACGCTGCCCGCGCTGCTGGACAAAGGGATCGGCATCCTCCCGCAACCGCTTGATGCCCTGGCCACGGTCCATACCGGCGCTTGCGGCGTCGCGGTCGAAATCGCCGAGCATCCGCTGCAACTCATCGATCGCCCCGCCAAGCCTCTGGCGATATTGCTGCGCATATTCGGGCAATTGCGACGTGACCGCGCCAAACATCAGGGCGAGGACAAAGACGATACGCCGGACGATCATTGCAACACCCTCACCGGCCTGGCCTCACGACAGCGGCAGGTCGAGAACGCCTGCGCTGCCATCTTCCGATCCATAGACGAGGCGCGCACCATCGGCGCTCCAGGCGAGGCAGCTGATCGCGACATCCTTGGCCTCGCTCTCGTCCGTGACAGGCATCGAGCGAACAAGAATCTCGCCTCCGTCCGTCAGACGGCAGATCATAACCCAACCGTCGTGATAACCGATGGCCACCACGAGGCTGCGCGGATGGAAAGCCACCTGCGTGACGCGAGACGGGCGCACGCCGCATTCGCGCGGGCCCTTGCCCATCGGCCCGTCCTTCGACTGAAACGGCCAGACGATGCAGGCCTCTGCGCCGGAGGTCGCCAGCCAATTGCCATGGGCCGACCAGGAGAAACTGCGCGTCTTGGACGGATATCCCGTCATGCGCATGTCCTTGTGGTCGGACACGCGCCAGCCATGGAGCGCATTTTCCTGCATCGCGCTGACAAGGAACCGCGCGTCGGGCGACACGGTGACATCGAGATGCGACCCCGCCCAGGTGAAGGACTCGGGAGCCGCCGCCATGTTGGGAAACCAAAGCGAGACGCCGTTGTAATGGGCGAGCGCCAGCCGGTAGCCCTTTGGCATGAAGCAAAGTCCGCGCACCGTCGAGGGCGCGGCATAGCTCTTCACCTCGGCCTTGGCATCGCGAACCCGCACCTGCTTGGCGGCGGCCCATGCGACCGCCCCGTCCGCCCGCACCGCCAGAGCGTCGATCCAGCGCCCTTTCTCGTCCGCGATCAGCTCGCTCGATCCATCGGCGCGCGTTGCGACGACACGGCCATCGTCGCCGCCCGTCACCAGACGCTCGCCGTCGCAGCGCGCCATCAGGATTCCGCCGTTCTCATGGGCAGCGACGATCTTGCTCTCGCCTTCGCAGAAGACGACCTGCCCATCGGCCAGTGCGAAGACCGGAACCGTGCCCAGAAAGCCGCCCGCCACGATATGGCTGCCGGCATCGAGCGGGGTCACGTGTTGGCTCATGGAGGTCTGGGGCATGTCGGTTTCGTCTCGTCACAAAAAAAAGCGCGCGTCAGATCTCTTCGACAATAGCGTCGGGATCGTCCGCAAGCGGATAATAGGTCAGGCCGAGTTCGGTTTCCGCATCGGCGAGAGCGCCTAGAAAAGCATGCGGCAGGTCATGCGACCAGCTCGCAGGCTCGGTACCCACGCCCACCCCGAGGTCGAGGCGCATGCGTCGGGCGAAGGCCTCCGCGAAGGGCGGCTCGCCGGGCGAGAGGAACAGCCTGTCTATGATGCGGGCAAGAATCAGGCAGCCCTCTTGCGCGGGCTCGCCCGCGACATGCGAGGTCAGGTCGTAGAACAGGCTCCGGGTGCCGTCCCCCGCCTCGACGTCGCGCAGGGGCGTGCCGAGCGACGACGGCGCCTCGCCGGAATAACCACGCAGATCAATACGCAGCACGGCTCCGACAATGGCCGGGTGCGTCACGACGCGCTAGACCGCGCAGGCGAGAAAACCGCGCCGCAATTCGTCTTCCTTCAGGTGACGCCCGATAAAGACAATTTTGGACTCGCGTTTTTCGCCCGGCTTCCACTCGCGCTGAAGATCCCCGTCGAGGATCATGTGCACGCCCTGGAAGACGAAGCGCTTCGGCTCGCCGGGGAACGACATGATGCCCTTGGAGCGCAGAATGCTCGGCCCCATGTCCTGCACGATCTTGTTGATCCAGGGCATGAACAATTCAGGGTTCACGTCGCCCTCGATGCGCACCGCCACCGATTGCATTTCCTCGTCGTGGATGGCCTTCAGGCCCCCATGAGCGTGCGCGTGGTGATCGTGGCCATGATGGTCGTGGCCATGATGATCGTGCTTGTGATCCTCGTGCCCGCACTCCGGGCCGCAATCGTGCCCGGCATGTTCGTCCGCGCCCGTGTCCAGGAAAGCCGGCTCGATTTCGAGAATGCGGTCGAGATCGAAAGCATTGCGGCCGAGCACGGCGTCCAGCGGCACCTGGCACTTGGTCGTGCGATGCAGCGTGGCATAGGGGTTGATGCCGCGAATGCGCGCCTCGACCTCGTCGAGTTCGGCCTCGCTAACGAGATCGATCTTGTTGAGGATAATGACGTCGGCGAAGGCGATCTGGTTCTTGGCTTCCGGCGCATCCTTCAGCCGTGCCGAAAGCCATTTGGCATCGGCCACGGTGACGACTGCGTCGAGACGTGCTTCGTCCTGGATTTCCTGATCGACGAAGAAGGTCTGTGCGACGGGCGCGGGATCGGCGAGGCCGGTCGTCTCGACGATGATCGCGTCGAACTTGCCCTTGCGCTTCATCAAGCCTTCGATGATGCGGATCAGATCGCCGCGCACGGTGCAGCAGATGCAGCCGTTGTTCATCTCGAACACTTCCTCGTCGGCGCCCACCACGAGGTCGTTGTCGATGCCGATCTCGCCGAACTCATTGACGATGACCGCATATTTATGGCCGTGCTGCTCGCTGAGGATGCGGTTGAGCAAAGTGGTCTTGCCCGCACCCAGATAGCCGGTGAGCACGGTGACGGGGGTCTTCGACATGTACGGATCTCCGGATGCGGCGGGCGGGGTCTGGCCCCGGATCGTTGCGCCTCATGTGAAGGCGACCGCCTCCCGGGTCAAGAGGCAGGCCCTTTCGCGCTCGTCATTCCCTGAGGGGCGCCGTGGCTACACCTCGGCACTAGCTCATTTTTACCCATCCGCCCATTGCGCGAGGCCCCTGCGATCTGAAATGGTCGCCCCGAGGCCAGACACCAGGAGCCACGCCATGAAGACCCGCGCCGCCGTTGCCTTCGCCGCCAACAAGCCGCTTGAGATCGTTACCCTCGATCTCGACGGCCCACGCTTCGGCGAAGTGCTGATCGAGGTGAAGGCCACCGGCATCTGCCACACGGACGCCTACACGCTGTCGGGCATGGACCCCGAGGGCATCTTCCCGGCCGTGCTGGGACATGAGGGTGCCGGCATCGTCGTGGATGTCGGCCCCGGCGTGACCAGCCTGAAGAAGGGCGACCACGTCATTCCGCTCTACACGCCCGAATGCCGCGAATGTGACTACTGCCTCTCGCGCAAGACCAACCTCTGCCAGAAGATCCGCGTCACGCAGGGCCGTGGCCTCATGCCCGACGGCACCAGCCGCTTCTCCTGCGATGGCGTGCCGATTTTCCACTACATGGGCACCTCGACCTTCGCCAACCACATCGTCGTGCCGGAAATCGCGGTGGCCAAGATCCGCGAGGACGCCCCCTTCGACAAGGTCTGCTACATCGGCTGCGGCGTAACCACGGGCATCGGGGCGGTCATCTGGACGGCCAAGGCGGAGCCCGGCTGCCGCGCCGTCGTCTTCGGGTTGGGCGGCATCGGCCTGAACGTCGTGCAGGGCCTGCGCATGATCGGCGCGGAGCAGATCGTCGGGGTCGATCTCAACGACAGCAAGAAGGCGTTGGCGGAGAAATTCGGCATGACGCATTTCGTCAATCCGAAGGAAGTGGGCGGCGATCTCGTGCCCTATCTGGTCGACCTCACCAAGGGCGGCGCGGACTATTCGTTCGACTGCACAGGCAACGTGAACGTCATGCGCCAGGCGCTCGAATGCTGCCACAAGGGCTGGGGCCAATCGATCATCATCGGCGTAGCCCCCTCGGGCGCCGAGATTTCGACGCGCCCCTTCCAGCTGGTCACCGGTCGCGTCTGGAAAGGCTCGGCCTTCGGCGGCGCAAGGGGCCGCACCGATGTGCCGCGCATTGTCGACTGGTACATGGACGGCAAGATCAACATCGACGACCTGATCACCCACAAGCTGCCGCTCGAGCGCATCAACGAGGGCTTCGACCTCATGCACGAGGGCAAGTCGATCCGCAGCGTCGTGGAATTCTAGGGCGTCACCAGCGGCGGCGGCCGGCGAAGGCTCCGGCTGCCGCGAGACGGCTGCATTACAGCAACCCTAATAGAAATTCCGTATTTGCGCCCGCGCCGGATCGGGATACGTAGAACGATATTGCAGACGTGTTTTTCGGGTCGAAAGACCGCACAGATTTTCCTCGTGGGATTTGATCATGCTTGGCTCGCTTGTTGCGTTGCCCGATCGCGCGGGCGCGGCTTTCCAGCCTGCGCATTTCACAGGCATTCTCCAGGACTCCCGGCCGCCGAGCTTTTTCGAGGTCCGGTCGGAATCCTCGATGCGGGCAGCAGGCCCGTCGAACCGCCAGATCGAGCGACTGCGCCGTTGCGCCCCTGTCCGTGTACGGCGCGGGCCTGTCGATTGGCGGCGAGGACCCGATTGACCGGGACGTTCTCGAGGACCTGTCCAAATTCTGCAAGCGTCATCGTCCAGACAGCATCGCGGAACGATTCGTGATTTCGACGATGGACGGTCCGGTGCGCGCGGGTTCACCACTCGCTCGCAGCCAGGCGATCCTCAACCGCGTCTGCGATCAGATCGACCTCGTGCAAGAGGCCCTGCGGCACGCGATCCTGCTCGAAAATCCCGTCATCCAAAGCCCACCATGCGCAGGGGCCATCGGCGAAACGGATCTGCTGACCCTGATAGTAAACCGCACGGGCTGCGGGCTTCTCTTCGATGTCGACAATGCCCTCGCCTCGACGCGCGCTCAGTCATCGGACCCGCACAGCTACCTCGATGCGTTCCCGCTTGAAGCGGTCTGCCAGATCCGTCTCGCATTCACGCCGAGGAATAGCGGTGCAAATGTCTGGCAGCTCTATCGCGAGACGATCAGGCGTCTTGGCCCCGTGCCGACGCTCGTCGCCTGCGAGGGCGAGGGGATCGATTGGACGTCGCTGCGTGCCGAAGTCGCACGCGCGGACGCTGTTCTCGCGCGCGAATTCAGCATGGCGTGACGAGAGCGTTCATAACGGCTTCCGCAGCCGCTTCCCCCGTCTGCCACGCGCCATGCGCTGTGGAGAAGAAGTGCGGCGACACGGCCTCGCCCGCGAAGAACAACCGGTTGCCGATGGCGCCGCCGAGGACGCCGCGCGCGTCCGCATGTCCGGGAAGCGCGTGCGAATAGGACCCCAGCGCGAAGGGATCGCGCGCCCATGACGAACAGGCGAGCGGACGCAGCCGCGCCCGCATGGACGAACCCAACGCACTCACGATCTGCGAAATCGCGAAATCGGCGAAGGCGGGCAGCCCCCCAATTTCGAGTTCCCGCGCGAACTGCCCGCCGAAATAAGCCTCGATCACCGGCCGCCCGAACGGACGCACATGGTAATTGGCCGTCGCGCTCGAATCCGTCGCGCCGTAGAGCCGCGAATCCTCAGGAAATTCCTTCGCGCCGTCGAGCGTAAGGAACAGCTTGTCCGCGAGGCCAAGCGGCAAGCACGCGGCTGCCTCGACGCGGTCGGGCAAGGCCGGACGAAACCGCAGGGACCCGCTGGCGATCGTGGTCGTGGGAACCGTCACGATCACGGCCTGCGCCTGCACC
Source organism: Hyphomicrobiales bacterium (assembly GCA_028290285.1). Taxonomy (GTDB): domain Bacteria; phylum Pseudomonadota; class Alphaproteobacteria; order Rhizobiales; family Beijerinckiaceae; genus Terripilifer. The sequence goes on from JAQGKD010000008.1 coordinate 182,039, forward strand.
ACACCGGCGGAGGTCTCCATCCGCAAGAGACGTGCGCCATGGTCGATCAGCCGCACGACCCAGGAATGCCGGATCGGCAGCCCCGCACTGAGCCGCACGATCAGCGCGCCATAGCCCTCGGGCACGCGGTAGTTCACTTCCGTGTCTTCATAGGCCGCGAAGTCGCGAACCGACAGGCGGTCCGTTTCGGTCCCGTTGACATAGGTCGACATGGCCTCGATCAGCGGCGTCCATCGCCCGTGCGGATCGATGAGGTCGGAGGCTGCGCGATCGTGCGGCTGCCGCGCGGCGGCCTCGACATGCTCGAAGAATTGCGCCTGCGCAGCTCGGTAGGCGCGCTGGTCCTCGGCTGAAAAGCCGCGCGCATCCGCCTGTTTCTGCCAGGGCGGCGTCGAGCGATCGATCGCGAAGCCCGCCTCTTCCGCAAGCGCCACGAGCGGATTGCGGTCGGCGGAATGCAGCCAGCCGCAGCCCATGTCGAGTGGCAGGCCCGCATGGGCTTCGGTTTGGGCCCGCCCGCCGCTGCGGTCGCGCGCCTCCAGGATCGCGAAGGTGAGGCCGGACCCCGCAAGCCTGCGCCCCGCCGCTATGCCGGCGGCGCCCGCACCGACGATCACCACATCGACATCTGCCATTTTGCTCATGCCAGCGAAATAGGCCTCCCCGGCAGGCGCGTCCAGAGCGCCGTTGCTCAGCTCATCCGGTAGCCCGCGTCAGATCGGGTGATATTGATAGAGCCAGGTCTCCGTGAGGACCTGGGCCCCCGCACGCAAATAGCACCGCAACTCGACCGCCTCGGTGCCCTCGACCGTCAGGTCGAATTGCGCACGCCAATGGCCGGGCACGCCGTCGGGAACGGGCTCCGAGAAAATATAGGAAAATGACCCGCGCGAAGCCCAGAGCACGGGCTCGGGGCGAACGCCGAAGGGCACTGACTCCAGCGGAGGCCCCTTGAACTCGAGCATGAACTTGCGCACGCCACGCGGGCGCGGCTGGCCGGGCTGTCCGCCATTCCCCATGCGGGTCGCAAGGCAGCGGCCGAGCGGCGCGGGATAGGGCTCGTCCGCCAGCCAATGGAGCTTGTAGCGCAGGTTCCATTCCGAGCCCGCCGTCGCCGGCTTCTCGGGGACCCAGAGCACGACGATATTGTCGTGGATCTCGTCGTCGGTCGGGATTTCGATGAGCTGGACGGCACCCTTGCCCCACGAGCCCACAGGCTCGACCCACAAGCTCGGGCGGCGATCGTAAAAGACACCGTCGCCGTAATTCTCGAAATTGCGATCGCGCTGCATGAGCCCGAAGCCGCGGGGGTTGGCGTCGCCGAAGGCCGACGCGGTCGTGCGAGGCGGATTGTTGAGCGGACGCCAGACGCGCTCGCCCTCCCCGGTCCACATGGAGAGACCGTCGGAATCATGGACTTCCGGCCGCCAGTCGACGGCGGTCGGCTTGCGCGTCTCCGAGAACCAGTACATCGAGGTCAGCGGCGAGATGCCGAAACGCGCGATGTCGCGACGCAGGAACAGCGCCGTCTCGATGTCCATGACGACACCCTTGCCGCGCGTCATCAGGAACTTGTAGGCGCCCGCGATCGACGGGCCTTCCATCAGCGCGTGGACGGTGATCGTGTCGCCATCCTCCGGCCCGATCCAGATCCGCGTGTAATCGGGAAACTCTTCCGCCCGGTCGGGCATCGCCGTATCGAGCGCGATGCCCCGCGCCGACAGGCCGTATTGGAACAATTCTCCGATGGCGCGGAAGTAGGATGCGCCGAGAAAGGCCACCCAGTCGTTGCGGCGCCAGTCGAGCTTGCCGTCGCGCGGTTCCTGCACCCGGAAGCCGGCGAAGCCGACGCCATCGGGCAATTGGCGCGCCACGGAATCGGCGGGCATTTTGAAGTAATCGTGGTCGTAAATGATCGTGCGGGCGTGATCGCCCTCAACCACATTCATCTCGATCGACTTCTGGAAGAACTTGCCGAGATGGAAGAAAGTCACGGGAAACTTGCCGGGGCCGTTTGCCTGGACGGCATCGTCCGTATCGAAGGTGATCTTGCCCCAGGCCTCGTAGTCGATCTTGCCGACGATCTCGGGTGCCGGACGCAACGGGGCCTGAAACGGCGCCGCAGCGCGCTGGCGGGCCTGATCCTTCAGCAGCTCGAACGAGAACGGCGTGGCCGGGCCGAGCTTCAGCCCGGCATCGGCGGCCAGCGCCTCACCGATTCCGCCGGGCAATCCGGCCGTGGCCGCCAGGACACCGGCGGATTTCAGCAAGCTGCGGCGATCGATCGGGTCTGTCATGAAAGCTCCGGAGGCGAGGCTGGGACAAGGCATCATGCACTGCAACATTTCCGGCGGAAAGCCAGCTTTGCAGTGAATGGCGTCAATACACCCAGACAAACGGCATTTTGCGGGCAGAGTTTGCAGTGGCGGGAAAAAGATTCACGTACCCCTCGCCCTCCAGATAGCAAATGCGTCCGGCGAAGCTCAGCCCCGAATCGGCTCGACCTTGAGCGCGGCGCGCACGAAATAAAACACCAGCGTCAGGCCGAGCAGCGCGCCCAATACTTCGACGCCCCTGCTGACGACGGGCGGCAGGCCCAGGATGCCGCCGAGCGCCCATCCAGCTGCCCAGGACACCCCGACCAGCTCGGTTCCAACAAGGATAGCGACGCTCACCACGGTGATGGCATTGTCCCAGTGGATGCTCTTGGCGTCGGTCATGTTGGATCCTGCTGGCATTCGGCTCTGGTCTTTCGCGCGGTTTTCGACCACTGGTCGAGGCCACTATACCATCCTCGGGCATGGCGCAACAATCGAAGCCCCTGGCCACCGGAGCCTTAATGACCTCGTCTCCCCGCTTTGTTCAGGCCGCCGTGGCCGCGCCCCACACCCTCGCAACGCAGACCGGACGGGACATTCTCGTCCAGGGTGGCTCCGCGCTCGAGGCTATGGTCGGCATGGCGGGGACAATGGCTGTCGTCTATCCGCACATGAACGGCATCGGTGGCGACGGCTTCTGGCTCGTGCGCGAGCCGGGCGGCAAGATCCACTACATCGAGGCCTGCGGCTATGCCGGCCGGCTCGCGACCGTCGAGCGCTATACCAAGCTTGGCTACGACACCGTGCCTGTGCGTGGACCCGAGGCCGCCATCACCGTGCCCGGCGCGGTCGCCGGCTGGGAGCTGGCGCTGGAAATGGCCTACGCATTCGGCGGACGGCTCCCCCTGCGCGAAATCCTCCAGCCCGCCGTGAAATTCGCGCGCGAAGGCTATCTCCAATCACGCTCGGAGGCGCGTGGCCGTTCCCGGGAATTTGAAGCGCTTAGCGCCGCCCCCGGCTTCGCCGACAGCTATCTTCTCGAGGGCAAGAGCCCGCCGGAAGGCACGCTCCGCACGGCCGGGAAACTCGGTGAAACTCTCGAGCGTCTGGCGCATGGCGGGCTGCGTGATTTCTATCGCGGTGATGTCTCGCGGGAAATGGCGGTCGACTTCGACAAGCTCCGCCTGCCTCTCGTGCGCGCAGATCTCGAAAAATATCGCGCCCTCCTGCGCCAGCCGCTCAAGCTGCGGATCGGCGGCGCGACCTGTTTCAATGCGCCGCCGCCGACACAAGGCCTCGCCTCGCTGCTCCTGCTCGGCATCTTCGACCGGCTCGGCGTCAAGAAGCGCGACGGCTTCGACCACATCCACGGGCTTGCCGAGGCAACCAAGCGCGCCTTCCTCATCCGCGATCAGGTCTGCACTGACCACAACTGGCTCGACGATGATCCCGCCTCCTTCCTCACCGGCAATATCCCGGCGCGTGAGGCCGCCGAAATTTCGATGCGCAGGGCGGCCCCTTGGCTGGGCACGCCGAGCGACGGCGAGGCGGTCTGGATGGGGGCGATCGATTCGAAGGGTCTGGCCGTCTCCTACATTCAGTCCCTCGGGTCGGACTACGGCTCGGGGTGCGTGCTGCCCCGCACGGGCGTGCTGCTGCAAAATCGCGGCGCGTCCTTCTCGCTCGATCCCCGCGCGCGCAATCCGCTGGCTCCGGGCCGCCGTCCTCCCCACACGCTGAGCCCCGCCCTCGCGGTTTATGACGACGGTCGCGTCCTGTCCTACGGCAGCATGGGCGGGGACGGGCAGCCGCAGTTCCAGGCGCAGGTTCTGACGCGCTGGGAACGGGGCGTGGGCCTCGCGGAAGCCATCGACGCGCCCCGCTTCATGCTCGGGCGCAAGTGGGGCGAGGCAGACACAGCCTTGTGCTTTGAGGATCGCTTCGATCCCTCGCTGCTGCGCGATCTCGAAAAGGTCGGCCATCGCGTCGAGGTGGCCGCCGTGCCCTATTCCGAAGACTTCGGCCATGCGGGTGCGCTGGTGCGCTATCGCGACGGCACCATCGAAGCCGCGCACGATCCCCGCTCAGACGGCGGGGCAGACGGGCTCTAGAGCCCGCCACCCGCCCACACGCCCGTGAGCAGCCCGAGGCCCAGCAGCAGCACGGCCAGAGCCGCGCAAAATTCCAGCCCGCGCACGATCTGCGCGCCGCGCAGGCCTTGCCCGCCGGTCAGGCGCAACGCGACGCCCTTTGCGTAGACAGCCGCGACGGCCAGCGCACCTGTCGTGGCGGCAGTGCCCAGAGCCATCGCGAAGGTCGCGCCGACGCCGGCCAGAAAGATGCCCTGCGAGGCCGAGAACACCAGCACGAGGATAGCGCCCGAACAGGGGCGCAATCCCGCCGCGACCACCGTCGAACCCGCGCCGCGCCACGAAAACCCCGCGCCCAGTAGGGCGGGATCGGGCATATGCACGTGCCCGCAATCGGCGCCGTGGACATGGCCGGGCGCGCCCGCCTCGACGCACAGAAAGCGGCTGGACACGGCCGCGCCGACAGGCTGCGGGCGCACCGCCCGCATGATTTCGATCAGCGCCCGCCCCTTGCGAAACACCAGCATGAGGCCGAGCGCGACAATGGCCGCGTAGCTCGCGATTTCCACCCATTGCGCGGTCGAGCGCATGCCCTGCGCAGTCGCGCCGAGCACCAGCGTCGCGCCTCCGACGATGACCAGCGCGACCAGCGCCTGCAAGAGGGCCGCCAGGCCGGCGAGAACGAGCCCGCGCCTCAAGGCCCGCTCGTTGGCGACAAGATAGGAGGCGAGCACCGCCTTTCCATGCCCCGGCCCCGCCGCATGAAAGACGCCATAGGCGAAGGCAAGCGCGAGAAGCCCCCAGACCGCCGACGTATCCGCTCGGATGGCGCGAACGGAGGCCCGCATCATCAGGTCGAAACGCTGCTGCTGCGCGAGGATGAAACCGGTCAGCCCCGAGGCCGCGCCGCCGCCTTCCGATATGCCGACGCTGAACGGATTGCGCGCCTGCGCGAATGCGTCCTGCCCATGCAGCAAGACGAACAACAGCGCCACCGCGAGCGCGGCGAGGAGGATGCCCCGGCGCATCCTCACGGGCAGGCCACGATGGCGCGGCTCGCGAGCTTGATGCCAAAATCGCTGCCCGGCGAAAGTCCGCTGAAATAGGATTCAGATAATTTCTGCGCCTCCGTCTCCTGCAGCGGCTTGGGCTGCACGACATTCAGCGAACAGCCGGGGGGCGCCGAGACCAGCTTCACCGCATCGCTCTTGGCGAAATCGAATGAGACGAAATAGCTGGGGTCGTAGACCTGCAGGGTCAGGACCTTTCCCGCCGAGACGGGCTGTTTGAGCGGCAGCGTGAACCGCAATGTGACGAGCTTATCAGGACCTTCGCTCATCCCGATGTCGACAGGCTTGTCGAATTCGACCTTCTGGCCCGGCGATTTCGTCACGGTGAAATAGCTGTATTCGGCGAGGTCGCCGACATTGGTTTCGGCGATGGGCTTGAGCTGCGCCTCGCTCGCAGGCGAACCGTCGGTCGTGAGGCCGGTGGTCGCGAAGGCCGAGTACATTTCGTCGAAGGTCCAGGCGTGGCGGATGCCGGAAACCTTGCCCTGCGCATCGAACACCACATCGCTCTTTACCACGACGAAAACATGCGGATGCGCCAAAGCCTCGTTTGCCGCTCCGAAGACACTGGCGAAGGCCCCGAGGAAAATCAGCGCGCGCGAATATGGCATGGATGAAGCGACCTCAGGCGAATCGGTAAGCGCACGAAATGCCAATGTGACATGAACGGCAAGTCCGGCCGAAGCAGGGCGCAGCCGCTTTACCTTTAGCGTCCGGATCACCATATATTTCTTCGACCCGGCTCTCGACACCGGCCGGAAGGAGTGCGGCGATGACGCATCAGCTCCACGACACCGGTCCCGGCATCCTGAGCATTGCCGATCATTACGATCTGCTCCGAGAGCGCGTCTATCTGCTGGGCACGGAGGCCATTGTCCGGCTGCTTCTTCTTCAGAAACAGCGCGACCGCGAGGCGGGCCTGAACACGGCGGGCTTCGTCTCGGGCTACCGCGGCTCGCCACTCGGGGGCCTCGATCTGCAATTGCAGCGCGCGAAGGACCGGCTGGCCCCCCAGGACATCGTGTTCCAGCCCGGTCTCAACGAAGACCTCGCCGCCACCGCCGTCTGGGGATCCCAACAGGCCGAGATGCGCGGCGAAGGCCGTTTCGACGGCGTTTTCGCGCTCTGGTACGGCAAAGGCCCCGGCATCGACCGGTCCGGCGACGTCTTCCGCCACGCCAATCTCGCGGGCACCTCCCCGAATGGCGGCGTTCTCGCCCTGATGGGTGACGACCACACGGCGGAATCCTCCACCACGGCGCATCAATCCGAATTCCATCTCGTCGACGTGATGATGCCGATCCTCAATCCCGCCGGCGTGCAGGAGATTCTCGATTACGGCCTCTACGGCTGGGCCTTGTCACGCTACGCGAGCGTCTGGGTCGGCCTGAAATGCGTGAAGGAAACCATTGAATCCCGTGCCTCCGTGGACGGCTCGGCACGTCATGTGCAACCGCGGATCCCCGCTCACGATGCCCGCCCGCCCGGCGGCCTAGGCATCCGCCCGCGAGACCCCGTACTCGTGCAGGAAGCGCGCCTGCAGGAACACAAGCGCGATGCCGTCGTCGCATGGCTGCGCGCCAATCGGCTCGACCGCATCGTCTTCAACGGCGGCAAGGCTCCGCGCATGGGCATCGTGACGGTGGGCAAATCCTATCTCGACACGCGCCAGGCCCTCGATCATCTCGGTCTCGACGAAGCGCGCTGCGCGGCGCTCGGCCTGCGCCTCTACAAGATCGCATGCCCGTGGCCCATCGAGCCCGAAGGCCTGAAAGCCTTTGCGCGAAACCTCGACCTCGTCATGGTGGTCGAGGAAAAGCGCGCGCTGATCGAAGTGCAATTGCGCGAAGAGCTTTATGATAGCGTCAAGCGTCCGGCGATCGTCGGCAAGAAGGACGAAAACGGCGCCTGGCTTTTCCCGGTCAAGGGCGCGCTCGATCCCCACGATATCGCCATCGCAATCGGCGAGAGGCTGCTGGCCTTCTCGCCCAACTCGCAACTCGCCGCCCGCGTGACGGCCTTGCGCGAGGCGCGGCAGCGCAGCACCGAAATCGAGGAACTGCCCGCGCGCACGCCCTATTTCTGCTCGGGATGTCCGCACAATTCCTCGACGCGCGTGCCCGAGGGATCGCGCGCCTATGCGGGCATCGGCTGCCATTACATGGTGCAGTGGATGGACCGCGAGACCGAAGGCTTCACGCAGATGGGCGGCGAAGGCGCCAACTGGATCGGCGAGGCGCCCTTCTCGAAACGCCGCCACGTCTTCCAGAATCTCGGCGACGGAACCTACAATCATTCCGGCAGTCTGGCGCTCCGCTTCGCGCTCGCGAGCGGCGTCGACATCACCTACAAGATCCTCTTCAACGATGCCGTGGCCATGACCGGCGGCCAGAGCCTCGAAGGCGGCCTCACGGTCGACCGCATCGCACGTCAGGTCGCGGCCGAAGGCGTGACCCGCATCGCGGTGGTGACCGACGAGCCCGCGAAATACCCAGCCCACATCGGCTGGCCACGCGGCACGACCATCCATGCCCGCGCGCATCTCGATGCCGTCCAGCGCGAATTGTCGGAGCTGCATGGCACCAGCGTGCTCCTCTTCGACCAAACCTGCGCCGCCGAAAAACGCCGCCGCCGCAAGCACGGGACGATGCCCGATCCCGGCAAGCGCGTGGTCATCAACGAGCTGGTTTGCGAAGGCTGCGGCGATTGCGGCGTGGCGTCGAACTGCGTTTCGGTGCAGCCGCTCGAAACCGAATTCGGCCGCAAGCGGCGCATTGATCAGTCCAGCTGCAATTTCGACTTCTCCTGCATGGAAGGTTTCTGCCCCTCCTTCGTGACCCTGCACGGCGCAAGGCCGAAAGCCGCCGCCCGGACCGTCCTCGAGGAGACCGGCCTTCCCGCGCTGCCTGCCCCGCGCGTTCCCGCGCTGGGCACAAAACCATACGCCATCATGGTCGCTGGCACAGGCGGCACGGGGGTCGTTACCATCGGCGCATTGCTGGGCATGGCAGCCCATCTCGACGGCCACGGCTGCGGCGTCATCGACATGGCGGGCCTTGCCCAGAAAGGCGGCGCAGTGGCAAGCCATGTGCGCCTCGCCGCGACGCCCGGCGACATCCACGCCATCCGCATCGCCTCCGAGGATGCGGACCTCGTGCTCGGCTGCGATCTCATCGTGACGGGATCGCGCAAGGTGCTGGCCAGCATGCGCGAGGGCCGAACCCATGTGCTGGCGGCGACGACTGAAGTGCTGCCGGGCGAATTCACGCGACAACCCGATTTCCACATGCCCACGCAAGGACTGATGGACGCAATCCGGCACGCGGCCGGCGACGGGGCGCAGTTCATCGATGCCGGCGCTTTGTCCACGGCACTCTTCGGCCAGACCATCGCCGCCAACATGCTGCTGCTCGGGCACGCCTGGCAGAGCGGGCTGGTGCCCTTGTCGGAAGAGTCGATCCGCCGCGCCGTCGAACTCAATGGCGAGGCCGTCGCCCTCAATCTGGCGGCCTTTTCCTGGGGACGTCGCCTCGCCGCCGAGCCCGAGCGCATCCGGCCCCTGGTGCAGGCGGCACGCCCGACCGCCGCGCCCTCACCGCAGACGCTCGACGAGATCGTCAGGCGCCGCGCAGCATTTCTCGCCGATTACCAGAACGCCGCCTATGCGAAGAAATATGTCGCCGCCGTCACGCGCATCGCGCAGCTCGAAAGCGGGCGCGTGCCCGGCCGTTCCGATCTGGCGGAAGCCGTGGCGCGCACCCTGTTCAAGCTCATGGCCATGAAGGACGAATACGAGGTCGCGCGGCTCTACACGGACGGCAACTTCGCTCGCAAAGTCGCAGAGGAATTCGATGGCGTGACACGGCTCGAATTCCACTTCGCACCGCCGCTGCTCTCGCGTTCCAAAGGGGGCGCCCGGCCCCGCAAATGGACGTTCGGCCCGTGGGTGCAGCCCCTCCTGCGTGCACTCGCGGCCATGCGCCGCTTGCGCGGAACGCCGTTCGATCTCTTCGGGCTGACGGCGGACAGGCGGGCCGAGCGCGCCAGTCTGACGCAATACGTGGCACTGCTCGACGATGTCGCAGAGAACCTCGATCCGCGAACCCATGCGACGTCTGTGGCGCTCGCCTCCCTGCCGGAGAAAATCCGCGGGTACGGCCCTGTGCGTGCGAACCATCTGGCGCGCGTCGAACCAGAACGGCAGCGCCTCCTGGCACAATTGCACAAGCCTCACGCCACGCCGCTGGCCGCGGAATAACGGCCGAGGTTGACGCCCTCCCGGCTAGCTGTCACGCCTGACGCTGGGTCCCTGCACGGGGAGTCGCGCGGGCATTTGCCTGGCGGCTGCGGTGGCCCGCCCAAGGATCAACGCCAGGACGAACGAGCGGCCAGCGGACGGCCCTCGGCTCGGGGACCCGCTCATGCTGCGCATTTATGTCAGAGAAAACGACCACCTCACGCCCTTCGACGTGAAACTGCCCGCCCCGGAAAACCCAAGCGTCCCCGACGCCCCCATTCCCTGGATCGATCTCTACAATCCGACCCCCGCCGAAGATCGCTTCGTCGAGGAGAAGGTCGGCATTTCCATTCCGACCCGCGAGGAAATGCAGGAGATCGAGGTCTCTGCCCGCCTCTACAACGAGGACGGCGCGGAATTCATGACCATGACCGGGCTCATCCAGCTCGACACCGACGAGCCCACGACGACGCCTATCACCTTCATCCTGAAGGGCTCGACACTTGTGACCGTGCGCTACGCCGAGCCGCGACCGTTCCTGAATTATTCCATTCGCACGCAGCGCCCCGGTCTCGTCACCTGCGCCACCGGCGAGCAGATCATGCTCGGCCTGCTGGAAGCCCTGATCGACAGGATCGCGGATTCGCTGGAGCGCGTCGGCGTGAAGATCGACGCGATTTCGCGCGAGGTTTTCCGCAACGAGCACAAACACGGCCGCTCCTCCAAGACACGCGATCTGCAACGTGTCATCGAGAGTATCGGCCGGGAGGGCGACCTGCTCGGCCTCGTGCGCGAAAGCCTCGTCAGCATCAACAGGCTGTCGACCTATCACACGGCCGTTTTCGAGAATGACAAGAAGGCCAACAAGGAAGGCCGCGTGCGCCTGCGCATCCTGCAACGCGACGTCGGCTCGCTCAGCGACCACGCGTCCTATCAATCGGGAAAAATCCAGTTCCTGCTCGACGCGACGCTGGGTCTCATCAACCTCGAGCAGAACCAGATCATCAAGATCTTCTCGATCGCCGCCGTCTGCCTGATGCCGCCGACGCTGGTCGCCTCGGTCTACGGCATGAACTTCAAGCATATGCCCGAGCTCGACTGGGACTACGGCTATCCACTGTCGATCACGATGATGATCGTGGCTGCGATATTTCCCTACTTGTATTTCAAGCGGCGTGGGTGGCTCTGAAAAGAAGCCAACGCGGCCCCGCTTCTCCCAGTGGGAGAAGCTGTCTGCGGAGCAGACTGATGAGGGGGTGTGCACTTTGTCCTGAGGGGTCGTAACCCCTCATCCGCCCGCTCGCGCGGGCACCTTCTCCCACCGGGAGAAGGGCTTTCGCGTTAAATCAACGAACGATGACGTTCGAGAACTGCCACGGATCTTCCTCGTCGAGTTCTTCGGGGAAGAGCACGCCGCGATCGTCCAGCGGTGTCCACTTCGTATATTCGCCGATGACCGGGCCGAGATACGGACGCTGCACTTCCAGGCAACGATGGAAGTCCACTTCGTCGGCCTCCACGATGCCTTCGAGCGGATTTTCCAGCGCCCAGACCATGCCGGCGAGAACCGCGCTCGTCACCTGAAGCCCCGTCGCGTTCTGATATGGCGCAATGCGGCGCGTCTCTTCGATCGACAGCTGCGAGCCGTACCAATAGGCATTCTTCTTGTGCCCGTAGAGCAGCACGCCGAGTTCGTCGATGCCGTCGACGATTTCGTCCTCTTCGAGGATTTTGGACTGCTTCTGCTGATGCCAGCCGCTGCCCGCCATTTCATGCAGCGAGAGAACCGCGTCGTTGGCGGGGTGATAGGCATAGTGGCAGGTCGGGCGATACACCGCCTTGCCGTCCTCGCGCACGGTCAGGTAGTCGGCAATCGAGATCGACTCGTTATGCGTCACGAGAAAACCGTGCTGCGCCTGTGCGGTCGGGGTCCAGGAGCGCACCAGCGTGCCGGCGCCCGGACGCATCAGGTAGATCGCGGCGCCGCTGCCGAAATCATGTTCGCGACCTTCCGGCGGCAGCGCCTTTTCATGCGTGCCCCAGCCGAGTTCGGAGGGTTGCAATCCCTCGGATACGAAGCCTTCGACCGACCAGGTGTTGACGAACATGCCCATGGGCTTGGGATCGCGTGCACGCTGCGTGTCGCGCTCGGCGATGTGGATGCCCTTCACGCCGGCGGCCTGCGCCAGACGCGCCCATTCCTCGCGCGAACGCGGCTCGGGCAGGTCGACGCCGCAATCGGCGGCGACATTCAGCAGGGCCTGCTTCACGAACCAGGACACCATGCCGGGGTTCGCGCCGCAGCACGAGACTGCCGTGGGGCCCGTGGGCATGTCCGTACGCAGGTCGAGCACCGCCTGGCGGAGCGCATAGTTCGAGCGCTGCGACACGCTGAGGCTGGCGTCGGTGTAAAAACCCTTCCAGGGCTCGGCGACCGTATCGACATAGAGAACGCCGATTTCATTGCACAGGCGCATCAGGTCGGTGGAGGAGACCTCGACCGAAAGGTTCACGAGAAAGCCCTGGCCGTGGCCTTCGGTCAGCAACGGCTTCAACAGGTCGATGTAATTCTCGCGGGTGACGAAATCCTTGACGTAGCGGATGCCGCGCTCGTCGAGCAGGCTGCGATCCTTGTCCTCGGGGTCGATCACCGTGAAGCGCGACTTGTCATATTCGAAATGGCGCTCGATGAGCGGCAGCGTTCCCCGGCCGATCGAGCCGAAGCCGATCATGACGATGGGACCAGAAATCGTGCCATGCACGGGCCATTGCGACATAGGAGTCTCCACTTTTTCAAACATCGGGACAGATGCGCCGCGCTCCACGACAGGGGCGCGACGCTCAAAACAGAATTGGCTGCGTTGAAAGCAAAGCAGCAGGGACAGGTCAAGCGGCGCGGCGCATGGCCTTGGCTTCCATGGGCAAGATTGCCCGGCGCGAAAGGCGGGCGCCGCTCGCCACCACGAGACCGCGCGCCTCGGCGAGCACCCCCGTCGAGAGTTCGAGCCCGAGAAACCGCGCCTCGTCCACGGGACCCGGCAGGTCGAGACCTCGCGTCGTGGCGCGCTCGAAGCCGAAGCGGTTGTAATAAGGGGCATCGCCCACGAGCAGCACTGCCCTGTGGCCCGCCTGCACCGCGCGAAAGAGCCCCTCCGCGATCAGCTTGCGGCCGATTCCAAGCGAACGCTGAGTCTCGTCGACCGCCACCGGCCCGAGCAGGAGCGCGGGAACGCCGCCCGCCTGCACATGCCAGAACCGAATCGTGCCGGCCAACTCGCCGTCCACATGGGCGACCAGTGCGAGACCGTTCGCGGGAGCCCTGCCCGCACGCAGGCGCTCGCAGGTCTTCGCGAACCGCGCCGGACCAAAGGCGGCGTCGAGCAGGCGCTCCCGTGCGGGCACGTCGCTCGCGCGCTCCTGCGAAATCACGAGTTCGTCGCGCACCAGCGGTTGGCCGAGAACGAAAGAAACGGGGCGACCGGTGAAGTGATCATTCGAGACATAGGTCATCGCGGCCTCCTTGAGGCTTGCAGACGACCCTCGCACCGAGCGCGTAACGCGCCGGCCGTCCGGGACTGTTGGGGGTGCTGGGTTGCCCCTCCCTTGCGGGGGAGAGGCAGCAACGGGCTCAGATCACGTAGGATTTGAGCGGCGGGAAGCCGTTGAACCCGACGGCCGAATAGGTCGTCGTATAGGCTCCGGTTCCCTCGATCAGCACTTTCGAGCCGATCTCCAGACTGACGGGAAGGAAATAGGGGTCCTTCTCGTAGAGCACGTCGACCGAATCGCAGGTCGGACCGGCGAGCACGCAGGCCATCGTCTCGTCACCGTCGAACTCGGTGCGGATCGGATAACGGATCGCCTCGTCCATCGTCTCGGCGAGACCGTTGAACTTGCCGATGTCGAGATAGACCCACTTCACCTTGTCGTCGTCGGCCTTCTTGGAGATGAGCACGACTTCGGCTTCGATCAGTCCGGCATTGCCGACCATGCCGCGACCCGGCTCGATGATCGTCTCCGGAATGCGGTTGCCGAAATGCTTGCGCAGGCTCCTGAAGATGGCCTGTCCGTAGGCTTTCACCGCCGGCACGTCCTTGAGGTACTTCGTCGGGAAGCCACCGCCCAGATTGACCATCTGGAGATGGATGCCGCGCTCGGCGAGATCCCGGAAGATCGCGGCCGAGGACTTCAGGGCGCTGTCCCACATACGCGGGTTGCGCTGCTGCGATCCGACGTGGAACGACAGGCCGTGGGCGACGAGCCCGAGCCGATGAGCATGTTCGAGCACGCGTCCCGCCATTTCGGGAACGCAGCCGAACTTGCGCGACAGCGGCCATTCAGCGCCCTCGCCTGCGCAGAGGATGCGGCAGAAGACACGCGAACCGGGAGCGGCGCGCGCGATCTTCTCGACCTCGGCTTCGCAATCGACCGCGAAGAGACGCACGCCGAGCTCGTAAGCCCGCGCGATGTCGCGCTCCTTCTTGATCGTATTGCCATAGCTCAGGCGATCGGGCGTAGCGCCGGCGGCGAGCGCCTGCTGGATCTCGACCACCGAGGCCGTGTCGAAGCACGAGCCGAGGCGCGCGAGCAGCTCGAGCACTTCCGGCGCCGGGTTGGCCTTTACGGCGTAGAACACGCGCGTGTCAGGCAACGCCCGGGCGAAGCTGGTGTAATTGTCGCGCACGACGTCGAGGTCCAGGACCATGCACGGTCCATCGTCCAGACCATTCTGGCGTCGGTCACGCAGAAATTCGATGATACGGTCGGTCATCGCGGCATCCCTTCGAAGGGCGCGGGTACTCCGCGCCAGAGCAAAAACGGCTTCGGGGGGTGGCGATGCTGAACCTGCCCGCGCTTTGGAGACGCGAGAGGTCAGTTGACCCGCCAACCATGATCGAAAGCGCGCCGGCTGAAAGTTCAGCCAGACGAACACGCGATCGGGTGCTGCGCCGTGGACACGTCGACCCCGGCAAGCAGAACTGCGGATGCAGCACTGCTGTCCAAGGTGTGGTGGCCTTCGCTTGGAATGGGATGAGCTCCCCTCCGCACGCCCGGCAAGAAAGACAAGCCTCTTCGGTACGCCGGCCTTTGGAGGGCCGACAGAGACGAAAAAGCCCGGTCCGTCGTTGCTTTAAGTCGCGTCCCCCGTTTGGCGGGGTTCGCCGGTTCGCTCCGGCTGCCGGTTTTTTACTGACGAGTGACCGGCCTCTTGTCCGGATCCCCGCCAACCGACACACGACCACAGGCACGTGCGATTTGGGCAAGGCGGAACATATGCAAACGCGCCGGCATATCAAGCGTTAATTTGCCCTTACGCACAAAAAGCCCGTTCAAATCCCCCCGGTGTTGCGCGCGCGCATCCTGCGGGGCCGCCAAAGCTTTGCTCAAGCGCCCCCCGGCCGCCTCCGGCCCGCCACGTTTACCATGTCATGACCCAGTCATGCGCCCGACTGACCCAGGGAGGCGCGGCAACTTGCCGACCGCCAAGAACCTGATTACCTCATGCTGCCGGCGTCCGCCGGGGCTCAAGCCGGAACTGCGCCATGCCCGCCTTCGACCGTCGCTCGCTTCTTGCCGGTTTCGCCGTTTACGCGGCCGGAACGCCTGTCCTGGCCCAGCCTGTGCAGAACGCCGCTCCCCGCCCCGCCGCGCCCCCGCCAGCCTTCGGGTACGACGACGTGGTGCGGCGCGCCCGCGAAATCTCCGCCGCGCCCTATGACGGCGCCGTGCAGCCCCTGCCCGAGCAGTTGACCAGGCTCGACTTCGATTCGTGGCGCGACATCCGCTTCCGGCCGGACAAGTCCATGCTGGGAACCGCCGGCGGCAAGTTCCGGCTCCAGCTTTTCCACCTGGGCCATCTGTTCCTGAAGCCCGTCACGATCAACACGATCCGCGACGGCGTCGCGACCCCCATCCCCTACACGGCCAGCCTGTTCGACTACGGCCGCGCGCGCTTTGACAAGCCGCTGCCGGTCAACATGGGCTTTGCGGGCTTCCGCATTCATTTTCCGCTCAACGATCCGCGCGGCTCCGACGAACTGCTCTCCTTCATCGGCTCGAGCTATTTCCGCTGGCTGGGCCGCGGCCAGAAATACGGCCTGTCGGCCCGCGGGCTGGCGCTGGGCACCGGCCTGCTCGACAACAAGGAGGAGTTTCCCTTCTTCCGCGAGTTCTGGATCGACACGCCCGACAGCGCCGCCGATGCGATCACCATCTACGCGCTTCTGGACTCGCCTTCGGTGGCTGGCGCCTACCGGTTCGTGTTCCGCCCCGGTCCGGAGACGCCGGTCGAGATCGAGGCGACGATTTTCCCCCGCACGCCCCTGTCGCTGGTCGGCATGGCGCCGCTCACCTCCATGTACTTCCTGGGCGAGAACGACCGCCACCTGAACGACCGCAACAAGTACGACGAGTTCCGCGCCGAGCTGCACGATTCCGACGGCCTGCTGGTCAACACCGAGAAGGGCGAGTGGATCTGGCGCCCGCTGCGCAACCCGCTCGTGCAGGAGGTGCACAACTACGACGCCAACGACCTGCGCGGCTTCGGGCTGATGCAGCGCGACCGGCGCTTCGAGCACTACCAGGACATCGAATTGAATTACGAGGAGCGCCCCAGCTACTGGATCGAGCCGACCGGCAAGTGGGGCGAGGGCCGGGTCGAACTGATCGAGCTGGCCACCAAGGACGAGACGTTCGACAACGTCATCGTCGCCTTCGTGCCCAACAAGACGCTGGAGCCCGGCAAGCCGTTCAATTTCGCTTACCGCATCCGCTCGCTGACGGACGGCGCCGAGCTGCACAGGCTGGGACGCACCATCAACACGTTCTCCGCGCCCGCGTTCGCGCTGGGCTCGGCCGAAGCGCAGCGCGCCAACACGCGCCGCTTCCTGGTGGATTTCGCCGAAGGCGACATGGCCTATTACCTCGCCCAGCCGAACCTTGTCGAGATCGTCGCCGCCGTCGGCAAGGGCAAGCTGTTGCGCACGTTCCTCGTGCCCAACCCCGCCATCAAGGGGTTCCGGGTCATGATCGACGTGGAATTGCACCCCGAGGCCACCACCACCATGACGTGCTTCCTGCGCAGCGCCGGCCGCGTGCTGACGGAGACGTGGAGCTGGTCGTGGAAGGTGTATAACTTCTGAGGCGCGATCCGGGGCCCGCGAACCTGCGGTCCTGCTCGCCTGTCCCCAAACCCTGAGGGCCCGCATCGGCCGAAGGAGGAACCGTGAAGCGTTCAAACGTGATTCTGGCTGCGGCGTTCGCCTTCGCGAGCGGCCTCCTGGCAAGCCCCGTGTTCGCCCAGGGGCGCACGCCGGTCGTCTTCGCGACCAACTGGCTGCCCGAGCCCGAGCACGGCGGCCATTACCAGGCGGTGGCGGACGGCACCTACGCCAAGTACGGACTCGACGTGCGCATCATGCCGGGCGGGCCCCAAGCCAACAACCGGCTGCTGCTGGTGGCCGGCAAGGTGGACTTCTACATGTCCGCCAACCTGATCCCGACGTTCACCTCGGTCGAGCAGAACATTCCCGTGGTGGCGGTCGCCTCCATGTTCCAGAAAGATCCGTTCGTCTTCATGTCCCATCCCGGACAGGGGCTGGACACGTGGCGGGACCTCAACAAGGCGACGGCCTTCGTGGGCTCCGAAACCCTCGCCAACATCTTCCAGTGGCTGAAGCAGGAATACGGGTTTCGCGACGAGAACGTGAAGCCCTACGCGTTCAACCCGGCGCCGTTCATCGCCGACAGGAAGTCGATCCAGCAGGGCTATCTCACATCCGAGCCCTTCGCGGTGGAGCAGGCCGGCAAGTTCAAGCCCAACGTGTTCCTGGCCGCGGACTACGGCTTCGACACCTATTCCACGCTGATCGAGGCCCGCCGCGACACGGTGGAGAAACAGCCCGATCTGGTGCAGCGCTTCGTGGACGCCTCCGCGATCGGCTGGGCCAATTACCTCTACGGCGACAACAAGGCCGCCAACGCGCTCATCAAGCGCGAGAACCCCGACATGACCGACGCCCAGATCGCCTTCTCGATCGAGAAGATGAAGGAGTACGGCATCGTGGATTCGGGCGATTCGCTCACGAAGGGCATCGGGGCGATGACGGACGAGCGCATCGCCAGCTTCTACGCCAAGATGGCCAAGGCCGGCGTGGTGAAGCCCGGCCTCGACATCTCGAAAGGCTACACGCTGCGCTTCGTCAACAAGGGCGTGGGCGTGGAGCTGAGGCCGAAAAATTGAGCGCTTCGGCGCACGCGCCATCCGTGCGCGCCGCCGCTCCGCTCGTGACGCTGCAGGGCGTGCGCAAGACCTTCGACACCGGCACGATGGCGCTCGACGGGCTCGACCTTGTCGTGCGCGAAGGCGAGTTCCTCAGCCTGCTGGGCCCGTCGGGCTGCGGCAAGTCCACGGCCCTGCGCCTCATCGCGGGCCTCGCGGCCCCCAGCGCGGGCAGCGTCACGTGGCGCGGCGGGCGTCGGCCGGAGCTGGGCTTCGTCTTCCAGGAGCCGACCCTTATGCCGTGGGCGAGCGTGGCGGACAACGTGTGGCTGCCCCTGCGCCTGCGCGGAACGGCCCGCGCGGCCGCCATGCCGCACATCATGAGCGCGCTCGCCCTGGTGGGTCTGGCGGGATTCGAACACGCCTACCCGGGCGAGCTTTCCGGCGGCATGAAGATGCGCGTGTCCATCGCGCGCGCGCTCGCCACCAGGCCCGCGATCCTGCTGCTGGACGAGCCGTTCGCGGCCCTCGACGAGATCACGCGCTTCCGGCTGAACGACGACCTGCTGCGGCTGCGCGAGGAGCTTTCGGCGACCGTCGTGTTCGTCACCCATTCGGTGTTCGAAAGCGCCTACCTGTCCTCGCGCATCGCGGTCTTCGGCGCCCGTCCCGGGCGGGTGACGCAGGAGATCGACGTCGCCGAACCGCTGGCGCGCACGGCGGACTTTCGCGCCTCGCCGGTCTTCGCGGCCGTCTGCCGGGACGCCTCCGCGGCGCTCGAGCGGGCCAGCGCCCTTGAGGGCGCGCCATGACGCGCGCCTCGCCGCCCGCGCTGCGCCGCGCCGCCGAGGCCCTCGCGCCCGCGCTGGTCTTCTGCGCCGCGCTTGTCGCGTGGGAAATCCTGGTGCGGGTTCGCGAGATCCCGCCCTACATCCTGCCGAGCCCCAGCCTCATCGGCGCGACGCTGCGCAGCGACTGGCCGGTGCTCTCGAGCGCCTTGTGGGTGACGCTGAAAACCACCTTCACGGCGCTGTTCCTGGCGGGCGCCGGGGGACTTGCGCTCGCCTTGCTGTTCGCCCGCTGGCGCTGGGTGGAGCGCTCGCTGTTCCCCTTCGCGGTGGTGTTGCAGGTCACGCCCATCATCGCCATCGCGCCGCTGCTGCTGGTCTACCTGGAGGCCGGGACGGCCGTGCTCGTGTGCGCGTTCATCGTGGCGTTCTTCCCCGTTCTGTCCAACGCCGTGCTGGGCCTGCGGTCGGCGGACCGCAACCTGGTGGAGCTCTATGAACTCTACGGCGCCACGCGCTGGCAGCAATTGCGCCTGCTGCGCCTGCCGTCCGCCCTGCCGTATTTCCTCGGCGGGCTGCGCATCGGCGGCGGGCTGGCGCTCATCGGCGCCATCGTGGCCGAGATCGCCGCCGGGGCGGCGGGGCGGGGCGCGGGCCTCGCGTTCCGCATCGTGGAGGCGGGCTACCGGCTCAACGTGCCGCGCATGTTCGCGGCGCTGGCGCTGGTGTCGCTCACCGGCGTGGCGATCTTTGTGCTGTTTTCGGTGTTGTCCAAGGCGCTGCTGGGCCGCTGGCACGACAGCGAGACCCGATAGGCCGCGCAGCCCGATTGAAGCGCCGCCCGTTTCGTGCACCATGCGCGCCAAGCTGACGCGACGCTCCCAAGGGCGCCAAAGGAAGGGAAGAGGACATGCGAATGACCGGACTGACCAATCCGCTTTACGCCCTGACGGGCGCCGCCGTGGCCTTGAGCCTTCTGGCCGCACCCGCGTTCGCGCAGGCCAAATACCCTGACGCCCCCGTCAAGGTCGTGGTGCCCTTCGGCGCAGGGGGCGTGGCGGACGTGACCGCGCGCATCGTCGGCGAGAAGCTGGGGGCGAAACTCGGCCAGCGCTTCATCATCGAGAACCAGCCGGCGGCGGGCGGCATCACGGCGGCGCAGAACGTGCTGCGCGCGCCGGCGGACGGCTACACCATCGCGCTGTTCTCCAACGGCACCGCTGTCAGCGTCGGCCTGTTCAACAAGCTGCCCTTCGATCCCGTCAAGCAGTTCGCGCCCGTGTCCTCCATGGGCTATTTCGACTTCGTCTTCGCGACCGGCGCGGACACGCCCTACAAGACGCTTGCGGACCTCGTGAAGGCCGCAAAGGACAAGCCGGGCGCGCTGAACATCGGCACCGTCGTGGTGGGCAGCACCCAGAACCTCACGGGCGAGCTGTTCAAGTTCACCGCCGGGATCGACGCGCGCATCGTGCCCTTCAAGACCACGCCGGACCTGCTGCTGTCGGCCATGCGCGGCGACGTCGACGTGATGATCGATTCCTACGCCTCGCTGAAGACCAACATCGAGGACGGCAAGATGCGCGCGCTGGCGAGCTCCGGCGCGACGCGCTCCCCGGTGACGCCGAACCTGCCCACGGTCGCCGAGACCGTGCCGGGCTTCGACGTGGTGTCGTGGAACGCCTTCTTCGTGCACGCCGACACGCCCAAGCCCATCGTGGAGACGCTGAACGCAGCGCTGCGCGACGTGCTGAACGATCCCGACACCAAGAAGCGCGCCCTGGAGCTGGGCATCGACGCGCGTCCCAGCACGCCCGAGGAGCTCAGCAAGCGCCTGGCCGACGACATCGCCAAATGGTCCGACGTGATCGTGAAGGCGGGCGTCGAGAAGCGCTGAAACCAGCAAAGCGAGTGAGCGAATTGGCCGACGTCCACATTCTCATGCCCACGCCCCTGCCCCGGCTGATCCTCGACGCGCTCGAACAGCGCTTCGTGGTTCACCGCCTGTACGAGGCGCAAGACAAGGACGCGGCGCTGGCGGCGGCGGCGCCCCATGTGCGCGCCATCGCCACGGGCGTTCCGATCCTTGTCGAGGACGTCAGCTATCCCATCACCGCCAGCCTGATGGAGAAGCTGCCGAGGCTCGAGATCGTCGCGAACCTCGGCGTCGGCTACGACAACGTGGACGCCGCCTACGCGAGCGCGCACGGCGTCAGCGTCACCAACACGCCCGACGTGCTGACGGAGGAAACCGCAGACACGGCCTTCGGCCTGCTGCTCAACGCGGTGCGCCAGTTCCCGCGCGCGGAACGCTTCCTGCGCGATGGCAAGTGGCTGAAGGGCCAGTTCGAACTCACCGCCTCGCTGCGCGGGCGCACCATGGGGGTGCTGGGCCTGGGGCGCATCGGACAGGCGATCGCGCGCCGCGCGGAGGCGTTCGGGGTGCAGGTCGTCTACCACAACCGCAAGCCGGTCGAGGACGCGCCTTACCGCTATTACGCCAGCCTGCTGGACATGGCGCGCGACTGCGACATCCTGATGGTCGTGGCGCCCGGCGGCCCCGCGACGCGCGGGCTGGTGGGCAAGGACGTGCTGGAGGCGCTGGGCCCGAACGGCGTCCTCGTCAACATCGCGCGCGGGACCATCGTGGACGAACAGGCGCTGATCGAAGCCCTGCGGACGGGCGCGATCCTCACCGCCGGGCTCGACGTGTTCGCCGAGGAACCCAGCGTGCCGCAGGCGCTGATCGACATGGAGCACGTCGTCCTGCTGCCCCATGTGGGCTCCGCCTCGCAGGCGACGCGCGACGCCATGAACCGGCTGGTGATCGACAACCTGTTCGCCTGGGCGGACGGCGGCGACCTGAGTACGCCCGTCGCCGAGACGCCTTGGCGGCGGCCGCTAAAACAGGCAGAGTGACGCGCCGCCGGGAGCCGCGCAGGCGCCCGGATTTTTTTGAGCAGGAGGGATTTCGCCATGTCCGTTATGAGCCCATGCAGGATTTCAACGTCGACCCGAGGCGCTCTCGCGGCCTGCGTCCTGTCATTGGCTTTGGGCGCCGCGCCCGCGCTGGCGCAGGAGACGCGGCAGGCGAGCCCCGCCGCTGCCCGCAAGGCCGCCGCGGCGGCAGGGGCCGCGAGCGCCCGCGACGTCGCGGGCCGATATGCGGTGCTGCGCGCCGAAGGCAAGGACACCGGCTGCATGGTCACCCTGTCGATGGATTCGCGCGCCCGCGGCTATCGCGCGCAACTCGCGCCCGCGTGCCGCGACCAGGGCATCGTGATCTTCGACCCCATCGCCTGGACGCTGGAGCGCGGCCACCTATCGCTCACCGCCCGCAAGGGCCACAAGGCGCAGCTTGAATTGCAGCCCGACGGATCGTGGCTCAAGAAGGACGGCAAACCCCTGGGGCTGAAGCGAATCTGACGACGGCGACGACGCCCGCCGCCGGGCTTCATTCGCCCGGCGCAGGCGCCTTATGTGGCTCCGCGCTGTCCACGCGGGGCCCGACCGCCCTGGAGAACAGGCGCCCCGCGAGGCCGCCCAGATCGTCCATGAGCGTATAGGCCGCCGGAACGAACACCAGCGACAGCACGGTGGAGACGATCAGCCCGCCCACCACCCCGATGGCCATGGGCGAGCGGAATTCGCCGCCGTCGCCAAAGCCCATCGCGGACGGGATCATGCCGGCCACCATCGCGATGGTGGTCATCACGATGGGGCGGGCGCGCTTGCGGCCCGCGTCGATGATGGCCTCGGTGCGGTCCATGCCGTGCGCCACCTGCTCGATGGCGAAGTCCACCAGCATGATGGCGTTCTTGGTCACGATGCCCATCAGCATCAGGATGCCGATCACCACCGGCATGGACACCGCCTTGCCAGTGATGAGCAGCGCGAGAATGACGCCGCCCACGGAAAGCGGCAGCGACAACAGGATGGTGATCGGTTGCAACACGCTGCTGAACAGCAGGATCAGCACCGCCAGCACCATCATGACGCCCGCGCCCATGGCCTGCGCGAAGCCCTGGAACACCTCCTGCATGACTTCCGCGTCGCCCGATTCCTGCAACGTCACGCCCGCCGGCAGGTTCTGCGCCGCAGGCAGCGCGTAGATCGCCTGCAAGGCCTCCCCGAGCGCGTCCGTGCCGGTGAGGTCCGCCTCCACGGCGATCCGGCGCTGTCGATCGTAACGGGAGATGCTCGCCGGTCCCTGGCCGAACGACACGTCGGCGACGGAGGACAGCGGCACCGAGCCGCCGCGCGCGCTCGCCACCCGCAGGGCGCCCAGGGTGTCGATGTCGGCGCGCGCCGGACGCTTCAGGGCCACGCGGATCGGCACGAGGCGGTTGCCTGCGTTGAACCGCGCAAGGTTGGCGTCCACGTCGCCTATGGTGGCGACCCGGATGGCTTCGGCCAGCGCGTCGGTGGAGACGCCCAGTTCCGACGCCTTGTCGCTACGCGGGGTTATGCGGATTTCCGGCCGGTCCAGCGCGGCCGTGCTGACCACGTTCGAGATCAGCGTCAGCCGCTTCATCTGGCTCGCGAGTTCAGCGCCCACGCGTTCCACCGCTTCGGTGTCGGCGCCCGAGACGCCCAGCGAGACGGCGCGCTGGCCGTTGTCGTTGAGGAACCAGCTGCGGATGTCCGGAATGGTCGCGACCTCGCGGCCGATCTCGCCCTGGATCTCCTTCTGGGTGATGTGGCGCTTGCTCTTGTGCACGAGGTTCACGACCACCTGCGCCTTGCGGACTTCCGCCGCCCCAAGGCCGATGCGTCCGCCGTCCACGAACACCGAGCGCACGTCGTCGCGCTTGCGCAGCCGCGTCGTGATCTCGTCGGTGACGCGCATCGTGTCCTCCACGCGCGAGCCCGGCGGCAGTTCGATGGCCAGCAGCAGGCGCGCGACGTCCTCGCCCGGCAGGAAGCCGGACGGCAGGAGCTTGGTCGCCTGGATGGAGCCTGCGAAGATCAGCACGCCCGCGAGGACCGTGAGGAACCGATGCCGCACGGTGGCGCCGATCACGCGCGTATACGTGCGCATGATCCAGCCTTCGGGCCGCTCGACCTCCGGATGGGCTTTCAGGAAATAGGCCGCCAGCAGCGGCGTGATGAGCCGCGCCACCAGCAGCGAGAAGATCACCGCCACCGCAACCGTGAGGCCGAACTGCTTGAAATATTGCCCCGCGATTCCGCCCATGAAGCTCACGGGCGCGAACACCGCCACGATGGTCGCCGTGATGGCCATGACGGCGAGGCCGATCTCGTCGGCGGCGTCCAGCGCAGCGCGCCACGGGGATTTGCCCATGTGCATGTGGCGCACGATGTTCTCGATCTCCACGATGGCGTCGTCGACGAGAATGCCTGTCGCGAGGGTCAGCGCCAGCAGGCTGACGAGGTTCAGCGAGAAGCCCATCATGTCCAGCGCCCAGAACGTCGGGATCACCGACAGGGGCAGCGCCAGCGCCGTGATGAGGGTCGCGCGCATGTCGCGCAGGAAGATGAACACCACGAGGATCGACAGCAGCGCGCCCTCCACGAGGGTGTGCATGGCCGATTCGTAATTGCCCAGCGTGTAGTCGACATAGGTGTCGATGAGGTCGATGGAGACCTTCGGGTTCTGCTTGCGGATGGTCTCCACCTTCGACGCCACCGCGGCCGCCACCGTGGCGTCGCTCGCCCCGGTGCTGCGCACGATGCCGAACGCCACCACGGGTCGCCCGTCCTGCCGGGCGAAGCGCCTCTGCTCGGCGGCTGCGTCGGTGATCGTCGCAAGGTCGGCCAGGCGCACGCGGCGCCCGCCGCTCAGCGCGATGCTGGCGTCGGCCACGTCCGCGACGCTCTTGCCGCCGCCCAGCGTGCGGATCGTCTGCTCCTGCCCGGCGACTTCCGCGCGCCCGCCGCCGACGTCCACGTTGGTGGCGCGCAACTGGCGGCTGACCTCGCCGGCCGTGACGCCCAGCGACAGCAGGCGGTCGGGATCCAGCTCCACCTTGATCTCGCGGTCGACGCCGCCGATGCGCTGCACCTGGCCGACGCCGCGCAGCCCCTGCAGGGCGCGGGCCGCCACGTCGTCCACGAACCACGAGAGTTCTTCCAGCGTCATGCCCGGCGAGGACACCGCGTAGGTGACGATGGGCAAGCCGGCGATGTCTAGGCGCTGGATGATCGGCTCTTCGATGGTGCGCGGCAGCTCCGCCCGCACCTTCGCGACGGCGTCCTTCACGTTGTTCAGCGCGCGGTCCGAATTCACCTCGAGGCGGAATTCGACCGTGGTGGACGAGAGGCTGTCGGAAATGGAGGAGACGACGCGCTTGACGCCGCTGACGCCCGCCACCGCGTCCTCGATCTTCTTGGTGACCTGCGTCTCGATCTCGGAGGGCGCCGCGCCCTGCTGGGTCACGTTCACCGAGACGATCGGGATGTCGACGTTGGGAAAGCGCGTGATCGACAGGCGCGAGAACGAGAACAGCCCGAGGGCGATCAGCACCGCAAAGAGCACCAGCGAGGGAACGGGCTTGCGGATCGCCCAGCCGGAGATGTTCCAGGACATCAGCGCGCCTCCGCGCGCATCTGCACCGGCGTCACCGCGTCGCCGTCGCGCAGGAACGCGCCCGCGCGCACCACGACCTCCTCGCCCTCCTTGACGCCCTGCCGGATTTCCGCGCGCCCGCCGTCGAGCGCCCCGAGGGTCACGCGGCGGCTGCGCACGAGCCCCGAATCGGCCACCAGCACGCTGGCGCCTTCCGCATCATAGTTGAGCGCGCTCGCCGGAACCGTCACGGCCTCGCCGCGCCGCACCTCGATCTCGCCGCGCGCGAAGGCGCCCACGCGCGCCTCCTTCAGCGCCCCAAGGGAAATGCGCACGCGCCCCAGCCGGGTGAGCCGGTCCACCTCCGGCGACACGAGACGCACCCTGGCGGGCGCGCGCACGCCGTCCGTCAGGGTCACGAACGCCTGCTGCCCCTCACGCAGGGCGCTCAGCCGCGCCTCGGGAATTTCAGCTTCCAGCTCAATCTCGCCGTTTTCGATGACGCGGAAGAGCGGCTCGCCGGCCGCGGACGCGACCGCGCCCAGCTTCGCGTTCCGCCGCGCCACAAGACCGGCGGCGGGCGTGCGCACCTGCGTGCGCTCGACGCGCACCATGAGTTCGCGGCGCTGGGCCTCGATGCTCTTTCGTTCGGCCTGGGCCGCCCGCAACCCGTCCTTGGCGGCCTGGAGCTGCGCCTGCGCGGACGTCGACGCCGAGGTCTTCTGCTCCACCTGCGCCTGCGTCGACGCGCCCCCTTTCAGGAGAGACTGGCTGCGGGCGAGGTCGCCGCGCGTCCATTCGGCGTTCGCCTGCGCCTGCGCGATCTGGCTCTGCGCCTGCGCGATGCTGGCCTCCGAGCGGGCGAGCGCCGCGTCCGATTGCGCGAGTTGCGCGTCCAGCACGTCCCGTTGCAGCCGCACGAGGACTGCGCCTTTCTCGACCCGGTCGCCCTCGTCGGCCAGAACCTCCACGATGCGCAGGCCTTCGATTTCTGGCCCGACCAGCACGTCGGTGCGCGGCACGAGCGTGCCCGTCACGGCGACGGATTCCACCATGGGCGCGCGGATCGCCGGCGCGACGGTGACGGGCGGCGCCTTGGCCTCCGCCTGGGCGTTGCCCTGCCGAGCGGGGGTGGGCACGGCGCGCGCGCCGCCCGCCTGCCATCCCACGAAGGTCGCCCCGGCGGCCGCGCCGATCGACGCGAGAATGATCGCAAGCTTTTTCATGACCCCTGCTCCGCCAGTTCCGCCGACCCCGGAGCGTCCCCGGGCTTCTGTGCAGTTCCGGCCGCCGTAGGCCGCAGCACAGCGCTCACCATCGCCACGAACGCCCGCCCCGCCCCCGCCGCGTCAAACGCGGGATCGACGGCCCGGCGCCAGAACATGCCCTCCGCGATGGCGTTCATCGCCGGCATGAGATCGCGCAGCGGAAGCTGCGGCTTGATGCGGCCTTCCTCGACCGCGCGGGAAAGGATGTCGGCCAGCGAGGTGCGAACCGCGTCGTCGAAGGTCGCCATCATGGCCGCGATGGCCGGATTGCGGGTCGCCTCCGCGGCGATCTCCAGGCACAATACGGACTTCGCCCGGGGCTGGTTCAGCACGCACGCCTCGAGGGTGGCGGCCATGCCGGCCACGAAATCGGACGCGGTCGCCATGGCGGCGAACGAGGCCAGCACCTCGTCGCGATTGCGCGCCGTGATGCCGCCGATCAGCGCTTCCTTGGAATCGAACCACGTGTAGATGGCGCCCGGGCTGACGCCCGCCGCCTTGCAGATGTCCTGCATGGTGGTGCGATGAAAGCCTGCGCGGGTGAAGCACTGCTCCGCCGCGTCCAGGATGCGCGTGCGCCGCTCGTGCTGCTGCTTGTCGGACAACTTGGGCATGGCCGCTTTCAGGCTCATAAAAGAACGGTCGTTCGTTTTTCATGAAGCGCCGGGAATGTCAAGCCGCGCGTTGCCGGGGCTCTTTCAGACGCAAAAAAGCCCCGCCGCGAGGTGCGGCGGGGCTTGTGGGCGCTTGCTGGGAGGAGGGCTTATTCGGCCGCGTGCGGGAGATAACGCTCGGGATCGAACATCTTGCCGGGATTGAACAGCCCTTGCGGATCGAACAGGCGGCGGATGCCGGCCATCATCTCGAACTCGATGGGGTCCTTCTGGCCGTTCACGCGCTCGTAGTTCTCAACCCCGACGCCATGTTCGGCGCAAATCGAGCCGCCATAGCTCCAGATCAGCTGGTCGATTTCGGACACGATCCGCTTGCAAAGCGCGTCGAACGCGGCGTCGCCAGGCTGCCCGCCCTCCGGGAAGATGGACATGTGAAGGTTGCCGTCGCCCACGTGCCCGAAGGCGATCACCCGCAGGTCGTCGCGGATTGCGGTGGCGCGGCGCTGCGCCTCGCCCAGGAACGGCACGATGCGGTCGATCGGGACGGACGCGTCCCATTTCAGCATCTTGCTCTTCATCAGCTTGAGCGGCGGAATTTCGTCGCGCAGGTTCCAGATGTTGTTCTCCTGCGCGACGTTCTGCGCGAGCGCGCCGTCCGTCAGGAGGCCGGCCTCCATGGCCTGTTCGAAGAACGTTTCGAACTTGTCGCTCACCGGCTGCTGGCCGGAGAAGCGCACGATGACGTACCACTCCGCCTTGGTCTGGACCGGGCGCGTCAGCACGGGATATTGCGCCAGCGCCTTCTCGTACGTGTAGCCGGGCACGAGTTCGAACGCCGTGAGGCCCTCGCTGGCCACGCTGCGCGCCAGCACGAACAATTCCATCAGCCGGTCGAGCTCCGTCACCGACGCCCACATGCTTTGCTCGTAGGCGGGCCGGGGATGCAGCTTCAGCACCGCCTTGGTGACGACGCCCAGGGTTCCTTCGGCGCCGATGAACAGGTGCTTGAGGTCGTAGCCGGAGGAGTCCTTGCGCAGCGCCCGCAAGCCGTTCCAGATGCGCCCGTCCGGCAGCACGGCCTCGATGCCCAGCACCTGGTCGCGCGTGTTGCCGAACCGCAGCACGTTGATTCCCCCGGCGTTCGTCGAGATGCCGCCGCCCACGGTGGCCGACCCGCGCGCGCCCCAATCCATTGAAAACGCGCGGTTCACGTCCGCAGCGGCGTCGTGGATCGACTGCAGGATGACGCCCGCCTCCGCCGTCACCGTGTAACGGTCGGGATCGACCGACAGGATCTTGTTCATGCGGGCCAGCGACAGGATGACGCTCGGCGCGCCGCCGCGCGGAACCGCGCCGCCGCAGAGCCCCGTGTTGCCGCCCTGGGAGACGATCTTCAAGCCATGTTTGGCGCAGATCCGCACCACGGCGGCGACTTCCTCGGTGGATTGCGGCCGCGCGACGATCAGCGCCTCGCCCTTGTAGGCGCCGCGGATGTCCTGCGCGAACGGCGCGAGGTCCTCGCCCTCCACCAGCCCCTTGCCGCCAAGCGCGGCCCTGATTTCGGCGAGCGCCGTTTCATGCGACATGCGTTTCCCCCGTGTGGTCGTTGCGCAATGTTATCGCGCCCGGCCCGCGGGTGGGAAGCGCAAAGCGGCGAACGGGGGTGAATTGTCGGGTGCGCGGGCGATTTTCGGCAACAAAAAAGCCGCCCCGGAGGGCGGCTTGAATTTGGTTGCGGGGACAGGATTTGAACCTGTGACCTTCAGGTTATGAGCCTGACGAGCTACCGGGCTGCTCCACCCCGCGCCAACCGTGTTCGGAGCTTGCGCCCCGGAAGCGCCAACAGGCGGCGAACGCGAATTCGCCGCTGTCGGGCTGAACTAAACGAAAAGAGGACATTCCACGTGTTTTGCAGGCCTGGCGGCGACCTACTCTCCCAGGTCTTGAGACATAGTACCATTGGCGCTGGAGCGTTTGACGGCCGAGTTCGGGATGGGATCGGGTCTGGTCACTCCGCC
>JAQGKD010000014.1 GCA_028290285.1 Hyphomicrobiales bacterium
TCGCACCGGAGGGGGCGGTCTCGCGATAGTCGATGGCAATGGTCTTCCTTTTATGCGCGAGATGAACCAGCATGAAGCCGCCGCCGCCGAGGTTTCCGGCTCGGGGCAAAGTCACGGCCAGAGCGAATCCGGTCGCAACCGCGGCGTCCACCGCATTGCCGCCGCGTTGCAGGATCTCGACACCGACGCGGGAGGCCAGCGCCTCCTGGCTGACGACCATGCCGTGCGGCGCCACCACGGGCAGGATGCGCGCGTAATCCGACACGATGGGTGCCGGCGTGGGCAGCGCATCGGCACAAGCCTGCGGCGCACCTCCCAGAAGCAGGCACAGGACAAGGAAGACGTGCTTCAATTGCCCCACCTGTTGCGCCAGAGAATTTCGCCGATCAGGCAGGAGATGCGCGGGGTGCGGGTGGCGATGCGGATCAAGGCTGGACTTTCGGGCTCGCGTGGGAGAGACGCGATTTCGCGGACCAGCTTCGTGCGTGTCGCATCGACGAAGCTGCGCTGATCGCGTATCGGCACCATAAACGCATCGAAGCCACCGATGACGCAATCCTCATAATAGAGATCGAGGTCCTTGATGTCGGCCGGGCTGATGTACGGACGGATGCCCACCAGAGGCAGGCCGTTGATCGTGATGCCCCTGGCGAGTGCTTCGTCGCGAGCTTCGTTCACCGGGCGTCCGCTGTTGTTAGGACCGTCGCCCGATACGTCGATGACCTGGCGGGCGCTGTCGAACCCATTGCCTTCGAAGAGTTTCGCGGCTCCGTCGATTGCGCCCGAGATGGAGGTGCGCTGCGCACGCCGGTATGGCGCGGCGGCGAGCTTGTCGGCAAAGGCGCTGGCGCTTTCGGGTCCATCGACCAGCGACCAACCTACGAGCGGCTCCTGATCGTATTCGGAGGCCCACTGCATATAAGTGATGGCGACGCGGCCCGAGGGACCGGCTTTCAAGGCTCCGAGGAACTGCTCCGAGCGCAGAGCTTCGATGTAGCCGTGGCGCTGGAGGCGCTGCTCCTCGGTGTCCATCGAGTAGGAGATATCGACGGCAAGAACCAGCTCCGCATCGACCTGCGTCGCCCCGTCCCGGGCGGAAGCGGGCGCGGCAGCGAGGCAGGCGGTCGGCCAGAACAGCCAAGCTGCGAGCTTCATGCGCAATGGAGAAGCCATGGCTCGCTCCTTCTGACGACAGAGAAACCCAGTGTGGCACGCCTGAGCGCCAAGGCAAACGCTCAAGGCGGCCCCGCCGATCACGGTCGTGTTGGCGCGGGCGCGTGCAACGTGGCATTCTGCCGGGCATCAGCCCTCGGGCGAACAGGACGAGCGATGACGAGCGACACCGGGGTGCTGGATGTGGACGCCTTGTTCGAGGCGGCGGCCGCCGTACGCGAGCGCGCGTACGCGCCCTATTCGCAGTTCAAGGTAGGCGCCGCCATTCGCGGCGCGGGCGGCGGGCTGCATGTCGGCTGCAATGTCGAGAATGCCGCCTACCCGTCCGGCACCTGCGCCGAGGAAGCCGCCATCGCAGCCATGATCGCGGCTGGCGAAACGCGCATCGCAGCCATCGCGGTGCTCGGCTCGGGCGACACCCCCGTGACGCCCTGCGGGGCCTGCCGCCAGCGCATTCGCGAATTCGGGGCACCCACGACCGCCATCCATGCGGGATGCGCCGGGGGCGCACGCCGGAGTCTTGTTCTCGAAGGCCTCCTTCCGCACGCCTTTGGCCCCGATCTGCTCGCGCGAGCGGCGGAACCATGACGCCGGATTGCGCAACGGCTGTGGCCCGCGTGCGCGCAGCTGTCGGCGCGACGCCTGTGGAGCTCGCCATCGTGCTGGGAACGGGGCTCGGCTGCGTGGCGGGTGACGAGCCCGGCGACGTGACTATCCCCTTTGCCGAGTTGCCAGGATTCCCCCAAAGCGACGTATCCGGCCATGCCGGCCAGCTCGTGCTCAGCCGTCGCGGCGGCAAGCTGGTCGCGTGGCTTCAGGGGCGTGCTCATTATTACGAGCGCGGAGATGCGCGGGCGATGAGCGGCGCCCTCGATGCGCTGGCGCAACTCGGCGTCACCCAGCTCGTCGTCACCAGCGCTTCGGGCAGTACGCGGCCCGATCTCGCGCCGGGCTCTCTGGTGCTCATCAGCGATCACATCAATTTCAGCGGCATGAACCCGCTCATCGGCGCGACCGGCGACTCGCGTTTCGTGCCGATGACGCAGGCCTATGACGCCGGTCTCGCGGCGCAACTGAAAACGGCTGCGCGGCGGGCGGATGTCACGCTCGGCGAGGGCGTCTACATGTGGTTCTCGGGGCCATCCTTCGAGACGCCGGCGGAAGTGCGCATGGCTGCGCGTCTGGGCGCGGATCTCGTGGGCATGTCCACTGTGCCGGAAGTCATTCTGGCGCGGCGGCTCGGCCTGCGCGTTGCGGGGCTCTCGCTCGTCACCAATTTCGCCGCGGGGCTCGCGGGCGGAGACCCCGACCACGCCGGGACGAAGCGCGTTGCGACGGCTGGGGCCGGCGCGATGAAACGGCTGCTGGACGGCTTTCTTCTGCATTCGAACGAGGATCCATGACAAGCGATGCGCGCGCACTGGCGCTCCGGGCCATTCCCCTCATCGACCTGACCGATCTCTCCGACACGTGTTCAGAGCAGCAGGTGGACGCGCTGATGCGGCGCGCCCTCTCCATCACCCCGAGTGTCGCCGCGCTCTGCATCTGGCCGCAATTCGTCAGCCGGATGCGCGCGGGGCTGCGCGGCTCTTCAATCAGGCTCGCCACCGTCATCAACTTTCCAGCGGGCGGGGAAGACGTCGAACGCGCGGTGTCGGACGCGCAGGAAGCGCTGTCGGACGGGGCGAACGAAATCGACCTCGTCATGCCGTATCGCGCCTTCCTCGCCGGACGCGTGGAGCCCGCGCGCGAGATGATCGCCGCTGTCGTTGACTGCCTGCCGCGCGGCACGTTGCTGAAGGTCATTCTGGAGACAGGCGAATTGCGCGATCCCGGCGCGATTGCCAAGGCGAGTCGCCTCGCCATCGAGGCCGGCGCGCATTTCCTGAAGACATCGACCGGCAAGACCGCGGTGTCGGCCACGCCGGAGGCTGCGCGTATCATGCTCGGCTGTATCAGCGAGAGCGGGCGGCCGGTCGGCTTCAAGGCATCCGGGGGCCTGCGGACGCCCGAAGATGCCGCTCTCTATCTCGCACTTGCCGACGAGATCATGGGACCGGGGTGGGTATCGCCGCAGCACTTTCGCTTCGGCGCGAGCAGTCTGCTCGATCCGCTCCTCGCAGCGCTCGCAGCAGGCCCCGCATGAGGCTTCCGCAGGAAATCATCCGCCGCAAACGCGATGGCCATGCGCTGGAACCATCGGAAATCGAGGCCTTCATAGAGGGCCTGACGCGCGAACATATCACCGAGGGCCAGGCGGCGGCGTTCGCCATGGCGGTGTTCTTCCAGGGTATGAGCACGGACGAATGCGCCGCGCTGACGCGGGCGATGATGGCGTCGGGCGTGGTGCTCGACTGGTCGAAGGCCGGCCTCGGCGGCCCTGTGCTCGACAAGCATTCGACGGGCGGTGTCGGCGACAACATCAGCCTCATCCTCGCGCCCGCCGTGGCAGCCTGCGGCGGCTTCGTGCCGATGATCTCAGGGCGGGGCCTGGGCCATACCGGCGGCACGCTGGACAAGCTCGAAGCCATCCCCGGCTACGATGCGACGCCCGATCGTGCCCGGCTGATGCGTGTCGTGCGTGAAGTCGGTTGTGCGATCATCGGCCAGACGGCGGAACTCGCGCCCGCCGACCGCAGGCTCTATGGCATCCGCGACGTCACGGGCACCGTGGAATCCATTCCGCTGATCACGGCGTCCATCCTGTCGAAGAAACTCGCTGCCGGACTCGATGGTCTCGTTATGGACGTCAAGACCGGCTCGGGTGCTTTCATGCAGAGCGTGGCGGAGGCGCAGGACCTCGCGCATTCGCTGGCGAATGTCGCGACGCGCGCGGGCCTGCCGACCGTGGCGCTCGTGACCGACATGGACCAGCCTCTCGCCAGCGCGGCGGGGAACGCGGTCGAGACCGCTCATGCCATCGCACATCTGACGGGGGCGAAGAGAGAGCCGCGCGTGCAGGAGATCGTCGTCGCGCTCGGGGCGGAGATGCTGCGTCTCGGCGGCCTGGTGGCCGATCTCGACATCGGGCGGCGGCGCATCGAAGCGGCGCTCGACGGCGGCGCGGCGGCGGAGCATTTCGCGCGCATGGTGGTCGCGCTGGGCGGCCCTCACGATCTTCTAGAGCGGCCGGAAACCTGTCTGGCGCAAGCGCCCGTGATCCGGCCCGTGCCATCGCCTGCGGGCGGTTTCGTGACGCGCATTGCGACGCGTGCCATCGGCCTCGCGGTGGTGGAACTCGGCGGCGGACGCAGGCGCGCGCAGGATATCGTCGATCATGCCGTCGGCTTCACGGATCTCTGCGGAATTGGAGGGGTTGTCGAAGCGGGGGACCCGCTGGCCTTCGTGCATGCGCGGGACGAGGCGGCGGCGGCGCGCGCCATTGCGTCGGTACAGGCAGCTTTGTCCATCGAAGACGAGCCTGCGCATGCGCGCGCGCCGGTGCTCGCACGCATTGTCGCGGGCTGAGGCTCAGGGTTCCAGCCGGCGCATCGCAGTCACTGCACCAAAGCTCTTTTCAGCGATGCGGGCGCGAGCGACATCGAGCGGCTCGGATACGACCAGCATGTGATGGCCGTTTGCGTGCAGCAGTGTCGCCTCGTCCCGCATGAGGCCGACATGACCTTTCCAGAAGATGATATCGCCCCGGCGCAGGGCCGCGCCTTCCGGCACGGGCACGCCCAGTTCCGCCTGCATCATGTCGGTGTCGCGTGGCGAGATCAGGCCCGACGCCTGAAGGGCGACCTGCACGAGGCCTGAACAATCGAGTCCCGAAAAGGTCTTGCCCCCCCACAGATATGGCACGCCGATATAGAGTTCGGCGGTGGCGACGAAATCGTGGAGACGCGCATCGGGCGCGCCCAGATGCGTCGACCAGATGCAGCGGCCATCGGCCAGAAATGCGAAATCGCCTTTGACCGCAGTCACGGCGACGAGCGCGCCTAGTGGAAGCGCGCCGAGCACCGGTGCTTTCATGCTGCGGCCGGGATACAGAAATGTGCGCGGCACGATTACGCGGTGCGTCGGCTCTACGAGCAGCGCGTCGAGTGAATCCGCGGGCATGTAGCCGACGTAGCCGTCGCTGGAGATCTGGCCCCAGGCCCAACCTTCCTCGACGTCGTAGATCACGACCTCCTCGCCGAACAGGACCTGCGTGTCGAGGCTGCAATCGGGACTCGGCCGCGCGCGCAGCGGGATCGCCTCATCGATGACGCGCATGCGAAGTCCCTCGACATAGCGAGGCGCGGTCACGGTGCCGGCCAGATGAGCGGCTGCGAGATCATCGCGAGCGGGCGTGCGGCGTGGATCGAAGCCGGTCACAGGCCGATGTCCGGCACGGGAAGGTCGCTCGCCTTTTGCACCACCATGTCGCCGAGCTTTTCGACGTAAAGCGCACCCTTGACGGTGCGCTGGATGATGACGTTGCGCTTGTCGGTCTCGTCGCGTCGACGCGCCACGATGGCCTGCTTGCCCATGGAATCGAGCGCGCGAGTGATGACGGGCTTGGTCACGCCGAGCTTGTGGGCGAGACCGCGCACGGTGTGCGGCGGCTGCTCGAGATAAACCGTCAACAGGATCGCCAGTTGACGATGCGTGAAATCGGCCATTCCATCGGGCCGTGTCTCACGCACCATGGCGAGGGCGATATCGTGCAGCAGGTTCAAACCCTGCGCTGGCTTCAACTCGACTGGCATCACCGCCCCGTTCCTTGCTGGTGCGCCATCTTGCGCGTAGATGCCCTGCGTTCAAGCCTGTTTTTGCGTGCGCCGTTCGAGAAGCTCGTAAAGAAGGCGCGCCGTCTGCGTCTCGCCGCCCTCGGGGCGTCCGGGCTTGGTTGTCGGCATCCAGCCGTAAATGTCGAAATGCACCCATGCGCCAGCGCCTTCCGTGAAGCGGCGAAGGAAGAGCGCGGCTGTGATCGAGCCGGCGAAGGGACCGTTCGATACATTGTTGACCTGCGAAATCTTTCCGTCGAGCATGGCGTCGTAGGGCTCCCACAGCGGCATGCGCCAAACTGGATCGTGGACGCGAGTGCCCGCGCCCGCGATCTCCGCGGCGAGCGCGTCGTCGTCCGTGTAGAAGGGCGGCAGATCGGGGCCGAGCGCGACGCGCGCCGCTCCCGTCAACGTCGCGAAATCGAAGAGCAGGTCCGGCTTCTCCTCGGCTGCGAGCGCCAGCGCATCGGCGAGGATCAGGCGTCCTTCCGCATCGGTGTTGCCAATCTCGACATGCAGGCCCTTGCGGCTGGGATAAATGTCGCCCGGGCGGAAGGCGTTTCCGGCAATGGCATTCTCGACGATCGGCACCAGCACGCGCAGGCGCAGCGGCAAGTTGGCGTCCATGATCATATGCGCGAGCGCGAGCGCGGTGGCAGCGCCCGCCATGTCCTTCTTCATCAGGAGCATGGCGCTCGAGGGCTTGATGTCGAGGCCACCGGTGTCGAAGCAGACGCCTTTGCCGACTAGCGTCACTTTGGGCGCATCCACCGGCCCCCAGGAGAATTCGACGAGGCGGGGCGCCTCTTCGGCCGCGCGTCCGACAGCGTGGATCAGCGGGAAATTCTGCGCGAGCAGATCGTCGCCGAGGATGGTTCGGCACGCGACGCCGTGGCGCGCGGCCAGATCTTGCACGGCCTTTTCGAGCGCGCCGGGTCCCATGTCGTTGGCGGGCGTGTTGACGAGGTCGCGGGCGAGCGTCACGCCCTCCGCCAGGCGCAGGACGCGCGCGAGATCGACACCCTCGGGGCAGACGAGACGCGGCCATTCACCGGCATGGGGCTTGTAGCGTGTGAAACGATAGGCGGAGAGACACCAGCCCAGGGCCGCCAGTTCAGCGGCGGGGACGCCGCCCGGGAAGTCGCCATCAAAATGATAGAGGCCCGGAGGAAGCAGCGTCACGAGCTTTCCGGCCAGAAGCGGATCGACGTGGCGGGCCGTTGCGGGCTCAAGCGCGAAAAGCACGCCGCCGATCCCGCCCTCCGAATCCGGGAGGATGCAGTGACGTCCAGCCTTGGGCTCGAATCCGTTTGCCTTTGCGAAGGTCAGAGCCATGGGCGCGAGTTCGCTCTGGCGCGCCTGCCAATCGTCGCCGGTGACGAGCGAGATTGGAATGGATTTGTCAGACGAACGGGCGACGAGCAACGGCATCATGGAAACCTCGAATGGCGGGCGGCCCGCGTTAACAGTTACTTAGGGTTAATTCTTTACGTTTGCTCCACGTATCTCAGTCAGTGACGGCTTTCATGTACAGCTTCCCACGCAGCCATCCCCAAGCCAGGACCGCGCGCTTGTGCGTGGCGCTCACTCTTACGCTGGCGTTGGGCGCGTGCAAGAGCATCGGGGATGTGACTGGCTCCATCCGTCCAGCGAGTGTAACGGCTCCGACCGACGATGCCAGCCTGCGCGCCTATGCCGAGACTTGGGGCCGCAAATACGACCAGGATCCGGGCAACAAGACGGCAGCCCTGACCTATGCCGCTGCGCTTCGTCGTCTCACGCAATATTCACAGGCAACCGCCGTTTTGCAGCGCGCTGCTGCGAAGTTTCCCGACGACATGGAAGTCCTCGGCGCCTACGGCAAAGCCCTTGCCGACGCCGGCCGCTGGCAGGAGGCCGCCGACGTGCTGTCGCGCGCCCACACGCCAGAACGCCCGAACTGGTCCATTCTCTCGGCGCAGGGCTCCGTTGCAGACCAGTTGGGGAACCACGCCGCAGCCCAGGAATATTACCAGGCCGCGCTCAAGATCGTGCCTGAGCAGCCCTCCGTGCTCTCGAACCTCGGCCTGTCCTACGCGCTGGCGAAAGATCTGCGATCGGCGGAACAGGCCATGCAGCGCGCTGTGGACCAGCCCGCGGCCGACATGCGAGTGCGCCAGAATTTCGCGCTCGTGCTCGCGCTGCAGGGCAAGTTCAGCGAAGCCGAAGCCGTCTCCCGCCGCGACCTCCCGGCGCAGGAAGCTGCCGCCAATGTGGCGGCCATTCGCCAGATGATCGCCCAGTCCGACACATGGCGCGACATCCAGAAGCTGGACACGCAGCATCCGCGAAAAGGCCCGGCTAGCGCGTCGCGCTGAACAGACCATCCGTCTGTCGCAGCGCCTCACAGAGGCGAGGCGACGTTTTGCAGAGCTTTTCCTTCACACGTGCAAAAAGGGGCCGCGCAAAATTGCGCGGCCCTTCTTGTTTGTTCCAGACCTGAAAAAGGACGCTCACCCCACCGTGCGCGAAACCTGGATGATTGCCGGGGTGAGAACGACTGCGAACAGCACGGGAAGGAAGAAGATGATCATCGGAACCGTCAGTTTCGGTGGCAGGGCCGCTGCCTTTTTCTCTGCCTCGCTCATACGCGTGTCGCGGCTTTCCTGCGAGACTACGCGCAAGGCGGTCCCAAGCGGCGTGCCATATTTTTCGGCCTGGTTCAAAACCGTCACGACCTGACGGATCGCGTCGACATTGGCGCGCTTGCCAAGATTTTCATAGGCAAGCCGCCGGTCCGGCAGGAACGACAATTCAGCTGTCGTCAGCGTCAGCTCCTCCGCCATCGGAATCGACTGCTCACCGATTTCCGAAGCCACCCGCCGAAATGCATGTTCGATGGACATGCCGGATTCGACGCATATCAGCATCAGATCGAGCGCGTCGGGAAACGCGCGCCGCATTGAGAACTGCCGCTTGGACGCGACGTTTTTCAGGTAGATTTCCGGCGCCTTGATGCCGAGATAGAGCATGAAGATCACGGCGCCTATTCGGATCACCACCGAATATCCCATGTCGTTGAGAACGAAAAAATAGAACCCGCCGGCCAAGAACATGCCGATCGGCATGGCGCCGCGGAAGAAGATAAACGCGGTCTCGGCCGCGGCGCCGCGGAAGCCCGCTGACGCGAGTTGCATTTTTGCGTTCTCGGTGCCCAGCCAATCGGAGAGTTTGAACTGCTCCACGATCCGCTTCATGAACGGCTTTTCTTCCTGACGGAGTACGACCTTGTTCGCCTTGCTGAGACGTTCGCGCTCCCGCAGTCGAATGCGGTCCCGTTCGCTGCCCACGCTCTTCATGCGAGAGGCCAGAACGTCGTTCTCCAGAAGAGGCATGCAAAGCGTCAGGATCGTCGCAATCGCAGCGATCGCGGCGAACAGACTCACGAGGAACTGAGGATCGTCTATCTTCGAGGAAATGATTTCCCACATGTGTCCGGCCTTAAAAGTCGAAGGAGATCATCTTCTTCATGACGGCGACCCCAATCCCCATCCAGATTGCGCAACCTGCCAGAACCATGCGTCCGGTGTTGGTGGTCCAGAGAATCTCGATGTATGTCGGGCTGGTTATGTACACCATCGTCGCGACAATGAAGGGAAGAGCGCCGATGATGCCGGCGGAGGCCTTGGCTTCAGACGACATCGCCTTGATTTTGAGCGCCATTTTTTTGCGGTCGCGCAACACGCGCGAAAGATTGCCGAGCGCTTCGGAAAGATTGCCGCCGGCCTTCTGCTGGATGGTGATGACGATTGCGAAGAACCGAGCCTCCGACACCGGGACCCGCTCGGCCAGCCGTTCAATGGCCTCGCTGACGGTCAAGCCCAGCGTTTGCGATTCGACGACCAGCCTGAATTCCGATCTCACCGGTTCCACCGCTTCCGTCGCGATGATGCGCAGGCAATCTCCCAGAGGAAGGCCAGCCTTGATGCCGCGGATGATCACGTCGAGCGCGTTCGGAAATTCGACGCCGAATTTGTTGAGGCGGCGCTTTTTCAGGAAGCTCAGAACCCAGAAGGGCATTCCCAGAGCACCAACGAAAATTCCCACCGGAAGAAAGATGGGGTTGGCCGTGATCAGCATGAGAACGAATCCCAGGAGGACGCCGCCGAGCGCGGCCATCCCGAAAAACTTCGCCTTTGTGGTCTTCAGGCCCGCCTGCAGCAAACGTTGCTCGATGCTGACTTTCTTCTTCTTCTTCCCGCTCTGCTCCAGTTCCTTCAGGCTGTCGGTTATCTGCTTGCGGCGTTGGTTGGCATCGACCGCGCGCGCGTTGGCGACTCGCTTGCCGGGACCTTGCACCAGCGCCTGCTTGCGCTTGTCCGCCGTTACCTCTCCCGAGAGAAACGGATAGACGAACACATAGAACAGCGCTCCTGCGGCCAGCATCGCGAAAAATATGAAGAGCAGGTTGTTGTTCATAGCCCCAATCCCATTGACGCCGCCGTGATCAGGCTGCGGGACGCTCGACGAGTTCCGACGCGTCGAGCGCGGCGGCGAGGCGCTGCTCTTCGTTGTAGTAGCGCGCGCGGTCCCAGAAGCGGGGACGCCCGATCCCCGTCGACCGGTGCCTGCCCACCAGCTTGCCCTGAGCATCCTCGCCGACGATGTCGTAGACGAAGAGATCCTGCGTGGTGACCACGTCCCCTTCAAGCCCGAGAACCTCGGTGATATGCGTTATCCGGCGTGAACCGTCGCGCAATCTGGCGGCCTGCACGATGATATCAATCGACGTCACCATCATCTCGCGGATCGTGCGCGCCGGTAGAGAGAAGCCACCCATGGTGATCATGGATTCGATACGGCTCAAGGCTTCGCGCGGGGAGTTCGCATGCAGCGTTCCCATCGAGCCGTCATGGCCCGTGTTCATGGCCTGCAGGAGATCGAATGCCTCCGGTCCGCGGACTTCGCCGACGATGATCCGCTCTGGGCGCATACGCAGGCAGTTCTTGACGAGGTCGCGCATGCTGATTGCACCGGTGCCCTCGAGGCTCGGCGGACGCGTTTCGAGGCGCACGACGTGAGCCTGCTGCAACTGCAATTCGGCCGCGTCCTCACAGGTGATGATGCGCTCATCATCGTCGATGTAATTCGTCAGGCAGTTCAGCAGCGTCGTCTTGCCGGAACCAGTACCGCCGGAAATAACCACGTTGCAGCGGACGCGACCGATGATCTTCAGGATCTCACCGCCCTCCGGAGAAATGGCGCCGAATTTGATCAGCTGGTCGAGGGTGAGCTTGTCTTTCCGGAACTTACGAATGGTGAGCGTCGGACCGTCGATCGCCAGAGGGGGCGCAATGACGTTGACGCGGGACCCGTCCATGAGACGCGCGTCGCAGATCGGCGAGGCCTCGTCGACGCGGCGTCCGACCTGGCTTACGATTCGCTGGCAGATATTCATCAGTTGCGCGTTGTCGCGGAAGCGAATGTTCGTGAGCTGGATCTTGCCGCCGACTTCAATAAAGGTCCGCGTGGCGCCATTGACCATGATATCGGCGATATCGTCGCGCGCCAGGAGGGGCTCGAGGGGCCCGAATCCGAGAACGTCGTTACAGATGTCGTCGAGCACGTCCTCCTGATCCGAAATCGACATGACAACGTTCTTGATCGAGATGATCTCGTTGACGATGTCGCGGATTTCTTCGCGTGCGCTCTCGGGATCGAGCCTCGACAGCTGCGAAAGATCGATGGCTTCGATCAGGGCCCCGAAGATCATGCTCTTGGTGACGTAATAATCTTCGGACCGGCGCGACTCACTCTGCGGCGCCGGCGGTGTGGGCTTGGGCGCAGCCGGGGCCGGCGATGGACTTGTCGCGGGGACCCGAACGGCCTGCGGGCTCGCAACAGCGGGTTCCGCCGCCGGTCGAGCGGATCCGCCATTTCCGAAGCTTGAGCGCTTGCCGAACATCGATTGGTTTCCTTGTCATCTCGCCTGAGGCCGGATCAATCCGGTACTAGGATGCAGCCTTGCGTCCGAGCTTCGCCATGATCGGATGAAGAAAGTTCTTCTTGGCGCGACGAACTTCCGGACGGCCCGAGAGAAGCCGGGCGAGATCGGAGAAGGTTTCCGCAATCTTGTTCGCGGCGTCGATCTCACCGATCATCTGGCCGTTGTTCGCAGCGGTGCCGAACAGTTTCGCATCATGAGAAATGACGCCCACGGGCTCTGTTTCGATCGCGCGCGCGAAATCGGCGACCGAGATTTCGGGCCGCTTGAGCATGCCGACGCCGTTCATGACGATCCTCGGACGCGAGTCGTTGGCGCGCGCAGGCTTGAGCGCGTCGAAAATATTTTTCGCATTTCTCAGGCTTGCGAGATCGGGAGCCGCGACGACGATGACATCGTCGGCGCTGATCAGTGTCCGGCGCTTCCATCCGGACCACCCATGGGGCACGTCGAGCACGACGAAAGGGGCCGTGCCGCGGAGGAGGTCGATAACCTGCTCGAAGGCGTCCTCGCCGAGATCGTAGAGGCGATCGAGCGTCGCGGGAGCCGCCATGATACTGAGCTTCTCACTGCAGCGCGACAGCAGACGTTCGACGTAGTTCGCGTCCATGCGATCATTCGCGAAGACCGCGTCGGCGATACCCTGCGGCGGGTCCTGGTTGAAATCGAGACCCGCTGTTCCGAACGGAAGATCCATATCGACGATCACGGTCGGCTGGTCGAGGGTTCGCGACAATGTCCAGGCCAGATTATGCGCGACCGTCGATGCGCCGACGCCGCCCTTCGTTCCGGTCACCGCGATGACGCGCCCGACCAGGCGGGATCCGGGAGCGGCATAAAGATCGGACACCGAGCGCACAAAGCTCGCGCTGGTGAACGGGTGCACGATATATTCGCTGACGCCGCGAGCGATCAGCTCGCGATAGAGCAGGATATCGTTCACCCGACCGATAACGATGACTTTCGTGCCGGAATCGCAGAGCTCGGCGAGCTGATCGAGTTGTTCGATCAGAAGCTCCTTCTGGCCTGACGCTTCGATGATGATCAGGTTCGGTGTCGGCGCGTCGCGATAGGCTTCGACCGCCGCTGCCGCGCCCCCCATATGAATTTTCATATGGGACTTGGACATGCGGCGATCGGCCATCGCGTTGGACATCAGCTGATGCGTGTCCGACTGGTCGCAAAAGGCCTGGATCGAAATACGCGGAACTGGCGCAATCGGTGTCGAAACTTCGTTCACTTCATTCGCTCCCGAATACTGACTAGTTACCGACCGCACCGATCGAGCTGTTCTTCGTCGTCCATGCGGTCCCCGGATCGGTGCCCTTGCGGACATTGCCGATCGCGCGCGTGCGCATCTCGGTGTCTTTCGGCCCTTCCGCCTGCTTGTCCGCGAGGTCGCGGGGGTCGGCGACCTGCGTGGCCAGCATGTTTTGATACGAGCACCCATGATTCCAGTAGGTGTGG
Organism: Hyphomicrobiales bacterium; assembly: GCA_028290285.1. GTDB lineage: Bacteria > Pseudomonadota > Alphaproteobacteria > Rhizobiales > Beijerinckiaceae > Terripilifer. The sequence continues at coordinate 13,339 of JAQGKD010000014.1, forward strand.
TTTCCCCAGCCCTGAAGGGTGCTGCCCGAGCCCATGTCTTCGGGCCACTCGCCACAGCGAGTCGCCACTTTCGCCTTGAGGCCAACGAAGCTCAGCTGAAGCGGCGACGCGAGGCGGGGATCGGCGACCTGATAGCTGCCGACGCTGATGGCGCCGCGCATGCCGTTCTGCAAAAGCTCGTGCCTGATCGAGTCGAGGGCATGGGTGTTTGCGGCCTCGTTGAACGTGCCTGTGGGCAGGAGGAGGCGCATCTGGCCGCCACCGAGACGGCGCCAGGTTTGCGCGAATTCCGCGAGCTGCCCCTTCGAGCGCGCGTCCAGGGATCCGTTCACAAAGAGATCGACCTTGTACACGTCCTGGCGCAACTCGATCGGGTGGCGCTTCTCGTAGTCATCGGGTGGCGCGCTGTTCGTAATCACGCGGTCGACGCCTCCGCACGCGGCGAGCGGGCATGCCAGAAGGAGCATTGCCAGCATACGCGTGAGAGCGGGGGTGCGTGGCATTTCGCGAGAGGGAATTGGACGATCAGTCATTGATGAACCCCACGCGGCCCTTGAACTGGGAAATGATTTGCGGATTGGATTTGCTGGAATAAATCCGATTCATGCGGCCGAGCAGCCAGGCCTGCGGATCGCTGGCGTCGGCGAAATTGTCGGTGGGCCTCGACACCTCCGTCGGACTGACGGGCTTGGCGATGTAAGGCGTCACGATGATCATCAGCTCGCTCTCTTCCCGCTGGTAATCGCGGGACCGGAAGAGCGTGCCGAGCACCGGCAGGTTCATGAGGCCCGGCAAGCCGTTGATGACCTGTTTGGAGCGAACCTGAATGAGGCCTGCCGAAACGATCGAGGCCCCGGACGGCAATTCCACCGTCGTTTCGTTCTTGCGCGTCAGGAAGGCCGGGACGTTGGCGTTCGAGAAGGTGATCGATTGCGTCGGATCGACTTCGGTCACTTCAGTCGCGACCCGCAGCAGAATGCGACCTTCCGATAGAACCACCGGCGTAAAGTTCAGCGAGATTCCGTAGGGCTTGAAGGTCACGCCAACCGTACAAATGTTTCGGCCAGTCGCATCGGGCGCGCAGGATTGGCTGGCGGGCACCGGCAATTCACCACCGGCGGTGAACTTGGCCCCTTCTCCAGACACCGCCGTAACCGTCGGCTCTGCGAGCACCCGCGCGACACCATAGCGTTCGAACGCCTGCAGGGTGGCGCTGGCGCTCGTGCCCGGCAGGGTAAGATTGTTGTCGGAGGGCTGCTGCAGGCTCAGGCCGTAGGGGCTGGAGAGGCTCAGTTTGCCCCAGCCGCCCGTCGAGCCGATGCTCGCGCTGGTCACGCCCAGCTGCTTCATGACCTGACGCTTCACTTCCGCGATGGTGACCTTGAGCATCACCTGATCCTTGCCACGGATCACAAGTGAATTGATGACCTTTCCAGACGCACCCGCCGCAGCCGGATTACCCGATGTGCCGCCGCCACCCGTACCCGTCTGGCCCACGAACCCATAGGCAATGTCGAGCGCCTGCTGAGCCTCGCCAGCGGAATCGACGGTCCCGGTCAGGATGATCGTGTCGTTGACGGTCTTCAGCGTCACGTTTGCGTTGGGGATGGCAGTCTTCAGAATGCGATCAAGCTCGCCGATGTCCCGGCCGATTGAGATTTCGATATTGGCGATCTGGCGGCCTGTCGAATCCATCGCGAAGATGGTGGTCTGACCGCCTTCCATTCCAATGATGTAGAGCTTGCGCGCAGATCGAACGACGGCATTCGCCACCTTGGGATTGCCGACGAAAATTTCCGCAGCGTCACGGGGAAGGTCGAGAATGATCGACTTTCCCACGCCCATGCTGATGCGCCGGGCGACGGCGGCGTCGGTCGGCGGTGCCTCGGCGCGGGCCATTTCGCGGGGCGCGCTCTGCGCCTGCGCGACGGAGGCGGCGCAATTGAGGGACGCCAGGCAGGCAAAAAATGCTCTCAGCTGAATTGAGCGGAAAGCGCGGGCGGCTGGGGTCATATCGTGGCCTCCGACTGCTCTCGAGTGAAATGATTTACTGAAATTCATCGGCATGTCAGCGACCGCCCTGTGCGACACCGAAGCGGACGATCGACAGTCCGCGATCCGGAGCTTCAGGAGCGGCAGGCCCCGCTGAGGAGACGTCAGCCATGCTGCGCAAAATAAGCGAGAGTTGGCCGACCCGCTGAGCCAGGACGAGCAATTCCGCCTGGCGTGCATCGACCTCGAGGGTCGCGTTGGAGCCCACGACGACCTTCTCGCCGTTTTTCTCCTGAATGTTCTGGCCGATGGCGAGAACCCGAATGTTCGTGAGGATCGTCTCCGTCACGAAGGAATCGCTCGCCTTGCCGTCCTCGTCGCGGCCGGTCTTGATCACGTCCACATGGTCGTTGGGAAGGATGAACCCTCCCGCCGTGGTGCCGCCCTGCGTGTCTATGCTGATTGCGACCGCGCGGGACCCGGACGGCAGGATTGCCGACAGATATCCGCTCTTGCTACCCGGCCTAATGAGCTTTTCACGGCGGATCGGATCGCCCTGAGAGAAGGCGATACGAACGAACGCGCCTTTCATCTCACTCATGACGTTCGCTGCCTCGGTACGCCTGATCATCGTGGGAACGACCGCGTTCGTGGGCCACGACTGCCAGGCGAGGTCTCCGTCGCCGATGATCTTTCCGAGCGGCAGGTCGCCTGTCGCGATGAGCACGTCCTCAGTATCGATGCGAACGACCGGTACGGGCGTGGCGGTTTCAGGGAGTGGCGGCGGCGATGACGATCCGGCGAGAAATGCCGCAATACCGCCTGCCAGCAGCGCTACCCCCAGAACAGCCAATCTTGCGATTTTCATGGTGTCATCTCGTGTTCACTAACCGCCCTGAAACCATGGCGGTCGTTCTGATATGATCAAGGAAACGTCAAATTATGGTTAACCTTCTGCTACCGGGACGCGGCGTCAGTTGGTCACGATGAGCTGCCAGAGGTCGGATTGCGGGTAGACAAAGAGGCCGGCAAGCGCGAGCGCGATGCCATAGGGCACGCCGGACTTGGGTTCGTGCAGCCGAACAAGCCATTCGAGCTGGCTGAAACGCTCCGGCAAAGGCCAGCGGCGCATTTGCAGGAGCGCCAGTGTGAGAGCCGCCCCGGCCAGAGACGCGACGACGCCGTAATCCAGGACCTGGCCCCAGCCCATCCAGATGGAGGTGGCGGCTGCCAGCTTGGCGTCGCCGCCACCGATTTGCCCGAAGGAAAAGAGCGTGAATGTGATCGCGAGCACGAGGAGACCGCATGCAAAATGCCAGCCTATTTCGGCCAGCGGCATGCCCGAGGCAACGGAAATCGCAAGGAACCCGGCGATGAGCGCCAGCGAAATGCGATTCGAGATCGTCATCGTGAGGAGGTCCGATGAGGCCGCGTAGGCCATAAGCATCGGAAAAATAACAAGGGCAGCTATCTCGAGCATGGGGCGGCTCCGTGCGCGAACAGGTCTGCGCTTGACGAGACGTTAGCTCGAGTAAACTTTAAGTTTGGTTACCAAATTCGATAGATTCGCCCGAATATGGAACGGCCCCGGATTGACCGAGGCCGTGCTTTGTCTGGGTTCCCGGCGACCGGAGCCGCCGAAAGCCGATCAGCTGAGCGCAGTGGAAACGGCAGTGAACTTCGCCGTGAGCTTGGTGCCGACAGCGGAGACCGATGCAATGATCACAACTGCGATCAGGCCGGCGATCAGGCCGTACTCGATGGCGGTTGCACCAGACTCGTCATTCATAAAACGCGCGATGATGTTCATGACTTGCTCCTAGCCCTACTACACGCGCCCTCATCACTCTGAGTCGCCGAGTAGCTAAGAAACATTATGAAACGGCATGTGTTTCGAACGAGTTAATTGATGTGTTCGATTGTAGTAGCTCTCATCTATGTCGTAATCGCACACTGTTTGCCGAAAGCGGCGCGTTTGCGTGCCTCGCATGGCAGCGAATTCTTCAGCCTTCGTTCACCATTTTCCGTTGAACTGGCGTCCTGCGATTTGATCTCGAGGATCCCATGTTCAGCCTCCGCTCCTTTTTCCTTCAGCTCATTCTTCCGCCCGCCGCTCTGCTGCTGGGCACGATCATGGCGTTCGACCGCGCCGGCGCGACCGAGTCGATCACAGTGAAACTGGATCAGGCCAAGATCATCCAGCTGCCGGAGGGGACGAGCACCGTCATCGTCGGGAACCCCGGTGTCGCGGACGTGACACTTCTCAAGAAGAAGGGCCGCATGGTCCTGACGGCGAAGGGCTTCGGTGAAACCAACATGCTGGCGCTCGATGCCCAGGGAAATTCCATCGGTGAGTCGATCGTACGCGTCGTTGCAGCTGACAACGCGCTCATCGTGCAGCGTGGCCTCGAGCGGGAATCCTACTCGTGCAATCCCCGCTGCCAGCCGACGGTCACGCTGGGCGACACGGGACGGTATCTGCAGGAAGCCGCCGGACAAGTGCAGCAGCGCAACACATTCTCCGCGCCCGTTCGTTAGAAAACCACCTCGGGGCTGATCGGGAGGTATCTAGTAAGAGTTCAAGAACTATTTGAAAGTACTGTTGCCTCCGCACACACTTGCGTGTGAAACGCCGAGGCGGGTCGATGGGGTTTCTGCTCGAAGAGCAACGGTGTGCAGGTTGGGGGCGTCGCCTGCGCCACATCTTGCGAAGATTCGGCAGCGCACGCGAGGGCGCGACTGCGGTCGAGTTCGGGTTTATCGCAGTTCCCTTCATCGGTCTTCTGTTCGCGATCTTCGAGACCGCTTTCGTCTTCTTCACGACAGAAGGGCTCGAGGCGGCGGTCGCCGATGCCGCCCGCACGATCATGACGGGTCAGGTCCAGGCGAGCACGATCACCAACGCGACGCAATTTCGCGACCAGATGATCTGCAATCCGACGGCTCCACGCAGACGCATTCTGCCCTCCTTCATCGATTGCAGCCAGGTCGTCATCGACGTGCGGCAGGCGACCGACTTCACCAGCGCCGACATGTCGAGGACCTTTTATACCAACCCCGCCATGAGCTATGCGCCGGGGGGCGGCGGCTGCATCGTGATCGTGCGCGCCGCCTATCCGATGCCGGTTTATTTTCCGATCCTGACCACGACGGGCATCATGACGGCGGGCCAGGTCTCCTACAATGGCGGTATGAAACACATGCTGATCGGCACGGCGGCTTTTCGCAACGAACCCTTCCCGGGTTCGCTGCCAAGTTGTTGAGCGGCGCGCAGATGACCCGCCCTCCCCTGACATCACCCTTCTTTTCGAAGTTCCGGCGGCTGCACCGCGACCCGCGCGGTGTCGCGGCCGTCGAATTCGCCCTGATCGTGCCGCTGATCCTGCTGATCTATCTCGGCTCGACCGAGATGGTGCAGGCCCTCATGGCCAGCCGCAAACTGTCCATCGTGGCGCGTTCGTTGTCGGATCTCGTGGCGCAGCAGCCTGCCGGCAGTTCCCTGACAGACGCTCAGCTCAACGCGGTTTTCGCAGCCGCGACATCGATCATGGCGCCCTTTTCGACGGGAACGCTCCAGATGACCGTTTCAAGCGTCGAGTTCGTCAATCCCGATGGCACGGGCATCAAGGCGAAGCCGCGCTGGACTGCGATCCGCAACGGGTCCACGCCGCGTCCCTGCGCTGTCCTGACGCCAGTGACGGATGCAACTGGCAACGGCACGACCACGATGCCGTCAGGCCTCTACGCGCTCGGCAGCATCATCGTCGCCGATGTCGTCTATACGTACACACCGACCTTCGGGGGACGACTGCTCGCGTGGAGTTCCACGCAGGGCTCGATCGCCATGAGGCGGACGCTCTACATGCGGCCGCGCGCGCAGAGCGTCATCGCCTATACCGGCACCGCCAACACCACCTGCCCCACCTACTGACGCTGGGCGAACGGGCATGAAAGAAGCCGCAGCGGCCAGCGCTGCGGCTTTTCAACATCGGCCGTGACGATCAGATCGTCTGGTTGTAGGCGCCCACTTCCGGGTTTTCCCGCATTACGCCGTCCACGGCCTTGAACATTTCGCGCATGCGGGCCTCGGAGACCGGGCTTTCCACGACCACAACGAGTTCCGGCTTGTTGGAGGAGGCGCGGACGAGGCCCCAGGTTCCGTCCTCCGCGGTGACGCGGACACCGTTGACGGTCACGAGATCGCGGATCGGCTGGCCCGAGACCTTCTCCCCGCGCTTCTGCATGTCCTCGAAACGCGCCACCACGCGCTCGACGACCTTGTACTTCACCTCGTCGTCGCAATGAGGCGACATGGTGGGCGAGCCCCAGGTCTTGGGCAGGTCGCCGTAGAGATCGGCCATGGACTTGTCGGGGTTACGATCGAGCATGTCGATCACCTGGATCGCAGTCACGATGCCGTCATCGTAGCCACGGCCGACAGGCGCGTTGAAGAAGAAATGGCCGGACTTCTCGAAGCCGGCGAGTGCCTTCAGATCGGTGACACGGCGCTTGATGTAGGAGTGCCCGGTCTTCCAGTAATCGGCCTTCACGCCGCGCGAGATCAGCACGGGATCGGTCGCGAAAAGGCCCGTCGACTTCACATCGACGACGAACGTCGCGCCGGGATGAAGCGCAGAGAGGTCGCGCGCCAGCATGACACCGATCTTGTCTGCGAAGATCTCGTCGCCATTGTTGTCGACCACGCCACAGCGGTCGCCGTCGCCGTCGAAGCCCAACCCGACATCCGCGCCGACCTCACGCACCTTGTGCGCGATGGCGTGGAGCATCTCCATGTCTTCCGGGTTCGGGTTGTAGCGCGGGAACGTGTAATCAAGCTCGACGTCCAGCGGAATGACTTCGCAGCCCAGCTTCTCGAGGATCGCGGGTGCGAATGCGCCAGCCGTCCCGTTGCCGCAGGCCGCGACGACCCTGAGCTTGCGCTTGATCGGCGCCCGGCTGGTGAGATCGGCGAAATAACGGGCCGGGAAGTTGTCAACGTACTGGTAGCCGCCGCCGCTCGCCGTGCGGAAGTTGGCGCCCAGCACGATTTCGCTCAGACGCCCCATCTCGACGGGACCGAAGGTGACGGGACGCTGCGATCCCATCTTCACACCGGTCCAGCCGTTGTCGTTATGCGAGGCAGTAACCATCGCGACGGCCGGAACGTCGAGCTCGAACTGCGCGAAATAGGCCATGGGCGAAAGCGCGAGACCGATGTCATGGACCTTGACGCCACCCGCTACGAGGCCGGTGACGAGCGCGTGTTTGATCGCGCTGGAATAGCTGCGGTAATCGTGCCCGGTTACGAGTTCGGGCTTCACGCCCATCTCATGCAGCAGCGTCGCGAGGCCCAGGCCGAGGGCCTGAACGCCCATCAGGTTGATCTCCTTCTCGAACAGCCAGCGGGCATCATATTCGCGGAAGCCGGTCGGCTTTACCATCGGCTGGGTCTCGTAGGCGTAGGTATTGGGCACCAGCAGATGAGACGGCTTGGGGAACATAGAAGCCTCTGTATGTATGGAGGAAGTCAAAATCGTAAGCGCCACAGTCACCATAGCGAAGATGGAGTCAAAAACGAGGCGCCCCGATCAGATTTACTAACGGGCAGCGGTGCCGAAGGTTCATCAGGGCTGTAGAACCAGATTTCCAGCCTTGATCTCGAAACCGCCGAGCTTCTTCAGGAAGCTCATGCCAAGAAGGCTCTGGGTGGCGCCACCCTGCGGCAGGACAACAGCCTGAACGTCCGTTGCCCTGATTGTACCGATACGTACTTCGGGGAGGCGGATCATGGCGACACGCGTCATTCCGTTGGCCGTGCTGATCCCGACGTTGAACTCGCTCGGCATGGGCAAGCGGCCGATCGCCAAGGCATCCTCATAGCGCAGAGACACCAGCGTGGCCCCGGTATCGACCAGCATCGGCAGACTGCGGCCATCCACCTCGACGTTCGCTGTGTAATGTCCACCGTTGTCGGGTCTCAACTCGACACGACCATAGCCCAGTGCAGGCTGAACGGGGGTCGTTCTTGGGGATGCAGCGGCAGACGCCTGCGACGCGGACGGGGCAGAAGGCCCCTTCCCGCGCAGCTTGTCCGCCATGTAGCCCGCCCCCAGAACGGCAATCACACAGGTGAAAAGAGCTGTCTTTGCGACGCCGGCAATCATTCGCACGCTTTCGCTGCCCGATGGAATCATTGGGCCCATCATGCGATGTGTGTTTTGAGAAGCCGTTAACGAGGCACTCTCTTCAACGCATAGAGTGCCTCCAGGGCCGCCTTGGGGCTCATTTCGTCGGGATCCAAGGCATCCAGGCTAGCACGCAGCGGGTCCGCAACTGGCGAGCTCGGCTCCGGCGCGCGTGGTTTGGCGGCCGCAAAGAGCGGCAGGTCGTCAATCATTTTCTGAACTGGTGCCTGACGCTCCCCCGCCTCCAGTTCCGCCAGCAGGATTTTGGCGCGGGCGACGACGGCCGGCGGAAGGCCGGCGAGCTTGGCGACCTGAATGCCGTAGGACCTGTCGGCCGCGCCGGGTACGACCTCGTGCAGGAAGATCACATCGCCGTTCCATTCGGTGACACGTACGGTGAGGTTCGTGAGGCGCCCGAGCTTGCGGGACAATTGCGTAAGCTCATGAAAATGGGTCGCGAACAGCGCCCGCGAGCGATTGGTGTCGTGCAGATGCTCAACCGCCGCCCATGCAATCGACAGGCCGTCGAAGGTCGCCGTGCCACGGCCGATCTCATCGAGAATCACGAGCGAGCGCGCTGTCGCCTGGTTCAGGATGGCGGCCGTCTCGACCATCTCCACCATGAAGGTCGAACGCCCGCGTGCGAGATCGTCCGCTGCGCCTACACGCGAGAACAGGCGATCGACGATGCCGATCACCGCTTCACGCGCGGGCACATAGGCGCCCATCTGGGCGAGCACGACCATCAAGGCGTTCTGGCGCAGATAGGTCGACTTACCCGCCATGTTCGGGCCGGTGATGACGGCGATGCGCCCGGCCTGCCCCGTATTGTCCGAAAGATCGCAATCATTGGCGACGAAGCCTTGCCCACGGGTGCGAAGAGCCGCCTCAACCACCGGATGCCGCCCGGCCGTGATCCTGAAGGCCAGCGACGTCTCGACTTGCGGGCGCACCCAGTCGCGAAGCGCTGCGAGATCGGCGAGCGCCGCCGCGACATCGATCGTCGCCAGCGCATCCGACGCCGTCTTGATGGCCGAAGTCGCGGCGAGAACGGCCTGCGTGAGATCGTCGAAGATCCCCAGTTCCAGCGCCAACGCGCGGTCGGCGGCTGAGGCGATCTTCGCCTCGATCTCGGCCAGCTCGGTCGTCGAGAAACGCATGGCATCCGCCATGGTCTGACGATGGATAAATGTCGCGTTAAAGGGTGGGCGCAACAGGCGCTCGCCGTGCGACTGGGGCACTTCTATGAAGAAGCCCAGAAAATTATTGTGCTTGATACGAAGCTGCTTTGTCTCGGCCTGTTCGCAGTAGCCCGCCTGCATGGCCGCGATCACCCGGCGGCTCTCGTCGCGGAGCGCCCGCGCCTCGTCCAGGGCGCACTCGTAACCCGGACGCACGAAGCCGCCGTCGCGGCGCACCAGCGGCAGGTCATCCGCGAGAGCCGCGGCGAGCCGCGGTTCTAGATCGGCGGGAAAGGCCGCCGCGCCGCCGACAGCATGGAGGATCTCGCCGGGTAGATCGTCGACATGGGCCAGAAGGGCCGCAACCGCGCGCGCTGCTTCGAGCCCGTCGCGCAGGCAGGCGAGATCGCGCGGGCCGCCACGTTGCAGGGCCAGCCGTGACAGGGCGCGGGAGAGATCGGGCGCGGCCCGAAGGCGCTGGCGCAGGTCGGCGCGCAAGGAACCGCGGGCGACGAAAAAGGCGACGGCGTCCTGCCGCCCTGCGATCAACTCAGGATCAGTCAGTGGCCCGGCTAGCCGCTCCGCCAGCAGGCGTCCCCCGGCGGGAGTCACCGTCATGTCGATGGCTGCGAGCAGCGAGCCTTCGCGCGTGCCGGTCAGAGTGCGTGTCAATTCGAGATTGGCGCGGGTGGCAGCATCGATTTCCAGGACGCTGCCGCGTTGCAGGCGCTCGGGACGGGCGAGCGGCGGGCGCACGGCGATCTGGGTGCGCTCGATATAGGCGATGGCGACAGATGCAGCCGCGATCTCGGCACGCGAGAAGGTGCCGAACCCGTCGAGCGTCGCAATCCCGTAGTAATCCCGAATGCGGCGCTCCGCGCTGGTCTGGTCGCCGCTTTCGCGTGGCACCGGGGCAAGCGGCACGGAGGCTTCTTCCGCGAGGCGACGAATCTCCGGTTCGTCCACGAGCGCCTCGGGCACGACGATTTCGCGGGGCTCGAACCGGGCGATTTCGCCCGCCAGCCCAGACTCGGGCGTTTCCGTGAGCACGAATGTGCCGGTCGAGATGTCGACCACCGCGACGCCGAACAGGCTGTTCTCATCCGACAGGCGGATGCGGGAGAGCGCCAGCAGGAGGTTCGCGCGGCCGGGTTCGAGCAGCCGCTCCTCGGTGATGGTGCCGGGCGTGACGAGGCGGACGACGTCGCGCCGCACCACGGACTTGGCGCCGCGCTTGCGCGCTTCGGCCGGGTCTTCCATCTGCTCGCAGACCGCGACGCGATGGCCGAGGCCGATGAGCCTCTGCAGATAATCGTCCGCGCGATCGATGGGCACGCCGCACATGGCGATGTCCTCGCCCAGATGCTTGCCGCGCTTGGTAAGGACGATGCCGAGTGCCCGGCTGGCCACTTCCGCGTCCTCGAAGAACAATTCGTAGAAATCGCCCATCCGGTAGAAAAGCAGGCAATCGGGGTTGGCTGTCTTGATCTCTACATATTGCGCCATCATCGGCGTGACGCGGGTCAAGGCGGCGGCGGACGGGTCGGAACTCGTCGGGGACGTGTTGGGCGTGTTGCTGGACGACATGGCGCGAGCCTAGCAAATGGTCTGGCGCCATGCACGGCTACAGACCTTTCCACGCCCGGATCTCGCGGGTTGTCCACGCTTTACGATACGTCAATTCCCCGCCTGCAACGCCGCTCGGTGAGATCGGCGCTTGTGAAGCGGGGCCGCGGGCGGGTAAGGTCGCCGCCCACTGGCCCCGAACGACGGAATTTCGAGCAGGACATGGCTGAAGAGACCCCCCAACGCCCCATCCGGCCGAAACGGCCGACGATCACCGACCAGGAAGCCCTGCAGTTCCATTCGAAGGGACGCCCGGGAAAACTCGAGATCGTGCCGACGAAGCCCATGGCGACGCAGCGCGACCTGTCGCTCGCCTACTCGCCCGGCGTGGCCGTGCCCGTAAAGGCGATCGCCGCCGACCCCTCGACCGCCTACGATTACACGGTCAAGGGTAATCTCGTTGCCGTCATCACCAACGGCACCGCCATTCTGGGCCTCGGCAATCTCGGCGCACTCGCTGCCAAGCCGGTCATGGAAGGCAAGTCCGTCCTGTTCAAGCGGTTCGCCGACATCGACTCGATCGATCTCGAGATCGAGACCGAGGATCCGGACGCGATGATCGCAGCCGTGCGCTATCTCGGTCCCTCCTTCGGCGGCATCAATCTCGAAGACATCAAGGCGCCCGAGTGCTTCATCATCGAAGAGCGCCTGCGCGAATTGATGGACATCCCGGTCTTTCATGACGACCAGCATGGCACCGCAATCATCGCCGCCGCCGGCATGATCAACGCCATCAAGCTGACCGGCCGCGACATCAAGCAGACAAAGCTCGTCTGCAACGGCGCGGGCGCCGCCGGCATCGCCTGCCTCGACCTCATCAAGGCCATCGGCTTCGCACCCGAAAACGTGCTGCTCTGCGACACCAAGGGCGTCGTATACCAGGGCCGTACCGAGGGCATGAACCAGTGGAAGTCCGCCCACGCGGTGATCACCTCCAAGCGCACGCTCGAAGAGGCGATGGACGGCGCCGACATCTTCTTCGGCCTGTCGGCGCAGGGCGCGCTGACGCCCGACATGGTGCGCACCATGGCGCCCAATCCGATCATTTTCGCGATGGCCAATCCCGATCCGGAAATCACCCCGGAAGAGGCGCACGCGGTTCGCGACGATGTTATCATTGCCACTGGCCGGTCGGATTATCCGAACCAGGTCAACAACGTGCTCGGCTTCCCCTACATCTTCCGCGGCGCGCTCGATGTGCGCGCGACGACGATCAACATGGAAATGAAGATCGCCGCCGCCAACGCGCTCGCCGAACTGGCGCGCGAGGACGTGCCGGACGAGGTTGCCGCCGCCTATCAGGGCGCACGGCCGCGCTTCGGGCGGGAATACATCATTCCCGTGCCGTTCGACCCGCGCCTGATCAGCATCGTGCCGGTCGCGGTGGCGAAAGCCGCCATGGAGACGGGCGTCGCCCGCAAGCCCATCGTCGACATGAAGGCCTATGTGGCGCAACTGTCGGCGCGGCGCGATCCCATCGCCGGCGCCCTGCAGCGCGTCATCGACCGTGTGCGCCGCTATCCCAAGCGCGTCGTCTTCGCGGAAGGTGAAGAAGAGCAGGTCATGCGCGCAGCCGTGTCCTTCGTGAACCAGGGACTCGGCACCGCCGTTCTCGTGGGTCGCGAGGATCGTATCGCCGAGACCGCGGCGCTCGCCGGTGTCGACCTCACGGACAAGAACATCGAGATCGCCAATGCGCGCCTCTCCCGCCGCAACAGCGTGTATGCGCAGTTCCTGTACGAGCGCCTGCAGCGCAAGGGCTATCTGTTCCGCGACTGCCAGCGCCTGATCAACCAGGACCGCAATCACTTCGCCGCCGCCATGGTCGCGCTCGGCGATGCGGATGCGATGGTCACGGGCGTGACGCGCAATTTCTCCATCGCTCTGGAAGAAGTGCGTCGCGTCATCGACCCGAAGCCCGGTCATCGCATGATCGGCGTCTCGCTGGTTCTCGCACGCGGACGGCCGGTGATTGTGGCCGATACCGCGATCACGGAAATGCCCACAGCGGAAGAGCTGGCGCAGATCGCCATCGAAGCCGCGGGCGTCGCACGCCGCCTCGGCTACGAGCCGCGCATCGCCATGCTGGCCTTCGCGACCTTCGGCCATCCGCATGGCGAGCGCGCCACGCGGGTGCAGGAAGCCGTGCGCATCCTCGACGGGCAGCGCGTCGATTTCGAATATGACGGCGAAATGGCGGCCGACGTGGCGCTCAACAAGGAGCTCATGGCGACCTACCCCTTCTGCCGCCTCTCGGACACGGCCAACGTGCTGATCATGCCGGCTTTCCACTCGGCATCCATTTCCACGAAGATGCTGCAGGAACTCGGCGGCGCGACGGTGATCGGCCCCTTGGTCGTGGGCCTCGACAAGGCGGTGCAGATCGTGCCGCTGGGCGCGAAGGACTCGGATATCGTCAATATGGCGGCGCTCGCCGCCTTCAACATCGGCGGCTGACAGGCCTGCGTTCTCTGGCGAGGGACACCCCTCGCCAGACTTTATTTCTCTCGTCCCCTTTTGACCCTTCGCGGCAGGATTCTTGATGCACATTGCAATGATCGGCTCCGGATATGTGGGCCTCGTCTCCGGCGCCTGCCTGGCCGACTTCGGTCACATCGTCACCTGTGTCGACAAGGATCCCGAGCGCATCGCCTCGCTCGAACGCGGCCAGATGCCGATCTTCGAGCCCGGCCTCGAGGATCTCGTCGCAACCAACGTCCGCCAGAAGCGACTGCACTTCACCACGGATATTGCCAAGGCGGTCGCCGGTGCGCATGCCGTGTTCATCGCGGTGGGTACGCCCACGCGGCGCGGCGATGGCCATGCGGACATGTCCTACGTCTTCGCCGCTTCGCGCGAAATCGCGGCAGCCATGACGGGCTTCGCAGTGATCGTCACCAAGTCCACCGTGCCGGTCGGCACCGGCGACGAGGTCGAGCGCATCATCTCCGAGGCACGGCCAGACCTCGAATTCGCCGTCGTCTCCAATCCTGAATTCCTGCGCGAAGGCGCGGCTATTTCCGACTTCAAGCGGCCTGACCGCATCGTCGTGGGGGCGGAGAGCGAGCGCGCACGCGAGGTGATGAGCGAACTCTACCGGCCGCTCTTCCTCAACCAGTCGCCGATCCTCTTCACAGGGCGGCGCACGTCCGAGCTGACAAAATACGCCGCCAACGCGTTTTTGGCGACCAAGATCACCTTCATCAATGAGATGGCCGATCTCTGCGAGAAGGTCGGCGCGAACGTGCAGGATGTCGCGCGCGGCATCGGTCTCGACAATCGCATCGGTTCCAAGTTCCTGCACGCGGGGCCCGGCTACGGCGGCTCCTGCTTCCCCAAGGACACGCTCGCCTTGGCGCGTACCGCGCAGGAGGCCGGCGCGCCCGTCCGTATCGTGGAGACCGTCGAGCGCGTCAACGTGGAGCGCAAGAAGCGCATGGCGGACCGCGTCGTCGCCGCCTGCGGTGGGTCCGTAGACGGCAAGAAGGTCGCCCTGCTCGGCCTCGCCTTCAAGCCCAACACGGACGACATGCGCGATGCGCCCTCGCTCGACATAGTGGCGTCACTCGGTGCCGCCGGCGCGCAGATCCATGCATTCGATCCCGAAGCCATGGACCAGGCGCGCCTGATGATGCCCGGCGTTCACTTCGAGGAAGACGCCTATGCCTGCGCGGCGGGCGCCGACGTACTGGTGATCGTGACGGAATGGGACGCCTTCCGAGCGCTCGATCTCGATGCGATCCGCGCTGCCCTGAAGACGCCCATCGTGGTCGATCTGCGTAACATCTATCGCCCCGAGGACATGCTGCGGCGCGGCTTCACCTATCTGAGCATTGGCCGCCCACCGGTGGTGGTGGAACGGCGCAGCATGCCTAGACCGTGACCTGCGCGCCCAGTTCCACGACGCGATCGGACGGAATCGAGAAGAAGTCCGTCGCATTGGCGGACTGACGCGACAGTGCGATAAACAACCCGTCCTGCCAGCCCGGCATCCCCGATGTCGGGCTGGCCTTTATGGTTCGGCGGCCGAGGAAGAACGACGTCGTCATGATGTCGAACTTCAGGCCTGCCTTGCGCAGGTTGGCGAGGGCGACGGGCACGCGCGGGCTCTCCATGAAGCCGAAATGCAGCGTGACGCGCGTGAAATCCTCCGACAACTGCTCGATCTCATAACGATTCTTCGCGCCGACGCGAGGCGTGTCCTCGGTCTTCACGGAGACGATCAGCACCCGCTCGTGCAGCACCTTGTTGTGCTTGAGATTGTGCATGAGCGCGGAGGGCGCCACCTCGGGATCGCTGGTGAGGAAGACAGCCGTGCCGGGGACCCGGGTCGGCTTGGATTTCTGCAACATGCGGATCAGGTCGCGCATGGGGATGGAATCGCGATGCGTCTTGCGTTCCAGGAACCCCGAACCTCGCATCCATGTCCACATCATCAGCACCATGGTCGAGCCGATCAGCACGGGCACCCATCCGCCGTCGAGGACCTTCACCAGGTTGGCCGAGAAGAACACGCCCTCGATGGCGAGGAAGCCACCCATCACGCCGAACGCGCCCCAGAGCGGCCATTTCCAGAGCCGCCAGACCACCACGAACGCGAGGCAGGAATCGACGACCATCGAGGCGGTCACTGCAATCCCATAGGCGGACGCGAGCGAACTCGACGTCTTGAACATGGCGACCAGCAGCAGCACGCCGATCAGCAGGATGCGGTTGACGCGGGGAATGAAGATCTGCCCTTCCTGCGTGTCCGACGTGTGCTGAATTTCGAGGCGCGGCAGGAGACCGAGCTGGATCGCCTGACGGGCCAGCGAGAAGGCGCCGGTGATCGTCGCCTGGCTGGCGATAACGGTGGCGAGTGTCGCCAGCAGCACCAGCGGCAGCAAGGCCCATTGGGGCGCCATCAGGAAGAAGGGATTCTCGATGGCGCTCGGCGTGTGCAGGATCAACGCGCCTTGCCCAAGATAATTCAGGATGAGCGCCGGAAGCACGAAGCCCGTCCAGGCGATCTGGATAGGACGCCGTCCGAAATGGCCCATGTCGGCATAGAGCGCCTCGGCCCCGGTCACGGCCAGGAACACGCTGCCCAGCACGACGAAGCTGAGCATGCCGTGGGCGAAGAGGAAGCGGACGCCGTGGAGCGGGTTGAAGGCGTAGAGGATGCGCGGCGCATCGCCGATGTGACTGAGGCCCATCAACGCGATCGAGAGGAACCAGACAACCATGATGGGGCCGAAAAACGTGGCGACCCGGCCGGTGCCCCGGCTCTGCACGAAGAAAAGCGTGATCAGGATGACGAATGTGATCGGCAGGACGTAGGGGTCGAAGAATGGCGTGACGAGTTTCAGGCCTTCCACCGCGGACAGGACCGAAATGGCCGGCGTGATGATTGCGTCGCCTGAAAACAGCGATGCCCCGACGATGCCGATCATGAGCACTGGCGTCGAACGACGGCCGAGCGCGCCCTGCGCCAGCGCCATGAGCGCCAGGGTGCCGCCCTCGCCACGGTTGTCCGCGCGCATCAGGAAGATCACGTACTTCAACGTAACGATCAGGAACAGTGCCCACAGCAGCAGCGACACGACGCCGAGCACGTCATATTCGCCGATGCCCACGCTCTGGGTATGCACCAGCGATTCGCGCAGCGCATAGAGTGGACTCGTACCGATATCGCCATAGACGACACCGATCGACCCCAGGGTGAGCGTCCACTGGCTCGACTTGCCGTGCTCCGAAGACTCAGGGGCTTTCTGTCCGCCTGGCGCCGTTTTGGAGTCACGGTCCTGCGAGAGACCTTCCGCCATACTCTACGATCCTTCGAGGGTGATCCTCTGCGGCAGCCCGGGGACGTGCTTGGACTGGCCCGGCGATATACCCTGTTCCTTTGCTGGCGAGAAGGGGCTCACACAAAGACCTTCGAGCTACCGGGCGACTTGCCGGGGACGAGCTAATTTGCGATCACGCCTGCATGGCCGAGCTCCCTTTCGCCTTGCCGATCGACGACGTGCTCGACGCCCTGCGCAGGAGCGCCGCCGAATCCTCGCGCCTTGTCCTCGTCGCGCCGCCGGGCGCGGGCAAAACGACGCGCGTTCCGCTCGTCCTGATGGATGAGCCTTTTGCCAAAGGTGGCAAGATCATCCTGCTCGAGCCTCGCCGTCTTGCCGCGCGCGCCGCCGCCGAGCGGATGGCGCGGAGCCTGGGCGAAAGCGTCGGCGACACCGTCGGCCTGCGGGTGCGCCTGCAATCGCGCATTTCCGCCCGCACCCGGCTCGAGGTCGTGACGGAGGGCGTCTTCGCCCGCATGATTCTCGACGATCCGGCGCTGGATGGCGTCGCGGCCGTTATCTTCGACGAATTCCACGAGCGCTCGCTCGACGCCGACCTCGGTCTGGCGCTGGCGCTGGAGGCGCAGGCGGGGTTGCGTGAGGACCTGCGCATTCTCGTCATGTCGGCCACGCTCGACGGCGCGCGCGTGGCGCGGCTGATGAGCGGCGCGCCCGTCATCGTCAGCGAAGGCCGCGCCTACCCCGTCGAGACGCGCTACGTGTCGCGCGATTCCCGCCAGAGGATCGAGGACGAGATTACACGGGTTATCCTGACCGCGACACGCGCGGAAACCGGCTCGATCCTCGTCTTCCTGCCCGGACAGGGCGAAATCCGACGCGTCGCGCAGGCGCTCGAAGCCGGATTGTCCGACAAGAGCATCGAGATCGCGCCCCTCTATGGCGCCATGGACCGCGCCGCGCAGGACCGTGCGGTGCTGCCCGCGCCGAGCGGCAAGCGCAAGATCGTGCTGGCGACCTCGCTTGCCGAGACGTCCCTGACAATCGAGGGCGTGCGGGTTGTCATCGACAGCGGCTTGTCCCGCGTGCCTCGCTTCGAGCCCGACCTCGGCTTGACGCGACTGGAAACCCTGCGCGTGTCGCGCGCCGCCGCCGACCAGCGCCGGGGCCGCGCCGGCCGTACGGAGCCTGGAATCTGCTACCGCCTCTGGGAAGAAGCGGCAACCGGGGCCATGGAGCCCTTTTCGCCGCCGGAAATCCTCTCCGCCGATCTTTCGGGCGTCCTGCTCGACCTCGCCGCCTGGGGCGTACGGGACCCGCAAACCCTCGCGTGGCTCGATCCGCCGCCGGTGGCCGCCGTCAAGGAAGCCCGCCTTCTCCTGCAATCGCTCGGCGCGCTCGAAACCGAGGGGGCGATCACGCCCGAGGGCCGCGCGATCCGTGCTCTGGCCCTGCCGCCCCGTCTGGCGCGCATGGTGATCGAGGCGGCCCGACGGGGCGAAGCGCGACTCGGGGCCGATCTCGCCGCCGTTCTCGTCGAGCGCGGGCTCGGCGGCGACCGGGCGGACCTGACCGAGCGAGTGGAAAATTTGCGCCGGGGTTCGTCGCGCCGCGAGGAGGATGCCCGCCGTCTGGCGCGTGGCTTTGCCGACGAAGCGGCGCGTCAGGTCGGCAGGCGCGACCAGAACGCGGGACAGATCGCCGATTGCGGCAGGCTGCTGGCGCTGGCCTACCCCGATCGCATCGCGAAGGCTCGCGGGAAGGCGGGGGAATTCCTGATGGCCAATGGCCGCGCCGCCAGTCTCGAGCCGCACGACCGTCTGGCTCGCGAGGGCTTTCTCGCCATCGCCGAAATCGCGGGCCGGGCGGGCGCTGCGCGCATTCTCGCGGCGGCGCCCCTGAGCTCGGAAGAGATCGACGAGATCGCCGCCGGCCAGATCGAAGCCAGCGACGACCTCACCTTCGATCGTGCCAGCGCATCGCTGCGGCGTCGGCGCGTGCGCCGCCTCGGGGCGCTCGTTCTGGCGGAACAGATTTCGGCTGTCGGCGCGGGCCCGGAGGCCGCCGCTGCACTGGCCGGCGGAGTCGCCGATCTCGGCATATCCCGCCTGCCCTGGACCAAAGCTCAAAAGCAATGGCGCGACCGCGTCATGTTCCTGCGGCGCGCCGAGGGCGAGGATTGGCCCGACGTTTCGGACGAGGCCCTCGCGGAGACGGCCAGTGACTGGCTCGCGCCCTTCATCGAGGGCCGGACAAGTCTCGTCTCCATTACGGCAGGGGATCTCGACAGCGCGCTGCAAGCCATGCTGGCGTGGGATCTGGGACGGCGGCTCGAGGCCGAAGCACCGACGCATTTCGAGGTTCCGACAGGGTCGCGGATAGCGGTCGACTATGAGGCGGAGGGCGGGCCGGTGCTCGCCGTTCGCGTACAGGAATTGTTCGGGCTGGCCACGCATCCTTCGCTGGCAGGCGGCCGGGTTCCCCTGACGCTGCATCTCCTGTCCCCCGCGCATCGGCTCATCCAGATCACGCGCGACCTGCCCGGCTTCTGGGCGGGATCCTGGAGCGCCGTGAAGAGCGACATGAAGGGTCGCTACCCGCGCCATTCCTGGCCCGACGATCCCGCGCGCGCCGCGCCGACCGCAAGAGCCAAACCGCGCGGAACGTAACTTGTTTCAGTTCCCGAAATGTTCTTGCGGAAGGCCTGTCTTCAAGGCTAAGCTTCTGCCTACCGTTGTTGCGTTGAATTGCGGGGGACATCCATGGTGGTGCGTGTCGCGACTGTCGCCTTCGAGGGAATCGAGGCGCGACCTGTCGATGTCCAGGTGCAGGTCTCCAACGGCAATGTCGCGTTCACCGTCGTCGGGCTCGGCGACAAGGCGGTCGGGGAATCGCGCGAGCGGGTGCGCTCCGCGCTGATTGCCACGGGGCTCGCGATGCCGGCACGCCGCGTGACGGTCAATCTCGCGCCCGCCGACATGCCCAAGGAGGGCAGCCATTACGGCCGCTAATGAATGCAGACTATATTGTATTTTCCGATACTTGTCTCGATATTCAATCTATCTGAAGATTGCCTAGCAAGCACATAGCAAGCATCTCAGCCGCGGCATGCCAGCGATAGCTGGTCGATTTTGTCACGTCAGGCTCGATGAAGCTCAAGCTATTCGCGTCCCAGCCTCCGGCTTCGGCAACGGCGTTTCATGAATCCGGAACGGGCTGTCTTGCTTGCGCAGATACATGTCTCCGGCGACGGCGTTCCGATCCACGCCAAAATGAGCCTCAAGAAATTCGGCCACGGAGTGCAGGCATGAGCGCATATCCGCTTCGGCGCGCGCCAGTTCGGCTTCGGACGACTTTTCCAAACAACTGGCGCTGGTCTCCCGCATTATTAAAGTGATGAGCATCAGCTGGAAGAGAGCCCCGAGCGGCGATTCGGCTTTGAAAGCCGGAGCCGCTCGTTCGATTGCAATCGTGCGAGTTATGCTCCGATCAATCAGGTCCCCATCCCTATCTTTTCCGTCGTAGGCTTCCTCCAGACGCAGCAGCGTTCCGAATTCTCGGCCGAGTTTTTCCACCGGGCAGCCGATCGCTGACACAGTCGGAACCCGGGCAAGCTTCTCCTGTTCACGTGCAATGCGTGTCATGGCGTGACCTCAAACGATGTGGTGGGTACGATGGCGTCGGCTTCGCGGCCTCAGACCTGGACGGCAAAAGCGAACTCGGCGACAGCGCCGAGGAAGGCCAGCAAGGAAAGGGACTCGGCTGTATCCGCAAGCATCCGGAGGGCTTTGGTCGGCGCTGCAAGCGCAAAGTGCACGACGGCACCATTGCGTGACGCGACGAGCGGACGGCGGAACGTGGTTGTGCTATTGGCGGAATCAGCCATGTCTCGATCTCCTTGGGATCACCGTGGTTAGGGCTGGGTAAGAGGTTCAGCTCTCTTGCTCAGCCCGCTATTATCTGATAACGGTTATTCATGAAGACGTCAATAGCCGATAACGGAAAAAGAACTAGGGGTCGTCCTACCACCGGGATCAGAGCTCCCATTGGCGTCCGGTTGTATCCCGAAATGGAAGCCGCTTTAGACGACTGGATTGCGTCTAAACCTGAGCCCCGCCCATCCCGACCAGAGGCGATCCGCCAGCTTGTAAAGCTCGGCATCGAGGCAAATCCTCCGGCGCCTACCTTGGATGAGCAGATCGCTCGCCAGGAAGAGAAGATCGCTCGCAGGTTGCCGACCAAGCAGAGCCCTAAAAAGGGCATGGCCGTCCTGCGGAAGGGGCTCGCCGAAAATGATCTTCGGAAGCTCGTCGAAAAGAAGAGCCAAGAGTGAGAGCACCGGCAGGCCGACCACCCACTATCTTCGATCTCCGGTTGCAAGGTTTAACTGGTGGCTTAATGACGTGCACCGCCTGCCACCGCGTACGCGCGCTCACTTGGGAGCGGCTTCAGCTGCCGGACTCAACGCCGTTCCCCGACATTACGAGGCTCAAGCGTTTCGCTTGCAGCCATTGTCAGTCGAAGGCGATCACCATTATGCCGGATTGGGCAGGATACACGCCGCAAGGCGGCGGCTAAAAAGAAGCGCAAACATTACGAGCCTAGGATATCCGATGAGATTAGCCCTCTTTGCCCCCTTCCTGAGTGTCCTTTTTACCATCAACTCCGGAGGCTCACTTCAAGCGGGAAGTCGACCCGAAATCCAATTGGTCCAGGCTGCCAAGCCGCTAGACAAGGCTCAGAAAGAGGCCCGAATCAAAGCGGCAATCGCTCAGCTGGAAGCGGTCGGCGTAACTCAGTCCGAGCTGGAAGATTTCTTGGTCGAAGAAGCGCTGGACGACGCCTGCCAAGCAAGGAAAGAACAGGAAGAGGACACAGAGCAGGAGATGAGAGATTACCGGCGCTAGGCGCCAATTACGTGCCATTAGCTCGGCTGCTGATTCTAGCAGTTCCGCTCGATCGGAACCCGAATCAGTTCGCGTGCAGCCACTGGCAGCCGAAGGCCATGATCATGCGGGAAGGCGAGCATGTGTTAGCTAGAGCTAAGCTTTACAGAGGAGAATCTTAGGTCTTGGTTAACCGTTTGGTGACGTTCTAACTGTAAGAGAATCAGGGAGTTGGCTTTGGTTCGAAAACCGTGGCCGAAGCCTTGGACGAGAAAGCACTAGCAAACGTGGATTCAGATGGACTATAAGGTGTGAGTCGCGAGCCGTGACTTCCCCCATCAACCGTTTGTCAACCCCTGAACTCAAAGGGGCGGCGCTGGTTGTAGGTTATGGCCCGATGCCACAAGGAGGTGGAACATGACCGAGCGTGAGAAATTTTTAGCTCGGCTTGGAGAGGCCCGCGAAGCTGGATTGGTGGACGTGAAGTTCTTTTTCCACCCCGCTCGGGCTGTCAAGCCGGAAGAGATCTTTGCCTCTCTCAACGAGATTGAGGATTCGATCAAACACGACCGTTGCCATCGTCACACGGCGTGGAACGGGGATGCTCCCGCTGGGTACGCCCCTGCAGCTTGACGTGTAAGCTGAATCAAATATGACCAGCTAGGCGGGCTTTTGTCCCGCCTATTTTTTGTTTGGAATTGGACATGCTGTTTGCCATCCGGTCAGTGCGTGATTTGATCCTCGAAGAGGCGGGGGAGACCCCCCCATTCACTCTGCAAGCAATCACTAGTGCCATCCAACGTCTCACACGGATCGACGAGGTGATCTTCGTAGGGTACGAGTGCTCACCGTCCAACCCTATATGGGGTCAGTTCCAGCGATGGGACCGTCGTCCCAGCGTTTATTCTTCTTTCGAGACAATAGTCGAAATTCGTTATGCCCTGCACATGTCAGACGCGTGGCGCCGCTTTGTCGTCGTGAAGGAGCTTTGCCATGCTCTCGACCGATCGGAGGGGTCGCACACCGTCACTGATAATGCGGTGGGCAACCTTATTGGCTCTCTGGCTCTAAGAAGCTCGAAAAAGAAAGTCGAGAATAACCTCGGCTTTCACGCAGAGATCATGGCTGAGGCGAGCGCTATCGAGTTGCTGTGCCCTCTCCCGCTTCGGAAAAGGATGCTTCAGGACAACACGTTTCAGCAGCGGGGAAGCTTCGCTGTCGCTGAACTTTTCGGCGTGCCCGAGGGATATTTGCGAACTGCTTTCGACCCTGAATATCTCGAAATGATCGAAGCTCTCTTCGACGACGCCGGATGACGTAGGAGCAATCTGTGAAGATGATGCATCGCGATCCAACAGAGGGAAGCGGCCGCAACACGGCCAGTTCCTGCCGGACTCAAAATTACTCCTTTGGCCCATAGCTGCCGCGTGACGGCAGCCCATCCACGGGCAGGATCTTCGTAACCTGCCCGCCGTCCGGTCCCTGATATCGGCTCACGCTCATGCGGCGCGTGTCGCGTGAGGCTTCGACCACGCCCGGCTGGCGGATGGTCTCACCAGTCGCAAGGAGTGCGGCTTCACCAGCCACCTTGAGCGAGGTGGCAGCACCTGCCAGTGAGACTGGTCGGCGCGCGTTAAGGGTTTCCCTCTGGACATAGCGCACCGCCCCCAACGCGTTGAAGGATGGACACGTCATTGATCTGACGTTGATGGAGGCGCTGCTAAGCAGGCTTCTCGCGAAGCAGCTGGCGTCCTTTTATGAAAGCGCCGGCGGTAACCTGCCGAAGTCGGAAGCGAAGTGAAAACGGAGGAATCCAGTGCGGTTCTGGCTCGGCGGCCCTCGCATCTTCGGCATTCGGCCGGGCATTAGCCTAGGTCCGGAAGACGTCCGCGCGATGAGGGACACGCCCTCTGGCAAGAACCGGTCGGTCCCGCGCTTTATCCCTATCATCATGCTCTGGGTGGCCATGGTGCTGGTGGCAACGTTCTTCCACGACGCCGGAGCCTCTTGGGTAGCGGCCGGGCTCCCTACGGCGCTAGTGGGCGTCCTAGGGGCTTGGGCGTTGATGCGGTTCTGACCGAGTCCCCGCTATCCCGTTGCATACTGGCTATCGGCGGAACCAAAGCCCCGCAGGCCGTCGTGGTAGTGCGAGCTTGTCGGATGCTCGTAGAGGCTGGCCATGTGGGTCGATGCGGCTTGCGCCAGCACTTTCCCATCTACCACCCATGCGGCTTGCAGGTGAACCGGCGCGGCGGCTTTCGGCGGCGGCGTAAAACTTTGCTTCCGGTAGAAGGGACTTCCCTTTCCCGCTTCGCTGGGATCGTCGCCTTCGGCTTTGCCGAACGCCTTGCCCAAGCCTCGGATGGCCGCAGAGAGCGCCGCCCCGATTGCCGCGAAGGCGCTGCTGATCGCCGATACGGCCATATCTTTGGCGGCGCTGATGCCGCTTGTGAAACTCGTCCCGATGCCAGTGATCATGTTCGTAAAGCCGGTGATGGTCTCGGTTTTCAACCGCTCCCAGAGCGCTGACCATCTGGACCCGTCGAAGAGCATCGGCAGATCCATGAAGAACTTGCGGAAATTCTCGAAGCTGATCGGATCGAAGCGCTTCATTGCGGCGACAATCAGCACGATTCCACCTGTCAGCCATCCGGCCGGACCGAGCGCGCCCATCAGCGCAACGCTGCCGCCGGTAATGAGCGCGGCGCTCAGCGCGCCGAGGCCAAAGGCGATGTCACTGATGAGGGCAGGAGATTTTAGCGACGCTTGCGAAAGGTCCCGCAGCGCCGTCGTCAAAGGCTTCAGCACATTATCGATCAAAGGATCAACCAATCCCTTGCCGACCGCTTGCTCGAAGTCATCCCACTTCGCGGCTAGGCGCTTACGCCACATTTTGGGATCCTTGTCAGACCCTTCCTCGACCGCGTCGGATGCGACGCCCCTAATGTTGGCCACTTCCTTGTTCATCTGCTTGTTCGTGTTGGGCAGGAGCAATTCGTCCATGGCGGTCTGCAGCAGCTTGTTGCCGCGTGCGAATTCGCCGACCACATTGCGCATTTCGCCCATGTCATCGATGTTGACGCCCTTGTCATTCTTGAGCATTTCGCGGAAGGCGTTGGCCCATTCGAGCGGGTTGTTCATCTTGTCTGCGCCCCAGACGGAGCCGACCTTGAAGCCTTGGAACTTGCCGGTCTTGGGGTCGCGAACCTCGTCTTCCGGCTTATGCAGGCCCCATTTTTCTTGCATCGAGGCTTGCGCCCAGCTGGACGCGACGCCGCCGCGCAAATTGTTGTCGAGGTGATAGAGCGACGACCCGGTCCGGCCGCCCATGACGTTGACCATCGCGGGGAGCGTCGTCGAAATGAAATCGTCGGTCCATCCGTAGCGGCCTGCACCCGCGCCCTGCACCGCCTGCAGAAGCGCGTTGCCATCGACGCGCCCGCGCAGGCCGATGACCGAGCGCACATATTCTTGCGCGATCTTGTCGAGCGCGGCCGGGTCGGTGCGGCCGGTGAGTTCGAAGGCGCGCGCGGCCGAGGCCAGCTGGCGAGAATCCTGCCCGTGCGCGTTGGCGGTCGTGTCCTTCGACATCGAGAACGCGTTGCCGAGCTTGTTCATCACCGGCAGCAGGTCGGCGGCCTGGTGCATGTCCTGCACAACGTTGTAGAGATCGTGCATGTGCTCAATATTGCCCGCGAGGGTGGAATTCAGGTTCATGCCGGCTTCGTTATACGCCGCAGTCCGCGCGATATTCATGTCCAGCGCCCGCAACGCCTTGGGCAGTCCCATTTCCAGAACGGTTTCCGCGTGGACGAGTTTTTCGCCGGCCTTTTCAAATGTGCTTCCGAGCTTCAGGAGTCCCACACCGGCGCCAATCGCTAGGGTTCCCATGATGGCGCTGTTGAGACCAGAAATGCCCTTTTCAAGCTTGTGCACCGAGCCATGCAGGCCGAGGAACTGCTTCGAGATCGTAGCGAGCACGCCGGAAATATTGTTCACGGCATGAAGGTGTATGCCGACGTTGTAAATTGCGCCGCTCATAGGTCAGGCTCCAATTCGGTCGATGACGATGCGCTGATGCAGCACGAAGGCGAACAAGGCGAATGTCTTCTCGCCGATGTCAGCTGGGTTAGGGGTGTCGCTCACTGTCAGCATTCGGAGGAGCGTGTCCGGCCCCGCTTTGATCACGAGAACCATCCAATGGACGGCCTCCGGGGCCTGAATTTTCCCGCCATTGATGGCGATTTCGTAGGCACTCCCGGCCACAGAACGCCGCGCAATTTCTTCAACCTCGCCTTCTGTCGGACGCCGAGCGCGATAGTTGCTGCTGGGGTTTTTCTTAACCAATAGCGGTCGATGTTCAGGTCAGGCATACGAAAATCCATCGTTTCCGAGTTTGAGGGCTCACCCGCCGCGCGGCGCTCATTCAGACGCGCGCGGCGGGATATTCGCGCTTCCAGCCGCGAAGGCCGGAGGGCGAAGCCGATGCAATGCGGGATCGGGAACAGGAAGAACCCACCAAACATTGCTTCGGCGCATCGGCGGCCGGACCCATCCACCGCCAATTCGAAATCTTCAGTCCATCATGCCGACCCGCAGCGGCCAGAGCGGGCGGAACGTGCCGTCAGCGCCGAAGCCTGTCAGCCGTACGGTGGCCGCCAGACCTTCGATTTCCGCCTTGTAAATCGGCACGCCGCGCGCAATGGCTTCGGCGAATTCGAGACGCTCTTCCCCGTCGGGGATAGATGCGTTCGCCGCCTTTACCGCTCGATCGGCTTCCTGAAGTTGGCCCAAGGCGGTCACGATCTTGCTCGCGAGGTTCGGATAGCTCCGAACTGCCTCAACGGCCGCATCCCGAAGCCTACGGGCATCCTCGAACGCCGCGTGGTTCCGGTCGGCCCGCTCGATGGCCTCGCGCTCGCTGGCGCGCTCCTGAAGCCTGGCAATCGCTTCCTCGGTGCGGATGGCTTCGAAGTCGAGCTCCGACGCGGACTTGAGCGCCTTTGCCACGAATTCGCCGGTCAGTGACGGATCGATGGCGGCCCGTCTCGTGTCTGCCGCCCGTTGGCGCAGCTCAACCAGGAACGCGCTGCCGGTTGCTATCACCGCGTGAATGGCGGAAGCCGTCAGGCCCTCGGCCGTGCCGGCGGCAAAGATGGAATTTGCAGAATGTTTCATCGGGTCCTCGTGGTGGGTGAAGGAAGGGCGTCTAGTTTCCGATCCGGCATTCCGAACCCGCGCGTGCGGTGTCGACGAGAGCCAGATGATTGCCGCGAATGGAGCGTTGGACTGCGTCGTAGGCTTCCCCGGTCGGCGAGGTACCAGGCGTCCAGTCAATGATGGCCGAATAGCCGGCCGACAGCTCGCGCTTGCCGAGCTTCACGGCTTCGATGGCAGCCTCATCCATCAAGACCATGGGCACGCGAACATATCCGCCGTCTCGAATGGCGCCATCGCCGGTCTGCCCGACAGCAAAGCGTTTCCAGTTGGCCGCTTTGACGTGCTCGCCCGGATGATCGTTCGTCACGGGCCTGTGCGCAAAGCTCGCCATCGTGTCGGCCGCGAACACTTCGCTTTCGGGCCTGTACATGCGAACGGTCGCAAGGTGCGGCTTGCCGAGTTCGACGCCAGAGTAAGTCTGCACTCCGGTGCGCGCAATTCGCGCCTCGCAAACAAGATAGCCGTCATCGGTCGTGCGCGTGCCCGACAGCGCGGCGGAATCGGAGAACTGCAGCGACCCAGAGGACGCTCGATCCTGCACCTGATGCGAAGACGGCTCATCGTCGCCGCCGAGTTCTCGCACCATCTGCCGGTAGGCGGCATCGGCACCGGCGCGCGGCGATCCGGCCGGTGCGGACGTGTCTCGAACCTCACAGGGTCGGTGAACAGAGGCGAAAGCCTCAGCAGCGTCCGAGAACGCTTCCGCGTTGGTGAATTCCGACGTCGCATCCGTGAAACGGTCTAACGTGTCAGCGGCCTTCGTGAGCTTCGCGTGCTCCTCTGCCGATGCTCCGTATGCCTGGCACCGATATCCATCGGCCATGGCGCGCAAATTCGGCAGTGCGGTTTCCGGGCCATAACTGAGCAAAATCTGGACCTGTGATCGGTCGTTAACGGGAATACTGTCGATGAGATTCATGGTTCAAGGTCCCTACAAAACGTCCATCATGGAAAGCACCCGCGTGGCAGACCACACGAGAGACCCGGCGGCAGCGTTAGCTAGATCGTCATGGCCGCCGGGCGCGTGATCGATGCTGTCGCGTCCGCCCCGCGCTGTACGGCGTTCAAGCGAACAAATCTGCGTCATGAGACGGGGGCTATCGAGCAGCTCAACTCGGCCGCTGTTCACCAGCGGGAGGAACTCGCGATAAATGTCGCTCTTCGTCTTGTCTGACTGATGATAACGGATGCCGTGCATCGAAAACCGCTCGCGAACCCACTCCGCCGAATATCGATCACCCGTCACGGCAACCAAGTGATAACTCTTCATGAGCTCGGCGAAATCCTGAACAACGCTGTCTGGCGAAAACGGCGGCTTCACTTCACGCATGCAGTCCAAAATGAAGCGATCTTCTTCCCGATGGCTGATCGCCAACGTCATGGAATCAGCCGATCCGCCCGAGGGGTCGACAAATGCCAGGTAGGAGAACTCTGACAGCGGCGGGAGCTCGAACCGTCCCCGAATTGTAACCGCCTCGATCGCCTCCGGGTTGATGAACGCCTCGACGTCGTTTCGGAATTCGCCGCCGTATTCAGCCGCTGCAGCAGCAGGATCTTTCGCAAAGGCGCGGTCCACGAAGGCTTGCGATAAACCAGGATTCATGACGCGCGACGCGGCCTTGGCGACGAGAATCCTCGGGTCGCCATTCGGACCAAAATCACGCCGGAAGGTTTTGTAGACCTCACCCGTCTTCGCGTAGGGCGATGAAATCACGGCTAGCAGGCCGCCAGTGGTCGCGAGACCCGGACGTGCCGCATTCAATATCTCGGCGTCGGGATTGGCCGAGTTGTCCGAGCGAAAGAACGCCGCCTCATCGACAAGGATCGACGCCATGGTTCCGGACCGGATCGTCCGAAAGGAGGCTGCCTTCACCTCGATCTCGACGCGCGTCGCCAGCTTGATCGTGTCGGCTGTCTGCTCCAAAACCAACCGCTTGAGAGCGGGGACGTTCGAGAAGATACCGTCGACGTACTGATAGATTTTCTTCGCCTGAGACACCGATGCGGACAGGATCGGGAGGACAGCGGGCTCACCAGGCGCGAGCA
The DNA here is from genome assembly GCA_028290285.1 of Hyphomicrobiales bacterium. Classification (GTDB taxonomy): domain Bacteria; phylum Pseudomonadota; class Alphaproteobacteria; order Rhizobiales; family Beijerinckiaceae; genus Terripilifer. The sequence continues at coordinate 42,258 of JAQGKD010000014.1, forward strand.
GATGCTTGATATCGACCAGGGCGCCGATGTAGGCGCCGAGAACAGCAATCGCTCGGCTCTTGCCGCCACGCCGCCCGATGATGCCCCAAAATTCGTCGACGGGCTCGCCGGGCTCGACCTCCCGGCCCGTCAGGGCGTGGAAGACGACCCGCTCTTCAGCGGTCAGCGGCTCGCCGAGCATCGCAATCAACAGGATGCGCCAGGCGGCCCACGAGTCCCCGGCGAGGACGGTGCCGAACAGGTGCGTGTCGTTGAGTGCCGCGCGCATCGAAACCAGCTTCTTCACCGCGACGCCTCATCGTTCTTCGCATGGCGGGCAAGAATATCGTCGAGGGACGGGCTGACGTCCCTCACGCGCCGGGCGAGTCCAAGGGCGCTGAGGTCCAGCCGCATGCTGTTCAACCATGCCAATGCGTGGTCGTTCGCGTGGTCGGACAAGTCTTCGCCGCTCAGGAGCTTCTCACTTAACAGCGCAAGCCGCGTCGCCTTGATCGCGGCGCTCCGGATGATCAACATTTCCGCTGCGCTCGGATGGCCGCCGAGATGGTCCACTAGATCCGCCTCGACCGTCCGCAACACGCGACCCGCGCGGGTTCTGCGATCGACCGTCGCCAACGCATGATCGCGGCTCATCAGGCCGGCGGGAGGGCGCTTGCGGTATTTCGTCGGGACTTTGCTTGGTGAATTCAGCACGCGGCTCCCCGATCAGTTTGGGAGCCCGCTGCATTTCTGCCCATGGGCGATGATCGCGCGAAGCGAACTCAATGATAATGCCAGTGTTTGCTCCCTATATCAAGGGGGCATTGAGCCTACATGGCGCGATGTCTAGTGGCTGGCTCCGCTTTCGTGGTGGCCTCTAGAAAGGTGTAGGAGCTTATCCCGGTCTGTGACTGTCAGGATTTTTCGGGCGCTGCGCACTGCATGCACGCCTTCCAAAAGGTGTATGGCGGCTGTCACTCCAGCACGCCGACACCCCAAGGCTTCCCCAAGGTAATCATGGGTTATCGGTATGTCAGACTCACCGACGCGGTCGCTCAGCTTTAGAAGAAACCGTGCTAAGCGTTGGACAATTGTCAGGCTGCAAGCCGAAAAAGCGGTATCGGCGATTTCGACGAGTACCGCATGAGCATATGATATCAGCGCGGCATGCACGGCAGGACGGGTGGCCATCACTGTGCGGAGATCATCGGCGTTCATCCGAAGAGCCGTTATGGGAAGCTGGACGCGAGCCCGGAAAGGGGTTTGCGCCTGCCCAAGGATCACCGGCAGGCCCAGCATGCCCTCACGTCCAACACTGGTCACTTCAACAGCACCCTTGCGTGCGCCCGCCATCACCGATACGAGGCCCTTCTCGATGAAGTAGACGTTTCGGATCGGCTCATTCGGGATCACGAGCTCTGTGCGGGCCGCAAAGGTGACAGGCTCAAGATAGTTGCTCAAAGCTATCTGGTCGTCCGTGTTGAGGGCAAGCAAGATACGATTTTGACTGTGCTTGGCCCAACTGTACGTCACATCCTTGCCTCTTTGCTCGGGGCGGGGTCAGTTTGGCCCCCAAGAGCGCCGCGCGCGAGACCCTGCGGCAGGTGGTGCAGTATAGTACCTCCCTAAGCTCGGAATAGTTCGTCAATGGTAGCGGCCGAACACGTTAGCGGCATGATGCTCCATATGTTTGATGCCTCCTCGGGCGTCACCGGCTCAGATCCGAGCGAGGAGGCGGGACACCTGCACCGGCTGCCACTGCGCTCCGCCGGACGCAGTGGGGACGCCGCGCTCTGTCAGGGCCTTCGCAAGTCCGTGTAGCGACGTCACGCCTTCAGCACGAAGTCCTGCGATGATCGGCGCCACCTCCGCTGCACGCGACGTTGCACGGCTCGTGCGGGCGTCTGCGGCAGCCGCCCGGTGCTCGGGGGTGGGCGAGACGCCTCGGTAGCCTCCTAGCTTCGTCCCGCGGGCCTTGGCGGCTGCCAGAGCGGCTTTTGTACGGGCAGAAATCATCCGGCGTTCTTCTTGCGCGACCATCGCCATGATTCCGACCGTGAGGCTGTTCGCCTTCGGCATGTCGGCGCAGACGAAGTCAGTCCCGGCCTTTTCGAGCCCGAGCAGGAAATGTGCGTCACGAGAAAGGCGATCGAGCTTCGCGATGCAGAGCTTTGCGCCGTACGCCTTGCACGCGGCGATCGCGTTCGCCAGTTCAGCGCGGTCGTCGTTCTTCCCGCTCTCGATTTCGGTGAACTCAGCGACAACGGTCCATTTGCCGCCGTTGAGGAAGTCGGCGACGGCCTTGCGCTGGGCTTCGAGCCCGAGACCGGAGGCGCCTTGGCGAGCGGTGGACACCCGATAATAGGTGACGAACTTGCCTTCAGCCATGCCTGTTACTCCGCTCTCTTCCTTCGTTGAGTGCCATGTAACGGACTTCTTCATTCCCGTCAAGCACGCTCACGCCCCCGTGCTCTTCCGGCAGCAACAAACTCGGACCAGGGACGTTTGTGCTCGTGCGGTGCGTGTCACGAGCCGCCGCGCCTTGTGAGCCCCTTGGCCGTTCCTCCAGAATCGGCCGAGGGTGCTCCTTGCACGTGCGCGGGAACGCGCCCGGTTAATCCGCCATCCAAAGCAGAAATGTGTAAAATCCGTAGGCTAGGACAGAGCACCACGCGGCGAAGACTACGAACCCCAAAGCGAGGACGATAACCACCACCGCACCTCGCAGCCGACTATAAGGCTGCGGATAACGGGGATCGCGATCTTGCTCGGAAGACCTGCGAAAAAGACGCAGGGCGTTATTGAGAATGCCGACTGTATTCAGGATCATTGGTGCCGCCGCAGAGCGTGTGTGCTGTCTCCGCCACCCTGAGCCAAAACCGTCGGGAAACTCTCCCGCAATTCACTCAAATTGGACCGAATGCGCGATTCCGATCTGTGCGCGTTCTGGCGAGCCCGGCTTCCGCTCGCTGGGCGCGATGGAGCCGCGGCGGGTGCCGGGGCGCCGCAAGTACGCGCTTCCGGAAATGGCCTTCGAATTCAGCAGGCTTACTCCCTGATCTAGCCCATCCGAACAGCCCACCTTCCAACTGACCTTCCAACCCGCTTCCAACAGGGTTCCAACGCCCTTCCAACTGCCTACTACCACTCCCCCCTATAACCCCCTCCGGTTGGAACCGGTTGGAACACCGGTCCCGCGGAGGAATTGCGGTCAGAGCTAAACACGCTAGGGTGGCTGAGAATTCGAGGAGGACAGGCATGGACAATTTCTTTGTTTTCTACGCTTTGAAGGGCGTGGAGATTTTGGTGGTGGTTCTCGTGGTCTCGGGCATCGTGGCTCTCGTCGAGAAAGCTTTCGGCGCCGACACCACCCCACGGCATGTTCGGAAGCAAAGGGCGATGGAAGCGGCTGACGCAGGGCGTGACTTAACCCCGCTGCGGTCAAATATTCTGCCGCTCAGGTAGCAGCTACGATCCGAGACCGCTGACGAGCCGGGGAGCCTTCGGTTAGGAGCTTGATCTTCCCGTCACCGAACAATCGGTTCATGGCGCTCTGAAAGTCCGCCTTCTTGATGCCTCTTGCGTCTGGGTGCTGCGCAAAGAGCTTCGGCGCGAAGGTCGAGCATGGGACGGATGTCACATTGCGGCCTTCGCGATCGAACGTGGCAAGGAGATCCAAAAAGCGGGCGTCCGCATCCTGGGGGCTGAACCCGAACGATGAACTTCCGCCCTGCAGGGCAAAAACACCTCCCGACCATTTCAGATTGATAGTCATGCTCGGGGGGCCGTAATTCGACTTTTTGAGACTCAGGACTCGAGTGTCCGGGTCCACAACCGCATCGTCATCTCGGTCCCGGCGCGGCCGCTCGAAATACATGCGAGACCGCACTGAATTCGACCATCCGACATTGCCTGACGTTCCTTCCCCTGAACTCATTCCCGCTTGGCTGGGATGGCTCAGCAGAAGCGTAGAGGTATCTGCTCTGATTGAGAGACCACGTAGCAGTGCGATGAACTGCCGGGCCTGCGTCTTCCGGATCTCGTCACCGCCAAAGACATCCGCGAGCGGGTCAATGATCAGCAGTGCCGGCCGCCGTTCGAGAACAGCTTCCTCCAGGCTGGCAAAGAGCGGCGTTGAGCGAAGGAGGTCGGACCGTCCCTCTGGCGACGCCAAGAGAGCATCCATGCCCGCCAAGCTCAGAAGGTCGAGCCCACCTAGATCCTGCATGCGGAGACCCTGCCCCCGGCAGACATCTGCCATTCGCCGATGAAGCTCATCCATATCGTCTTCGGCCGTCACGAACACGGTTCTGCCTTTGGCTGGAAGCTGTCCGATCCATGATGTGCCCGTCACGGTTGCTGCCGCCAGTTGAAGCGCGAGCAAGGTTTTTCCGGTAGCCCCGTCACCCGACAACATGGTGACATTGCGCGCGGGGATGAGTCCTTCGACGTGCCATTCGCGAGGCGTGATGGCCTTCCCGGCGAAATTAGCCGCATTTATGAATTGCAGCACGGGCCTTGGTGCTGGCGCGCCTGCGTCGGGTGGCCAGCGGTCACCCTCCCGCACGTCTGGGAAGTCGATGCGCTCACCCATTGGCATTACCGCCGGATTCGCTGAGGCCACGGAGCTCTTTGATGTTAGCCAAAAAAACCAGCATGCAGCGCCGCGCTTCGACGGTGTGATGCAGCGCGAGGAAGTCGCATCCTGCCTCGAGATATTGATCTGCCATGCTGCTGTGCCACTGCACGAGCGCGAGGATTTCTCGCGCTGCGTCCCGCAGCTGCCATTTGCGATCTTCAAGAACTTGTCGCGGGTTCGGAGGGTTTTGGACGTGAATGTTCACGCGCCACCTCCGACGTCGAGAGGTTCAACCGTGACGACGATGCCCGGCAGAGGTCCATATCTTTTCTCGACGTGAAGCGCGGCAACTTGCGCATCGTCTTCGTAGACGATCGCGTTAATCGCGTCCGCAATGAGCTTCGCGATGTTGTCTACGTCGGGGCGGCTGGTTCGCCACTTCGCCTCTGCAGAGCGTTTGCGCGACCAGCCCTTGGGAACGATGTATGTTGCTCGGATCGACATTCGGAGCGCCCCGGCCATTGGGGCCTGCCCATCCATGGCCCTGTGCGCGGCAAGCTGGATGAGAGCCATATGGTCGCGCTGCCGCTTAGGGGTGAATCTGACGGTTCCCCTACCCCCGGAGCGTGCGAAGGCGATCGGCTCGCCTGGAATTGAGAAGGCAACGCTCATGGTGCGTCCCCCGTCCGCTGGAGGCAGACGCGGAGCTGACAGCAGCCAACGGTGTATTTTGTTGCCTCGCGGCACGCTTGCTTGAGATTGGAATGTTGCGAGATCGGCACGCATGAGCCGTTTTTCATGTCTCCATCGATCACGAAGAGGCGGGAAACAAGTCGTTGCAGCCCCGGTTGCGTTCCCGAGAGCCTGAAGCCCTCCCAAATGAGAACAAAATCGAGCTCATAGCTGGGCGTTGAGGCACAGCACACTTTTGCGGAATCAGTCATCGCCATGCCCCTCCAAGAGGTCGAGCGCAGCCCCCAAGGGGCCTGCAGCGTTTCCTTCTGAACTTCTTGCCAAGGCGTGCCGCAAGACGTGGGCAGGACAGCCGAACTGCAAAGCCAAGCTTGCTAAAATTGCAGCATCGCGAGCGCTGTCTGCAAGCGCGGACGAGCCCTTCAATGCGTCGACAAAGACTTCAGCGAGATCGCCATCCTCGAAGCGGCTCGCGCCCACGACGTACGCATGTCCGGCATGCTGCAGCGAGAGAAGCTCGCTGCGGCGGCGGCTGGGAAGTGCTCTGCGGCTCATGATTTGGCCTCCGCAACGGCGCGCTCAAGCATCTCAAGTGCCACACGCATTTCGCGCACCGTCTGGACCCCGTGCAGGGCAAATCCCTTGGTCGTCGACAGAAGCTTTCCATCAGGGCGGCGATGATGGCAGCGGATATCGGCACGTCCGTCATCGCGAAGCATGACCACGATGTCTTCCCGCGAGTTGCGACGGACGCTCGCGATCATGCGAGATTCAGATCGGCTTTTTTGGAAATGGTCAGACATGAGCGGCGCCCCCCGCGTTGTAGAAAAGTGCTGCAATCGTTCGAGCAGTCGCGCTAGGCAGGCCGAAGCGGCGAGCCAGCTTGTTGGCTTGGATGTCGAGAGGGCCTGTGGTATCCTGGATAATCGCTTGGCGGCGGTGAATTCCCAGGACCCGGCAGCGCACCCCGCTGTTCGGGTTCTTTGGTTTCGACATTAGGCAGCAGCCTCCGAACGAGCTTCCGAGGTGCTGCGCACCGGCTTACTCAACCTGCCCTGAGCCCAGTCGAGTGCATCACCCCAGCGATACAGGGGCTTCTTTCCGAAAAGGCGGTAGGGAGGACCTCCGCCCCGCGTTGCCTTGGTCGCTAAGGTCGAGACCGTGATCGGGAACCCGGCAGCTGTCAGGCTGGTCGCCGTCAAGTCCCGGGGGAGGAGAGTATCTCGCTCGATCATCGCCACCTCTTTCTGCGCAAACGCGCTGTTTGAACTGGCTTGATGTTGCGAGCTGAACCCCTGCCCGGCTACTTCGCATGAGGCGTGCTGTCAGAATGTCCGGCCGCATTGGCGCGTTCTGTCAGGATGTCCGAAATGACGCGGGCGACCTGTCTTTTGCTAGGGTATGGAGGTCTGTCGTTATTCTTCAAACGCTTGGAGTTCAGCCGTTTGTAGCTCGGCGGAAAAAAGCGTCGAACGGATCCCAGAATTGCTTCCGCGAGCTTCGCCGGTGTATCGCTCGGTCCAAGGTCCATAGGCTCTAGTTCAGCGCGCACCACATCCTTAAGGGCCTGTGAGCTCGCCGCGTTAGCTTCACGGCCGGCCATTGTGCCCTTTTGCCGCAAGAAAACGGCGCTCACGTCTGAAACACTCGCCAGGCTTCCGATCGCGAAGGATGCAGAAAGTGCTGCCCAAATCTGCGCATAGGCAAAGTCCCTCTCATGATCGAGAGGCATGCCATCCGCCAACTTAGTGAAGTATTTAACCGAGGAGACCAACTGGTCTCTTCGGTGCGCCAAGAACTCCTGGCTTTGTTGGTCAGGGAGCAGGAATTCGGAGTCAATCGACGCCTGCGTTGTGGTGACAAGGAACTCTACAAAGCTTTCTAGTTCTTTCTCAGGCGAATTCGCGGTCTGAATTCTGCCGACGTCGGCTGGCTGCTTATCCTTCGATTTCATGATCACCTACCAAAGTGCTGATTTGTGTCGCTATTGCATCTGCGGCGCCCAGGAGGACGGCGTCCGCCGAATGCACATATCTGGACGTTATGCTCTGCCCTGCGTGGCCAATGAGCGCCGCTATCGTCAGTTCTGAAAACCCGAGATCGGCCGCCAACGACGCGAACGAGTGTCGGAGAACGTGTGGCGTCACATCGGCGGGCAGGCCGCCTAGAAGACAAACCTTCCGGAACAACGATGGAAACCCGCTCATCGGGCCGGAGCCTCGCGTCGCCGGGAACACAAATTTTGACGCGCGGGACATGTCAGTGACCGTCGAGCTAGCTGCTTTCGACAGTGGTCGCAGCGAACGTCCCGTCTTCGTGTCGGAAAGAATTGCGCTGCGGCGAGCGAGATCAACCTCGTCCCATTGCAGACCAATTACCTCGCCACTGCGCCACCCCGTAAAGAGCAGCATTCGAGTTGCCGCCAAAGCGGCGGGCCAAATTCTTCCCTCAGCTTTTCGTAGCGCCGTTCCAAGAGCCTCGTACTCGTCCTCCGAAAGACGCCGCTCCCGCCTCTTGTCAGCGAAGCGCACGACGCCCCGAACAGGATTGTCCGCCCGAAGCTTTTTCCTTACGGCGTAGGTGAAGATAGCTCCGAGCAGGCCAAGCGTGCGGCTCGCTGTCCCCCTTCCGCCAGTCACCTGCGCGAGCCCCCGCGCCGATTTTACCCGCGCGGCGGTCTCGCCTTCAGCGACAGAGTGCAAGAATTGCTCGACGTCCTCCCGCGTCACGGCGCTGACTTTCAGCCGGCCGAGCAGCGGTTTGATGTGATGCTCGATTCGCCCCTTGTCGGTGGCGAGAGTCGAAGGCTTCTTGGGCACACCGTCTTTAGTCAGCAAGCGCCCTGATTCAGCGTCCTTCAGGTAAATATCGCAGAACTCCGCCACAGTCGCCGCTTCCCGGGTTGTGCTTTTCCCTCCGGCCGGGTCCTTGCCCGCCGCGACTTCGCCGAGGATGCGCTGCGCCTCCGCGCGGGCAGCGCTCGGTGTCCATGGGGACCCGTGACGGCCAATCGTGAACCACCGCTGCCGCCCTTCCCGGGTCCGGTAAGCGATAACGTAGCTCACGTTGGGCCCGCGCTGCCGGCGCGCGCCGAAGCCGATCACGCGGGCGTCCCAAATCACCTCTCCCGGCTGAAGTGCCGCGATCGATTCCAGACCTATCGCTCGACGGTTTGTCATCTATTCCGACCTTTTTGTTCCCGCGCTAGCAAGCAATCTAGCTAGCAGTTTTGAGCAAGCGACGGCAAGCTGCGGCAAACCACAACAGCTACAAACGCCTGGTAGCCACCTCTTTTTTTCAATTCTTCAAACTGAGACAAGTCTCAGCAAACCCGCCGACATGCCCAAGGAGGGCAGCCATTACGATCTGCCCATCGCACTGGGCGTGATGGCCGCCATCGGGGCGATCCCGAGCGATGCCCTGAATGGCTATACGGTTCTCGGCGAACTCGCGCTCGACGGCTCGATCACCGCCGTGGCCGGATGTCTTCCGGCCGCCGTGGCAGCCAATGCGCTCGGGCACGGGCTCATCTGCCCGCATGACTGCGGGTCGGAAGCGGCCTGGGCGTCCTCCGAAATCGACATTCTTGCGCCCCGTTCGCTGATCCAGCTCGCCAATCATTTCAAGGGCACGCAGGTGATGTCGCGGCCTGTGCCCGCCGTTCGCGGGCCGGGGATCGCCCCACCCGACCTGCGGGACATCAAGGGCCAGGAAAGCGCCAAGCGAGCGCTCGAAATCGCCGCTGCCGGGGGCCATCACCTGCTGATGAGCGGACCTCCGGGTGCCGGTAAATCCATGCTGGCGGCCCGGATGCCCTCCATCCTGCCGCCGCTGAGCCCGCGCGAATTGCTCGAGGTCTCCATGATCCATTCCGTGGCGGGCGCGCTTGCCGGGGGTCAATTGACGGACCGGCGCCCCTATCGCGCTCCCCATCATTCGGCATCCATGGCGGCGCTGGTCGGCGGCGGAATTCATGCGCGCCCCGGAGAAGTCTCGCTCGCCCATCACGGCGTGCTCTTTCTCGACGAACTACCGGAATTCCATGCCCAGACGCTGGACGGCTTGCGCCAGCCCATCGAGATGGGCGAAGTCGCAATCTCGCGCGCCAATCACAGGGTGGTTTATCCGGCCCGCTTTCAGCTCGTCGCTGCCATGAACCCGTGCCGATGCGGGCATGCGACCGATCCGGGCTATGCCTGCAAACGCCAGCCCAACGACCGCTGCATGGCGAATTACCAGGCGAAACTCTCGGGGCCGCTGCTCGACAGGTTCGATCTCTCGATCGAAGTGCCCGCGGTGTCCGCGGCCGATCTGCTGCTGCCACCCTCCAGCGAGGGATCCGCCGAGGTGGCTGCGCGCGTCGCGCGGGCGCGCGATATCCAGCGCCGCCGCTATGCCGATCTCGGCCTGCCGGGCGTGCCCAGCAACAGCGCGGCGCCTGCGAGCGTCATCGAGAGCGTCGCCAAGCTCGATGCGTCCAGCCAGACGCTGTTTCGCGAGGCCGCCGACAGGATGCGGCTGACGGCGCGCGGCTTTCACCGCGTGCTGAAACTGGCGCGCACGCTGGCCGATCTCGACGGGGCAGACGCCATCCAGCGCATCCAATATCGCCGAAGCCCTGTCCTACCGGGCCATGTCGTCGCGTTCCGCACAGGCCGCGTGATGGCCTGCAACGCTTTGTCAATCGGCTTGGCTCATGGTGCGAGTGCCGTCTCGAGACGGTGGCGTTCGTGGGTCAATATCGTGTTCGAGTCGTTTGCGTGGATCCAAGCCCTCGGGGCCACCCTTGCGCTCTCCGCCGGGATCGCACTGGACCTGCGCCGCCGGAGGAGCGAGGCGGCGCTTCGCAGCGCGCGCGCCGAAACAGAGCGTCTGCGGGCGACCCTCACCGAGGTTGCCCCGGAAGCCGCCGCGCGGGAGCGCGCCGAGGCTGCGAACGAGGCGAAGTCGCGGTTTCTGGCGACCGTCAGCCATGAAGTGCGCACGCCGCTGAACGGCATTCTCGGAATGGCGGACCTGATGAGCGGCACGGACCTCACGGCCGAGCAGCGGAGCTATCTCGCGGCGATCCGCACCTCCGGCACCGCGCTCGCCTCACTGATAGAAGGCATCCTCGATTTTTCCAAGATCGAGGCCGGCAAGCTCGATCTCGTGGAGGTGCCCTTCGATCTCCATGCCCTCGTCGAGGGCGTTGTCGAACTGCTGGCCCCACGGGCGCAGGGCAAGGGCCTCGAGATCGCCACCTCCATCGCCGCCGATGTGCCGCGCCACGTGCTCGGAGACGGTCCGCGACTGCGGCAGATCCTACTTAATCTGGCCGGCAATGCCGTCAAATTCACCGGCGACGGTGGCATCGGCGTCCGATTGACCGTGAGCGGTGAAAACATCCGCTTCGCCATAGAAGACACCGGGCCGGGAGTGCCGGAGGCGCGCCGCGTCGCGATCTTCGAGGATTTCGAACAGGCGGACGGGTCGTCCACCCGCAGCCATGACGGCTCGGGGCTCGGCCTCGCCATTTCACGGCGCATCGTGGAGCGCATGGGCGGGGATCTGAGACTCGAACAATCGAGCGACCATGGCTCGATCTTCGCCTTCGCGATCCGCCTTCCACCCCAGGTCGACGCCGCGCCCGCCCCGGCCGCGCCGTCGCTCGACGGGCGCTCGGTTCTCATTGTCGGACGCTCGCCTTTTGAAGCGCCCTACCTCGGCGAGCGGCTGGCGGGCGCGGGTGCGCGCGTGCTGCGGGCCGAAGGCGCCCCCGCCGCGCTCGACCTGCTCCGCCAGACGCCCTGCCCGGATGTCGTGATCGTCGATTGCGCGCTTGGAGAGGCCGCCATGGGGGAACTGGCCGCCGCCGCGCGCTCCGCAGGTGTCTCGCAGAGTCTGGTGCTGTTCTCGCCTTTCGAGCGGCGCGCGCTCGACCGGCATGCCCTTTCCAGCTTCGACGGCTGGCTCGTCAAACCGGTGCGCTCAGGTTCGTTGATGGCGCGCCTTTCGGGCGGGTCCGATCCTGCGCCCGACGACGCCCAGGACGGTTCGGAGGCCAGCTTGCGCCTGCCGCCCCGCGGGCTGCGCGTGCTCGTCGCCGAGGACAATGCCGTCAATGCCCTGCTCGTCACGCGCCATCTCGAGCGGCTCGGGGCCGAGGTCGTTCTTGCCCGGAATGGCGTCGAAGCCGCACATGAAGCGGGACGCGCCATCAAGGGCGATGCCGCGCCCTTCGACGTGATCCTCATGGACATCCGCATGCCCGGTCTGGATGGGCTCGAAGCGACGCGGCGCATCCGCCACAAGGAGGCGCTGGCGGGATCGACGCCGACGCGCATCGTCGCCTTGACAGCCAACGCGTTCGATGAGGATCGGCGCGCCTGCTTCGATGCAGGGATCGACGCCTTCCTGATCAAGCCGATGGATCTCGCGCAACTCGCCGAAATCCTCGGCGCGTGCGAGGTTCAGCGCCCGCCGCGCATCGCGTCTGCCGCGCTTTAGTAAAGCGTTCGCGTCCCTCAGACCGGCGCGCGCCCTTCGCCTGCGTCGCACAAGGAGCGCAGTCCCTCGCGATAGCTTGGAAATGCAAACGAGAACCCCAGCTCGCGTTTGATGCGCGCGTTGGAGACGCGCTTGTTCTCGCCGTAAAAGCTGCGCGCCATGGGGGTGAGTTGCGCGCTCGCGAAATCCTGTTCGGGCGGCGGGGCGACTCCGAGCAGTTCAGCGGCGAAGGTCACGACATCCTGCGGGGGGGCAGGCTCGTCGTCGGTGACATTGTAGATCGCGCCCGGCAGCTTCGTCGCGAAACAAGCCTCGATGGCATGCGCGATATCGGTGACGTGAATGCGGTTGAACACCTGGCCCGGCTTGACCAGCCTTTTCGCGGTTCCGGCGCTCAGCGCCGCCAATGCATTCCCTCCCGGGCCGTAAATGCCGGACAGGCGAAGGATGTCGAGCGCGCATCCCCTCCGGTCGGCAAGATCCTGCCAGGCATCCTCTGCCTCGAGTCGCAGGCGCGAGCGTTCGGCAACCGGACGCGGGGGCGTCGTCTCGTCGATCCACGCGCCGCCATGATCGCCATAGACGCCGATGGTCGAGAGATACACGACGCGCTCCAGGCGCGGCGCGGCCGCGATCTCCTCCGTAAAGGCCTGCAACACAGGATCGCCAGATTCCCCGGGCGGGATGGAGACGAGAAGGCAGCGCGCTTGCGACAGCGCGGGCGCGATGGCGGCGTCGCGGCGATCGCCGTCGAACAGCATGGGCGCGACCTGCCCGTCGGCCGAAAGGCGCGTTGCCTTGGCGGGACTGCGCACCGTGCCGGCCAGCGGCGCATAGGCAGCTCCGTGAAGCCGCACGAATTCGAGCGAGGAATGGCCGAGGCCGAAGATGAAGGCTGTCACGTTTCACGCGCTCCTTGGATGAGGGCCTGCCATTCGCTGTGCACCTCGGGATCGGCTTCCAGCGCATGAGCCGCCGCGAGATCGGCGCAGGCGGCCGCGTCCAGCAAGCGCCCTGCAGCCCAGACGGCCATGGCCCGCACGCGCGGATCGGCGTGATCGAGATTTTCGAGCACTCGTGGCGCCAGCGCGGCATTGCCGGAATTGCCGATTGCGATGAGCAGGTTGCGGCGGAAGCGCGCGTGGCCGATGCGCTTGACCGGCGAGCCGGAAAAGTGGCTCCGAAATTCCGCGTCGTCGAGCGCAGCCAGCGCGTCGAGATCGGGGGCGACGAGGTCGGCGCGTGCCTGCAACTTCGCCTCGCGTGCCCCTTGGGCGAATTTATTCCACGGACAGGCTGCGAGGCAATCGTCGCAACCGTAGATCCTGTTGCCGATGGCGACGCGAAACTCGGGCGCGATGTGTCCCTGATGCTCGATCGTCAGATAGGAGATGCAGCGGCGCGCATCGAGCTGGTAGGGCGCCGGAAAGGCCTGCGTCGGGCACGCGTCGAGGCAGGCGCGGCAGGACCCGCAATGATCGACCTCGGGGGCGTCGGGCGTGAGATCGAGCGTCGTGAAAATCGAGCCGAGAAAGAGCCAGGAGCCGAACTCCCGCGACACGAGGTTGGTGTGCTTGCCCTGCCAGCCGAGACCGGCGGCCGCCGCCAGCGGCTTTTCCATCACGGGCGCCGTATCGACGAAGACCTTGAGCCCCAGCGCCGGCTCGTCCCTGGCCTCGCCCACCAGCCAGGAGGCCAGCATCTTCAGGCGTCCCTTGACGAGATCGTGGTAGTCGCGATGTCGGGCGTAGACGGAAATGGTCGCCTTGTCCGGCTGCTCGCCGAGCGCGCGGGGGTCTTCGTCCGGCCCATAGTTCATGCCGAGCATGACGATGGAGCGGACCTCCTCCCAGAGCACGCGGGGATCGGCGCGCCGCTCCGCCGTTTCCTGCATCCAGCCCATGTCGCCATGCGCGCCGGTTGCAAGCCAGGCGTCCAGACGCGCCTTCGCGTCAGGTATGGCATCGGGATGGGTGATGCGACACACGTCGAAACCGAGTTCGGCGGCGCGGCCCCGCAGTTTTTCCGCGAAAGCCGCGTTCAGAAATCGAGATCCGCGTAAACCGCCGCCGGGGTGATGCCCGGCATGCGGTCGGCCAGAATCGCGCGGAAGGACGGGCGCGATTTCATGCGCGCGTACCAGTTCCTCGCTGCCTCGTCCTCGCTCCATGGCACGTCGCCCAGGAAATCCACGCTCGAAAGGTGGGCTGCGGCTGCGAGGTCGGCATAGGTCATGCGGTCGCCCGCCAGCCAGTTCCGCGACCCCGTCAGCCAGCCGATATAACGCATATGATAGCGGATATTGTTGCGCGCGGCACGCACCAGATCCATGTCGGGGGCGCCGCCGCCCTGGGCCGGGCTCATGGCGCGCTTGTAGATCTTCTCCGTCACCAGCCATTGCGAGACTTCGGCGAAGAACTTGACGTTGAACCAGTCGAGCAGCCGCCGGACCTCGACGCGGCCGGCCGGGTCGTCAGGCAGGAGCCGGTGACTGCCCAGGGCAAGCCCGCGGGTCTCGTCCAGATATTCGGCGATCGTCCCCGCACCGGGAACCGCCAGCATCGCCCCATCGCTGAGAACGGGCGTATTTCCGGCCGGATTCAGTGCCAGAAACTCGCGGCGCCTGTCGAAGGTGCGCTCTTCGATCAGTTCGGGCTCGATTCCATATTCGGCGAGCGAAACGCGAACGAAGCGGGAATGAGGACAGAGCGGATGATGATAAAGCGTGGCCATAAAGATCCCGAACCTGACCCGTGCCCGAATCGCAACATTCCGGCCATTCCGGCTCAGCGGACGTCACAGAAGTGGATTGGTATCGGCGCCCCGTATAGAACCGCCCGGCGCACGTCACAACCCGAATCGCAGTCGCAGTGGCGCGCATGCCGGATCTCCGGCGCCTGTTTCAGGAGATCCTCATGACGCTACCCGACGCACTCAAGGCCGTTTTCCTCGGCGGCATCGAAGGCCTTACAGAGTTCCTGCCGGTCTCCTCGACAGGACATCTTCTGCTGGTCGGACATTTCCTCGGCTTCGAGTCGAAGGGCAAGTCCTTCGAAGTGCTTATCCAGCTCGGCGCTATTCTGGCGATCCTGCTGGTCTATGCGCAAAAGATCATCGCCATCACGCTGGGCCTGCGCACAGAGCCGCGCGCGCGGCATTTCGTGCTGGCCGTGCTGCTGGCCTTCCTTCCGGCGGCTATTATCGGGGCGCTCGCGCATTCGCTGATCAAGGCGGTGCTTTTCGACCCGCTGATCGTCTGCACCACACTCATTGCGGGCGGGCTGGTGCTGCTCGCGGTCGACGATCTCGCCCCCAAGCCCCGCTACCACGACGCGATGGACTTGCCGCTTGGCACGGCACTCAAGATCGGCCTGTTCCAGTGCCTGGCGATGGTCCCCGGCGTTTCGCGCTCGGGTGCGACCATCGTCAGCGCCATGCTGATGGGCGCGGACAAGCGGGCCGCCGCCGAATTTTCCTTCTTTCTCGCGATCCCGACCATGGCGGGCGCTTTCGCCTACGATTTGTTCAAGAACTACAAACTGCTCGACTTCGACGATTCCATGCTCATCGTGCTCGGTTTTGTCGCCGCCTTCCTGATGGCGCTCTTCGTCGTTCGCGGCTTCCTGCAATTCGTGACCAAGCATGGCTTCGGCATGTTCGCCTGGTGGCGCATCATCGTCGGCGTGCTCGGCCTCGCGGGCCTCTACTTCCTGGGCTGAATCAGGCGCAGCGCCGCTTTTCAGGCAAGGCTTCGGCGATGCGGTGCAGGTCCGCCATGGGCAGAAAATCCTGCCGGGCGAAGCGGCAGACGAGGTTTCGCAAGGGTTTGGGGAAGGCTGTCGCGCCTGCGTCGGCCCCGGTCACGATGGCATGAACGGCATCGTGACGCCGCAACAGAGCGGACAGCATATCGCGCTCGTCATAGGCCCAGTCGTCCAGATCAACGGGTCCAAGCATCGGGATCTGCCCTGCTGTGCACGTTCTCTCGAGCACACGGAACGCAACGCCAGCGAAAAAAATAAAACATAATGCGCTCAAGCTTAGCACATTCGGCAAAGCTGAAAAGCCCCCTGCTCAGACGCGCTTTTCCGGCGAGGTGCACAGGTCGGATATGATGCAGCGCTCGCATTCAGGCCGACGCGCCTTGCAGACGTAGCGTCCATGCAAGATCAACCAATGATGAGCATATCGCTTGAACTCGGCCGGGATGACCTTTTCCAGGCCGAGCTCCACTTCCAGCGGCGTCTTGCCGAGGGCGAGCGGGATGCGGTTCGAGACCCGGAACAGATGCGTGTCTACGGCGATGGTCGGCTCGCCGAAGGCCGTGTTCAGCACGACATTCGCGGTCTTGCGCCCGACACCCGGCAGCGTCTCCAGCAGCTCGCGCGAGCGCGGCACCTCGCCGCCGAACCGCTCAACGAGGATCTGCGACAGGGTGAGGACATTCTTCGCCTTGTTGCGGAACAGGCCGATGGTCTTGACCATATCCCGAATCCTGTCCTCCCCGAGCGCGGCCATTTTCGCGGGCGTGTCGGCGAGGGCAAAGAGCGCACGAGTGGCCTTGTTGACGCCGACGTCCGTCGCCTGCGCCGACAGGACGACAGCGACCAGGAGCGTGAAGGGGTTCACATATTCCAGTTCACCCTTCGGCTCGGGGTCGGCGGCGCGAAAGCGTGTGAAAATTTCTGTAATCGTCGCCTTGTCCGCGGGCTTGCGCGCTTTCACCCGCTTTCCGGCAGCCCTCGCGACGGCGGCGGCCGGGATGGAGGCGGGCCCGGCACCCTTCACCGGCCGTTTGACGGCAGCTTTGCGGGATGAGGCGGATTTGATCGGGGCGGGACTCTTTTTTGCCGGCATCCCTGCGTTATAAAGTGTGACAGCCCAGGTGCAAATCGCGAGGCGACCCGTGGACGATGCCGGACCGGCCGACAAGCAGATCTTCACCGCGAGACTGGCGCCACACCGCTCGTTGTCGCAGGCGAATTTCCGTATCCTGATGATGATTTTCGCAGGCGCCTGCGCTTTCACGGCGCTGCCGTTCCTGCTGCTGGGCGCTTGGCCCATCGCGGGATTCATGGGGCTCGACGTCGCGCTTTTCTACTTTGCCTTCCGGGCGAGCTATCGCGCGGCGCGAGCCTATGAGGACGTGACCGTGACGCCGCTCGAACTGCATGTCGCCAAGGTCAGTGCGAAGGGGCAGCGCGCGGATTGGCGGTTCAATCCCTCCTGGGTGCGACTCGAGCGCGAGGAACATGAGGAATATGGCACGCAATCGCTGGCAGTCGCCTCGCGTGGACGCAGGCTTGAAATAGCCGCCTTTCTCGGCCCGGAGGCCAAAGCCGATTTCGCTGACAGCCTGACACGGGCGCTGGCAGAAGCGCGCCGGGGCCCGCAGTTTTCCTGAAGGGTTTTGGACACAAGCGCAGGTTTCGGGTGGCGGCGCGCGCCAACCGGGCCCATCGTGCCGGTCAAAATCTGAACGGACGAGCCCCATGCCGACATTCGATCTCCAGTCCCCCGCCGAGCCCGATTCCGGCGACGATTACGCCCGCATCCGCGATGCGCTGCAATTCGTCACGGACCGCTCTAAACGGCAGCCTTCGATCGAGGAGATCTCGCAGCATGTCGGCCTGTCGTCTTCGCATTTCCATCATCTGTTCAAGCGTTGGGCGGGCATCACGCCCAAGGCCTTCCTGCAGGCGGTGACCATCGACCATGCGCGCCGGCTTCTGCGCGATAATGCCTCCGTGCTCGACGCGTCCCTCGAACTGGGGCTGTCGGGCCCCGGACGGCTGCATGACCTGTTCGTCACCCAGGAGGCGATGACGCCCGGCGAATACAAGACTGGCGGGCGCGGGCTGGCGCTGGCGTATGGCTACCATCGTTCGCCTTTCGGGGAGGCGCTGGCCGTCGTCGCGCCGCGCGGGCTAACAGGGCTCGGCTTCGTCGATGCTGCCGGGCGCGAGGCGGCACTGGCAGACATGCAGAGGCGGTGGCCGCAAGCGACCTTTGTGGCAGACCAGACTGCGACGGCGCCCTACGTGCGGCGCGCCTTCGATCCGGATCTGTGGAGGCCGGAGCAGCCGCTGAGGATCGTGCTCATCGGATCCGACTTCGAACTGCGGGTGTGGAACACCTTGCTCGGCGTGCCGCTCGGCACCGCGACCAGCTATGCGAGCCTCGCCGCCCGGATCGGCAAGCCCGGCGCGGCGCGGGCCGTGGGCGCGGCTGTCGGGCGAAATCCCATCTCCTTCGTCGTGCCCTGCCACCGCGTGATGGGGAGCACCGGGGCGCTGACAGGGTACCACTGGGGCTTGGCCCGCAAGCAGGCGATCATCGGCTGGGAGGCGGGCCGGATCGCAGGGAGCGACCAGAATTTTACATCTGAAAGCGTGGTTTGATATTTCTACACGTTATCTGATGTGGTGTTTGACATAACGAACGCTCCGTCCTAGAAAAGAAACGCACCGCTTGCTGAGACAAGCGCGAATTCCGTTCTGATCCGGACGCCCCAAGGAGCTTGTTCATGATCGCACTCACACGCCGTCTTCTCGTCTCCGGGGCCATTGCGATGACGGTCGCGGGCGCCTCGGCGGCGCTCGCCGCGAACCCGACCGAGATACGTGTCGATTACGCGACCTATAACCAGCTCTCGCTCGTCCTCAAGGAACAAAAGCTTCTCGAAAAAGAATTCGACGCCGACAAGATCGCCGTGCGCTGGGTGTTTTCCGCCGGCTCCAACAAGGCACTCGAATTCCTAAATGCCGGCTCGATCGACATCGGCTCGACGGCCGGTGCGGCTGCGTTGGTCGCGCGCATCAACGGCAATCCGGTCAAGAGCGTCGGCATCTTCTCGCGCCCCGAATGGACGGCGCTGGTGACGCGCGGCGACAGCAAGATCACCAAGGTCGAAGAGCTCAAGGGCCTGAAGATCGCGGTGACGCGCGGCACCGACCCGCACATCTTTCTGGTGCGTGCGCTCGACAAGGCTGGCCTCACCGAAAAGGACGTGAAGCTCGTCCTGCTGCAGCATGCAGACGGCAAGACGGCGCTCGTGCGCGGCGACGTCGATGCATGGGCTGGTCTCGATCCGATCATGGCGCAGGCCGAACTGGACGACGGCGCGAAGCTCCTCTATCGCAAGGCCGAAGCGAACA
Source organism: Hyphomicrobiales bacterium (assembly GCA_028290285.1). GTDB lineage: Bacteria > Pseudomonadota > Alphaproteobacteria > Rhizobiales > Beijerinckiaceae > Terripilifer. The sequence continues at coordinate 61,155 of JAQGKD010000014.1, forward strand.
CGTGGGGCGTCGTCAACACGCGCGACGATTTCGCGAAGGAACATCCCGAACTCGTGAAGCGCGTCCTCAAGGTCTATGAGCAGGCCCGTCTCTGGGCCATCGCGCATCCCGATGATTTCAAGAAGCTTCTCGTCGCCGAAACCAAGCTTCCCGAAGCCGTCATCGCCCGCCAGCTCGAACGCACGGACCTGACGAACCCCGGCATCACGACAGCCACCAGCGACACCATCCTCGAGGCGGGACTCGCGCTGCAGAAGGCCGGCGTCGTCAAGGCCGATGTCGACGTGAAGTCGGTCGTGGGCGAACTCATCGATACGCGCTTTGCGGTCTCCACGAAGTAAGGTTAGAACCCCGAAGCCCGGCGCGCGAGCGCCGGGTTTCCCTCGTGTTCCACCGGAGTGACGATGAGCGAAGCCGGAACGCTCGACACCGCGCGCGACAACGCCAGCGACACGCGCACAGGGAGCGCGCGGCGCCGCTTTGCCGTTTCCGGCTCGACGTTTCTCGTCGGCCTCGTGCTCCCTGTCGGCATTGCTCTCGCCTATGAAGCGGCGTTCCGTTTGGGCCTCGTCCAGGCACGGCTTCTTCCCGCTCCCAGCCGTATTCTCGCGACGTTGTGGGATCTTGCGCGCAGCGGCGAACTTGCAACACATGTCGCCGCGACGACGGCGCGCGTCCTTCTGGGCTTCGGGCTGGGCTCGCTGGCCGGCATGCTGCTCGGTGCTTTGACGGGCTCGTCGCCTGTCGCTCGGCGGCTACTCGACCCGACCCTGCAAGCCCTGCGCGCCATTCCCTCGCTCGCCTGGGTGCCGCTGTTCATTCTGTGGCTCGGCATTTTCGAGAATTCCAAGATCGCGCTGATCGCGACCGGCGTTTTCTTCCCCGTCTATCTCGGCGTGATGGCTGCCATCGCCAATGTGGATCGCAAGATCGTGGAAGTGGGCCGCGCCTTCCGCCTTTCGCGCTGGTCGCTGGCGCGGCGCGTGCTGCTGCCGGCCATCCTGCCGGATTTCGTCGTGGCATTACGCTCGGGCCTCGGCCTCGGCTTCATGTTTGTGGTTGCCGCCGAAATCATGGGCGCGTCCGAGGGACTGGGCTATCTGCTCGTCGATGGCCAGCAACTGGGCAAGCCCGACCAGATCCTCGCCGCCATCATCGCTTTCGCCATTCTCGGCAAGATCGGCGACTGGCTGCTCGTCGCGGGCTCGAAGCCGTTCCTGTCCTGGCAGGATTCCCATTCGAGGGCGGGGTGAGCCGATGCTGATTCTGGACAGGCTATCCAAGACCTACGCGAACGGAATGCGCGCGCTGGGCGACGTTTCGCTCGAAGTCGCAACGGGCGAAATCGTCGCGCTGATCGGCGGATCGGGCTGCGGCAAGACGACCCTTCTGCGCCTCATCAGCGGGCTGGAAGCGCCGAGCAGCGGGACGGTCGCGGTCGATGGCGAGACGATCTTCGCGCCCCATCCTGCCGTCGGCATCGTGTTCCAGGAACCGCGCCTGCTGCCCTGGCTTACCGTGGCGCAGAATATCGGGTTCGGGCTCGACCATCTTCCCAAAAACGAGCGCGATGCGCGCGTGGACGAGGCGCTGCTGCGCGTCGGGCTTGCCGGCTACGGCCCGCGCTGGCCGCGTGAATTGTCGGGGGGACAGGCGCAGCGCGCGGCCATCGTGCGGGCGCTCGTCGCGAGGCCGAAAGCGCTTCTGCTCGACGAACCCTTTTCGGCGCTCGACGCGCTGACGCGGGCCTCGCTTCAGGACCATCTGCTGGCATTGTGGGATGCGCATCGCCCGACGCTGGTGCTCGTCACACACGACGTCGAGGAAGCCGTGGCCCTGGCCGACCGCGCCATCGTGTTGCAGCCGAAACCGGGACGTATCTTCGCGGAGATCGCAATCGATCTGCCGCGTCCGCGCGACCGGCTTTCGCACGATTTCGCCGAAGCCAAGCGCGTGGTGCTGGCGGAGCTCGACGGCTCGCTGACACCGCCGCATCCCTCGAAAACCGGAAAAGCGCAGGCCGCCGGCTGGTGGTAGCGCCAAGACAAAACCCCAAGGAGCACATCATGATGGATGCCGACGCCCTGCGCGCCATGCAGGCCCCCTACAAGGACAAGTACAAGAACGATCCCGACGCCGCCGTCATCACGCTGAAGGCTCACGGTTCGATCGACGAGTCCAAGATCGCCTGCAAGGTCGAGACAGGCCGCGCCCTCGCCATCGCTGGCCTGCACCCCGCTACCGGCGGATCGGGCGCGGAACTGTGCTCGGGCGACATGCTGCTCGAAGCGCTGGTCGCCTGCGCGGGCGTGACGCTGAAGGCGGTCGCGACCGCGCTCGCCATTCCGCTGAAGGCCGGCGTCGTGCGCGCCGAGGGCGATCTCGATTTTCGCGGCACGCTCGGCGTCGATCGTGAAGCGCCCGTGGGCTTCCGCGAGATCCGCCTGACCTTCGACCTCGACACCGATGCGCCGCAGGACAAAATCGACGCGCTGATCAAGCTGACCGAGCGTTATTGCGTGATCTTCCAGACGCTCAACAAGCCGCCCAAGCTCGCCCTGACTGTGTCCCGCAGCTGAGCCCTCAGTAGAGGGTCGAGTCAGGCGCATTCACCGGGGCGCGCGGCGCGGGCTTGCGCGCCGCCGCTTTCGGCGCCTTGGGCTGATTCCAACGCCCAGCCGGTCCAGTTCGGCGCGAAGAGCGAAGGCGCGCGCCTCGGTCAGCCGCGCGGCGCAGAAGCCGTGCACACTTTCGCGCTGGTAATGGGTGCAGACTTCCTCGCGACGCGAGGAGAAACCCGCCTGCCCCGACGCGATCCGCTTCGTCTCGGTCTTGTCCTTCGTGGCCGCGAGCAGCGCCTTAAAGCTGGCTCGCGTCTGCTCGTCGGCCTGGCGACGCGCGCGTTCTATGCGGGGCAGCTGATCGCCCCGGATGGAGCCGCCCGGAGGACCCCACAGCCCAGAGGGGTCGATGCTGCAATCGGCCGCCGTGACCGCGCAAATTTCGCCGGAAACAGAGACCGCGCCGTCCAGAATATCCAGCGTGATCGGGCACATGGGCAGGGCAGCCTTGTAGCGGAGAACACCCGCCGGACGCCCCGCGGCCTCCAACGCCGCGCCGCCGGGCACATCGACCTGACACGCCTCCCCAGGGGATGAGATCAGGTCGCCCTTGAAAGACAGCCTGACGATGCGCAGGGTCTTGTCGCCGCCCTCGAGCCGCATGCTGCCCGAGGAACCGGACTGCACGAGATCCCGGCCGCTGACAGCGTCTTCGCCGGGCGGCCGCAAGGAGGGCGCCGCCGCCCTCTGGCCCGTGCCCGTTGTCACGGGCGGCGGCACGGCGGAGTCGGAGACCGCGCCCTGGAGGACGACCTGCGCCGAGACGGGGCCCGCGCCCGCGAGACCCAGCAGCAGGATCGGCAAGAGGACAGGAACCATTGATCGCATTCGCCCAATTCTCCCCACGCCCGTTTGCGACGGACGGCCAGCCATTGCTGGGATGGTTTCACAAGCACAGGCCTAGCTGCGAGCTCATCAGCTCGCAATGGGCGAGTCTAGACCAAAATTCTTAGCGCAAGACTTCATTCTTCGGTGCTTCGACCCGCTTGCGCGCTTTTAGAGTGGCTCCTATATCCCGGTCACACTTGCGGTCTTCCTCTTCAATACCAACATCACAGAACATCGGGGACCGGGCGGCGAACTGCCTTTCTCACGAAAGGCCCAGCCACCGCCCATCACCGGATCGCTTCGGGGTCCGGAGGTCTCGCGACAGGAAAGGACAGTCATCATGGCTAAAGTCATCGGCATCGATCTCGGCACCACGAATTCATGCGTCTGCGTCATGGACGGCAGCACGCCGAAGGTGATTGAAAACGCGGAAGGTGCGCGCACCACCCCGTCAATCGTCGCATTCACGGACGACGGCGAGCGTCTCGTCGGGCAGCCCGCCAAGCGGCAGGGCGTCACCAATCCTGAACGCACCTTCTTCGCGATCAAGCGCCTGATCGGTCGCACCTTCGACGATCCGATGACCAAGAAGGACATGTCGCTCGTTCCCTACCAGATCGTCAAAGCCAGCAATGGCGACGCCTGGGTCACGGCGGACGGCAAGCAATATTCTCCTTCGCAGATCTCGGCCTTCACACTCCAGAAGATGAAGGAAACCGCCGAGGCCTATCTCGGCCAGACGGTCACGCAGGCCGTCATCACGGTTCCCGCCTATTTCAACGACGCCCAGCGCCAGGCGACCAAGGACGCCGGCAAGATCGCCGGCCTCGAAGTGCTGCGCATCATCAACGAGCCGACGGCGGCCGCGCTCGCCTATGGTCTGGACAAGAAGGGCTCGGGTACCATCGCAGTCTATGACCTTGGCGGCGGAACGTTCGACGTGTCCGTGCTTGAAATCGGCGACGGCGTGTTCGAGGTGAAGTCCACCAACGGCGACACGTTCCTCGGCGGTGAAGACTTCGACATGCGTCTGGTCGAATATCTCGCAGCCGAGTTCAAGAAGGAACAGGGCATCGACCTGACCAAGGACAAGCTCGCCCTGCAGCGCCTGAAGGAGGCCGCTGAAAAGGCGAAGATCGAATTGTCCTCGGCGACACAGACCGAAATCAACCTGCCCTACATCACCGCCGACGCCAGCGGCCCGAAGCATCTCGCGCTGAAACTGACGCGCGCGAAGTTCGAAGCCCTTGTCGACGACCTGATCCAGAAGACGATCGAGCCCTGCCGCAAGGCACTCAAGGACGCGGGACTGACCGCAGCCGAGATCGGCGAAGTCGTTCTCGTCGGCGGCATGACCCGCATGCCCAAGGTGCAGGAACTGGTGAAGCAGTTCTTCGGCAAGGAGCCCCACAAGGGCGTCAACCCGGACGAGGTGGTGGCCATCGGCGCCGCGGTCCAGGCCGGCGTGCTTCAGGGCGACGTGAAGGACGTGCTGCTGCTCGACGTGACGCCGCTCTCGCTGGGCATCGAGACGCTGGGTGGCGTGTTCACGCGCCTCATCGACCGCAACACGACCATCCCCACCAAGAAGAGCCAGGTGTTCTCGACGGCGGAAGACAACCAGACGGCGGTCACCATTCGCGTCTTCCAGGGCGAACGCGAGATGGCTGCCGACAACAAGATGCTCGGCCAGTTCGACCTCGTCGGCCTGCCCTCGGCCCCGCGCGGCATTCCGCAGGTGGAAGTGACCTTCGACATCGATGCCAACGGCATCGTGAATGTCACCGCGAAGGACAAGGCGACCAACAAGGAACAGCAGATCCGCATCCAGGCCTCGGGCGGCCTCAGCGACGCCGACATCGACAAGATGGTCAAGGATGCCGAGCTGCATGCCTCCGAGGACAAGCAGCGCCGCGAGATGGTGGACGCCAAGAACCAGGGCGAATCCATGATCCACACGGCTGAAAAGTCGCTGAGCGAACATGGCGACAAGGTATCGGAAGCCGACAAGAGCACGATCGAGGCCGCTGTCGTCGCGCTGAAGAGTGCGCTCGAGGGCGAGGACGTCGAGGCTATCAAGGCCAGGACCAACGAACTCGTCCAGGCATCGATGAAGCTCGGCGAGGCCATGTACAAGGCGCAGCAGGGTGGCGCAGAAGGCGCGCATGCCGAAGAAGCGCCGAAGGACGACGTCATCGATGCCGACTTCAAGGAAGTCGGCGGCGACGACAAGAAGAAGTCGGCCTGAGCCTGACGTCCGGCGCTTGGCGTCGAGCGTCGAAATAGGTTAGCAAGCAGAACCCGGCGGCAGCGCCGGGTTCTTCAGTTCCGCGCGGATTTCGCTGCGCCGGAAGACCCGGAACAGAGACAAGACCCGGACCCATGGCAAAAGCAGATTATTACGAGACGCTTGGCGTCGCACGCACAGCGACTGAAGCTGAGATGAAAGCCGCTTTCCGGAAAGCGGCCATGACGTGTCATCCGGACCGCAATCCCGGCGACCACGCAGCGGAGGCGAAGTTCAAGGACCTGAACGAGGCTTACCAGTGCCTCTCGGATGGGCAGAAGCGGGCCGCCTACGACCGCTTCGGCCATGCCGCGTTCGAGAACGGCGGCGGCGCAGGCATGGGCGACGGCTTCGCCTCCTCGATGTCCGATATTTTCGACGACCTGTTCGGCGACATGATGGGGCGTGGCGGACGCGGCGGGCGCTCGACCGGGCGCGAGCGCGGCAGCGACCTGCGCTACAATCTCGAAATCACTCTGGAAGATGCCTTCAACGGCAAGACAGCGACCGTGAAGGTGCCGACTTCGATCACCTGCGAGGCCTGTACCGGCTCCGGGGCCAAGTCCGGCTCGAAGCCCAAGGTCTGTGCGACCTGCGGCGGCGCAGGCCGCGTCCGGGCGCAGCAGGGCTTCTTCGCGATCGAACGGACGTGCCCGACCTGCCAGGGTCGCGGCGAGACCATCGAAAATCCCTGCACGGTCTGCTCGGGCGCGGGCCGCGTCACGCGCGAGCGCAGCCTTTCCGTCAACATTCCCCCGGGCGTCGAGGATGGCACGCGTATCCGCCTGTCGGGCGAGGGCGAAGCGGGCGTGCGCGGCGGGCCGGCCGGCGACCTTTACATCTTCCTGTCGCTGAAAGCCCATCCATTCTTCCAGCGCGATGGCGCTGACCTCTTCTGCCGCGTACCGATCAACATGGTGCAAGCGTCGCTTGGCGGCGAATTTACTGTGCATACCGTAGATGGCGGCGAGGCCAAGGTGAAGATTCCCGAGGGCACCCAATCGGGCAAGCAATTCAAGCTGAAGGGCAAGGGCATGCCCGTGCTGCGGTCGCGGGAGTCGGGCGACCTGTACATCCAGGCCAACGTCGAGACGCCGCAGAACCTCACGAAAAGACAACGAGAATTGCTTCAGGAATTCGATGCTGAGTCCTCCAACAGGACCCATCCCGAATCCGCTGGGTTCTTTGCCAAGATGAAGGAATTCTTGACGGGGGCTCAGTAACCTTCCAAGACTCGACCCGATACGAGTCCTGCGGAGCCAGGGTTGTGAAAAGTCGGCGTCGCTTCTGCGCGGCGCCCTTCCTTGACGAGACACGCGTTGTAGGCAGATATTCCGTCGTGCCAGTCGAGGAAATGCTCTTGCGTCCCAATCAGACACGCGCCGACACCCACGGGCGCAACCGTGCGAAACCGTCGTCGCTGCAGGGAGCCTTGGCCGACGAGGCGCGTTTCATACGGGCCTGGTTCGACAACCCGCTGACGACCGGTGCGGTTTCGCCTTCTGGACGTTTTCTGGCGCGCACCATGGCGCGCTACGTCGATCCGCACGGCGACGGCCTGGTGATCGAACTCGGGCCTGGCACCGGGCCCGTGACGCAGGCGCTCATCCAGCGCGGCATCGCCCCTGAGCGGCTCGTCCTTGTCGAATATGACGCCGCCTTCTGCAAGCTGCTCGAACGCCGGTTCCCGCGCGCAACCGTCATCCAGGGCGACGCCTATCACCTCTGCGACACGCTGGCCGGGAAGCTGGACCGTCCCGTTACGGCTGTCGTTTCCAGCCTTCCGCTGCTCAACATGCCCGACGCGCAGCGCATCGGGCTGCTCTCCGACGCCTTCTCGCTGATGGATGGCGCGGGCAGCTTCGTGCAGTTCACCTACGGGCTGACCTCGCCCATGCCGCGCAAGCCAAAGGACTGCCTTGCCGTGTGCTTCGCCTCGGAGGTTTCGCCGCCCGTCTGGCTCAACCTGCCGCCCGCGCGTGTCTGGGTCTACCGCCCCGCCACTGAACCCGCGCGGCGCCGCCAGCATCCCGCCGGCGTGCTCATCGACAAGCTGAAGGCCCGCACGGACCGTGTGAAAATCGAATTCAAGGAGCGCCGCGAGCGGATGCAGACCGAAATCCGGCTGCGCAAGGCGAAGGTCCGGGTCGAACTGGAACGCGCCGCCCGCGTGCGCACCGACTTCGTCCCGCGTCCGCCCCGCTCGCTGGCCGACGCCCAGAACGACCGCAAGAAGCTGCGGGACTGAGCTTCACCCCGGACTTGCGCCCTGCCCTCTCGACAGGGAGGCCGCCGCCGTGCATCAGAAGCGGTCTATTCTCCTCGACGGGACTTACTCGATGGCCGCCAAGATACCTCCCCGCGACCGCCTCATTGTCGCGCTCGATCTCGCGGACGTGCAGGCCTCCGAGGCCATGGTCGCGCGCCTCGGCGATGCCGTGACCTTCTACAAGATCGGCCTCGAGCTGACCTATGGCGGGGGGCTCGCGCTGGCCGAAAGACTGATCGCGCAGGGCAAGCAGGTGTTTCTCGACCTGAAGCTGCACGACATCCCCAACACGGTGGCGCGCGCCACCGGCCAGGTCGCCCGCATCGGTGCGACCTTCCTCACCGTGCACGCCTATCCCCAGACCATGAAGGCCGCCATCGGCGCGCTCGGGGCGTCCCCCATGAAGCTTCTGGCGGTGACAGTCATGACCTCCTACGACGACGCCGATCTTGTCGAATCCGGCTATGCGCTGACGGTTTCGGAACTTGTCGCGCGCCGCGCGCAGCAATCGAAGCATGCTGGCATGCATGGGCTCATCCTGTCGGCGGAAGAAGCCTCGGCCATGCGCGCGAACCTTGGACCGGACATGCTGCTGGTGACTCCGGGCATCCGGCCCGCAGGCTCGGCCCTTGCCGACCAGAAGCGCGTGATGACGCCGGGCGAAGCGATCGCGGCGGGCGCCGACTATCTGGTGGTTGGCCGCCCCATCGTGCAGGCTGCCGATCCGCGCGCGGCAGCGGAGGCCATCGTCGCCGAAATCGCGGCGGCGGCCTGCGCATAAAAAACGCCGGGCGTACATCCGGCCCGGCGTTTCGTCACGCGGGCTGGGGCAGCCCTTGCAACTGAGGCGAAGCTAGCGGGCGCCCATGACAGCGAGATGACACGCGCGAAATGCCGCGCGCGGGCGCCATCGGCTTTGCAAGCGCCTGTGTCAGCGGTATAGACGCCTGATGAGACTTGGCCAGCAGGGCCAGCAAGGGAGATCGCCATGAGCGAGATGCGGCTCGTCGTCGCCGGTGCAGCCGGACGCATGGGGCGAATGCTCGTGCAGGCCATTCATGAGATGCCGGGCGTGTGCCTCAGTGGCGCTCTGGAACGCGAGGGCTCCATCGCGCTCGGCCAGGACGCGGGCCTGCTGGCAGGCGCCGGCAAGCTGAATGTCGAGATCACCTCCGACGCGCTGGAAGTGCTTGCCAATGCTGATGGCGTGCTCGATTTCACCAATCCTGCGACGACGCTGGAACTGGCGGCGCTCGCGGCGCAGGCGCGCATCGTTCATGTGATCGGCACGACCGGCCTGTCTCCTGCCGACATCGCGAAGATCGACGCGGCATCGCGCCATGCCGTCATCGTGCGCTCGGGCAACATGAGCCTTGGGGTGAACCTGCTGGCGAGCCTCGTGCGCAAGGTCGCGCAGACGCTGGGCGAGGATTTCGACATCGAGATCGTCGAGATGCATCACCGCATGAAGGTCGACGCGCCCTCGGGCACGGCCCTTCTCCTCGGCGAAGCGGCGGCGGCGGGACGGCAGATCGATCTGGCCCAGCGCTCGGTGCGGGTGCGGGACGGCCATACGGGGGCGCGCAACGCCGGCGACATCGGTTTTGCCGCTCTGCGCGGCGGCACGGTCGTCGGCGATCACCAGGTGATCTTCGCGGGCAATGGCGAGCGGATCGAACTCGCCCACCGCGCCGAGGATCGCAGCATTTTCGCCCGCGGGGCCGTGAAGGCGGCGCTGTGGGGGCACGGACGCAAGCCGGGCCACTACGCCATGGCCGACGTGCTCGGCATTACCGACATCTAAAATATCCCAGAGACAGACAGGAGTGACAATGGACCGCCTTCTCGTGCTCGTGCGCCACGGCCAGAGTGACTGGAACCTGAAGAATCTATTCACCGGCTGGAAAGACCCCGACCTGACCCCCGTCGGAATCGAGGAGGCCAAGACGGCAGGCCAGAGCCTCGCCAAGCTCGGCCTCGGCTTCGATGTCGCCTATACCTCCGCCCTCGTGCGCGCGCAGAACACCACGCAGCTGGTGCTCGGAGAACTCGGGCAGACGCCGACGCTCATCAAGGACGCGGCGCTGAACGAGCGCGACTATGGCGACCTCTCGGGCCTCAACAAGGCCGAGGCCGCCGTGAAGTGGGGCGAAGAGCAGGTCATGATCTGGCGCCGCTCCTACGATATTCCGCCGCCGGGCGGCGAGAGCCTGAAGGACACGCTTGCCCGCGTGCTCCCCTATTACTGCCAGAACATCCTGCCCGGCGTGCTGCGCGGCGAGCGTACCCTGGTCGTGGCGCACGGAAATTCGCTCCGCGCGCTGCTGATGGTGCTCGATCGCGCCACGCCGGAGACGATCCCGCATATCGAACTTGAGACCGGCATTCCGGTGGTCTATCGCCTGAAGGCTGATTCGACGGTCGAGTCGAAGCAGGTGCTGCACGCGAAGTAACGGGTTAGACCGCACGCGCAGCCGTCTTTGCGAGGAGCGTGAGCACCTCGCAATGAGGCCGCCGGTTCAGGTTGAGGCAAACACGATGCACGAGATCGTACCCGGCCTCGTCCATGCGCCCGGCTACCTCAGCCGGGCGGAGCAGGAAGAGCTTGTCGCCACCCTGCGGGAAGCCGTGCGGGTCGCGCCGCTGTTCGTTCCGCGCATGCCGCGAACGGGCAAGGAATTTTCGGTGCGGATGACCAATTGCGGGCCGCTGGGCTGGGTCTCCGACCAGACGGGCGGCTACCGCTACCAGCGTCATCACCCAGAGACCGGCGCGCCATGGCCGGCGATCCCGGCGCTGGCGATGCGCGCGTGGGCCGATCTAGCCGCCTACGCCGAGCCGCCTGAGGCCTGCCTCGTTAATTTTTACGATGCCGCGGCCCGCATGGGCTTGCATCAGGACAGGGACGAGGGTGATTTCAACGCGCCTGTCGTCTCGCTGTCGCTCGGGGATTCCTGCCTGTTTCGCATCGGCGGCACGGAGCGCCGCGCACCCACCCGCTCCTTCAAGCTACATTCCGGCGACGCCATGATGCTGTCGGGTCCCGCCCGCCTCGCCTTTCACGGCGTCGACCGGGTCATGGGCGGATCCTCGACACTGCTGCCGCAGGGCGGACGGCTCAATCTGACTTTGCGGCGGGTGTCGGGGGCTCATGCATATGACTCGCCAAGTTAGAATATTTTGATTTGATAATTGTTATTGGGCGGGACAATAATGGGGTTCCTCGGAGAAATTCCCATGCCGATAAGCGCCGACCTCGGCAATACGCTCGAAGCCTATGTGGCCGATCTCGTCAAAACAGGCCGCTATCACTCGAAGAGCGAGGTCCTGCGCGAAGGTGTTCGCCTCGTGCAGGAACGCGAGGCCCGGTTAGCTGCGCTCGATGCTTCTATCGCACGCGGCCTGGCAGACGTTGAGGCTGGCAGGGTCAAGCCTGCTGGTGCGGTGTTCGATCGTCTCGAGGCGAAGTACCAGGCTCAGTCTAAAGCTGAGCGCGGATGATCGTCGTCCTTACCGCCCAGGCGGAGGCGGATCTTGAGGCCATCGGCGACTATCTTGCGCAAGAGCGCCCATCCCGGGCGCTCTTGACGATCGGCAGTTTACGACACTGCTGCAACCGTCTCGCCGAGTTTCCGGAAGCGTTCCCCTTCGTCCAAAGGTACGAACGTATTGGCCTTCGTCGCCGCATTCATGAAAATTATCTCATCTTCTATCGCGCCAGCAGCGAGCGGATCGAAGTGATCCGCATCCTGCATGGCGCGATGGATTATGAGTCGTTGCTGCTTCGGGAAGACTGAGTCCGCGTCAGGCGCCAGCCTTCGGGCCACCGCGCGCCACGCCGACCTTGGCCGGGCGGAGGCAACGCTCGCCGATGGCGTAGCCGGATTCAACGACCTGCACCACCGTGCCGGCCGGGACCGACGCATCCGGCACCTCGAACAGGGCTTCGTGCATGTTGGGGTCGAATTTCTGGCCCTGCGGCTCGATCTTCTTGACGCCGAACCGCGCCAGGCGGGACAGGAAGTCGCGCTCGGTCAGCTCGATACCTTCGACGAACATTTTCAGCGGGGCGCTGGCAGTCTCGCGCTCCTCGGCAGGCACGCTCTCGACCGCGCGACGCAGATTGTCGGCAAAGGTCAGCATGTCGCGAGCAAACGACGTCACGCCGTAGAGCTTGGCCTCGGAGACCTCGCGCTCGGTGCGGCGGCGCAGGTTTTCCATCTCGGCCAATGTGCGCAGCACCTTGTCCTTGAGGCCCGCGTTTTCCGTATAGAGATTCTCGATCTCGGTGAAAGGCTCGGGCTCGCCGATGGATGACTGCGGAGCAGCCTCGGACGTCAGAGAGCTCTCGTGGGCTTGCGAGCCTTGCGCCTCGGCGTCTCGCGCCTGGTCATGGGGCATCTGGCCATTCTCCTGTCGGGGATCGTTCATGATTGTCCGGGTTCCGGTCGGTTCGGGTGGGATATCAGGCCGTGGCCCTCAAAAATCAAGGCTGAGCCGGCTCCGCCTTGCGACGGCCGGCGGGTTTCACCGGAGATTCGAAGACGTCGATCAGGTTCCTGCGGATCGTGCCCTGCCGCACGGGCGAGACGATTTTCGCGCCGGTGAGGTCCGTCACATAGAACACGTCCACGGCCTTCTCGCCGAAGGTGACGATGTGCGCCGAGCCGATGTTGAGGTTCAACTTCGAGAGGGACGCCGTCAGGTCGAAGAGCAGGCCAGGGCGGTCCAGTCCGGAAACTTCGAGCACCGTGTAGCGCTGAGACAGATTGTTGTCGATGGTCACCTCGGGGGCGACGGTGAATGTCTTGTCGCCGATCTTGGGCGTACCGGCGCGGCTCGCGATGATGTCGCTGAGCCGGATCTGGCCCCGCAGCGCCTTCTCGATCGCGTCGGCCACGCGGGCTGCGCGGCGCTGCTCGTCCTCGTCGAATTCGAAGCCGCGACTGATCGAAATCGTGTCGAGCGCGAGACCGTCAGTCGTCGTGAATACCTGCGCGTCCACGATGTTGGCGCCCGATGCCGCGCAGGCCCCGGCGATGATCGAGAGCAGGCGCGGATGGTCGGGCGCGACGACCGTCAGTTCCGTCACCCCGCGAAAGGCGTCCGTTGCAAATTCCGTCGCGAGCGATCGCATCTCGACTTTGGTGAGATGCAGCAGCTCGGCATGCTTGATCTTGTGGGGCAGGTCCACCTTCAGCCAATAGGCCGGGTAATGACGCAGCGCATAGGCGTCGAATTCCGGATCGGACCAGTTGGGCAACGCCTTGCGCAGTTCCTCCTGGGACTGGAGCACGCGCTGCTTGCGATCGATCGCTGAATGACCGCCCGCGATGACAACCTCCGTCTCCCAGTAGAGCGTGCGCAGGAGCTGGCCTTTCCAGCCGTTCCAGACACCGGGACCTACGGCGCGAATGTCGCAGACCGTCAGCACCAGCAGCATGCGCAGCCGCTCCAGCGTCTGCACGACGCCCGCGAATGTCTGGATGGTCTGCCGGTCCGAAAGATCGCGGCTTTGCGCCGTGTTCGACATAACAAGATGGTTCTCGATCAGCCAGGCGACGGTCTCGGTCTCTGCGTCTGAAAGGCCCAGGCGGGGGCACAATTTTCGCGCGACCTCGGCGCCGGCGATCGAATGGTCTTCCTTACGGCCCTTGGCGACATCATGCAGGAACATGGCGACGTAGAGCGCCGTGCGGTTGCCTACGGAGGGAAGAACTTCGGCGGAAAGGGGATGCTCCTCGGCGAGACGGCCTGTCTCGATGGAGGAGAGAATACCGACCGACCGCAGCAGATGCTCGTCGACCGTGTAGTGGTGATACATGTTGAACTGCATCAGCGCGACAATGCGTCCAAACTCCGGGATGAAACGACCGAGCACGCCGGATTCGTTCATGATCCGCAGCACCGGCTCCGGCGCGGTGCGGGAGGTCACGATCTCGAGAAACAGGCGGTTGGCTTCGGGATCGTTGCGCAACTGAGCGTCGATGCGCTTCAGCGACTGCGTGACGAGGCGGGTCGCATCCGGGTGAACCGCGAGGCCGTGCCTGTCCGCCATGTGATAGAGGCGGATCAGGTTGACGGGATCGCGGGTGAAGAGATCGTCCGACGTCACGGTGATGCGCCCGAATTCAGACGCGAAATCGCTGCCCGGCAGGATGCGGCGCGAGCGGCGAAGACGGCCGAGGAACCGGTCGAGCATGGCGCGGGGCTTCGCCTGCCGCTCCTCGAGCGCCGCGCACACGATGGCCGTCAGGTCGCCCACGTCCTTGGCGACGAGAAAGTAATGCTTCATGAAACGCTCGACCGCAGACAGGCCGGCATGGGCCTTGTAGCCCAGACGCTCGGCAATGATGCGCTGGACGTCAAAGCTCAGGCGCTCTTCCGAGCGGCCCGTGACGTCATGCAAATGGCAGCGCACCCGCCACAGAAATTCCTCGCAGCGCCGGAACAGGCGCCATTCGGACGCCGTGAACAGGCCAGCCTCGACGAGTTCGGACGCATCGCGGACGCGGTAGACGTATTTCGAGATCCAGAAGAGCGTATTGAGGTCCCGCAGTCCGCCCTTGCTCTCCTTGACGTTGGGCTCGACGAGATAGCGCGAATTGCCCGCGCGCGTGATCCGCGCATCGCGCTCCGCCAGTTTGGCGGCGACGAACTCGGCCGCGCTCGTGCGCACGATTTCAGCTTCGAAGCGGTCGCGCATCTCGTCGAACAGAGCCTTGTCTCCGAGGATGAAACGCGCCTCGAGCACGGCCGTGCGAATCGTCATGTCGTCCTTGGCCTGGCGAATGCACTCGTCCACCGAACGGGTCGAGTGCCCCACCTTCTGGCGCAGATCCCAGAGCACGTAGAGGATAGCCTCGACAACGCTCTCGCCCCTCGGCGTCTGCCTGGTAGGAAGCAGGAAGAGCAGATCGATGTCCGAGCCCGGCGCCAGCGTATCACGGCCGTAACCGCCGACCGCCGCCACGCAGAGCCGCTCGGCGGGCAAGGATTTCTCCGCCGGGTAGACATAAGTGACGACGTAGTGATGGATCGAGCGGATCAGCTCGTCTTCGAGATGCGAAAGGCGCTCCGCGCAGGAGAGCCCGCGACCGTTGTCCACGAGGAGCTTGCGCGCGGTCTCGCGCCCCTCGCCGAGCGCACGACGAAAGCATTCCACAGCCGCCTTGCGCAGCCCCGCGGCATCCGCGTCGTGGAGCGCCGCCAGAGCTGCGATCTCCGCATCGACCCGCGTGCGATCGATGATCGCGGAACGGGCCGGCTCTTGGCGCGGACGAAGACGGGGCCTCGCCGGAGGTTCAGTCGGGAGCAAAGTCATGGATCTTTCCTAGCACGAACGAGCGCCACGGGGGTACCGGCGCGATCGTGTCGGCCCTAGTTCGTCGCAGCCCGCCTGGACTCTATGGCGTCCCACACATCCACGGCCAGATCGGGACCGCCAAGCCGCTTTATCGCCCGCAGCCCGGTGGGCGAGGTCACGTTGATCTCGGTCAGATACCCATCGATCACGTCGATGCCGACGAACAGCAGACCGCGACGCTTCAGCTCCGGCCCGATCGTGTCGCAGATTTCACGCTCGCGCGGGCTGAGATCGGTGGCTACCGCCGCGCCGCCGCGCACCATGTTCGAGCGGATGTCGTCTTCCGCCGGCACGCGGTTGACGGCTCCCCTGGCAACGCCATCGACGAGGATGATGCGCTTGTCGCCCTTGCTGACTGCGGGCAGGAAACGCTGGATGACCCAGGGCTCGCGGAACGTCACCGAGAACAGGTCGAACAGCGAGCCGAAATTCGGATCCTTGCGCGAGATCTTGAAGACCGCCGAGCCGCCGTGCCCGTGCAGGGGCTTCATGACGACGTCGCCGTGCTCGGCGCGGAAAGCCTCGATCAGGTCGCGGTCACGCGTGATGAGCGTCTCAGGCATCAGCTGGGGATAGTCCATCACGAAGATTTTTTCGGGCGCGTTGCGCACGCTGGCGGGATCGTTGACCACGAGAGTGCGCGGGTGCACCTGCTCCAGCATGTGAGTCGAGGTGATGTAGGCGAGATCGAAGGGCGGATCCTGGCGTAACAGGATGACGTCCATTTCCTCCAGGTTCTTCAGAACGGGCGCGCCGAGATGGGCGTGATCGGCTGCCACGTCCTGCACCTTCAGGGGCTGCATGGAAGCGAGGACTTCGCGCCCGCGCATGCCCAGCCGGTCGGGCGTATAATAGAAAAGCTCATGCCCGCGCGCCTGCGCCTCGAGCAAAAGCGCGAATGTGGAATCTCCAGCGATATTGATCTTCTCGATCGGGTCCATCTGGACGGCGACTGTCAGGGCCATGATTGTCCTCGGCATCAGCTGCGCGCTGCGGCGCTTCGTGAGGCACAGAGCGCACGAGAGGTCCGGGCACGTCAAGAAGGCGCGTGGCCCCAGTTGGCCGGCGCCCCTGAAGCGGGCTCGTTAACTATATCTGAAGGCCCACCAGGGTATGCTGGCCCTATTGCCTCGATCAGCAGGTTTATTTTTATGAGTACCTATTCTCTCGGCAGCAGCCTCGTGCTGCGGCAATGCCTTTTCTTACTGCTGATCCTGTCGCTCGGCGCGATCGCCATTGTGACGACGGGCAACATTCACGATCTCGCGACTGCCCTCGCAAAGTCGGACGAGGGGGCGATGCGCCAGCTCGCATCCGAAATGGTCGGGATCACCGAACGCAGTCGCCTTGTGCTCATCATGGGCACCCTGATCGGCGCCATCGTCGTCCTGGGCGCTTCCATGCCAGTCATGCACATGACGGTGTCCCGGCCCATCCAGGACCTTGCGCGGCAAATGACGCAGCTGGCCGGTGGCGATACGCAGGTCGAGATCACGGAAATGGGCCGCCGGGACGAGATCGGCGCGATTGCCCGCGCGGTCCATGTCGTGCGCCAATCCCTGCGTCACAACAACGACCTCATGGCCGAGCTGAAAACGCGGGAAGATCGCGAAGCGCAGCTTTTGCGGCAAGCCGGAATCCGCGCGCGTGTCGAGGAGTTTTCGACCGACCTGACCCGCACGACGGCGCGGCTCGGCGAGATGACCAAGCACATGTCGTCGGCCTCCGATTCCATGATCGTGGCGGCGCGACGCGCAACCGACGGCTCGTCGCTCGCCAAGATCGCCTCGAACCACGCCGCCTCAGACGTGTCCATCGTCGCCACGGCATCCGAGCAGCTTCTCGTATCCATCGGCGAGATCAATCTTCAGGTCGTGCAGTCCGCCGAGCTCGTGCAGAAGGCCGTCGTGGAGGCTCGGGATTCCTCCGCCGGCATGACGCGGCTTTCGGGCGCGGCGCGGCGCGTCGGCGACGTCGTCAGCCTGATTTCACGCATCGCGGCGCAGACCAACCTGCTCGCGCTCAACGCGACCATCGAAGCGGCGCGCGCGGGCGAAGCGGGGCGCGGCTTCGCCGTCGTCGCGCAGGAGGTGAAGACGCTGGCGACACAGACGGCGCGAGCGACGCAGGAAATCGCCGACCAGATCGCCGAGATGCAGGCGGCAACCGACATGTCGGTGGGCGCCATCGAAACGATCCAGCGCAAGATCAGCGAAGTCGAGCAGATTTCCGCGATCATCGCGACAGCCGTCCACAAACAGGGCGCTTCGACTCAGGAGATCGCGCGCAACGTGCGGTCCGCAGCATCGGGCGCAGCCAGCATGTCAACGCATGTCGAGAATGTCGAAGGCGCCCTGCATCAGACCGGCGTCAGTGCCGAATCGGTCGTCCATATGGCGCATGAACTCGACGAAATGGCCTCGGGCATCCGCCTGCGGGTCGAGGCCTTCGCCAATTCCCTGACGGGCACCTGAGAGGCGTCAGAGATCCAGATGGAATGCGCCGGGAACGCGACGCGGCAAGCGCCATGGCGCCATCAGGATTGCGTCGCCGCGGAAATTGCAGTTCGCGCAGCGCGGATTGCGTCCGATCCAATGGCGGGCGGCGCGCGAGATGCGTTGCTGCTTGCGCGCATCGATCGACAGCAGGGCGGAGTCCTGCGTGGCGCGCGCCTTCACTTCCACGAAGGTCAGCAGGTCGCCGCGCCTGGCGATGATGTCGATCTCTCCGCCCGGGGCGATGTAGCTTGCCGCCACCACGCGCCAGCCCGTAAGCAGCAGGTACACACGGGCGAAAAACTCAGCTTCGAGCCCGACACCCCGTGCGCGGCGGCGCGCCTGGCTGTCGCGCACCATCAACCGTCCTGCTCTTTCTCGGCCGCGAGTTCAATGGCCCGGGCATAGACCCGGCGGCGCGGAATGCCGCTTTCGGCGGCGACGACCGAGGCTGCATCCTTCAGAGAATGCCTGGACATGGCAGCGCGCAGACGGCTGTCGAGATCGGCGACGCCCGCCTCGGGATCGATTTCGCCGGGTGGGCCGACCAGCAGCACGATCTCGCCTCGCGGCGGCCCCTCCGCGATCAGGGCGGCGGCGAGGTCGGGCAGCGACCCGCGCCGCACCGTCTCGAAATGCTTCGTCAGTTCACGGGCAATCGCGCTCTCGCGCGGTCCGAGGACGGCGGCGAGGTCGGTCAGGGTTTCGGCGAGGCGGCGCGCCGATTCGAAGAAGACCAGTGTCCCGGGAATGGCGGCCAGCTCTGCGATTCGCTGGCGGCGCGCGCCCGATTTGCCCGGCAGGAAGCCTTCGAAGAAGAACCTGTCCGTCGGGAGGCCGGCAACCACGAGGGCGGCCAGGACGGCGGATGCCCCGGGCACTGCGGTGATTGGCGTGCCCTGCGCGACGGCATCGGCGACAAGCTTGAAGCCGGGGTCGGAGACGAGCGGGGTGCCGGCATCGGAGACCAGCGCCAGCGCCGCGCCTGAGGCGAGCCGGGCGAGAAGGTGGGGCCGGACGACCGCCGCATTGTGCTCATGGTAGGCCACCAGCGGCGTCGAGATGCCGTAATGGGCCAGCAGCACCTTGGTCACGCGCGTATCCTCGGCGAGAATCGCATCGGCGGCGGCCAGCGTCGAAAGGGCACGCAGCGAGATGTCGCGCAGATTGCCGATGGGGGTCGCGACAACGTGCAGGCCGGGCGAGATAGCTTCCGCTTCCGCGCGCAGGCCTAGCGCGGTAAAGCTCGCAGGCCCGCTCTCCCGGGGACGTGCGCGTGTGTCGTTCGTCATGGCCCACTCCTCAAGCCCGCAGTTCCGGCTGCGGGTGTCTTAGCCGCATTCGGCGCTTTCATGCGCTATCGTTCTTTATAGAGTATATACTGTCCTGTATATAGAACGCACGGTGCCTGTGCGATAAGGCCACAGTGTCGCACAGACCGCAGGATTTACGTCCTCCGAGGTTGCGGCAACACGAATATTATGTCTGAAACTGCAGATCAGTTTTCCCAAGCAGTTCGTCCTATCCGAGTCGTCGAGACTATCGAGACGCGGGACCGGAGGTCAGTTTTGTCCGTGATGATCACCAAACGCGCTGCCTTCGCCCTCGGTGTGTCGCTGTTGGCGGCAGGCTGCGGCCCCACGAATCCCGGCGCGGGACCCAACCTGTCAGCGCCGACGACCCCCGTTGAATCGCAGGCGCTTACCGCGCCGATAGGTTCAGGCGAAACCAAGGTCGCGTTAATCCTCCCGCTCACGCAGGGCAGCGGCCCCAGTGTCGTCGGCCAGTCGCTTCGGAACGCGGCGGAACTCGCGATCGCGGAAACCGGCGCGGGGGGCGTGACCCTGATCGTCAAGGACGACCAGTCGACGCCGGACGGAGCCCGCGCGGCGGCCCAGGCCGCCCTGGCGGAAGGCGCGGACATGATCGTCGGGCCGCTCTATGCGCCCAACGTGCGTGAAGTCGGACGCATCGCCCGGGCCGCGGGCAAGCCGGTGATCGGTTTTTCGACGGATACCAGCACGGCCTCGCGGGGCGTCTATCTGCTCTCGTTCCTCGTCGAGAGCTATGTCGACCGCATCGTCGATTTCGCGATTTCCAAGGGCAAGAAGTCGTTTGCCGCGCTGGTTCCCGAAAGCGATTACGGCAATGTCGCGCTGGCCGAGTTCCAGCAGGTCGCCGCCAAGCGCGGCGTGCGCATTCAGGCCATCGAACGCTACCAGCCCGGCAATGCCGCAGCCGCCGTCAAGAAGATCGCGGAGGGCATAGCGCAGGTCGATTCGCTGTTCATTCCGGAACAGGCCGAGGCCATGGTGCAAGTGTCGCAGTTCCTCGGCGCGAACGGTATCGACAGCCGGCGCGTGCAGATCCTCGGCACGGGCCTCTGGAACGACGCGCGCGTGCTGAAGTTGCCCGCCCTTCAGGGGGCTTGGTTCGCCGCGCCAGACAATGGCGGTTTCAACGCCTTTGCCGGACGGTATCGCGAGAAATACGGCTCCGACCCGACGCGCATCGCGACGCTGGCCTATGACGCGGTGTCGCTCGCAGGAGCGCTCGCGCGCACGCAGGGATCGCAGCGTTTCTCCGACAATGTGCTGACGAATTCGTCGGGCTTCAACGGCGCGGACGGCGTGTTCCGCTTCACCGGGGAGGGCCTCAACGAACGCGGACTGTCGGTGCTCAGCATCGCAAACGGCTCGACCGGCGTGGTCAGCCCTGCGCCGCGCAGCTTCACGGGGCAGGCCTCGGGCACCTGAGGCCCAGGCCTCAGGCCGCCAGGTCTGCGACCACGGCGTCGAGCACGGGGAAGCCTTCCGACGTGACGCGGATGCGGCCGTCGGGCGAGACCGAAATCATGCCGTCCTCGATCAGCGAGGACACGCGCGACGGCGAGAGCTTGCGGCCGCTCAGGGCCTCGAACCGGTCGGGATCGATGCCTTCGGTCAGGCGCAGGCCCATGAGCAGATATTCGTCGCCCTGCTCTTCAACCGACAGCATCTCGGTCTCGACGACCCCGCTGCCTTCGGTCTCGACGATGGTGAGCCACATCTCCGGGTGCTTCTCGGTCGACTGAGCGATTCGGCCCTTCGGCGTCAGCAGGCGGCCGTGCGCGCCGGGACCGACGCCGGCATATTCGCCATAACGCCAGTAGACCAGATTGTGACGGCTCTCGGCGCCGGGGCGCGCATGATTCGAAATCTCATAGGCAGGCAGGCCTTTTGCGGTCGTCACCTCCTGCGTCACGTCCCAAAGGGCGCGCGACAGATCGGGATCGGGCATGGCCAGGCGGCCAGCCTTGTACAGGCGCTCGAACATCGTGTCGGGCTCGATCGTCAATTGATAGAGCGACAGATGTTCCGCCGCGCGCGCGATGGCCTCGGAAAGCTCGGCCTTCCAGGCGGCGGGCGTCTGGCCGGGGCGCGCATAGATCAGATCGAAGGAGAAGCGGTCGAAGATCGACGCGGCGACCGCGACGGCCCCCATCGCTTCGGCAGCCGTGTGCAGCCGTCCGAGCGACTTTAGGTCGGTGTCGTTCATCGCCTGCACGCCGAGGGAGACGCGATTGACGCCAGCGGCGCGATAGCCGCGAAAGCGCTCGGCTTCGACGCTGGTAGGGTTGGCCTCGAGCGTGATCTCGGCTCTTGGATCGACGGTCCAGTGACTGCCGATCGCCTCGAGGATCGCTGCGACCGTGGCCGGCTTCATCAGCGAGGGCGTGCCGCCACCGAAGAAAATGGAGGAGACCGTGCGGCCGGGGGCAAGCGCCGCGCGATGGGCGAGTTCCACGCGGAACGCCTCCACATAGCGCGCCTCGTCCACGGGCACTTGCCTGACGTGGCTGTTGAAGTCGCAATAGGGACATTTCGAGAGACAGAAGGGCCAGTGGACGTAGACCCCGAAGCCCGGCTCGATTGAAGGATGCCTGGTCGCCATTCGAGCCTTATGACACGGTCGCGGGCCGAGGTCACGCGCACTCGCGGACACCGCGCCCGATTTGGGCATTCACTCCGGGGACATCGCCCCGAGGCACGCGGCTGCCAGCAGCTGGAACGCCCGGGCACGGTGCGAGAGGGCGCGGGAGCCATCGGGCGGGATGCCGTGCTTCTCCTGCGAACTCATCTCGCCGAAGGTCCGCTCATGGCCTTGCGGCAGGAACATCGGATCGTAGCCGAAACCGGCGTCCCCGCGCGGAGGCCAGACCAGCGTGCCATCAATGCGGCCCTCGAAACTCTCCAGGTGGCCATCCGGCCACACGACTGCGAGCGCGGAGATGAAATGCCCCCGGCGCTCGTCAGGCGCGAGGAAACCATGCTCGCGCAATTCGGCGTCGATGCGAGCCATGGCCGCGCCGAACTCCTTGTTCTGGGCCCAGCGCGCCGAATAAATGCCGGGAGCTCCGCCCAATCCCTCGACGCAGATGCCGGAATCGTCGGCAAAGGCCGGCAGGCCGCTGACCTGCGCCGCAGCGCGCGCCTTGATCTCCGCATTTTCGGCGAACGTCGTCCCGGTTTCCTCTGGCTCCGCCAGATCGAGCTCCCCGGCCGACACGGCTGTGATTCCGTAGGGGGCGAGCAATTCACGCATTTCGCGCAGCTTGCCTTCATTATGGGTGGCGACGACGATGCGTCCCTCGAGCCTGCGGTGCTGCACGAAAAGGTTCTCCTCTGGGCGGGCAAGCTTCGCGTCTTGCGCCAACGCAATGCGGATGTAGGCTGTCATGGATGACGTTCAAACGGAACCCGACACTGCCCGCGCGGCGTTGACGAGGGACAATTTCGACGCTGCCACCGGCAAGCGACGTCTCGAGGGAGAAACCGCATATGACATCCCACAGCGAAACACCACTGGCTTTGCTCGGGCCCGCCCGGCTCATCCCGCTCCTGACCATCGAACGGGTCGAGGACGCCGTGCCGCTCGCGCGCACGCTCGTCGAAGCCGGGCTGAACACGCTCGAGATCGCGCTTCGCACCAAGGCCGCTCCGCAGGCGATCCGCCACATCCTGCGCGAGGTGCCCGGCGCCATTCCGGCGGCGGGTAACGTGATGACGCCGCACGATCTCGCCATCGCACGCGATGTCGGCGCGCGCTTCGCGCTGAGTCCCGGCCATACGCCTGCTTTGCTGGAAGCAGCCGTGCAGCACCCGGACATGCCCTTCGTGCCGGGCATCGCCACGCCGTCCGAGCTGATGGCTGTGATGTCGGCCGGTTTCCATGTCGTGAAATTCTTTCCCGGCGCTACCTTCGGCGGTCCGGCGACGCTGCGCGCCATGGCTGCGCCGTTCCCCCATGCCCGCTTCTGCCCGACGGGCGGCACCAGCGAAGACGATCTCGAGGATTGGCTGAGCCAGCCCAATGTCATCGCCGTCGGCGGCGCCTGGCTCGCACCGGTCGAAGAGATCCGGGCGCGCGAATGGACGAAAATCGGGGACAGGGCGCGGGCCGCGGTGGCGAAATATCTGGCACGCCGCTCGGCCGCATGAGCGGAGAAGAGTCACTTTTCCTGAACGGGAAGAGAGACCTCCATGACTCCTGATTGGTCCCATTGACGAGGGATGCGGCAAAGGGGGGCGTCTTCGCTCCCCTTGCCTGTTTTTTATGCTTAAAATTCAGGCAGGCCTGTTCACCCTTTAATCAGCGCGCGACAAAGCGCGGCTTATGGGAGCGGCGCACGTTCCTTGCGCAGATTGGGGTTGCACCCGAATGCGGCGAGGCGCGCGCGTCAGTCGCGGCATGGCACGAGCGTTGCACATCCCCTGACGTCCTCGCGGACGATTTTCGATGATGCCGGCAACAGCTCGGCCAACTGAATGGGGATGCGTATGTCTTTCACCCGGCGAATCATGCTGCGCGCGACTGGCGCGGCGCTCGGCGGCGCTCTCGCGCTCGCCTCTTCCAGTGCATTTGCGCAAGGGGCTGGCACCATCAAGGTCGGCATCCTCCACTCCCTTTCGGGCACGATGGCCATCAGCGAGACCACGCTGAAGGACGTGATGCTCATGCTCATCGAAGAGCAGAACAAGAAGGGCGGCGTTCTCGGCAAGAAGCTGGAAGCCGTCGTCGTCGATCCCGCCTCGAACTGGCCGCTGTTTGCCGAGAAAGCCCGCGAACTGATTTCCAAGGAAAAGGTGGCCGCGACCTTCGGCTGCTGGACCTCCGTGTCGCGTAAATCCGTGCTGCCGGTCTTCGAAGAGCTGAACTCGGTTCTGTTCTACCCGGTGCAGTACGAGGGTGAAGAATCCTCGCGCAACATCTTCTATACGGGCGCCGCCCCGAACCAGCAGGCCATCCCCGCCGTCGACTACCTGATGGCGAACGAGAACGTGAAACGCTGGGTTCTGGCGGGCACGGACTACGTCTACCCGCGCACGACCAACAAGATCCTCGAAGCCTATCTGAAGTCCAAGGGCGTCGCCGCCGAAGACATCATGATCAATTACACGCCCTTCGGTCATTCCGACTGGCAGACGATCGTGTCCGACGTCAAGAAGTTCGGTTCGGCTGGCAAGAAGACCGCCGTCGTCTCCACCATCAATGGCGATGCGAACGTTCCCTTCTACAAGGAACTCGGCAACCAGGGCGTGAAGGCCACCGACATCCCCGTCGTCGCCTTCTCGGTCGGCGAGGAAGAACTCGCGGGCATCGACACCAAGCCGCTGATCGGCCATCTCGCCGCCTGGAATTATTTCCAGTCGATCGACAATCCGATCAACAAGGAATTCATCGCCAAATGGCGTGACTTCACGAAGAACCCGAAGCGCGTGACCAACGATCCGATGGAAGCCCACGTGATCGGCTTCAACATGTGGGTGAAGGCCGTCGAAAAGGCCGGCACCACGGATTCCGACGCGGTAATCGATGCGCTCGTGGGCGTGTCCGTGCCGAACCTGACCGGTGGTTATTCCAGCATGATGCCGAACCATCACATCACGAAGCCCGTGCTGATCGGCGAAGTGCAGGGTGACGGCCAGTTCAACACGGTGTGGCAGACGTCAGGTCTCGTCGTCGGCGACGAATGGTCCGACTATCTCGAAGGTTCGAAGGACCTGATCTCCGATTGGCGCAAGCCGATGAACTGCGGCAACTTCAACGTGAAGACCGGCAAGTGCGGCGGCGCAACGAAGTAAAGGTTGCGACAATCCCCTTCTCCCGGTGGGAGAAGGGGCTCCGCAGGAGGCCATTGGACAAATTTTCCAAGTGCGGCGCAGATTTCGCTGCCGTCATTGCGAGCGGAGCGAAGCACCCCAGTACATTCCTGCGGCTTCTGGACTGCCGCGTCGCTTCGCTCCTCGAAATGACGCGGACTCCTCCACATTCCGTGCATCGCGCGTCAATAAAGCGGCAGCAAAAGCGAGGCCCTCGACCATGCCATCCGCCACACATCAGCAGACCGCCAAGGCGCCGTCGCTTTCGCCTCTCTCCGACCTCGCACGACGCGACAGCCATCCGCGTTCGCGTTCGAAGGGGCTCATCGAAGCCATCGCCTTCCTGCTGGCCGCGCTCGCCATGCTGATGACGGTTCTTCTCCTCGCCGCCCCTGCCCATGCGCAGGCTCCGAGCGACGCGCTGGCTGGTTTCACCACCGACAAATTTCCCGATACCGAACGCGCCATCAACGAGGTCGCAACCTCCGGCCTCCCGACCGCCGCCGCGCTGGTCGATGCGCTGGCCGCCACCCGGCTTTATTACAACGCTGCCTCCGGCCAGGTTTTTTACGCCGACGAGGCCGGCGCACTATTCGACGGCAAGAGCGGCGCGGCGGCTCCCGGCGTCACCGCCGGTTCTCTCAAAAAAGTGCGGCTCAACAATGCAGTGCGCCGCTCGCTCGACGCGGCCAAGGGCTCGCTGACGATGATGTCGCCCGATCCAGCATTGCGGCGCTCGGCTGCGGAATCCGTGTTCAAGTCGCGCGATGCCGCCTCCCTGACGCTGGTCGAGACGGCCCTGTCGCGCGAGACCGTCGCCGACAACAAGAAGGTTCTGGGCGAGGCGCGGGCCGCCATCATCGCCGCCGATACGAGAGCGCCCGACGCCCGGCGGCTCGAGGCCATCAACGTTCTGAAGGCGCGCGGCGACCAGGATGCTTCGGGCATTCTGTCTTCCGTCGCATCGGCCGGCAGCGGCATGGTCAAGACAGCTGCCGATGCGGCCGTCACCTCCATCCAGGGCCGCCTGTCGCTTTGGCGCGGCGTGCAGAATATCTGGTACGGACTGTCTCTCGGCTCGGTGCTTCTCCTGGCCGCCATTGGTCTCGCCATCACCTTCGGCGTTATGGGCATCATCAACATGGCGCATGGCGAGATGGTGATGATCGGTGCCTACACGACCTTCGTGGTGCAGGAATGGGCGCGCACCTCGCATCCGGGCCTGCTGAATTATTCGCTGTTCATCGCGATTCCGCTGGCCTTCATCGTGACGGGCGCGGTGGGCATCGCCATCGAGCGTCTCGTCATACGGTTTCTTTACGGGCGTCCGCTCGAAACCCTGCTGGCAACCTTCGGCATTTCGCTGATCCTTCAACAGGCCGTGCGCACCATCTTCGGGGCGAACAATCGCGAGGTCAGCGCACCGCCCTTCATGTCCGGTTCCTTCGATCTCGGCGGGCTCTCCATCGGCTCCGGGCGCATGTGGATCATCTTCTTCGCGCTGCTCGTCTTCCTGACGCTGCAACTGGTGTTGCGTGCCACGCCCTTCGGGCTGCGCATGCGCGCGGTGACGCAGAACCGCCGCATGGCATCCTCGATGGGCATCGACACGAACCGGATCGACGCGCTGGCCTTCGGGCTTGGGTCGGGCATCGCGGGCATGGCTGGCGTCGCATTGTCCCAGATCGATAATGTGTCGCCGAACCTCGGGCAGAGCTACATCATCGACAGCTTCATGGTCGTGGTCTTCGGCGGCGTCGGCAATCTCTGGGGCACGCTGGTGGCGGCTCTGACGCTCGGCGTCGCCAACAAGTTCCTGGAGCCGATCGCAGGCGCCGTGCTCGGCAAGATCCTGCTGCTCGTCTTCATCATCCTCTTCATCCAGAAACGCCCGCGCGGCCTGTTCGCGCTCAAGGGCCGCGCGGTGGAAGCCTGACATGACCCGCAAAACCTTTCTGGCCTCCGGCCTGCTCGATCCGCGCGGCCTGATCTTCCTCGCCGTCCTCACTGCGGCGGCCATAGCGGTGCCGGTCTTCTCGCTGCTTGTGCCGGAGAATTCGGCCTTCGCGCTGCCGCCCTATCTCGTCGGTCTCTTCGGCAAATATCTGTGCTACGCGCTGCTGGCTGTCGCGCTCGATCTCGTCTGGGGCTATTGCGGCATTCTGTCGCTGGGGCACGGGGCTTTCTTCGCGCTCGGCGGCTATGCCATGGGCATGTATCTGATGCGCCAGATCGGCCCGCGCGGCGTCTACGCCAATCCGCTGCTGCCCGATTTCATGGTGTTCCTGAACATGAAGGAGCTGCCGGTGACGTGGTGGGGCTTTCAGTCGTTCCCCTATGCCATGCTGATGGTGCTCGTGGTGCCCGGCCTGCTCGCCTTCTGCTTCGGCTGGCTCGCCTTCCGCTCGCGCGTCACTGGCGTGTATCTTTCCATCATCACGCAGGCGATGACTTATGCCCTGCTGCTGGCCTTTTTCCGCAACGACATGGGCTTTGGCGGCAATAACGGCCTGACCGATTTCAAGGATATTCTGGGCTTCAACATCCAGTCGCCCTCCACGCGCGTGTGGCTGTTCGTGGCGACCGCCGTGGCCCTGGGCGCGGGGTATCTGATCTCGCGCGCGGTCGTCACCTCTAAATTCGGCAAGGTCGTGATCGCCATCCGCGACGCGGAATCGCGTACCCGCTTCCTCGGCTACCGCGTCGAGACCTACAAGCTCGCCGTCTTCGTGCTGTCGGCCATGATGGCGGGCGTCGCGGGCGCGCTGTATGTGCCGCAGGTCGGGATCATCAACCCCGGTGAATTCGCCCCCACCAATTCGATCGAGGCCGTCATCTGGGTGGCGGTCGGCGGACGCGGCACGCTGGTCGGCGCGGCGCTCGGCGCGATCCTCGTCAACTGGGGCAAGTCCACTTTCACCAACATCCTGCCGGAATACTGGCTGTTCGCGCTGGGAGCCCTGTTCGTGTTCGTGACGCTGTTCATGCCCAAGGGCATCATCGGCACGCTCGACCAGATCAAGGCGAGGCGCGTGCGGGCGCGGCGCGGTGCCGAGCCCGTTCAAGCCCCTGCTGGAGAGTGAGCACCATGGATCATCAGGTCGTCACCTCCACGCTTCTCTATCTCGACGGTGTCAGCGTCACTTTCGACGGCTACAAGGCCTTGCGCGGACTGTCGCTAACCCTCGCGCCCGGTGAAATGCGAGCGATCATCGGGCCCAATGGCGCGGGCAAGACTACGATGATGGATGTCATAACCGGCAAGACGAAGCCCGACGAAGGCGACGTTTATTTCAACGGGTCCGAGGACCTGACGAAGCTGGATGAGGCCACCATCGCCGAACTCGGCATCGGCCGGAAATTCCAGAAGCCGACCGTTTTCGAGAGCCATACGGTCGAGGATAACGTGCTTCTCGCCTTGAAGGCTCCGCGCTCCGCGCTGGCCACGCTGTTCGGGCGTCCCGCGCCCGGCACGCGTGAGCGCATCGACCAGATCCTGGAGACGACGCGCCTGCACGACCATCGCTTCCGCATGGCAGCCGACCTGTCGCATGGGCAAAAACAATGGCTCGAAATCGGCATGCTGCTGGCCCAGGACCCCAAGCTCCTGCTCGTCGACGAACCGGTCGCCGGCATGACGGACGCCGAGACTGCCCAGACCGCCGAATTGCTGCGCGCCATCGCGGTCGATCATTCGGTCGTGGTGGTGGAACACGACATGACCTTCGTGCGTGACCTCGGCGTGAAGGTGACCGTTCTGCACGAGGGATCCGTTCTGGCGGAAGGTCCGCTCGATCAGGTGAGCGCCGATCCGCGCGTCATCGAGGTCTATCTGGGGCGCTGACATGCTGGCCGTCGAGTCCATCGATCTCTTCTACGGCGCCGCGCAGGCGCTGCGATCCGTCTCGCTCGGCGCGACGCCCGGCCGCGTCACCTGCGTCATGGGCCGCAACGGCGTGGGAAAGTCCTCGCTGCTGCGCGCCATCGTCGGGCACCAGCCCATCGCGGGCGGCCGCATCATGTGGGAGGGGCAGGACATTTCCCGCCTCGCCCCGCATGCGCGCGCCAAGCGCGGCATCGCCTATGTGCCGCAGGGCCGCGAGATCTTTCCGCTGCTCAGCGTGCGCGAAAACCTGGAGACGGGCTTTGCGCCGGTCAAACGTGCCGAGCGTTTCGTGCCCGACGAGATCTTCGATCTGTTCCCCGTCCTGAAGGACATGCTGTGGCGGCGCGGCGGTGATCTTTCCGGCGGCCAGCAGCAGCAACTCGCCATCGGCCGCGCGCTGGTCACACGTCCGCGCCTGCTGGTGCTGGACGAGCCGACGGAGGGCATTCAGCCCTCCATCATCAAGGATATCGGCCGCGCCATCGAATATCTGCGCAGCAAGGGCGACATGGCCATCGTGCTGGTGGAGCAATATTTCGAATTCGCACGCGACCTCGCAGACGATTTCGCGGTGATGGATCGCGGCGCGGTTGTGATCGCGGGTGACAAGGCGTCGATGGTGGAGAAAGATGTCCGCAGCAGGCTTTCGGTCTAGAGCCCGCGGTCCCTTCCTCCGGCGAGCCCGACGATCTTGAACGCGCCATTGGTTCTCGACCGCCATCTTCCGGCCCATGCGCGGGCGCGGGGAGAGTTGCGCGCATCCTTCGCCGCCTCGGCGGGCCGCACCAGCATTGCGCGCGTTTACGAAGCTGGTGGCTTGCGGCTGCGCTTTCCCCGTGTCGCGCAGGGCTGCGAGGGCGTGATCGTCAACACGGGCGGGGGCATCGCGGGCGGCGACATGGCGGTGCTCGATTTCAGCGCAGGGACGGATACGCAGGTGACGCTGACCACGCAGGCGGCTGAGAAAATCTATCGCGCTCAGAATGTGCCCGCACGTATCGCCGTGTCGCTGACGGCTGAGGCTGGCGCGCAGCTCGAATGGCTGCCGCAGGAGACGATCCTGTTCGAAGGCGCGCGGCTGCGACGCAGGCTCGACCTCGACGCGCATGACAGCGCGCGCGTCACGCTGCTGGAATCCACGGTGTTCGGGCGGCTGGCCATGGGCGAGGCGTCCATATCCGGCCTGCTCACCGACCGCTGGCGCCTGCGCCGCGACGGCAAGCTGGTCTTTGCCGAGGACTTGCGGCTCGACGGCGGCATCGGAGCTTGCCTCGACCGTCCGGCTTGCGGCGCGGGCGCGCGGGCCGCGGCCCTTCTCGTGCATATGGCGCCAGACGCGGAAGCCCTGCTCGATCCTGTGCGGGAGAGCCTCGCCTCCGCCGCGTGCGGCGCAGGCGCGAGCGCCTGGAATGGCGTGCTTGTCGTGCGGCTTCTCTCGCCCTCGCCAGTTGCGTTGAGGGCAGCTATCGTTCCGCTTCTCGAAATTCTGCGCGGGCGCCCTGCCCCGCGTGTCTGGCAATAATCTTCGGAGCCCGCCCATGAATCTCACGCCGCGCGAAAAGGACAAGCTAATGATCGCCATGGCGGCGATCGTCGCCCGCAAGCGTCTGGAACGCGGCGTGAAACTCAATCATCCCGAGGCCATAGCGCTCATTACCGATTTCGTGGTGGAGGGCGCGCGCGACGGGCGCAGCGTGGCCGAGCTGATGGAAGCAGGCGCGCATGTCATCAGCGCCGATCAGGTGATGGAGGGCATCGCGGAAATGATTCACGACGTTCAGGTGGAAGCGACTTTTCCCGACGGCACCAAGCTCGTCACCGTGCACGAGCCGATCCGCGGCAGCCGCTCGGCGGAAGTGCCGGGCGAGGTGATCGCGGGTGCAGGCGACGTGGTGATGAACGCGGGCCGTGCGACCGTTTCGCTGCATGTGTCCAACACCGGCGACCGGCCGATACAGGTGGGCTCGCATTACCATTTCTTCGAGACGAACCCGGCGCTGAGCTTCGATCGCGCGCAGGCGCGCGGCATGCGGCTCGACATTCCGGCGGGGACAGCCGTGCGCTTCGAGCCGGGCCAAAGCCGAGACGTGCGATTGGTCGCGCTGGCGGGCGAGCGCGAGGTTTACGGGTTCCGGCAGGCTGTGATGGGCAAGTTGTGAGCGGGCCGTCTGAACAACGCAGCAGTCCTTCTCCCAATGGGAGGAGGTGCCTGCAGCGCAGGCAGATTAGGGGTTTCTGCATCTCAGAACCGGGAGCGTAACCCCTCATCGGTCGGCTCCGCCGACAGCTTCTCCCAATGGGAGAAGCAAGCGGCGTTTCTTTTGATTACCCGCCATCCGGCAAAACATCTCGGCCCATGGGCCCTTCAGCGTGACAACAGAGGTCATCCCATGCCTGCCTCATATCGCCCCACCTCCCTCTCCCGCGCCGCCTATGCCGACATGTTCGGGCCGACCACCGGCGACAAGGTGCGGCTTGCCGATACTGCCCTCTTCATCGAGATCGAGAAGGACTTCACCACCTACGGCGAGGAGGTGAAATTCGGTGGCGGCAAGGTGATCCGCGATGGCATGGGTCAATCGCAGCTGACGCGGGCGCAGGGCGCGATGGACACCGTCATCACCAATGCGGTCGTGATCGACCATTGGGGTATCGTGAAATGCGATGTGGGCCTGCGGGATGGGCGTGTCGCGGCGCTCGGCAAGGCCGGCAATCCCGAGATACAGTCGGGCGTCGACATCGTCATCGGGCCGGGCACCGAGATCATCGCGGGCGAGGGCAAGATCCTCACCGCAGGCGGCTTCGACACGCATATTCATTTCATCTGCCCGCAGCAGATCGAGGAAGCGCTGATGTCGGGCGTCACCTCCATGCTGGGTGGCGGAACCGGGCCTGCCACGGGCACTTTTGCCACCACCTGCACGCCGGGGCCGTGGCACATCGCCCGCATGATCGAGGCCGCCGACGCCTTTCCGGTGAACCTCGGTTTCGCGGGCAAGGGCAATGCCTCGACGCCGGGCGGGCTCATCGAGCAGGTGGATGCGGGCGCCTGCGCGCTCAAGCTGCATGAGGATTGGGGCACCACGCCCGCCGCCATTGATTGCTGCCTGTCGGTCGCCGACGACACCGATGTGCAGGTGATGATTCATTCGGACACGCTGAACGAATCGGGCTTCGTCGAGGATACGATCAAGGCGATCCGTGGTCGCACCATCCACGCCTTCCACACGGAGGGCGCTGGCGGCGGCCATGCGCCCGACATCATGTGCGTGGCCGGGCTCGAAAATGTGCTGCCCTCCTCCACCAATCCGACGCGGCCCTTCACGCGCAACACGCTCGACGAACATTTGGACATGCTGATGGTCTGCCATCACCTGGATTCGTCGATCCCCGAAGATCTCGCTTTCGCCGAAAGCCGCATCCGCAAGGAGACCATCGCGGCCGAGGATATTTTACACGATCTCGGCGCGCTCTCGATGATGTCGTCCGACAGCCAGGCCATGGGCCGGGTCGGAGAGGTCATCATCCGCACGTGGCAGACGGCAGACAAGATGAAGCGCCAGCGCGGCGCCCTGCCCGAAGAGCGCGGCGACAACGACAATGCGCGCGTCAAACGCTACATCGCGAAATACACGATCAACCCGGCCATCGCGCATGGCGTGTCGCGCCACATCGGCTCGGTGGAGGCCGGCAAGCTCGCCGATCTCGTTCTGTGGACGCCCGCCTTCTTCGGCGTGAAGCCCGACCTCATCATCAAGGGCGGCATGATCGCCGCCGCGCCCATGGGCGATCCCAATGCGTCGATCCCGACACCCCAGCCCGTGCATTACCGGACGATGTTCGGCGCCTATGGCGGGGCCATTGCCTCGACCTGCCTGACCTTCGTGTCGCAATCCTCGCTCGACAAGGGGCTGGCCAGCCGCTTGCGCACCACCAAGCCCATGGTCGCGGTGGCAGGCACGCGCGGGACGCTTTCGAAGCGCAGCATGATCCACAATGGCGCGACGCCGAAACTCACCATCGACCCAGAGACCTATGCGGTAACGGCCGATGGTGTATTGCTGACCTGCGAACCGGCGTCCGTGCTGCCGATGGCACAGCGCTATTTCATGTTCTGAGGTTTGAGAGCAAAGCCATGATCCGAGCTGGAAAGATCTATCCGCAGAGCGCGGGCAGCCGCGAGACCGTCGATACCGTCGTGCTCGATTCCACCGAGCGGCACCGCCGCCGGGGCGCGATGCGCGGGGTGCGCGGGCTCGAGTTCCTGCTCGACCTGCCCGAGGCCGTGATGCTGCGCACGGGCGATGCGATCATGCTCGACGATGGACGCCTCGTGGAGGTGCTCGGCAAGCCGGAGCCGCTGGCCGAAATCCGCTGCCGCGACCCGCGCCAGATGGCGCATGTCTCGTGGCATCTGGGAAACCGGCACCTGCCGGTGCAGATCTTCGACAATCGCATCCGCATCCGCCGCGATCATGTGATCGAGGAGATGGTGCGCGGGCTCGGCGCGAAGGTTGCGCTGATCGAGGCTGCTTTCGATCCCGAGGGTGGGGCCTATGCCGCCCCTGTCGAGGAGGCGCATGCGCATCACGACCACGATCATCATGGGCACGATCATCACGACCATTCGACCTGCGGCCACGAGCATGGTCATGCCCACAAGCATGACTGACGCTGCCGCCAGCCACCACGTCGTGCTGCCGCTGGCGATCTGGCTGTCGCCGGCCTTTCCGGTCGGCGCCTTTGCCTATTCGCATGGCCTCGAATGGGCGGTGGAAAGCGGCGTCGTGACCGATGCGGCTGGGTTGCGCGGCTGGATCATAGATCTCCTGCAATGCGGCTCGGCTCGCAACGATGCCGTTCTGCTCGCAGCCGCCTGGCGCGCGGCAGGTTCAACTGATTTCGCGGAGATCGCCGAACTCGCGCTGGCGCTATCGCCCTCGCGCGAGCGGCGGCTGGAAACGGCTGCGCAGGGCACCGCTTTCGTCACCGCCATCCGGGCCGCGTGGCCTTGCGCCACGCTCGACGGACTTGATGGCGACGTCGCCTATCCCGTTGCGCTGGGCGCGGCGGCTGCGGGCCACGGGTTTCCCCTGATGGCCGTGCTCGAACAATTCCTGCTCTCCTTCGTCGCCAATCTCGTCTCCGCCGGGGTGCGGCTGGGGCCGATCGGCCAGACGGACGGCCAGCGCATTCTCGCCGCCTGCCTCGACGATGTCAGGGCGACGGCATTATTCGCGCACGATTCCACGCTCGAGGATCTGGGTTCGGCGACGCTCGCCTCCGATCTCGCCTCGATGCAGCATGAAACCCAATATTCGAGGCTGTTTCGCTCATGACCGCATCCCCCAACGGCCCCCTGCGCGTCGGCATCGGCGGCCCCGTCGGCTCCGGCAAGACCGCACTGATGGAGCAATTGTGCAAGGCCTTGCGCGCGACCTACGATATCGCCGCCATTACCAACGACATCTACACCAAGGAAGACGCGCGGTTGCTGACGGTGGCGGGTGCGCTCGATTCTGAGCGGATCATGGGCGTCGAGACGGGCGGCTGTCCGCATACTGCGATCCGCGAGGATGCCTCGATCAATCTCGCTGCTATAGCCGACATGAACAAACGCTTCCCGGCGCTGGAGCTGATCCTCGTGGAATCGGGCGGCGACAATCTGGCCGCCACCTTTTCGCCCGAACTCGCCGATCTCACGATCTATGTCATCGACGTCTCGGGCGGCGAGAAGATCCCGCGCAAGGGCGGGCCGGGCATCACGCGCTCCGACCTGCTTGTCATCAACAAGATCGATCTGGCGCCCCATGTTGGCGCCTCGCTGGAGGTGATGGACCATGATGCGAAGCGAATGCGCGGCGAGCGGCCCTTCGTCTTCACCAACATGAAGACCGGCCAGGGATTGCAGGTCATCGTGGATTTTATCGCCAGAAAGGGCGGCCTGCCGCTGCGCCCGCCGGTAAGCATGAGCTGAGCCTCAGCCTGCCCTCGCGCGTTGCGCCGGGGGGCGGCTTTCGTCCATGATGGGCTCAAGGAGACCCCGATGCCATCCAAGCTCGACCAATTGAAGTCCATGACCACCATTGTCGCCGATACGGGTGACATGGAGGCGATCAGCGCGTTCAAGCCGACCGATTGCACGACGAACCCGACCCTGATCCTGAAGGCGGCGCAAATGCCCGCCTATGCGCATCTGGTCGACGAGGCCATCGAATGGGGCCGCAGCCACAATGCTGTGACCAGCCAGGTCACCGACCGTCTCGCCGTCACCTTCGGCGCAGAGCTCTCGCGCATCGTACCCGGCCGCGTCTCGACGGAGGTCGATGCGGACTTGTCCTTCGACGTAGACGGCATGGTCGCGAAGGGCCGCGCGATCGTCGCGGATTACGAATCGCGCGGGGTCGGCCGCGACCGCATTCTCATCAAGCTCGCATCGACCTGGGAAGGCATCCGCGCGGCCCAGGTGCTTCAGGCCGAGGGCATCGACTGCAATATGACCCTGCTGTTCTCGCTTGCGCAGGCGGTTGCCTGCGCGGAGGCCAATGCGTTCCTCATCTCGCCCTTCGTCGGGCGTATTCTCGACTGGCATGTGAAGGCAAGCGGCAAGACGTTCACGCCCGACGAGGACCCGGGCGTGCTGTCCGTCCATGCGATCTACGCCTATTACAAGGCGCATGGTATCGACACGGTGGTGATGGGCGCGTCCTTCCGCTCGATGGGCGAGATCGAGGCGCTGGCGGGCTGCGACCGGCTGACGATCTCCCCCGCGCTTCTCGAAGAACTCGCACGCGATTCCGGACCTCTGGTGCGCCGGCTCGATCCCGAGACGGCGGGCGCCCGGGCGACGGCGAAAATGTCGCTGGACGAGAAGACCTTCCGTTTCCTGCTCAACGAGGACGCCATGGCGACTGAGAAACTCGCGGAGGGCATTCGCATGTTTGCGAAGGATCTGCGCGCGCTGCGCGAGCTGGTGTCGCGGCGGATGGAGAACTCCATGGCCGCCGACCTGCCGGGCCCGCTGCCGTAGGGCGGCACCGCCCGCTTCTCCCAATGGGAGAAGCGGGCAGCGGAGCTGACTGATGAGGGGTTTCGATCTCGGTTCTGAGAGGCTGTAACCCCTCATCCGGCTGCTCCGTAGCCACCTTCTCCCATTGGGAGAAGGGTCGACGCGCGTTCGCTTCACCAACACCCGGAGACGCTGAAACCTCATGGCCGAACCGTTCGCGCTCGACCATTACAAGGAAGCCCTGCTGTTTCTCTCGACGGCGGGCGTCGTCGTGCCGCTGTTCCGGCGGCTGCGCATCAGCCCCGTGATCGGCTTCATCGGGGCTGGCGTGCTGCTCGGCCCTTCCGGGCTCGGACGGCTCGCCTCGCGATCGACGCTGGTCGAGGCCATCAGCTTCACCGAGGTGGAGCAGATGAGCACCTTCGCCGAATTCGGCGTGGTGTTCCTGCTGTTCATGATCGGCCTCGAATTGTCCTTCGAGCGCCTGAACCGCATGCGGCGGCTGGTGTTCGGGCTAGGTGCGTTGCAGGTAGCGACCTGCGCCGCGATGCTGGCCGGGATCGCGCTGCTCCTGGGCGAGACGGGCGCATCGGCGGGTGTCATCGGCGGGGCGCTGGCGCTGTCGTCGACGGCCATCGTCATTCCCGTGCTGGCGGAACGCAAGCGCCTGCGCACGGCGGCTGGGCGCGCAGCCTTTTCCGTGCTGCTGTTCCAGGACCTGATGGTGGCCCCACTGCTGTTCATGGTCGCGGTGCTGGGGTCGCGCGAGAGCGCGGGGCTCGGCTCCGGGCTGCTTTATGCGGTGTTGCCCGCGGTCATCGGTCTCGTGATCATCGTCGGGCTTGGCCGCCTCGTCCTGCGGCCACTGTTCCGCCAGGTGGCCATGGCGCGCTCGCCGGAATTTTTCATGGCGGCCTGCTTGCTGGTGGTGCTTGGCACCAGCGTCCTCAGCGCGGTGAGCGGGCTTTCCATGACGCTGGGTGCGTTCATCGCGGGCCTGCTGCTGGCGGAGACTGAATACCGGCGTCAGGTGGAAGTCACCATCGAGCCGTTCAAAGGCCTGTTGCTCGGGCTTTTCTTCGTGTCCATGGGCGCGGGTCTCGACATCGGCCGCATGTTTACCGATCCGCTGCGCCTGATCGGGCTGACGCTCGGCCTGGTGGGCGTCAAGGGCGCGCTGATCTGGGGCTCGGCACGCCTGGCGGGCGTCTCCGGCGCCGTTGCGCGCGAGATCGCGCTGGTTCTGGCGCCGGGCGGTGAATTCGCCTTTGTCATGCTGGGCGCCGCGATGGCGACCGGCGTCGTGCCTCATGGCATGGGCGCGGACCTGATGGTGGCCGTCACTCTTTCGATGCTGGCGATCCCCTTTCTCAGCAGCCTGTCGATCAAGCTGACGCCGCCCACCCCGGACATCGATCTCTACGGCCTGCGCGATCTGGCACCGCCCGAGGCGACCCTCGTGCCTGTCATCATCGCGGGTTATGGGCGCGTCGGGCAACTCGTGGGCGACCTGCTGACCCGCCACCAGATCCCCTTCGTCGCCATCGACGGCGACGCGAAACTCGTTTCCGGGGAACGTGGAGCGGGCACGCGAATTTATTGGGGCGACGCGAGCGATCCGGAATTCCTGCGCCGTTGCGGCATCGCACAGGCGCGCGGCCTCGTAGTGACGATGGATATTCCGGTCGCGGTGGAGAAGGTCGTGGCCGCCGCGCGGGCCGAACGCCCGGAACTCGTCATCGTGGCGCGCGCGCGGGATGCCATCCATGCGCGCCATCTCTACGAGATGGGGGCGACCGATGCGATCCCCGAGACGATCGAGGCAAGCCTGCAGCTGTCGGAATCGCTGCTCGTGGATATCGGCGTGCCCATGGGCTACGTCATCGCCTCCATTCACGAGAAGCGCGATGAATTCCGCAAGATTCTGCAAGAGGGCAGCGACGACACGCGGCCGCGTCGCGCTATCAAGCCATCGACCCGCGCCACCCCTCAGAAGGAGTGACGCGGGCCTTGTGTCAGCGTTCCAACGTCAGTTCTTGCCCTGCTCCGGATAGGCAGCGCGAACCTTCTTGAGCAGGTCCGGCGTCATATCGGAAACACCTGCGACGAGCTTCTGGACTTCCTCGCCCGTCATGGGATCGAGACCCATCTGCAGGCGGTCGAGATCGCCGATGAACGCCGGGTCCTTCATCGTCTCGTCGTAGGCGCGGCGCAGCGCCTCGAGGCGATCGGCGGGTGTCTTCGGCGCGGTGAAGAACGAAATGCCGATTTCGCTGGCAGCCATGATGGTCGTCAAGACGTTGCGCTCTTCGTCGTTGCGGGCGAGTTCGATGGCGGTGGGAACGTTCGGGAGTTCCTTGATCCGCTTCAGGCCGAGCTGCGCGATGATGTTGATGCTGCCGTCGGTCAGCCATGACGGCTTGGCGGCGCGCACAGCCTCGAACGCCGTGGAATGGCCTTCGACCTCGCCTCGCTCGAGCGCCAGCATGGCTTCGTTCGAGCCCTTGTAGCCCATGACGAGCTTGAACTTGGTGCCGAGCACGTTGTTCATGACCAGCGGATAGATCGAGACGGTCGAGCCCGCGCCGGTGCCACCGAGCGCCGATTCGGTCTTCTGCGCATCGGCGACGGACTTGATCGGAGAGGTCTTCCACATGAAGACGATATTGATGAGCGGGCTGACCCGGCCGATCCAGTTCAGTTCCGACGTCTTGAAGCGAACACCCTGGGTGCCGAGCTTCTCGTCGAGCGCCAGCGTGGGCGCGCCGAGGCCGATCACGGTGCCGTCCTTCGGGGAGACATTGTAGATCTGGTTGACGGCAAGGAAGCTGCCGGCGCCCGGCATGTTGCGGACGACGACCGTCGGATTGCCGGGGATGTGGCTGCCCAGATGCTGCGCGATCATCCGCGCATAGGTGTCGTTGCTGCCACCAGTCGCATAGCCGATCAGCATTTCGACCGTCTTGCCCTTGTAGAATTCAGCCGGGGTCTGCGCCTGGACGGCAATTGTCGAAGCGCCCAGCGCCACAGCCGCGAGAAGTGTCTTTCGGAAGACCAGCATGTTCGTTTCTCCCAATATGAGGTCGCGCCTCGAGGGCTGACCCTTTGCAGGGCGGCGGCAGCGCCACACGTCCCTCCTTGTCGAGCGTTCGAATAGTCTATTCCGCCAGGCTAATCCACCCCACGCGGAGTCCGCGGCACCTCGCCCGAGTTGACCGAACAGGGAACTGCGGATCAGCCATGGGTGAGGATTTCGAAGATGACGAGTTGCAGCCCGTAGAGCGCGAGGGTGTGACGCCCGAGAAAGCGCAGTGCCAGCGCCATGGCGCGCGGAGGCTGAAACTTGCTCTCGCCACGGTGATAATTCAGAAGCGCGAAAGCCAGCCAGCCGACCAGGACCGTCAGCACGGCGACTTGCGCCGGGGCGAACCAAAAATCGTGCGGCTCGGTCACCAGATAGGCGGCCACGGCGACGAAGGCCGCGACGAAGCGCCGGCCGTT
This sequence comes from Hyphomicrobiales bacterium, assembly GCA_028290285.1. Classification (GTDB taxonomy): domain Bacteria; phylum Pseudomonadota; class Alphaproteobacteria; order Rhizobiales; family Beijerinckiaceae; genus Terripilifer. The sequence continues at coordinate 100,559 of JAQGKD010000014.1, forward strand.
ACGTCCGTTCCCGCAACCGTAATCGTCATAGGCGCGCTGGCAGAGACCGAAGAGCGCCCAGAGCCAACCCTCCGCTCCGTATTCCACGAGGCGCCCCACAAAGGCGACGCAGAGGACGAGCACTGCCGTCAGGGCCAGATATTCAAATAGGCGCACATGACGCCATTGCTCGGGCGGTGGCAGCGCGAGCCGCAGCAGGGCGAAATTCAGGAGGATATTGGGTGCCACCCATTTCCAATCGTCACCCCAGGAATCGAGCAGCGTGAGGGCGACGCCCAGCACAATCCAGCCGAGAGGGACGCTGCGGGTGCGTGCATAGCCGATGAGGAAGAAGAAGATCGGCGCGGCAAGACGCCCGATGACGCGCCACCATTCATCCGCCTCCGCGACGTAGAGACCGATGTGATCGAGCGTGACGAAGAGCAGCGCCGCCGCTTTCAGCCAATCCGTGCGATCAACCCGGACGGACCCGATGCTCTGCGTGAAAAGCCGAGTTGTCGCCATCTCGCCTCCGTCAGCAGCTTCATTCCTCCCCCCGACCACGCCGCGCCAACTCTTGGTTTTTTATCGGGCCCGCGGCCCTCGCCTTCAAGGAGGCGCGACAGAAGCGTGCGTTCGTGACAAGGCCGCTTGCGCCCGGGCGCGGCGCGGGCCATCTTTGCGGCATGGCTGCCAATTTCGGGAAAACGAGCTTCGAAACCAGCGCGCTCTCCAATCTGAACGCGCGCTCGCGGGACATTTTCAGAAGTATCGTCGATTCCTATCTGGCGACGGGCGAACCTGTGGGATCGCGCCATCTGTCGCGCCTTCTGCCGATGACTTTGTCCCCTGCTTCGATCCGCAACGTCATGCAGGATCTCGAGGAACTGGGCCTCGTCTACGCGCCCCACACCAGCGCCGGGCGGCTGCCGACCGAACTGGGCTTGCGCTTTTTTGTGGACGCCATGCTGGAATTCGGCGCGCCGAGCGACGAGGAGCGCAGTCGCATCGAGGCCGAGGTCAAGGCGGCCTCGCAGGATTATACCCTGGAGGGCGTGCTGACCGAAGCCTCCAGCATGCTTTCGGGCCTGACACGGAACGCGGGCGTCGTGCTCACGTCCAAGGACAATGCGCGGCTCAAGCAGATAGAATTCGTGCGGCTGGACGAACTCAGGGCATTGGCCGTGCTGGTCTCGGAGGATGGGGCGATTGAAAATCGCGTGCTCCCGATCCCCCGCGACCTGCCGGCTTCGGCGCTGGTCGAGGCCGGCAATTATCTCAATGCCCGGCTGCGCGGACGGACCCTGACGCAGGTGCGTGCCGAGATCGAGGCTTCCCGCAAGGACGCCGAGAACGAGCTCAGCGAACTCACGGCCAAGCTGGTGGATGCGGGTCTCGCCAGCTGGGCGGGGCTCAAGGGCGAAACGCAGCAATTGATCGTGCGCGGCCAGGCCAACCTGCTCGACGACCTGCGCGCGGTGGAAGATCTGGAACGCATCCGGCTGCTGTTCGCCGACCTCGAAACAAAGAAAGACGTCATCGACCTCCTCTCGCGGGCAGAGACGGGCGACGGCGTGCGGATCTTCATCGGCTCCGAAAACAAGCTGTTCTCGCTCTCGGGCTCCTCGATGATCGCGGCGCCCTTCCGCGACGGCTCGCAGCGGATCGTCGGCGTGCTGGGCGTAATCGGCCCGACGCGGCTGAATTACGCGCGGATCGTGCCCATGGTGGATTATACGGCCAAGGTTGTCGGGCGGGTGATGCAGGGGCGGTAGGGTTGCGCGTCGCGCCCTTTCGCCCCGAACCTCCAACTCCTGCCGCAAAGCTGCGCGTAAGCCTTGGAAAACCGGCCCGCCCCTGCTATCTCCGGGTCCATGACGACCCACACGTTCGACAACATCCGCAATTTTTCCATCGTCGCCCATATCGACCATGGCAAATCCACGCTCGCCGACCGGCTGATCCAGCAGACGGGCACGGTGGCGGCCCGCGACATGGTCGAGCAGGTGCTCGATTCCATGGATATCGAGCGCGAGCGCGGGATCACAATCAAGGCCCAGACCGTTCGCCTCGAATACAAGGCGAATGACGGCAAGACCTACATCCTCAACCTCATGGACACGCCCGGCCACGTCGACTTCGCCTATGAAGTTTCGCGCTCGCTGGCGGCCTGCGAGGGCTCGCTGCTCGTCGTCGACGCCTCGCAGGGTGTCGAGGCGCAGACGCTCGCAAATGTTTATCACGCGCTCGACGCCGGCCACGAGATCGTGCCCGTGTTGAACAAGATCGACCTGCCCGCGGCCGAACCGGACCGAATCAAGCAGCAGATCGAGGATGTGATCGGCATCGACGCGTCCGAGGCGGTGCCGATTTCGGCGAAGACGGGGATCGGGATCGATCTCGTGCTCGAAGCCATCGTCACCCGCCTGCCACCGCCCAAGGGCGACGAGACGGCGCCCCTCAAGGCGTTGCTGGTCGACTCCTGGTACGACGCTTATCTGGGCGTCGTCGTTCTCGTGCGCATTCTCGACGGCACGATGAAAAAGGGCCAGAAAATCAAAATGATGGGCACGGATGCCCATTACGTCATCGACAAGATCGGCGTGTTCCGCCCCAAGATGCAGGATGTCACCGTTCTGGGACCGGGTGAGATCGGCTTTATCACCGCGCAGATCAAGCAGGTCGCAGATACCCGCGTCGGCGATACGATCACCGACGAGCGCCGCTCGTGCGACGCCGCGCTGCCGGGGTTCAAGCCGGCCCAGCCGGTCGTGTTCTGCGGCCTCTTCCCGGTCGATGCAGCCGAGTTCGACGATCTGCGCGCGGCCATGGGCCGCCTGCGTCTGAACGATGCGAGCTTCTCCTATGAGATGGAGAGTTCAGCGGCGCTGGGCTTCGGCTTCCGCTGCGGGTTCCTGGGCCTGCTGCATCTCGAGATCATTCAGGAGCGGCTCGAGCGCGAGTTCAATCTCGACCTGATCGCGACGGCGCCGTCGGTCGTCTACAAGATCTCGCTGCGGGACGGCTCCGAAATCGAGCTGCACAATCCCGCCGACATGCCGGACGTGATGCAGATTCTCGCCATCAACGAGCCGTGGATCCGCGCGACCATCCTGACGCCCGACGAATATCTCGGCTCGGTGCTGAAACTCTGTCAGGACCGGCGGGGCGCACAGATCGACCTCAATTACGTCGGCAAGCGCGCCATGGTGATCTACGACCTGCCGCTGAACGAAGTCGTCTTCGATTTCTACGATCGCCTGAAGTCGATCTCGAAGGGCTATGCGAGCTTCGACTACAACATCACGGATTATCGCGAAGGCGATCTCGTGAAAATGTCGGTGCTGGTCAATGCCGAGCCGGTCGATGCGCTCTCCATGCTCGTGCATCGCGGACGCGCCGAGATGCGCGGACGCGCCATGGTCGAGAAACTGAAGGATCTCATCCCGCCACACATGTTCCAGATCCCCATCCAGGCCGCCATCGGGGGGAAGATCATCGCCCGCGAGACCGTGCGCGCGCTGCGCAAGGACGTGACCGCCAAGTGCTACGGCGGCGACGTGTCCCGCAAGCGCAAGCTGCTGGAGAAGCAGAAAGAGGGCAAGAAGAAGATGCGGCAGTTCGGCAGGGTGGAGATTCCGCAGGAGGCCTTCATCGCCGCCCTCAAGATGGACAGCTGACGCAAACTTTCACGACGGGAAGTTGAGAACGATCTGCGGACCGCCGGGCGCTTCGCCGATCTCCACGGTCGCCCCCGCCCCGCGTGCATATTGCCGCACGAGACGTTGGCCGAGCAGCACCTGCGACGGCTCCAGCGCACCGCCTTCGCCCACCATCCGGATCGCCCGGCCGGTGTCGTTGCGCAGGAAGCTGATGCGACACGACGTCGATCCGCCCTGTGAAAACAGAAGGATGGCTTCGCTGACGGCGAGGCCCAGATAGGCGGTCGCCTGCCCCGCCAGGACCAGATCCTCGCTCGCCGGTTCGAGCTGGAGGTCGATGCCCAGCCCCATCTCCCTCAATTCCGGCAGAATCGCCGCCAGCATTCCGGCGGCCGAGACCTCGGTGATCGTATCCGCCGAATGCAGATGCTTCTGGACCAGTGCCATTGTGACGAGGCGCAGGTTCAGGACGTCGAGCACGTCCCGTCCGTCCTGCGTGGCGGACCGGCGCATGAAGCGCATCAGCGCCATCAGGGTCTGCAGGTTGTTCTTGACCCTGTGATGCACCTCCCTCAGAAGCGCGTCGCGCTCGACCAGCGCGTCGCCGAGCTTCTCCTCGTTCGACCGATGGGCGGTGATGTCGAAGCAGCTGCCAAGGAACCCGCTGAACTCCCCGTCCTGCTGAAACGGGTTGCCGCGCGCCAGTATCCAGCGATAAACGCCGTCGTGCCGGCGAAGGCGATATTCGACCTCGAAGGCTTCCCGCTTCTCGAAGGCCTGCCTCGACACCTCGAGGCTATGGGGGAGATCCATCGGGTGCACGCCCTCAGTCCAGCCCGAGCCGATCTCTTCATCCATCCCGCGCCCCCGGAAGGCGAGCCAGGTCCGGTTGAACCAGTCACGTGCGCCGCGTCGATCGGCGCTCCACATCATGACGGGCGAGCTATCGGCAAAAGACTCCACATCCTTATTGAGAAGCGGGGATATCGACATGCACTTCCTATCTCGACGGCACCATTTCCCTCCCTAACGCACGAATTGCCCGTTGGTCCCGCCATCTGTTCGCCGAGCGCGGATCGTGCCATGCTCACGGTCACGAATCCGAGGTGATGCCCCATGAAGAATATCCTGGTCCCGATCGAATCCCATTCGTCGGTGCATTCGGTGCTCCAGACAGCCCTGCTGTTCGCGCGCCGTTTCGACAGCTACGTCGAAGGCATGCCGCTCGGCCCCGATTTGCCCGATCTCGTCGCCTTCGACATGCCGGTCAGCTGGACCATCACCGACCAGAACACCTGGAAGGAGATGGCAGACGAGGCCCATCAGCGCTTCGAAGCCTTCATGACCGCGAACGGAGTCGCTCCGCGCGGTGCCGGCAGCGTTGCCCCGTGCTTCGGCTGGACGGGCGAGCGGTCGTTCGGCGACAGCCAGATTGGCAGCTATGGGCGCATTTTCGATTGCACGGTCCTCGGGCGGCCTGGCGTGGACCGCGGCGACCCCCGCATGGCCACGGCGGAAGCCGCGCTTTTCGAGAGCGGCCGCCCCATCATCCTCGCGCCGCCGATCGCACCGATGGCCATCGGCGAGACCGTGGTCATCGCCTGGAACCAGAGCATGGAAACGGCGCGGGCGACCGCCATGGCCAAGACGGTGCTGCGGCGGGCCAAGAAGGTCTTCGTCATGACCATCGACGAATATCGCTCGGAGGGCCCGACCGGCGATCACCTGGCGGAACTGCTGCAGCACAACGGCATCTCAGCCGAATATGTCGTTCGCCAGGCCAAGGGCCGCAACAGCGGCGATGCCATCCTGCGCGGGGTCGAGGCGCTCGGCGGCGATTTGCTCGTCAAGGGCGCCTACACGCAAAGCCGCCTGAGGCAGATGTTCTTCGGCGGCGCGACCAGCCACATCATGGCGAATGCAGTCGTGCCCGTCTTCATGACGAGCTGAGACGCTCAGACCCGCCGCATCGGATTGGTCCAGGCGAGGAACGATCCGGCGGCGGTGAACAGGGCCAGGGTCAGGAATGCCGCGCGGAACGCATTGGCGATTTCGTCGGTCACCGCGAGGCGCCGATCCGGTGTCAGAAGATCCAGAGCGGAGGGGCCGGTCTGGAGAATGGCGCCGAACAGGCGCGAGGCCTCGGGGTCGCGCCATGCCAGAGTCGCGAACAGAACTGTCCCGATGGCCGCCGTCCCCACGGCAGCGCCGACCGAGCGCGAGAGCTGGACGGAACTGGCGGCCTGCCCGAGCGCGCGAGGCCCCGCCGCCGTTTGAACGGTGACCTGGACCACGCCCATGACGGAGCCGAGCGAAAAGGAATTCAGGATCAGCACTCCCGCCAACTGCGGCACCGTCAGCTGTGGCGAGACGAGCGCAAACAGGATCAGCGTGCAGGTGCCGACCATCAGTCCGATGGAGGGAAAGATCATGGTCTTGCCCGTACGCGTGACGATGCGGCCCGTGGTGACGGAGCCCAACGCGATGCCCGCCGTGATCGACAACAGCACATAAGAGATCTGGGCCGAGGTGGCCTGTCGCACGACACGCAGATAGATCGGCATGAAGGCCACCAGCGAGACCAGCGTGGCGCCGTGACAAACCGCCATCAGATCTGCGCGCCAGATCGCGGATTGGCGCAGCAGCTTGACCGGCAGCAGCGGGGTCTCGAGGCTTAATTCCCGCCTGATGAGCAGAACCATCGCCACACTGGCGCCAGCCAGCATCGAGACGATCAGCGGAAACCGCGTCGCATCGAAGGCCCGGATCTGGTCGAGCGCGAAGAGAACGGGCACGACCACGGCGATGAAATAGAAGAGGCCCAGAAAGTCGAAATGCCAGTTTGCCTGGCGATTGCCGGGCCGCGCGGCCAATCGCATCGTCAGGAGAACGGCGATGATGCCGGTCGGCACATTGAGAAAGAACACGGCCCGCCAGCCGAGATGCTCGGTGAGAAACGCGCCGGCCACCGGCCCGAAAGCCGAGGCGGAGACACCGATGCCCGCGAGATAGCCCTGGAACTGGCCGCGCTGGCGGGGCGGCACCGCCTCGCCGATCAGCGCCTGCGACAGGGACATGAGCCCGCCGCCGCCCAGCCCCTGCACGAAACGCGACAAGGCGAGGAGCGGCACCGTCGGCGCGAAGGCGCTGACCATGGAGGCCGTGATGTAGACGCCCAGCGCGATGAACATGAGCCGCCGGCGGCCGAACATGTCGCCAAGGTAGCCATAGACAGGCGCCGCGATCGTGACGGCGACGAGATAGCCGACCACGATCCACGAGACGCGCTCGACATCGCCCAGCGCGCCCGCGATCGACGGCAGGGCGCTGGCGACGATCGTCTGGTCGCCCATGGCCATGAACATGGGCAGCATGATCGAGGGGAAAACCGTGAAGAACAGCCGGCTCGGACTTGGGTGAGGTGGCTCGGCGGATGCGAGCTTTGGGCCGGAACCGGACGTCACGAGTGACCTTTCGAAAGGGGAACGCGCGAGCCGCGCTCCGTTGACCAGGGCACTCCGCATCAGCGTCAACAGCTACGCCTTCAATCAGGTCCGTTGCAAGACACGAATGGCACTCGCGTTCATTCAATCCTGATCGCCGGGGATGATCGCGAGCCGCTCTTCGAGCGCGGCGATGCGCTCGGCGAAAGCCTGCTTCGAGTCACGCTCTATAGATCTGTAGTGATCGACCACCAGCCTGCCGAAGTCGGTGAGCTTGGCGTGCCCGCCGCCCTTGCCGCCGAGCTGCGTTGCGAGCACTGGCGTCGCAAACATGCGGTTCACCTCGTCGACGAGCAGCCAGGCGCGGCGATAGGACATGTCCATGGCGCGCGCGGCGGAAGAAATCGATCCATGCGCCTCGACCATTTCGAGCAGGCGCACCTTGCCGTGGCCGAGATGGCGGCCGTCGTCGAAATCGATGCGGATTGTGACGCGCGTCACGCGGGTTTCCCCGAAGCGTTGGGGCAGGCATCCGGCTTGATGTCGATAAGCGGCGTGCCGTCGACGCAATCGAGCCCGCGCACGACAAGCCGGCCGGGATGCACCTCGACCAAGGTCACCAGGGACGAGGCGATGGGATTCGGGCGGATGGGCGAGCGCAGGCTGAACGTGCCTGCGACGCGCGTGCCGCCGTGGGGCGACTGTGTTGCGAGGTCGCGGCGCGCGCGATCCATCCAATAGAGAATCTGCAGATGTGTGTGGCGCTCGACACCGAGCAGCGCGGGACGGAACGCCTCGAAGATCTCGATGGTGCAAAGCGGTCCGTCGAGATCGCCGCTGCGCGGACATTCGCGCCGCTCGCTCCATGGCGTGCGGATGCGGCCCAGGAAATAAATCTGCGCGTCGGTCGTATCCGGTAAA
>JAQGKD010000142.1 GCA_028290285.1 Hyphomicrobiales bacterium
ACACAATCACCTCGGTGGCGAAGGGCGACCTTTTGCAGACCGTGCCGCTCAACGTCGACGGGCGTCCCTTGAAGGGCGAGTTTCTTCAGTCCGCGACGATCGTCAACACGATGATCCAACAACTTGGGATATTCACCTCCGAAGTCACGCGCGTCGCGCGCGAGGTGGGCACGGATGGCAAGCTCGGGGGACAGGCTCAGGTCCGCGAGGTTACTGGCGTCTGGAAAGATTTGACGGAAAGCGTCAACTCCATGGCGTCCAACCTCACCGCACAGGTGAGGAATATCGCGGAAGTAACTATCGCAGTCGCCAACGGCGACCTTTCAAAAAAGATCACCGTGGACGTGCGCGGCGAAATCCTTCAGCTGAAGGAAGCCATTAACACCATGGTCGATCAGCTGCGTTCCTTTGCATCCGAAGTGACGCGCGTGGCGCGCGAAGTTGGAACCGAGGGTAAACTCGGTGGTCAGGCAATCGTGCCAGGCGTGGCTGGCACCTGGAAGGATCTGACGGACTCGGTCAATGCGATGTGCGGCAATCTCACCGCGCAGGTCCGCAATATCGCGCAGGTGACAACGGCGGTGGCGCGCGGCGACCTTTCGCGCAAGATCACCGTGGATGTGTCGGGTGAAATTCTCGAGCTGAAGGAAACCATGAACACCATGGTTGACCAGCTCAACGCGTTCGCCGGCGAAGTCACGCGCGTTGCGCGGGAAGTCGGAACAGAAGGCCGGCTTGGTGGACAGGCACAGGTGCCAGGGGTCGCCGGCACTTGGAAGGACCTGACCGACAACGTCAACTCGATGGCGTCGAACCTGACTGCTCAGGTCCGCAACATTGCCGAAGTTTCGACGGCTATCGCGAACGGCGATCTTTCGAAGAAGATCACAGTCAATGTGTCGGGCGAAATTCTCGAGCTGAAGGAAACCATCAACACGATGGTCGATCAGCTGAACGCCTTCGCGTCCGAAGTGACGCGCGTGGCACGCGAGGTCGGCACGGAAGGCCGACTCGGCGGACAGGCGAACGTTCTCGGCGTCGCGGGTACTTGGAAGGATCTGACGGATTCTGTGAATTCCATGGCCGGCAATCTGACGGCGCAGGTCCGCAATATCGCTGAAGTGTCCACCGCGATTGCGACCGGCGACCTGTCAAAGAAGATCACGGTGAACGTGTCGGGGGAAATTCTTGAGCTGAAGGAAACCATCAATACGATGGTGGATCAGCTGAACGCCTTCGCGTCTGAAGTGACGCGTGTCGCGCGAGAAGTTGGAACGGAAGGAAAGCTCGGCGGGCAGGCGCAGCTGAAGGGGGTCGCGGGTACGTGGAAAGATCTGACGGATTCGGTGAATTCCATGGCCGGCAATCTAACGGCGCAGGTCCGCAACATCGCGGAAGTAGCGACAGCAGTCGCCAGCGGCGATCTTTCGAAGAAGATCACGGTGAATGTGTCGGGCGAAATCCTGCTGCTCAAGGACACCCTGAACACCATGGTCGATCAACTTCGCTCGTTCGCGGGTGAAGTAACGCGCGTGGCGCGCGAGGTGGGAACTGAGGGACGGCTCGGCGGCCAGGCGGAAGTGCCCGGCGTCGCTGGCACGTGGAAGGATCTCACCGACAGCGTGAACTCGATGGCGGGCAATCTTACCGCGCAGGTCCGCAATATCGCCGAGGTTTCGACGGCGATCGCGAACGGCGACCTGTCGCGCAAGATCACCGTCGACGTGCGTGGCGAGATCCTTCAGCTCAAGGAAACGCTGAATACAATGGTGGACCAGCTAAACCGCTTCGCGTCCGAAGTGACGCGTGTGGCGCGTGAGGTGGGCACTGAAGGGAAGCTTGGAGGACAGGCGCAAGTTCCGGGCGTCGCAGGGACCTGGAAGGACCTCACCGAGAACGTCAACTCCATGGCCGGAAACCTGACCGGCCAAGTCCGCAATATTGCCGAAGTGACGACGGCCGTCGCGCGCGGAGATCTGTCGCGCAAGATTACAGTCGATGTGAAGGGCGAAATGCTGGAGCTAAAAAATACCATCAATACGATGGTTGATCAGCTCAACGCCTTTGCATCCGAAGTCAGCCGCGTCGCGCGCGAGGTCGGGACTGAAGGAAAACTCGGTGGGCAAGCACAGGTTCTGGGTGTCGCCGGGACGTGGAAAGATCTCACGGACAACGTCAACTCGATGGCTGGGAATCTGACGGGACAGGTCCGCAATATCGCGGAGGTTGCGACCGCGATTGCGGGCGGCGATCTGTCTAAGAAGATCACTGTCGACGTGCGCGGTGAAATTCTTCTGCTGAAGGAAACCTTGAACACGATGGTTGATCAGCTCCGGTCCTTCGCGGGCGAGGTGACCCGTGTGGCGCGGGAGGTTGGTACCGACGGGCGTCTGGGCGGGCAGGCGGTCGTGCCGGGCGTAGCTGGCACATGGAAAGATCTGACCGACAACGTGAACCTTCTGGCCGCCAATCTCACGACGCAGGTTCGTAACATTGCTGAAGTGACGACGGCGGTGGCGCGCGGAGACCTTTCCCGCAAGATAACCGTGGATGTGAAAGGCGAAATTCTGGAGTTGAAGAACACCATCAACACGATGGTCGATCAGCTCAACGCGTTCGCGGGCGAGGTCACGCGCGTGGCGCGAGAGGTCGGCACGGAAGGTAAGCTGGGTGGACAGGCGCAGGTTCCGGGTGTCGCGGGAACATGGAAAGACCTGACCGATACCGTCAACGTGATGGCCGCGAACCTCACAGAGCAGGTTCGCGGCATCGTGAAGGTCGTCACAGCCGTCGCCGATGGCGATCTGAAGCAAAATCTTACCGTCGCCTCCAAGGGTGAAGTCGCAGCTCTCGCCGAAACGATCAACAATATGACAGGCACTCTGGCAACCTTCGCGGACCAGGTGACGACTGTGGCGCGCGAAGTCGGCGTGGAGGGACGCCTTGGGGGACAGGCGAACGTGCCGGGAGCATCGGGAACATGGAAGGATCTGACCGGCAACGTCAACCTTCTCGCGGCCAACCTTACCACACAGGTGCGCGCCATCGCAGAGGTCGCGACCGCCGTGACGAAGGGTGACCTGAC
>JAQGKD010000052.1 GCA_028290285.1 Hyphomicrobiales bacterium
CCTGCCTCTATTACTACTGGGGCAAGGACCCGACCTTCGCTTTCGGGACCGCGGTGCCGTTCGGCATGAACTCGCGCCAGGAAAACGCCTGGATGTATTTCGGCGGCGGTATGGATCTCATGAATGAGTTCCTGGCGCCCTACAATGTCAACAACTTCCCGGCCGGTAACACCGGCACGCAGATGGGCGGCTGGTTCCGCAAGGAGATCAAGACCGTCGCCGATCTCGACGGCTTGAAGATGCGTATCGGCGGCTTCGGCGGCGCGGTGCTCCAGAAGCTGGGGGCGGTGCCGCAGCAGATCGCTGGCGGCGACATCTACCCGTCGCTCGAAAAAGGCACGATCGACGCCGCAGAATGGGTCGGCCCCTACGACGACGAAAAGCTCGGCTTCCAGAAGGTTGCGCCTTTCTATTACTATCCGGGCTGGTGGGAGGGCGGCGCCATGCTTAACCTCTGCACCAATGTCGAGAAGTACAACCAGCTTCCGAAGTCCTATCAGGCCATCCTGAAGGCCGCGTCGGCTGCGGCCAATGTGGAGACACAGGCCAAGTACGACACCAACAACCCGCTCGCCCTGAAGCGTCTGGTCGCGTCCGGCACCAAGCTGCGCCCATTCCCGCAGGACGTGATGGAAGCCTGCTGGAAGGCCTCCAACGAGGTTTACAGCGAGTTCAGCGCCAAGAACGCGAAGTTCAAGAAGGTCCATGACGCCTACATGGCCTTCCGCAATGACGAATATCTCTGGTGGCAGGTTGGCGAGTTCAACTACGACAACTTCATGATACGCCAGCGCGCCAAGGGCTGAGCGGTCTGGACTGAAAGAAAAGCCCAGGCGAATGGACTGACCCCATACAGTTGGACGGTTCAAGGGCTGGGATGATCTAAGGGCTGGGTCCTGTATTTTACAGGGCTCAGCCCTCTTAGTTTCAGCTTGATGCGGTCCTTGTTGTAGTAGTGGATATACGTTCCATGCCATCTCTCAGCCTTTGACGCTCTCCACGCGGTTGAGATGAAGAAACTCTGACTTGAGGGTCGCAAAGAAGTGGCGATGTTGCGGCTTTCAAGCATTCGGCTCCAGGCGGACATCTGATGCTGCCAGCCCTGACCGAAATGCAGGATTGGCGTTTCGTTGCCTATCCGGTCAACGCCTCGGCCAGCATGTTCTGGACCAGCATCAAGACGGGCCGTGCAAAACCCCCGAGGTTGGATGTCCACGTTTCGTCGGTCAGTTCATTTTACGCCGGGGTTTCTTGCAGGCCCGAGGCCGACGGCCTGTTGCCCCGCCTACCCTATGGTGACCTTTGCTCAATCTGCCGAGAGGCGAGAGCAGACCTCCATGCCCTCAATGCTAGGCATGCTCACCAATTCGCTGATCTGGGCATTTGTACGAAGGGGGGCTCTGATGCGCGGCAGCAGTGCTGTGCCCAGTGAGATGGCGCAGCGCGCAAGCACGCGTGTGTCTCCATGAAAGAAAAAGCCCCGGACGCGAGTCCGGGGCCATTCTTGTTAGGTCTTCCGGTGGCGGATGCGCCTCTCGGACCTAGAACTTCAGCTCCGGCACATCGCCTCCGCTCGGCGGCGCAATATCCTTGAACTGCTGCTCGATCTGTTGCTGGTCCAGCCGCACTTCACCTGATTTGTAGATCATGACCATCGAGGGGACGAGGATCACCAGGGCCACCATGATGCACTGGATGACCACGAAGGGGATCGCGCCCATGTAGATCTGGCCAGTCGTCACAGGCTCGAGAATACGTCCTGTGAGACGGTCCTTGAACTTGAGTTTGGGTGCGACCGATCGCAGGTAGAACAATGCGAAGCCGAAGGGCGGATGCATGAACGACGTCTGCATGTTCACGCCAAGGATGACGCCGAACCAGATGAGGTCGATGCCGAGCTTTTCCGCGGCCGGACCAAGCAGCGGGATGACGATGAAGGCCAACTCGAAGAAGTCGAGGAAGAAGGCCAGCACGAAGACCATCAGGTTGACGATGATCAGGAAGCCGACAGTGCCGCCGGGCAGGGAGGTCAGCAGATGCTCAACCCAGGTGTGTCCGTTGACGCCATAGAAGGTGAGCGAGAAGACGCGCGCACCCACGAGGATGAAGACGACGAAGGCGGAGAGCTTCGCCGTCGTGTCCATCGCCTGTTTCATCAGGGTCATGTTGAGGCGGTTCTTGGCGAAGGCGAGCAGCAGGCCGCCCGCAGCACCCATCGCGCCGGCTTCCGTGGGCGTCGCGATGCCCACAAAGATCGTGCCGAGCACGAGGAAGATCAGCGCGAGCGGCGGTACGAGCACGATGATGACCTGTTCGGTCATGCGTGACATCAGGCCGAGATTGACCTTCCGGTTCAGCAGCGCCAGCACGTAGACGATACCCGTCGCCGAGAAGGCGCCCCAGATCATGCCGTTATCGGACTGCATCTCCGGGAACCGGGCCATATAGCCCTTGGTCAGGATGGTCGACAGGATGGCGGTCAGCCCGATCACGGCGAAGGTGTTCCAGCGCGGAACGTCCTCGTTGCCGTCAGGCCGCATGCCCACCAGCCGGCGCCCGAATACGAGCGCCGACAACACCACGCCCGCGCCCCACTGGACGCTGGACGGCAGGGCAATCGACAGGCCGAGCAGTTCGGCAATCGTGACCGCGAGCGAGATCAGGAGGTAGAACATCGGCACGCCGACGACGAGCAGCCCAAGCGAGGTCAGAAGCGACTGGCGCTTGTGCAGGGCCGGGTCTTCCGGGATCGAACGCGCTTCGAGCGGCAGGGCGGGGGCCGCCTCCGGCTTGATGACCGTCACGAGGAAGACGTAGCCCGCGTAGAGTACCGAAAGGGTGATGCCTGGAATGAAGGCCCCCTTGTACATGTCGCCGACGGAGCGCCCGAGCTGGTCGGCCATGACGATCAGGACCAGCGACGGCGGGATGATCTGCGCCAGGGTGCCAGACGCTGCGATCACGCCAGACGCAAGACGGCGGTCGTAGCCGTAGCGCAGCATGATCGGCAGCGAAATCAGGCCCATGGAAATCACCGAAGCAGCCACGACGCCGGTTGTCGCCGCGAGCAGCGCGCCCACGAAGATCACCGCATAGGCGAGACCACCACGCACGGGACCGAACAGCTGGCCGATCGTGTCCAGCAGATCTTCCGCCATGCCGGAGCGTTCGAGAATCAACCCCATGAATGTGAAGAATGGGATTGCTAGAAGCGTTTCATTGGCCATTACGCCGAATATTCGCTCTGGAAGCGCCGAAAGCAGCGACCAGCTCAGGCTGATCGAGCCTCCCGATAGAGGGGCGAGTTCGACGCCCACGAAGAAAAAGACGAGCCCGACAGCCGCCAGCGAAAAGGCGACGGGATATCCGAGCAGGAGAAATATGACGAGCGACATGAACATGATCGGAGCCATGTTCTGCGCGATGAAAGCGGCCATTGCGGCAATCCTCGGAGTTGAGTTCTTATTCTACGGTGCCGTGCGCGCCGGCGGAGTTGGCATGCGGATCCTCGATCAGCCCGCGCATGATGGCCACGCGCTTGATCAGCTCTGAGAGGCCCTGTGCCAGCAGCAGGCTGAAGCCGACCGGCAGGAGCAGCTTTGCCGGCCACACGATCAGGCCGCCGGCGCTCGAGGAGATTTCGCCCTGCTGGAAGGAGCGCAGGAAGAACGGCCAGCTCAGATAGATCACGACCAGGCAGAGCGGCGTGAGAAAGAAGATGTGGCCGATCACGTCGATCCAGTCGCGCGTGCGCTTGGAAAGGCGGGAGGAAATGATGTCGATGCGAATATGTTCGTTCTGCTGGAACGTATAGGCGCATCCCAGAAGGAACACGGCCCCGAACAGATACCATTGCAATTCGAGCCAGGAATTTGAACTGCGATTGAAGGTGAAACGCACAAGAGCGTTGATGGAAGAGACCATCACGGCGGCCAGGATGAACCATCCCATGGCCTTGCCGATTTTAGTGTTGATCGTGTCGATCACACGGCTCAACGAGAGTAACCTGGACATTCATTATCCTCCCGATATTCAAGTGCTGCGCGCAGCCGTTCGATGCTGCGGGCGCACCCGGCAGAGCATGTCTTCAACTCCTAACATCGGGTCCGGGGGGCGGCTAGAAGGACTACCTAATACTTTAGCTCCGCGAATGGCCCACTCTGAGCCGGAGGGTTTCGCGGTGCATGGCATACAGTCCTGCGCCCACGACCATCGCGATGCCGCAACTCGCCAGATCGTTGGGCACGTCGCGCCAGACGAGAAACCCGATCAGCAGCGCAAAGGGCACCGCCGCATAGCGGAACGGAGAAACGGCCGAGACTTCCGTTCCCCGAAAAGCAATCGTTATGAACAGGTTGCCTGCAAGCACTGTCACCGCTGCCGCGCATATCAGGAACCACTGCAAGCCAACCGGCCACGCCCAGACTTCCGTCAGGGCCGCCACGCCACCGGCGGCGGTGCTGCCGAGCGAGGCTGCGAGCACGATGACCAGCGAGGGTACGCGGGGCGGCACGAGCCGTGTGGATAAGTCACGAAACGTGACCAGAAAGGCGGCCAGCAACGCCAGCCCCATGGCCGGCTCCAGCCCCTGTGGAGTTGGTTGCGCGATCAACAGGATGCCCACGAACCCGATGGCGACGGCGCACCAGCGCCGCCAGCCGACGGTTTCGCGTCCCCAGATCGCCGCCATCGCCGTCATGATGAGCGGCGTCGCCTGCAAGATCGAGGTGACGAGCGCGAGCGGCAGGCTTCGCAGGGCCGTGACATAGACGATGGTGACGGCAGCCTCGAAAAAGGCCCGTAGCAGGACGGGCCCGCGCCGCGCTTCGTGAAAATGTGCCATGTCGCCTGTGCGCCACATCACACCGGAGATCAGCACGGCAGCCACGACCCCGCGCAGCAGCATGATCTCGGAAACGGGAAGTTCAGCCGCGAGATATTTCATCATCGCGTCATTGACGGCGAACGCAGCCATGGCTGCGATCATCGCGACCATGCCGCGCCGGTTGTTGTTGCCCTGCTGCATCGTCACTGGGCGGACTCAGCCGCCGGTGACGCTCATATGCCGCCCGACGGCGGGGCCGCGCGTGGTCCGGTCGATCACGAAATCATGGCCCTTGGGCTTGCGCGCGATCGCCTCCTCCATGGCTTCGAAAAGGGGGCCGTTGGACTCCGACGCCCGCAGGGGCGCGCGCAGGTCGGCCGCATCCTCCTGGCCGAGGCACATGTAGAGCGTACCCGTGCAGGTGACGCGCACGCGATTGCAGCCCTCGCAGAAATTGTGGGTCAGCGGCGTGATGAATCCGAGCCGTCCGCCCGTCTCCTTCACGCGAACGTAGCGGGCCGGCCCGCCGGTCTGGTAGTCGATGTCGTCGAGCGTGAACCGATCGAGCAATTGCGCCCGCAGCTGGCTCAATGGCAGATATTGATCGACACGCGCGTCCTCGATCTCGCCAAGGGGCATCACCTCGATGAAGGTGATGTCCATGCCCCGTCCGTGCGCCCATTCGATCATCCGGGGCGCTTCGTCCTCGTTGAAGCCCTTCAGCGCCACCGCATTGATCTTGATCGCGAGCCCCGCGGCCTGCGCCGCATCGAGACCCTGCATGACCCGGTCGAGATCGCCCCAGCGCGTGATCGAGCGGAATTTGGCGGGATCGAGCGTATCCATCGAGACGTTGATGCGCTTCACGCCGCAGGCCGCGAGTTCGGTCGCGAAACGCGCGAGCTGCGATCCGTTCGTCGTGACGGTAACCTCCTCCAGCGCGCCGCTGTCGAGATGGCGCGAGAGGGAGCGGAAAAGCGTCATGATATCGCGCCGAACCAGCGGTTCGCCGCCCGTGATCCGGATCTTTCGGGTGCCGCGCGCTACGAAGGCCGAGCAGAGCCTGTCCAGTTCCTCGAGTGTCAGAAGGTCGCGCTTCGGCAGGAAATGCATGTCCTCCGACATGCAATACACGCAGCGGAAGTCGCAGCGGTCCGTCACCGACACGCGAATATAGCTGATCGCCCGCCCGAAGGGATCGACAAGCGGGGCGGGGGCGGTGAGCGAGGCAGGTGAAACGTCAGGGCGTAATATCATGCCGTATACATTGCTCCCCCGCGCGCCCCGTTTCAAGTGCCATGGGGCGCCCTTTACGAGGGAACGACAGGCCTTCGGTACGGTTGAATCAAACAAGGGACAAACGAAAGTGGAGATCACGATGAGCGCCGAGCTCGAATTCAGAGGTCTCTTCAAGGCCAGGGCGCTCCGCCAGTTGCAGCCGGGCAATTGGTATCTGGGGTTCCGCTGTCTCGCCTGCCACGAAACCTTCGCCGTCCTCGACGATGTCACCGGCACGGGAGAGGTAGAGCCGATGGGCAGTGGCATTTTCGACGTGGACTGCCCCGTCTGCGCGGCGCCCAATCGCTATGTCGCGGGAGACATGATCGTCTTCCAGTCCGCCACGGCGCATGCCGGCCAGGACGTGGATGCTCATGAAAAAGGCCGGGGATGACCCCGGCCTTTCTGATGTCAGAAACCTGAAGAGCCGATGGCTCAGCGCATGACCATCACGCGCGTGCCGACCTTGGCGCGCTCGTAGAGGTCCATCACGTCGTCGTTGGTCATGCGGATGCAGCCCGACGAGACGGCCTGGCCGATCGTATCCGGCTCGTTGGAGCCGTGGATGCGGTACAGCGAGGAGCCGAGATACATGGCGCGTGCGCCCAGCGGGTTTTCCGGGCCGCCGGCCATGTGGCGGGGCAGGTCGGGGCGGCGGCGCAGCATTTGCGACGGCGGCGTCCATGACGGCCATTCGCGCTTGTTGGAAATGGTCTTCACACCGGCCCATTCGAAGCCCGGGCGGCCGACGCCGACGCCGTAGCGCATCGCCTTGCCGTCACCCATGACGTAATAGAGGCGGCGCTCGCCGGTCGAAATGAGGATCGTGCCGGCGGAGTAGTTCTTGTCGAAGGAGACGACCTCGCGCGGGATCGCGCTCTGCATCGGCCGACCGTCAACCTGCAGGTTGAGGTTCAGCAATTCCTGATAGGTGCCGCCGATTTCCTGGGCCTGCGCGGCCCCGCCGATCGAAATGAACAAGCAAGCCGCCGCGCCCAGGGCGGCCTTCAATTGAATCTGCATCGATTATTCCTGATCACGAGCCCGAGTCGCGAGCCCATGTGAGCGCCGCACCGTTGCCGCATTGTTCGTATTCGCGCGGGCTTTGCAACAGCTTCACGGGAGCGTGACCGCCCCCGCGAATCCTTAGTGCCTCAAAGTTGCTGTAAAGCAACACACAGACGCCAATTATGAACAGGAATTAAGCGTGAGGACTGCCCCGCGTCGCCCGGTCACACGCCGCGCCCCTGACCACGGATATAAAAACGGGCACGTCGTCCCCATCGAGAGCATCCGCCCTTGACTTGCGCGGCCCCGGTCCCGTAAACGGACGTCCTGCCGGACTGAGAAGTCTGCGGGAGATTAGCTCAGCGGTAGAGCGCGCCCTTCACACGGGTGAGGTCACAGGTTCGAAACCTGTATCTCCCACCATTATCATCCTTGCCGACCGACATTTCCGGCACCAGGCGCGCGCTCGAGCCCGGTGCCCGATGCCGCTTCTTCAACGGTAAAGCCGAGGCGATACTGGCCTGTCATCGTCGTCGAAGCGTTTCTGAGGTGGTCTGGCGTTCGGGTCTTTCAGCGCGCCTCGGCTCATGTCACCCAGGCAAAGTGCCTCGTTACCCGCTCCAGCTGCGACGCACGTCGTATGTGGATCGGACGAGGCCTGTGCACGAGAAGATGTGGGGCTGAAAACAACAGCCAGTGCCAGAGCGCCGATATAAATGATGGTATGGGCCATGACGACCTCCTCTTGTAGGATGCCGTCCGTGACTTCACGGGCGAGCAGTCCATTCGAGGGCAGGGTTCTCAAGGCTCCCGCACACCGGCGAACTGCTGACCCCTATATAAGTCGATCAAACGTCGGTGGGCAGATCCAATCGCGCGTTTTTGTTCGATTTGGGATGCGCCAGTGCTGCCGGAGATCAGTCGGGAAATCGCAAGCCTGGCTCGAGCACAGGGACGTTGGCCGTGGACAGCGCGGCGAACTTGATCGCCTCGACACTGTAGTCTTGGGACGCTTCGCTCATCCACCGCGATTGCACCTCGAACACATCCGTCAAGCTGTGCACGGTGAATACACTGCGAACGATGTCCTGATCCTTCGCGATCCGGGTGGAAACGAATTCGGCAATCTCCTGCTGGCAGTCAGCCCAAGTGGACCACCAGGCAGTGGCGTCCGGCAAAATGTCATTGATCTCGTCTGACGAGTACGCAGCGACGACCGCCGGTGGGCCTGTCGATGCACTCGATTTTCCATGCGTATCAGGCATGACTCTCATCCTTTTTCTTCGGCTGAGCTTCGGGGCCGCGGCTCATTCAGCAAACCCCGCTAGTGCACACGAGACCCGGTTTCCGGCATAAGTGCGACTGCGGCAGTCGACTCCATGACAGCAAAGGAACTCTTGTCATGCCCTCCGCAACGGGCATGGGCCCCGAGGTCACAAGATCGAATGCAACACCTGCCGCCAATGCGCGTTCTTTCCTCAGCCGCCGAAGCTTGTCACGGAGAGCAACCATGCATTTCGTTCGTCTCATCCACGTCAAGGTGCCCGACGACCAGATGGCCAAGGCAGAGAAAATCTGGCGCGAGGATTGCGGACCTCTGATGAAACAGGCGCAAGGCTGCGTTTCCGAGGAATTGCTGAAATGCCTCGATGCTCCAGGCGAATATATTTCCTATTCGGAATGGGAGAGCGAGGCCGCCATCGAAGCCTATCGCGTCAGCCCGGCACATGCTGAAATCCAGCGCCATTCGCAGGCACTGCAGGGCGCGAAGGCTGTTGTGAAACGCTATTCCGTGATTCCATGATGACGCGGCGGCGGTGCATATGCCCCGCCGCCCGCAAATCAGCCCACGAACTGCTTGAAATGCGCATAGGTGCGTTCTCGCGCGGCATCAGCTGCGGGGGCATCATAGGCGCCGCGTTCGTCGCAGTTGAAGCCATGTCCGGCCGCATAGACGTAGACAGGCACGTCAGGGCGGACTGCTTTGATCTTTTCAACGTCGGCCGCCGAGATCGAGTGATCCTTCTCGCCGAAGTGCAGGATCGTGGGAGCCAGCGGCTTCTGGTCTGCCATGGCGGCGATGCCAGCGCCGTAATAGCCGACGGCAGCCGCGACGCCGGGTATTTTTGCCGCTGCCGCGAAAGCCAGTGTGCCACCCCAGCAATAACCGACCACGCCGACCTTGCCGCCCTTTGAGGCTTCGGCCACTGCGGCCTTGACGTCGAGCATCACCTTGGCCGGATCGGTCTTGCTGCGTATCGCGACGCCTGCCTGCATGTCGGGCTGCTCATAGCCGGACTCGTAGTTCGGCTCGACGCGATCGTAGAGCGCAGGTGCGACGGCAAGATAGCCCTCTGCCGCAAAGCGATCCGCCACCGCGCGGATGTGATGATTCACGCCGAAGATTTCCTGGAGCACGACAATGCCGCCGCGCGCCGCGCCCACCGGCTTGGCGACATAAGCGCCGATGGAGACGCCGTCCTCGCCGGTCAGCCTGATCATATCGCCCATTTCAAATCTCCCGACTGCGTTGAACGGTTTTAGCCCGCCGCCGCAATTAAGGCCATCCGGCCCCGCGAGGGAAGGGGCATTGCGAGTTCAGGCGCTCTTCTCGCGACGGCCGGGCATTCCCTCCGACAATTGCTCGAAAGCATCTTCCACAAGATTGACGTGGCGAAGCATGGCGCTGTGCGCCTGCACGGCGTCGCCCCGCAGGATTGCCTGCACGACAACGCCATGTTCCGCATGCGAGAGCACCAGACGTCCCGGCGCGCGAAACTGCGCGCGGCGAAAGGGCGATAGTCTTCGCCTCAGTCCGGTTGCCATATCGGCGAGCACCGAATTATGGGTGCCCGCATAGAGCGCGGAATGAAAGGCGACATTGGCGTCGGCATAGGCGGTCTCGTCGTTCGCTCGCGCTATTTCGCCCATGCGATCGTGCAGGGCCTCAAGCCGCCGCCGCTCGACGGGCGTCATGCCAAGCGCACAAAGCCGCGCGCAAGTCGCTTCGATCTCTCCCATGGCGACGAACAGTTCGTACAGCTGTTCCGGGCTGATCTGCGTGACGGTGGCGCTACGCCGGGGCCGGATCTCGATGAGCCCCGTCGTGCCGAGAAGCCGAAGCGCTTCTCGCACGGGCGTGCGGGAGACTCCATAACGGTCGGCGAGGCCCTGCTCATCCAGCCGCGCACCCGGCGCGAAGTCTCCGGCCAGGATGGCGTCGGCGATTTCGCCCGCGAGCCGTTCGGCGCGTGTTGGCATTTCGATCTCGGTCACCCGCGTTTTCTCCCCTTCGTGTACCGGCAACCTGCCCGGGGTTCGTGCCTTATTCTTGAGCTTGCGCCTCCGCAATTTGGGCACTCGCGCCGGGTATTTAGGCATGCGATTGAGCAACATTGTATGCAATTCTCGTCGAGGGCAAGCACGGGGGTTGCTATGGATCGGCGTAAGTTTTTGCAAACGGCGGGAGCCACCGCTGCGGTCTCAGCCACGGGTGTCGCAGCTCCGGCAGTGTTCACATCGGCCAGCGCCCAGTCGCGCGCGGAAACGCTGCTCATCGTCTCCGAAAGCGGCCCGAACAATCTCGACGTTCAAGGCGTCGGCACAAATGTGCCCGGGTATGAAGCGTCCTGGAACTGCTACGACCGCCTCATCAGCCACGAGATGAAGAACGGTCCGACTGGCGTTCCCTATTACGACCGCGACAAGTTCAAGCCCGAACTCGCCGAGGACATGAATGTCGGCAAGAATTCCGCGACGTTCAAACTGCGCAAGGATGCGACCTTCCATGACGGCAGCCCGGTGCTCGCCAGGGACGTAAAATGGTCCCTTGACCGCGCCGTGTCCGTCGGCGGTTTCCCGACCTTCCAGATGCGCGCGGGCTCGCTCGAAAAGCCCGAGCAGTTCGTCGTCGTCGACGATCATACGGTGCGTGTCGATTTCCTGCGCCCGGATCGTCTCACAATTCCCGATCTCGCGGTTATCGTGCCGTGCATCATGAATTCCGAGCTGGTCAAGAAAAACGCGACCGCCGCCGACCCCTGGGGCCTCGACTACACGAAACAGAACACGGCTGGCTCGGGCGCCTATCGCGTTACGAAATGGACGCCGGGGACGGAAGTCGTGTTTGAGCGCAACGAGCAATGGAAGGGTGGGGCACTTCCCAAGATTCCGCGCGTCATCTGGCGCATGGTCCCCTCAGGCGGTAATCGTCGCGCGCTTCTCGAACGCGGCGATGCGGACATTTCCTACGATCTGCCGAGCAAGGATATCGGTGAGCTGAAATCGAACCCGAAGCTCACGCTCGTTTCGACGCCCTATTCGAATGGCATCCAGTATATCGGCATGAACGTCACGCGTCCCCCCTTCAATAATCCAAAGGTTCGTGAGGCGGTCGCCTATGCGCTGCCTTACCAGAAGATCATGGACGCCGTGCTGTTTGGCCTCGCCAAGCCCATGTTCGGGGCGCCTGCCAGCGCCGCGACGGAGGCCGTCTGGCCGCAGGCGCACAAGTACAATATCGATCTCGACAAGGCGCGGGCGTTGATGGCGGAAGCTGGCCAAAGCGGCGGCTTCGAGACAACGCTCTCCTTCGACCTCGGATTCGCGGGCGTCAACGAACCTCTCTGCATCCTCGTGCAGGAAAGTCTCGCGCAGATCGGCATCAAGGTGACGATCAACAAGGTGCCCGGCGCGAACTGGCGCACCGAGTTGAACAAGAAGGAGATGCCGCTCTTCACCAACATCTTCTCGGGCTGGCTGGATTATCCGGAATATTTCTTCTTCTGGACCTACGACGGCTCGAATTCCGTCTTCAATACGATGAGCTACCAGAACGCGACGATGGACAAGTTCATCGCCGACGCGCGCGCATCCGCTGCCGTGGGCGACACGCCGCTCTATGAGGCCAGCGTCAAGGGCTTCGTCCATCTCGCCTTCGCCGACGTCCCGCGTCTCCCGCTGTTCCAGCCATATGTGAACGTGGCCATGCAGAAGAATATCACGGGATACCAATACTGGTTCCACAGGCGGCTCGACTATCGAGCGCTCGTGAAGTCCTGATCGGCGCGGCGCGGGGCCTGTTCCCGCGTCCGTCACTCTTCTCTGCGCTCATGCGGGAGGTGCTTCGTGCTGAAGGTCATCATTAGCCGCCTGATCACCACAATCCCCGCGCTGATCGGAGTCGTGGTCGTGTCCTTCCTGCTCACGCGCGTTCTGCCCGGAGACACGGCGGCCTATTTCGCTGGGCCCGCCGCGACACCGCAGGCGATCGAGGAGGTGCGCAAGCAACTCGGGCTCGACCGGCCTGTTCCGGAGCAATTCACCCGCTACGTGCGCGATCTCTCGCGCGGCAATCTCGGCAGCTCGCTGACGACAGGCCAGCCCGTCCTGTCCGATCTTCATGCGCGGCTTCCAGCCTCCGCTGAACTCACGCTCTTCGGCCTGATCCTTTCGCTGGCGATTGCCATTCCGCTCGGAATCATCGCGGCGGTGAAGCAGGGCTCCTTCATCGATCACGCGTGCCGCGCGGTGACGACAGCGGGCGTGTCGCTGCCGGTCTTTTTCACGGGTCTGCTGCTTGTCTACGTCTTCTACTTCATCCTGCAAATATCCCCCGCACCGCTCGGGCGTCTCGACGTCTTCGCCACTGCGCCGGCCACGGTGACGGGATTCTACCTGCTGGATTCGCTGATCGCGCGTGATTTCCAGACGTTCCGCGCCAGCCTGTCGCAATTGCTGCTTCCCGGCATCACGCTCGCCATCTTCTCGCTGGCGCCCATCGCGCGCATCACGCGCGCTTCCATGCTGGCTGTCATGTCCATGGATTTCGTTCGCACGGCGCGCGCCTCGGGTTTGAATGCACGCACTGTCATCATGGTCTATGCCTTTCGCAATGCCATGCTCCCCGTCGTCACCACGCTGGGCATGGTGTTCTCCTTTCTGCTTGGCGCCAATGTGCTGGTGGAAAAGGTCTTTGCCTGGCCGGGCGTGGGCTCTTACGCAGTCGAGGCGCTGATTGCATCCGACTTCGCGCCGGTGCAGGGTTTCGTGCTCGCAATGGCGATCCTCTATATCGCGCTGAACCTCATCATCGATCTCTCCTATCGATTGATCGATCCGCGCATGGGGGCGACATCGTGACATCCGCACCCCTGGCCCGTCCCGCCCGCCGCCCGTTTGCCCTGCGGTTCACGGCGCTCAGTGCAACCCTCTCGCATGCGCGCTATGTCATCGGTGCGAACCCCGTGACGGCATTCGCCTTCATGCTGCTGGCGCTGTTGATCTTCTGCGCAACGCTCGGCCCCTTCATCGTTCCCTACGATCCCCTGGCGAGCGACACGTCGGCGACCTTGCAGGCCCCCACCGTGCGCCATTGGTTCGGCACGGATCAGCTGGGCCGGGACATTCTCTCGCGCGTGATCGTCGCCGCGCGGCTGGACATGACCATCGCCGTGTCGTCCGTGGCGCTCGTTTTCGCCTTCGGTGGACTCGCCGGCATCGCATCGGGCTTCTTCGGCGGCTGGACAGATCTGATCGTCGGGCGCATCGCCGATACAATCATGGCATTTCCGCTCTTCGTGCTGGCGATGGGAATCGTCGCGGCGCTCGGCAACACCGTGACCAACATCGTTATCGCGACAGCCATCATCAATTTCCCGCTTTATGTGCGCAGCGCGCGCACGGAGGCGAGCGTCCGGCGCGATGCGGGCTTCGTCATGGCGGCGCGGCTCACGGGCAATTCCGAATTGCGCATCGCCTTGACGACGATCCTGCCCAACATCATGCCGATCATGATGGTGCAGATGTCGCTGACGATGGGTTATGCGATCCTGAATGCGGCGGGCCTCTCCTTCATCGGCCTGGGCGTACGTCCGCCCACACCTGAATGGGGCATCATGGTCGCCGAGGGGGCGGGCTCCATCATCTCGGGAGAATGGTGGATCGCGCTGTTCCCCGGCCTCGCGCTGATGCTCGCTGTCTTCTGCTTCAATCTGATCGGCGACGGTCTGCGCGACATCGTCGACCCGCAACGTCGCACGTGAGGAAATCGCCATGGCCGCGCTTCCACTGCTCGACGTCTCCAATCTGACTGTCGAATTCGAAACCCGGCGCGGCACCGTCAGCGCCGTGAGAAATATCGATATCAGCGTGGCCAAAGGCGAGACGCTCGGCATCGTCGGCGAATCCGGTTCAGGCAAATCCGTCACATCCTACGCGGTGATGCGCATTCTCGACCGTGCCGGACATATCGCGGGTGGCTCGATCCGCTTTGCGGGGCTCGAATTGCAGGACGCATCCGAGAGCCAGATGATTGACCTGCGCGGCCGTGAGATCTCGATGATCTTCCAGAATCCACGCGCGGCGCTCAACCCGATCCGCAAGGTAGGGCGCCAGATCGAGGATGTCCTGCGCCAGCACGCGCAGGCGGGTTCGAACGATGCGCGAGAGAAGGCGATAGACGCGCTGCGCCAGGTCCGCATCGCCAATCCTGAAGAGCGTTACAGCGCCTATCCATTCGAGCTGTCGGGTGGCATGTGCCAGCGCATCGTCATTGCGCTGGCGCTCGCCTGCCGCCCGAAGCTCCTCATCGCAGACGAGCCGACCACGGGGCTCGACGTCACGACGCAGAAAGCGGTCATGGAATTGATCGTCGAACTGACCCGCGCGCGCGGCATGTCGACGATTCTCATTACCCACGATCTCGGCCTCGCAGCCAGCTATTGCGACCGCATCGCCGTAATGCAAAAGGGCAGCGTCGTTGAAACCGCCACGTCTGCGAAGATCTTCGCAAAGCCCGCGCATGATTACACACGCAAGCTGATGCGCGCGACGCCCCGGCCGGGCATTGGCCTGCGCGATCTTCTGCCCGACGATGGCGTCCCGCAATTGCCGATTGGCGCTGGCACGCCTGGCTTGCCGCTGCTCACAGTGAGTTCGCTTGTGAAGGAATACGAGCGCCCGAGCTCGGGCATCTTCGCGCGGTTGTTTTCGCGCAATGAACCCGTGCATGCGCCGTTTCGGGCCGTGGATGGCTTGTCTTTCGAGGTCAGGCGCGGCGAGAGCGTCGGGCTCGTCGGAGAATCCGGCTGCGGAAAATCTACTACATCCATGATGCTGATGCGCCTTCTAGATGCCACATCGGGCACGATCACCTTCGACGGCGAGGATATCGGCTCGATCCCCGCGAAAACTTTCGCAGGCCATCCCATTCGCCCACGTATCCAGATGGTATTCCAGGATCCGACCGACAGCCTCAATCCGCGCATGACCGCCTTTCGCGCCATAGCAGATCCGCTGATCAGGTTTCAGGCCGCCAAGGGTGCGCAGGATCTGCGCGCTAAATGCGAGGATCTCGCCCGTCTCGTCGGCCTGCCGCTCGATTTGCTCGACCGTTTCCCGCACCAGCTTTCCGGCGGACAAAAGGCGCGCGTCGGCATAGCCCGCGCCATCGCATTGAAGCCTGACCTTGTCGTTCTCGACGAACCCACCGCCGCGCTCGATGTGTCGGTTCAGGCCGTGGTTCTCAACCTTCTGGCCGATCTCAAGACGACACTGGGCATGAGCTATCTCTTCGTCAGTCACGACCTTCATGTGGTGAGGCTGATCTGCGATCGCCTGATCGTCATGAAGGGCGGGCGCATCGTCGAGCAGGGGTCTGTCGAAGATGTCCTCGACCGCCCGCAGGCGGACTACACGCGCGAACTGATTGCGGCGCTCCCTCATCCACCCGCATCGGCCGGCGCTGCCGCCTGACGACGAAAGAAAAGCCGCCATGCAGATCGATCTGCCAGATGTAAAAGCCGAAGTTGAAGCCGCGTTCGCGCGCTACGAGGTCGCGCTCGTCACCAACGATGTCGCGACGCTGGAGGCGCTTTTCCACGACGATCCGCGAACGATCCGTTATGGGGGTGGCGAAAATCTCTACGGCATGGACGAGATCAAAGCCTTCCGCCAGGCGCGCTTGCCCGTTGGCCTCGCGCGCGATCTATCCCGCACGATCATCACGACCTATGGCCAGGATCTCGCGATCGCCTCGACGCTTTTCACACGTGACAGCGCCCCGGGAAAGATCGGCCGGCAGATGCAGACCTGGGTGCGTCTGCCGCAGGGCTGGCGCGTCGTCGCGGCTCACGTGAGCATGATCCCAGCGTGAACTTGGCACAAGTTTCGCTAGGGTCTTCTTAGGGTGAAGTGAATTTGAGTCAAGAGCCGAGGTCATGGTCATGATCGCTTTGAAAGCCAATCCCGGCGCGTTGCAGATCGACCTGGCACAGACCGCATTGTTGATTATCGACATGCAGCGCGACTTCATGGAGCCCGGTGGTTTCGGCGACAGCCTCGGGAACGACGTCTCGCGGTTGCGGGTCGCCATAGAACCCTGCCGTCGGGTGCTGCGGGCTGCCCGCGCAAAGGGCATGCTGGTGATACACACGCGCGAAGGCCACAGGCCCGACCTGTCGGATGCGCCGCCAGCGAAGGTGGCACGCGGCAAGCCGTCGTCGCGCATCGGCGCGCCCGGTCCCATGGGCCGCATCCTCGTGCGCGGCGAGCCGGGCCACGGCATCATCGAAGAGCTTGCACCGCTCGACAATGAACCCGTCGTTGACAAGCCGGGGAAGGGCGCTTTCTACCAGACCGACCTCGAACTGATGCTGCGAAATCGTCGCATTGCGAACCTGCTTGTTTGCGGTGTGACCACGGAGGTCTGCGTGCACACGACGGTGCGCGAGGCCAACGATCGCGGCTACATCTGCGTCGTTCTCGCTGATTGCTGCGCCTCTTATTTCCCCGAGTTTCATGCCACGGGCCTGGCGATGATCGCTGCCCAAGGTGGTATTTTCGGATGGGTCTCCTCCTCGGATGACCTCATGTCGGCACTGTCGACATCAACGGCTTGAGGACCGGCGAATTTGCGCTGGAAATTTGAGGGGGACGGCTGACATGACGACAGGCGACAAAACCAAACCGGCACTGTGGGTGCCGGGAGACTGGAATGCGTTCTTCGGGTTCGGAACGAATATTCTCGTAAATCTGCTGGTGCTCACGGGGCTCCTGCAATTTGTTTTGAAACTGCCGCCGATCATCGTGTTCGGTCGCATTCTTCCGGCGCTCGGCCTCATGATGTTCCTGTCCACGGGCTATTATGCGTGGCTCGCCTATTCGCTGGCCAAGAAGACCGGGCGGAGCGATGTCTGCGCGCTGCCCTCTGGCATCAGCGTGCCCCATATGTTCGTCGTCACCTTCGTCATCATGCTGCCGATCGCGGCGAAGACGGGCGACCCCATAAAGGGCTGGGAGGCTGGCCTCGTCTGGGTCTTCTTCCAGAGCTTCATACTCATGGCGGGCGGCTTCATCGCGCCCTTCATTCGCAAGGTCACGCCGCGCGCAGCACTGCTCGGCACCCTCGCAGGTGTGTCCATCGCGTTCATTTCGATGCGGCCGGCGCTGGAGATCTTTCTCACGCCCGCCATCGGCATCGTGTGCCTCGCCATCATCCTGGTGAGCTGGTTCGGCGGCGTCCGTTACGCGCGCGGCATTCCAGCCGGGCTTGTCGCCATCGTGTTCGGCATGGTCGTGGCATGGGGCGCGAGCGCCATCGGGCTCGACGTCGGCGGCATGAGCGTCAGCAAGCTCGGCGCGGCCTTCTCCAGCTTCGGGTTCTCGATTCCCCTGCCGGCGATCGACCACGTCTTCTCGGGCTTCACCTATCTTGGCGTCATCCTCGTGACCGCCATTCCATTCGGCATCTA
The DNA here is from genome assembly GCA_028290285.1 of Hyphomicrobiales bacterium. Classification (GTDB taxonomy): domain Bacteria; phylum Pseudomonadota; class Alphaproteobacteria; order Rhizobiales; family Beijerinckiaceae; genus Terripilifer. Next base: position 17,863 of record JAQGKD010000052.1, read on the forward strand.
CGATCTCGTGGAAGCCATGGACAATGTCGAAAGCGCGGAAGCGGCCGGCGATCATTATCCCACGACACGCGTGCTGACGGCGGACGGCATCGTAAGCCTCATCGGCTGCCTGTTCGGCAATCCGTTTATCAATGCAGTCTATATCGGCCATCCCGGCTGGAAGGCCATGGGCGGGCGCATCGGCTATTCCGCGGCGACCGGCCTTGCGGTCATCGTCCTGTGCTGGTTCGGCGTGATTTCGCTGCTGCTTGCGGTAGTGCCGATTGTCGCGATTTCGCCGATCCTTCTTTACATCGGCATGCTCATCGGCGCGCAGGCGTTCCAGACGACACCCTCCAAACACGCGCCGGCGATTGTCCTCGCATTGACGCCCCATCTCGCCGCCTGGGCCAAGGTGCTCATTGACGGTGCCCTGGGCGCGGCGGGAACGTCGGCGGCAGCTGTCGGCATGGAAAAGCTCGGCAACATGGGCGTGCTCTACCACGGCCTCGAATTGCTCGGTGGCGGCGCCATTGTTGGAGGGCTCGTGCTCGGTGCCATCGGGGTCTTCATCATCGAACGCCAGTTCGTTAACGCGGCCGCCTTCGCCGCTGCAGGTGCGGTGCTGACGTTCTTCGGTCTCATGCATGGAGAAACGATCGGCCTCGCCGTGACGCCTTCGATCAGCCTCGCCTATGCCACCGTCGCACTCTTCCTCTACGGCTGCAGCCGCTATGGCGTCGTGTCCGAGCGCGCGACCATCGACGCGGTGCCGGTGGCCGCCGAATGAGCGAAGCTCCGCGCAGCAGCCCTCCGGATCGAGTCTTCGATCCGGAGGGCATCATCCAGGTCGTCGCGCCCGCGCTCGGCCTCACGATCCGCGACGAATATCGCCCTGGCGTGCTGGCCTTTCTTGGCGTCGCGCAGGCTATGTCAAAGCTCGTCTTCGCTGTTCCCCTGCATGAGGATTCCATGGAAATGGCGGCAGTCTTCTCAGCTGGCGCCGCGATGCCGGGTGGCGAACCATGATCGATCCGTTCTCACCCGCCCACGAAATCGCGGGGCATGTACGCAACGGCGATGTCTCGGCGCTGGAAGTGGCGAATGTTTTTCTGGACCGCATCGCGGAGCTTAATCCCGCCGTCAACGCCTACACCGACGTGACGGCTGGGCGCGCAAAAGACGCCGCACGCGCGCTCGATGCGGCACGCGCGAAAGGCCATCCTCTCGGCCCGCTCGCTGGAGTGCCCTTCGCCGCGAAAAACCTGTTCGACATCGCAGGGCTTCCGACGCGGGCGGGCTCAAGGATCAATCGTGACCGCCCCCCAGCGACGCGCGATGCCGTGCTGATCGAGCGTCTGACGAATGCAGGGGGGGTGCTGCTCGGCGGACTCAACATGGGCGAATATGCCTATGACTTCACCGGCGAGAATGTGCACGACGGCAATTGCCGCAATCCGCACGATCTCACGCGCATGGCGGGCGGTTCCTCGTCCGGCTCCGGCGCGGCGACGGCGGCGGGTCTCGCGCCGCTCTCGCTTGGCTCCGACACCAATGGCTCGATCCGGGTTCCGAGTTCCTTCTGCGGGCTCTTTGGCCTCAAGCCGACCTACGGACGCTTGCCGCGCAGCCGCAGCTTCCCGTTCTGCGACAGCCTCGATCATCTCGGCCCCGTCGCCCGCAACACGCGCGATCTCGCGCTTGCCTACGACCTGTTGCAGGGTTTCGACGCGGGCGATCCCGCACAGACACGCCGAAAGGCCGAACCCGTCGCCGCCGATCTCGAGAAAGGTGTCTGTGGACTGCGCGTCGCCGTCGCGGGCGGATATTTCGATACGGCGGGAATGCCGGAGGCGCAGGCTGCGGTGGAGGCTGTCGCCCGCGCGCTCGGCGCATCGGAGGTGTTGGCGATGGCGGGTGCGGCCGCGGGCAGGGCGGCGGCCTTTCTCATTACGAATGCCGAAAGCTCGACCTTCCACCTCGATCGTCTGCGTGAGCGTGCCGACGATTTCGATCCCGACACCCGCGACAGGTTTCTCGCGGGGGCGTTGTTGCCAGCCGCCTGGCTCGTGCAGGCGCAGCGCGCGCGGCGCTGGTATCACGACCTGATGTTGAAGCAGTTCGAGACGGTGGATCTGATCATTGCGCCCTCGACGCCCTGCGTCGCACCGCGCACCGGCGAGAAGCTCCTGAACTTTCGTGGACGTGAGATCCCCCTGCGGCCCAACATAGGCGTCTTCACACAGCCCATTTCCTGCATCGGCCTGCCGGTCGCGGCGGTGCCGACGTTTTCAGGGCCATTGCCCATCGGCGTGCAACTCATCGCAGCACCGTGGCGCGAAGATCTCTGCCTGCGCGCGGCCTATGCGCTCGAGCACAGCGGCGTGGCCGGCGCGCGGCAGCCTCAGCTCATTGCACCGTGAGGGGCCCCATCAGGCGAAGGTACTCGATCTCGGGGATCCCGTAGCTGCCAGCAGCGAGTTCTTGAAGCGTCGCCCGGTCCCGCAAGTGGATGTTTCCACGCGTCCCCCGGATTGCCCCGTGTCCCTCAAGAACGTGGATCGCCGACGTGACCCCGGCGCGACGGACTGCGAGACCGCGGGCAATCACGTCATGCGCGAAACGCAGGTCGCCCTCGTTGTTGCGATCGAAATTCATCAGCAGGCAACGCGCAACGCGCTCTTCGATGGAGAAGCTGCCATGCGAGATGGCGGCAAAGGAAAACTGGACTGCCATGGCCTGCTGATAGCGAAACATCAGCCACAGCACCTGAGGGCGCTCGGTGACCCACGCGATATAGTCGCTCGCCTCGATCGCAAAGGCGTCTCCCGCCACCTGGACGGTGCAGCCGAGGATGGAGCTGTCTCCGAGCTCAAGGATATGATCGGTGACGCCTTCACGGCCGATCAGGCCGACCTCCATCGGCTTGGAGTGCCGGATCGAGGCGGTGACCTGACACACGGCGGTCTCCATGAAATAGACATGGGTGATCGGCACGCCCGGCTTGATGAGAACCTGCCTCACCCGCAACGCGAGAGGTATGAGGAATGGCTCGATGGCCTCGAAGTCCGCAGCCGAAAGCCGCTGAAGAATTTGGTTCTTGATACCAGCACGTGCCATGCGCCGGCTCCTTGCCCTTGGGGCGGGAGCACTATCGTGTCTCTCAGCCGTCTGAGCCCCGTTCGTGGACAGACGATTACTTATTGTAACACAATTTTCTGTGTTCGATTGGAAATCGCGCAGCGGGCGTTCCGCTAAAGCCTTGCGGCTAAAGCGGAAGCGGCCCGAAACGGCGCATGTCAGGGATGCACGGTTTCCGTGAACCAATCGGTTGGGAGCACATGGCCTGCGCCCTGTTCCTTCGCGCGCTGGTAGATCACCGACCCGGCGGCTGCGAACTGAAATCCGAGCCCCAGATTGTTGAGGAAGCAGGTGACGTCTTCCTCCGCGTCGCGGCCTGTAACGCGTCCTGCGATCAGCTCGGGCAGGGTAGGGAAGCTCTTGAAGTCGAGCCCCTGCGCAGCATTCCAACCGGTGTCCTTGGTCGCTTCCTGAAACTTGGCGCCCTTCGCGACGACAAGGATCGGCGCCGTATCGTGCGTATGCACCACGACCTTCTGCGCGGCCTTGATTGCGGCGGGCTCGATTTCCGGCTTCTTGATCGAGGAGAGATGCACGCCGGGTTCGATCCACTTCTCGTAGAAGATGGGATCGATCGAATTGGTGCCGCACATCACGATGTCAGCGCCGCCGATCGCATCCTCAGGCTGCTCCACGGGCGTGACGGTGATGCCGAGCACCTCGCTCATGCGCGTGCAGAAGGCCTCGCGATTGGCGCGATTGGGCGAGAAGCAGCGCATGGTGCGGATGTTCCGCACGGCGCAGGCGGCGGTCAGCTGGGTTTCAGCCTGCCAGCCGGAGCCCAGGATGCCGACGCTCTCGGCATCCTCGCGGGCCATATATTTGATGCCGAGCCCGTTGGTGGCGCCGACGCGGATGTGCTGGAGCACGCCATCTGGGAAGATGGCCAGCGGCTCGCCGTTGTGCGTCGAGAACAGCAGCACGAGGCCGACATAACGGTCGTTGGGCGCAGCGGGCACTTTCACGCGCCGGTGCGAATTGCCTACGCGCGGATTGGTGATGATGTCCGAATTGATGCGGATCGCGCTGACGCCCAATTTCGGCACGACGCCGTCCATGGATTTCAGGCCGTAGATCGCGTCCTCGCTATACGTCGTGGGCGTGATGCAGTCGGACCGTTGACGCGTGATGCCGCGACCCTCGGCCAGCTCGAGATAGGCATCCTCGAGCGCGGCGATGCAATCGGGCATGGTCAGGAGCTTTTCAACGTCCTCGTTGGACAGGATCAATGTCATGATGTGTTCCTCCTCCTGTTGTCCGGCCCGTCGTTCGCGCGCCTGTTTTTTCACTTATAGCAGCAGCCCGGTCGCGAATCCCACTCACTTGGCGAGGTGGCCCAAGGCCTGCGTAACGCGTTGCACGACGTCGGCTGGTGTCCGGTAGATTTCTGCGATCGTCTGCGCGATCTCGTCGCCGCTGATAGGCTCGACCGTGAGCTTCAGCCGGAGCGCTTCGGCGATGAAGGCGGGATCCTTCATCGTTTCCATGAAGGCGCGACGCAAGATCTCTGCCCGCTCGGGCGGCAAACCCGGAGGCGCGACAAAGGGCCGACCCAGTGCTGCGCGTGCAAGGAAAAGTCGAAGCGCGTCGATGTCGGCCTTGTTGGTCGTCATGTCGGTGGCGAGCGGAACGTCGGGCGGAATGCCGGGGTCTTTCACGAGGCCGGCCTGGAACAGGATGTTCAGTTCGCCGTCGTGAAACATGCGCGTCCGCGAGATCGATTGAAACGCGACGCAGATACCCTGGACCTCGTTGCGCTCCATCGCCATGACGATCTCGTTCGAGCCGGGATAGCCCTTGATCGTCTTGAATTTCATTCCGAGGAAATCGGCCAGGAACTCCGGATAGATGGCGGTGTCGGCGCCCGACCCCGTGGCGCCCATGGCCAGTTCGGTCGTGCGAAGGTCCGCCATCGTCTTCACCTTCGCATCCTTGCGCGCGGCGCAGACGCTGGTGTCCTTGTCGGGGCTGCCGATCCACGTCATGGCCTGCGGATCGAGCTGCACATTCGATCCTCCGAGCAATGGCTCGATGGGGATGCCACGGCTGATGAGCCCGAACACCGTGCCGTCCCGGGGCGCCACGGCGTAGAGCTGGTTGGCGAGTTTCAACGTGCCCGCGCCCGGCACGTTCTGCGGCACCATGCCGGGTTCGCCCGGAATATGGCGCGGCATGTGCCGCGCCAATAGTCGTGCCCACACGTCGTTCGCGCCGCCCGGCCCGAAGCCGATGAGCACGCTGATCGTCTTGCCCTTGAAGAAGTCCTCTTCCTTCTGGGCGAAGGCGGGAACGCCCGCGATCGCCCAGAAGAAAGCAGTGGCGGCTATGGCCGCCAATATCTTGCGCATGGCCTGTCCTTTTCGCGTGAGCGGGGCGTACCGTCAGTCACGGATGTCCTGGAGGAACCACTCGGTCGGTATCATGCGACCGCGCTTCAATCGCATGGCCTCTTCGTAGACGAGGCCACCGACAGAGGAGAATTGCAGGCCCTGGTTCCCGACGTTGCGATAGAAGGTGATCTGCTCGGGGCTCGTGCGGCCCTTGCATTTGCCGGTTACGAGATCGGCGAATTCGGGCTTGTCGCCGCCCTTGCCGCGATCCGCGAAATCCGGTGAATCGCCACCGAAGCCCGGCTGCGGGTTCTTTTCCGGGATGCGCTTCATCTGCTCGACGCTGCCGCCGATATAGGCTGCCGGGGACAGGCCGCGCTCCGCCTGGAAACGTTCGGTCATCTTCATCTGCAGGCCGGCAGTGCCTTGCCGCACGACGACATCGAACTTGTTCATGGCGGCATCGGGCATTTCCCGGCGTCCGAGATTGGTGACGTGCTGGCCCGCACGCAGCCAGTCGGCGTCGTAGACCGGGGCCATGCTGTCAGTGGCGGAGGACACGATATCGACGTCGCGGAGCGCCTCTTGGGCGGTGTCGACGGCCCGCACCTCGATGCCGAGTTTCTGCGACATCTCCTGCGCATAGGCCTCGCGGTTTTTCGGGTTCGGGCTGTAGACCTTGCACATCTGGATGTCGCGCACGCAGGAGAACGCATCCAGGAACGTGCGCGCCATGCCGCCGGACCCGAGCATGCCCACGACATGGGAATCGGGCCGCGACAGATATTTGACGCCGATGCCCGCGCCCCCGCCGACCCGCATGTGTTGCAGCACGCCGTCATTGATGAAGGCGAGCGGCTCGGCGTTCCGCGTCGAGAGAAGATAGATCACGCCGCAATAGGTGCCGGGCTCGCGGCAATGCTTGTCCTCGGTCCAGCCGCCGTCGGGCGTTTTCGGCCAGGTGATGACGTCGGATTTCATGCGGATGGCGAAATAGCCGTCGTTCGCCCCCTCCATCGAGCCCCAGCGGAAATAGCCGTCTTCGCGGTCGCACGGGAAATACATGTCGATGCGTGGCCGGTGGATCGCGCCACCCTCCGGGATCTGCCGGAACGCGGCCTCCTGAACGCGGATGCAATCCTTCATCGTCAGGATGTCGCTGACGGTCGCATTGTCGATAATGAGCATCTTGTCTCCCCCGGATCTTTTTTTGTCGAAGGGGCAGTGTATCGGCCTTTCGTACTTTGTTAAGCTCTTCCGACCGGCCTCGGTCATCGCCATGGCTCGCTCGCGTTGCGGGCACGCAGGTGATAGAAAGACTGGAGCTAGGCCATTGATTTCGATTTGTTTTAGTCGGGATAACTTGTTGAAAGCCTCAACCACTTCCTTGACTTCGAAGCTCATTTCAAATCGAGGGTTGATTCGAGCGTCCTGATCCGGCAGCATGCCGGCGCTCGACGGAATCGGCGGACGACGTTGTGGCGAGTGATTTGGCCTGTTCCGGGTCGCACATTTTCTCGAGGCCAGGGAGGACGGGGATGCGAAAACTATTCCTCTCCATTGGTATCGCCAGCTCCTTCATGATTCCGGCGCAGGCGGCTCTTGCCGCCCGCTGTTCGCTCGGTCAGATCTACCGCCCATCGCGCGGTGTCTGCGTCTTCAAGAGCCAGGCAGTCGCGTCCGGAATTTACGGCACGTCCGCCCGCCACCACGCGAAACGTCAATCCGAAGCGCCAGCCGTCGCGGAGAAGAGTTCGCCGGTGCGCAGCATGATCGTGGCGACCTCGACGCCAAATGTCCTCGCCTATGATGGCGAGACGCCTGTCCGTAAACCGCAGGCATTCAAGCTGCGGCTGGATGCGCTGCCCCGCGCACAGCCGGGCACGCCGCTGTCCCGAGCGCCTTCGCCCTATGGAGGCCTGGTGGCCCTGGAGCCAGCACCCTAGGGTGTTGCTCTCCTGCAACTCATCCTGGAATGCATTGGCAGGGCTGGGACGAAGAAGCGTTTCGCGCGTTGATACCTTAGGATTTTCCTTCGCGAGGTTGGTTACATGCAAAAACTGCTTACTGTCGTCGTGGCCGCAGGCCTTCTTTCAGCTTGCTCCGGTCGCATGGATGGCCGCAACGCCCTCGTGCAGCCGACCATGGCGGAGTCGCCGCGTCCGGCTCAGCAGGAGACGTACGTCTGGGCTCGCAACGACGGTCGCCGCATGGCCAATAATCCCGAGCTTTATCGTCAGGGGCAAGCCGACCAGGCTCGGTGCCGCGCGGGCGCAACCCGAGGCGAGACCCTCGACCTCTCATCTTTCACGCGCTGCATGGAAACCAGCGGCTACAATCGCCGCAACAGCTGATCAAGATCGGCTTCATCGGCCGGCCTGAGCGCCGGCCGATTTTTTCCGCAGGTCAATGGGGACGCCGCAGCCAGATATTTCTGATTTTTTCTTGTGGTCCAATATTAGCTCTCATCCGTATGGTTGAGTTGAGAACCTTTTTGCTCCAGAGGCTTAGTTCCGTCGTGTATGCTGGTTCGCTGCCATGCCGCGACACGCTTCTCAAATTTGCTCAAGCCGTGACGGATCCCCCTTGACGATCGTCATCTCCATTTCCGTGCAGGACGGTGTCGTCCTGGCGTCCGACAGCGCGGTGGAGCACCGTGGCCAGGTTTATTACTCTGCGCAAAAGACGATGCAGCTCATCAGGGGAATGCCGATCGGGGTACTGGTTGCTGGCGACGGGGCTATCGGCAACAAGGCATTTATCGACGTCCTGAAGGATTTCGGCGCACAGGCCTTCATGCGTGGCGGCAACGGCGGCAGTGGCGGGCTGGGACGTCATGCGGTCACCGTCGAAGCCGTGGTGCGAAGCCTGCAGGATTATCTGCGTTCGATGGCGCCGATGCAGATCGCCAAGATCCGCACCACGCTCATCATCGCGGGCTATTCGGTGGGGAGCGATTCTCCGGAGGTCTGGAACCTCGTCTTCGATTCGTCAGACGGAATCTCGGTGTCCCAGGTCTGGTCGCCAAGCGAATACGGGATTTCCTGGGAAGGATCAGGCGAATGCATCCATCGCCTTCTCAGTGACGAATACACAGCATCAAACTTGCCTCAGGATGCGGACGACCCTTCCAATCGGCCCGTGGAGAACAGCAGTCCGACGCTTGTGACGCCCGGCATGCCGATCCACGACGCGATCGACCTCACGCGCTTCTTGATGGATACGACCATCGACTACGTGCGTTTCAGAGCAGACCTGCAGCCCAAAACCGTGGGTGGGCCGGTCGACATGGCCGTCATTACACGGCATGAGGGGTTCCGTTGGGTTCAGCGCAAAAGGTTATCGTCGAGCGCGCTCCACTCTGCGAAATGAACCGGCGCACCGCCTGATCCAAGCCACCATGCCCGTCCTGCCTTGCAAGAGCACACGGCAGCAAACGGGCGCCGATTATATCTTCCTCCAGAGGGATGTCTGGAGCCGCATCTGCGCGCCCCCTTCAGCGATCTTCTGCGCTTCGACCAGCCGTCCAGCGATGGATTGTGCTTACTTGCGTGAGCGCCAGAGCGGGTAGGTGATGAGGGTGCAGAAGGTGGCGATCGAGCCGTAGAGGAACGCCTCGCCGGGGGAAACGCCGTCGACCACGCCCCAGAGAACGCCGATGATGAAGCCGACGAGCATGCCGACGGCTAGCTTCGTATCTCTGAACACATGAACTCCTGACGTGCGGCAGCGGTCAGACGAAGTTTTTCGTCCGTGCCACAGCATCCCACAATTGGTCGAAATGGGCGATGACGCTATCGGGCCCGAGATGGGCCACTGGCGTATCTGTATAGCCGAAATCCACCGCGATCACAGGAACGCCCGCGGCCTTGGCCGTGTCGATGTCGGTCCGCGAGTCCCCGACCATCACGGCGCGATGGGGGAGGCCACCCGCGCGCTCGATCGTCATAAGGAGGGCACGAGGGTCGGGCTTGGAAATGGCAGCCCCCGCGACCCTAAACGTATCCTGGCCGCAGATCGCTCGAAAACGATGCCTGACGCCAAGCGCGTCTAGAAGGCGTACGGAGGGTTGCTCCACCTTGTTCGTGCAGACGGCGAAGTGCCAGCCCGCCTGTTCGAAGCGGTCGAGCGCCGCGCCGACGCCTTCGAAGAGGTAGCTCTCGTCAGCGATGTGGGCCTCGTAATAGACGAGGAAGTCCTTGAAGAGACTTTCGAGCCGCGCGCCTTCGATGGAACGGCCCCCGGCCTCGAAGCCGCGCTGGATCAGCGCCCGCGCCCCGGCGCCGACCATCTTGCGGGCCTCTGCCAGCGGAACGGGCGCAAGGCCCTCGCGGGCGAGTATGACATTCAGGGTCGCGACCAGATCGCCGGCCGTTTCGGCGAGTGTTCCGTCGAGATCGAAGACGAGCAGGGATGTTGTCTGTGGCATTCGCACCGCCTAGGGCGAAAATCGGCGAAGGTCAAACGACCCTTGCGTGAACGCTGCTTGCGTGGACCACGTGGATCGCCTCTAGATTCGTCTCGAATCGAATCGCATTATCAGAGGTTCTCCATGCTCCGCCCCTCGACTGTCCGTCCCGTGCTGGCCCTGATCGCGCTTCTCGGGGGAACCGGGCTCGCCACCGCAGCCAATTACGAGTTTCTGGCGGCACCGGAAATCGACCTCAACCGTGTCTATCGGCTGGACAAGGCAACGGGCGAGATCGGCGCCTGTCAATACGGCCTGAAGGAGAATTCCGTCGGCGTGACGCTGTGCTACCCGCCCGGCGAGGGGGCAGGAGCCCAGCCGTCCAGCGAATATGGCCTCATTGCCTCCCGTCATGAGCGCGAGGGGGGCGTTTTCCGCGTCGATCTGCGCACCGGCACCATGGCCATCTGCTACGTTCTCAACGATCAGGTCGTTTGCACGCCGCAGGCGAAGTGACGAGGGCAGGGGCAGGTTTAGGGCAGTCTTCGTGAATCAGCTCTCTATTGGTTGCTCGCTCAAGCTTAAAGATTGGCTTGGCATCCACGTCGGCTACGGTCTTCGGCCCCATGCCCTTTGTCCTCGGGGCTCTAGGACTGAGTCCTGAGCATTTCAGGATGCCGGTTATTCATCTGACCCTACCGGAAAGCCAATACGCCTAGGAGGGGTATGTTGAGCGGGTAAGGCAACGAGCTCTACGTTGATCTGCGTGTGGTGCTGGATGACTTCGACGGGACGTCCTTCCCGCGTGCCCTTGAAGATCAATAGATCGGGGTCAGAAAACGCAACAGCGTCAATGTGAAATGGGCTCCCGGATGCGCTGGAGACCAGGCGTCCGCCTATCTCTTCTCGGGGACGCAAACTTAATTCGAAGATTGAGATGCGCTTTAACAAGCGCTCGAGGATCCATCCCGCTGGGTTGTTTCGTCGTACGGCTGCTTCAGCCAAACCATCAAGGCTCGGAGCTGTGGGGTTTAGGAACTCGCGCGGTAGAATGTGGGAAAAGTCGAACGGGGATTTCGTCATGGAAGGTCTCATATGGAATCGCAATCCAGCATTGTCACCTGACATCCCAGATTTACGCAAGTAACCGCGAAGAGAATCCTGAGATCAGGTTTTTGCCGCCTGACGCGAATATTCAGCCGATTTCGCGGTGAGCAGAGGCATGCTGATCAACAGCTCGTCGAAGGTCATAATCGGGGTGATAGTTACTTTCGCGAATTTTCCGAGCTGGGCTACCCATGTTCCTCCATCGTCTTCAAGGTGCGAAGAGGTTCGACACTTTCCACCCGGGTCGAGGGAAAAATCTCGGCTAGGGACTTCGGGCGCTATGCACGAATGTGGATCAGCAACTTCTAGTTGGAACCCTACAAAATCTTGCAGTCGAGGCGCACGGGCCGAGGCTCATCGGGCAGTTGAGCTGGATCGCGAAAGTTGAAAATCGCCCATAGCCTCCCCGCCCGATTTGCCTTTCCGGTCGGAAGCCGCTAATCGCCACGGATAAGCCGATAGCGAAATAGACCTGCCGGAGCGTCCATGATCGACCCAGCCGATGCCGCCAAGCGCCTCGCGGCCGCCCGCGCGCTTGAATTGGTGCATTCTGGCATGCGGCTGGGTCTGGGAACCGGCTCCACCGCAGCCCATTTCGTCGCCCTCCTGGGCGAACGGGTCGCCCAAGGCCTGAAGATCGTGGGCGTGCCGACCTCGGAGCAGACCCGCGCACAGGCCGAGCGCCTGAACATTCCGCTGTCGACCCTCGACGAAATTCCCGAACTCGACCTCACCATCGATGGCGCCGACGAATTCGATCCTTCGCTGCGCCTCATCAAGGGCGGCGGGGCCGCTCTGCTGCGCGAGAAGATCGTGGCCGCCGCCTCCCTGCGCATGGTCGTCGTCACCGACCGGTCGAAGCAGGTCGCGACGCTGGGCCGCTATCCGCTCCCTGTGGAGGTCGACCGCTTCGGGCTGGAATCGACGCGCCGCCATGTGCTTCGCGTCGCCGACGAGACGGGCTGCTCCGGCGCCGTCTCCGTGCGGCTGGATGAGAAGGGCCACGTTTTGGTCACGGATGGAGGGCATCCCATCCTGGATTGTGCATTCGGGAGCATTCCCGATCCGGAAGCGCTTGCGCGCGGCCTCAACGCCATCCCCGGCGTGGTCGAGCACGGGCTCTTCATCGGACTTGCGAAGGCGATCATCGTCGCAGACGCTGACGGCGTCGAAGTGATCGGCGATCTGGCTTAAGAATGATTATGTGCCGTTCAGGAGATAGAATCGTGAAGCTCACCCATTTGTCGCGCGCCCTCGCGCTCGCGTTTCTGACCGCCATCGCGTCACCCGCCATGGCGCAGCAGCCGGCTGCACCCGCTTATTTCCCCCAGACCGCGCCGGTCTCGGACAGCCAGTTCGCCTTGGCAAAGGAAATCGTCGGCCTCACCGGCATTGCCAAGACCTTCGATCCCTTCATTCCCGCCATGCTCAACGAGCTGAACGGTAATCTCACGCGCACGCGCCCCGAGCTTCTCGCCGACATGAATGCGGTGATGAAGGACACGATCGCGCCTGAGTTCACGAAGCGCACGAACGAGATGATCGACTATGCGGCGCGCCTCGTGGCCAACGCGATGCCCGAGTCCGAGCTCAAGGAAACGCTGGCCTTCCTGAAGACCAGCGCAGGCAAGCACTACACGGACCTGCAGCCGATGATCCTCAGCCGCATCGTATCGGGCCTCGAAGCCTGGAACCGCGTGCTCTCCGTCGAGATGATGGACCGGGTTCGCGCCGAGATGAAGAAGAAGGGTCACGATCTCTGATCCCATAAGGGGTCGGACGTGAACGAGGGACGATCATGAAGCCATTTGACGTCGATCTGTTCGTCATCGGCGGCGGATCGGGCGGCGTTCGCGCTGCCCGGATCGCGGCGGGGTACGGCGCCTCCGTCATGATCGCGGAAGAATATCGCATGGGCGGCACCTGCGTCATTCGCGGGTGCGTGCCCAAGAAGCTCTATGTCTACGCGAGCCGCTTCGCCGACGATTTCGCTGATGCCAAGGGGTTCGGCTGGACGCTGCCCGGCAAGCCGACCTTCGATTGGCCCACCCTGGTCGCGGCCAAGGAGCGCGAAATCTCGCGGCTATCGCAGATCTATCGCAACAACCTGCTCAACGCCGGAGTGCAAGTCGTTGAGACGAGAGCGGAAATCCTCGACGCGAATACGCTGCGGCTGGTGTCCGACGGGCGCACGATCCGCGCGGGCAAGATCCTCGTCGCGACGGGCGGCACGCCTGTCCTCGAGCCGAGCGTTCCCGGCGTCGAGCTCGCCATCAGCTCGAACGAACTCTTCGATCTGCCTGTTTTTCCCAACCGTCTGCTCGTAATCGGCGGCGGCTATATCGCCGTCGAATTCGCCAGCCTCTTCGCGCGCCTTGGCTCGAAAGTGACACTGGCCTTCCGGGGCGAGAATGTCCTGCGCGGCTTCGATGACGACCTGCGCGATGGGCTGCGCACCGAACTCCAGCATGCCGGCGTCGAGATCCTTCCGGGCACTCTGCCCAAGCGAATCGAGAAGCGCGCAGATGGCCTTGTGGTCACCCTGACGGGCGACGAGACGCGAACCTTCGATCAGGTGATGCTGGCCACCGGCCGGCGTCCGCACACCCTCGGCCTCGGCCTCGAAAATGCGGGCGTGGAATGCGACCACGCGGGCGCGGTCAAGGTGGATGCCTATTCGCGCACCAATGTTGCGTCGATCTATGCGGTCGGGGATGTCACCAACCGGGTCAATCTCACGCCTGTTGCGATCCGCGAGGGCCATGCTTTCGCAGACACAGAGTTCGGCGGCAAGGAAACCGCGGTCGTTCATGCGGGCATACCGACAGCCGTTTTCACGACCCCCGAGATCGGCACGGTCGGGCTGAGCGAACAGGAAGCGCGCAAGATTTTCGACATCGTCGACGTTTATGCGGCGAGCTTCCGCCCCATGATCGCGACGCTGTCGGGACGCCCCGAGAAGACCATTATGAAGATCGTGGTCGATGGGCAGACTGATCAGGTGCTCGGCGTGCACATCCTCGGGTACGGCGCCGGGGAGATGGCGCAGCTGCTCGGCATTTCCGTGAAGCTCGGTGCGACCAAGGCGGATTTCGACGCCACCATGGCCGTGCATCCGACCGCCGCCGAGGAACTGGTGACCATGCGAACCCGCTCCGCGCGCTATGTGCGCGAGACGCTGGACGCAGGGCCGGGCGCCGCCATCGGCTAGGCTTGAGCCCTTCAACCATAGTCGTGGCGAAAAAGTTTATTAAGGCCGGGATCCCTGTTGTATAAGCCCATCGCGTGCCGGGTACTTGCCGTGCAGGGGAGGGCCGTTGGGTCGAGGCGCGCTGAACAGGAGCGAATATGATGGCCGTGGATCGTTGGACACCTGACTCTTGGCGCGCAAGGCCGATCGAGCAAGCCCCCGTTTATCCGGATGCGGCAGCTCTTGGCGACGTGGAGCGCCAGCTGAGCGGATTTCCGCCGCTGGTCTTCGCAGGTGAAGCCCGTAAGCTGAAGAAAGCCCTGGCCAAGGTTTCAGCCGGCGAGGCCTTCCTGTTGCAGGGCGGCGATTGCGCCGAATCCTTCGCCGAGCATTCCGCTGACAACATCCGCGATTTCTTCCGCGTCTTCCTGCAGATGGCGGTCGTCATGACCTTCGCCGCCGCCTCGCCCGTGGTGAAGGTGGGCCGCGTCGCCGGTCAGTTCGCCAAGCCCCGCACCAACCCGACCGAGAAGATCGACGGCGTGGAGCTGCCGATCTACCGCGGCGACATCGTCAACGACACCGAGTTCACCCTGCAAGGGCGCACCCCCGATCCGCGCCGGCAGATCGAGGCCTATCGCCAGTCGGCGGCCACGCTGAACCTACTGCGCGCCTTCGCGACCGGCGGCTACGCCAGCCTCGACAATGCGCATCGCTGGATGCTCGGCTTCGTGAAGGACAGCCCGCAGTCGGGCCGTTATCAGGAAGTCGCCGACCGTCTCACCGAGACGCTCAACTTCATGCGCGCCATCGGTCTCGATCCCGAGACGCATCAGGAACTCCGCCAGACGGATTTCTACACCTCGCATGAGGCGCTGCTGCTCGGCTTCGAACAGGCGCTCACCCGCGTCGATTCGACGACGGGCGACCATTACGCGACGTCAGGCCACATGCTCTGGATCGGCGACCGCACGCGCCAGTTCGATCATGCCCATGTCGAATATTGCCGTGGCGTGAAGAACCCCATCGGCCTGAAATGCGGCCCCTCGATCAAGCCGGACGACCTCCTGCGCCTGATCGATATGCTCAATCCGACGGATGAGGCAGGGCGCATGACGCTGATCTGCCGCTTCGGCTCGGACAAGATCGTCGATCATCTGCCAAAGCTCATCCGCGCCGTGGAGAAGGAAGGCCGCACGGTGCTGTGGTCCTGCGATCCGATGCACGGCAACACGATCACCGCTGGCGGCTACAAGACCCGGCCGTTCGACAGGATCATGAGCGAAATCCGCACCTTCTTCGCCATACACCAGGCCGAGGGCACCTATGCGGGTGGCGTCCACCTGGAAATGACCGGCAAGAACGTGACGGAATGCACGGGCGGCGCGCGCCAGATCATGGATTCGGATCTGCACGACCGCTACCACACCCATTGCGATCCGCGCCTCAACGCCGAACAGGCGATCGAAGTGGCCTTCCTCGTGGCCGAACTGCTCAAGGCCGAGCGGGCGTCGAAGCCCGCAGTGGAACACGCGGCGGAGTAAGCGCGCTAACGACAAGGTTGCCGGCGGGTCTTACCCGCCGGTATTTTTTTACGATGCGCCGTGACGTGCTGGAACCGTTTGCCGGGCTAGACCTCGGATACCCTGCCTTGATGACAGCCACGACGGCGGCACCTTCATGCAGGTGGACCGTCTTAGCTTTAGCCAGCTTTTAATCTTAGTCGCCATAATGGCTGTAGTCTTTTTCTATGATCCATTACGAACCCGGTTAAATTTTCAATCTTTTAACCTGTCTTGGCGGGGTGAAAATGAACAATAGCCCGACTTCAAACTCAGAGCAAAATATCGTCGGTGCCGGTGGTGTCGTGCGTGGTTTCGATGAGCGAGGACACCTGACATTTTACGTGAAGCTGCCAAATCGTCCGGTTTTGCATGGGGAATGGGTGGTGACCTGGCCCAAGAATGACCGCATCGCTTTCGCTGTTGATATTATCTCTTTTGGGTACCGCGATGAAGGCAACGTTACTAATCCTCACCCACGTGCTCGCGAAGGCCTCACACACCATGAGGCAGAGACAGTTGCGAGCCTAATTAAAGGTTTTTTTGAAAATCCCAGCAATACAAAAGGTGTATTTCCCTTTGTTGATGGATCCAAGCTATCTGCGGGCATAAATTTTGCCGCCGGTTGGGTGCGAATTAATTCTTGATTTGAGTTCGAAAGGAATTTTCGATGACTGATATTGCATCTGTGATTGAACGCATTAATGCAGCCACAAGCACTGGCGAGATCGCTAATATTGTTGGAGAATTTTCGGCGGCGGAAATAAAGACAGGGGATCGCCGCGTGATTAAATATATTCTGTCGCCTATCGAACTCCGGGAATATTGGACGAACTGTTGATAGAAGTTTCTGGCAATCAGATTGAAAGTGTTAAGCTGCGCAGAGCAATTTTAGAAACTTAAATTATGGCGACTAAAACAGTGTCAAAAATATAACGGATCTATCACACGTACTCGATGGTAAGCTACGTGATTATAGAAATGAGTCTCAATGATAAAATATCAATGCTAATAACGAATAGGAGATTTTCAGCCGTGATTCCACAACAATACAAGCGCTATTGATTATCCTCCCGCGACACTAAGCAGAGGCCGGGTGCGCAAGCTGGGGCGCGATGCGGCGCCAGCCGTTGTGCCACTACAGGCGGGGCAGGCAAGGGATACGTCCGGGGCGGTCGGTGCGGCGCCTCAAGCCGATATGGCTTATCCCGCCAAGATTACACTGGCACATGACTGGATCGGCAATGCGAATAAGGTGGTCGAAAATGAGCTTTCGTGAAATGTACTTATCGGCTGATTTTTCGTGTGCGTGATCTCGAAGCGTCCTCTCGCTCGAGACGCTCGCCATTGCCGCTACAGCGCAGGCGCGATACATGGCCTCTATGATCTCCTCATCGCCGACCTCGCCTTCGGGCCGCCTCGTCCTCGCCCTCGCCCAGATCGGTTGCACGGTCGGGGACATCGAGGGCAACGCCGCCGCCATTCGTGCCGCCCGCGCGCAAGCGGCCGGGCAGGGGGCCGACCTCGTCATGTTCCCGGAGCTGAACCTCGCGGGTTATCCGCCCGAGGATCTGGTTCTGAAGCCCGCCTTCCAGGAAGCCTGCCGCGCCGCCGCAGAGGATCTCGCGCGCGAGACGGCGGACGGCGGCCCGGCGCTGCTCGTCGGCCTTCCCTGGGTCGAGGGCGGCTTGCTCTATAATGCTTATGCGCTGCTGGCGGGTGGGCGCATCGAGGCGGTGCGCTTCAAGGTCGACCTGCCCAATTACGGCGTGTTCGACGAAAAGCGCGTCTTCGCCAGGGGGCCTCTGCCCGGACCCATTGTCTTCAAGGGCATCCGCCTCGGCATTCCGGTCTGCGAGGACATCTGGTCGGACGAGGTCTGCGAGTGCCTGGCGGAAACCGGCGCTGAAATCCTGCTCGTGCCCAACGGGTCGCCATACTGGCGCGACAAGGCCGACGAGCGGGTGCAGATCGCGCTGGCCCGCATCGTCGAGACGGGATTGCCGCTGGTCTATCTCAATCAGGTCGGCGGACAGGACGAGCTCGTCTTCGACGGCGGCTCCTTCGTCATCAATGCAGACAAGCACCTCGCCGTGCAGATGCCGGCGCTGCAAAGCCTCGTGACGACCTGCGTCTTCGAGCGCAGCAGCGGAGGCTGGGTCTGCGCCGATGGCGACCGTGCCATCCTGCCGGAGGGCGACGAAGCGGATTACGCGGTCTGCGTGCTGGGCCTGCGCGATTACGTCGAGAAGAACGGCTTCCCCGGAGTCGTCATGGGCATGTCTGGGGGCATCGATTCCGCGCTCTGCGCCGCGCTCGCCGCCGATGCGCTCGGCCCGGAGCGTGTTCATTGCGTCATGCTGCCCTATCGCTACACCTCGCAGGACTCGCTGGTCGATGCCAAGGCCTGCGCAGACGCGCTCGGCGTGCGCTACGACATTTTGTCCATTGCGCCGGCGGTCGATGGGCTGGAGAGCGTCCTTCAGCCGCTCTTCGCAGGGCGCCCGCGCGATACGACGGAAGAGAACCTGCAAAGCCGCGCGCGCGGCACGCTGCTCATGTCCATTTCCAACAAGTTCGGCCCGATGCTGGTGACCACCGGCAACAAGTCGGAAATGTCCGTCGGCTATGCCACCATCTACGGCGACATGAACGGCGGCTTCAATCCGATCAAGGATCTCTACAAGATGCAGGTCTTCCGGCTTTGCGCGCTGCGCAACCGCTGGAAGCCCGAGGGCGCGCTGGGGCCCGATGGGGTGGTTATCCCCGAGAACATTATCGTCAAGCCGCCGTCCGCCGAGCTGCGCGAGGACCAGAAGGACGAGGACTCGCTGCCCCCCTATCCCGTGCTCGACGACATCCTCGAATGCCTGGTGGAACGCGAGATGCGCGTATCCGATATCGTTGCACGCGGCCATGATCTCGCGCTCGTCAAGAAGATGGAGCGGCTGCTCTATCTCGCCGAATACAAGCGCCGCCAGTCGGCGCCGGGCGTGAAAGTGACGCTGAAGAATTTCGGCCGCGACCGCCGCTATCCGATCGTCAACCGTTTCCGCGATCCCGGCGCGCCCGCGCGCTCGCCCGACGCCGCTCTCTCACCGAAGAAACCGCTGGGCAATGCCGAGCGTTTCGAGGAATGACATGACACGAGTCCGCTTCGCTCCCTCGCCGACAGGGCGCATTCATATCGGCAACGCGCGCACGGCTTTTTTCAAC
>JAQGKD010000056.1 GCA_028290285.1 Hyphomicrobiales bacterium
CGCAAGGACCGATTCCCAAAATCTACGTCCGCGTCCCGCGCAAGGCACGCCCCGGCCAGCCCGCACCGGGCCTCGGCGACCGCGCGCTCCTGCGCACCGAACTCTCGCCCGAGGGCACGCACGACGCGCCCATCTACATCGCCCGCGTGATCAAGTTGCTCGCGCGCGCCAAAACGCAGGTGCTTGGTGTTTTCCGGGCGCTTCCCACCGGCGGCGGACGCCTGATCCCCGTCGACAAGAAGAATATGAGCCGCGAACTCTCTATCCCACCGGGCGCGGAAGGCGCAGCCGAAGACGGCGATCTCGTCGCTGTCGAGATCATGCGCGAAGGCCGCTTCGACCTGCCCGCCGCGCGCGTGCGCGAACGCCTGGGCTCGATGACGAGCGAACGCGCCGTCAGCCTGATCGCGATCCACGCGCACAACATCCCCAATGTCTTCCGTCCCGAGACCCTGGAAGAAGCCGAAAGCGCGAAGCCCGCCACGATGGACCACCGCGAGGATTGGCGCGACCGCCCCCTCGTCACCATCGATCCCGCCGACGCCAAGGATCATGACGACGCGGTTCTGGCCGAGCCTGACGAGGACCCGGAGAATCCGGGCGGCTTCGTCATCACGGTCGCCATCGCCGATGTCGCCGCCTATGTGCGTCCGGGCCGTCCGCTCGACCGCGAAGCGCTGGATCGCGGCAATTCGGTCTATTTCCCCGACCGCGTCGTGCCCATGCTGCCAGAGCGGATCTCGAACGATCTCTGTTCGTTACGTCCAATGCAGGACAGGCCCGCTCTCGCGGTGCGCATGACCATTTCCGCGCAGGGGGCGAAAACGCGCCACAGCTTCCACCGCATCATGATGCGCTCGGCCGCCAAGCTCGCTTATCCGCAGGCACAGGCCGCCATCGACGGCGCGACGGACGACACGACCGCGCCCCTGCTCGACAATGTGCTGCGCCCACTTTGGGCCGCCTACGATGCGCTGAAAATCGCACGCGGCCATCGCGCTCCCCTCGATCTGGATCTGCCCGAACGCAAGATCCTGCTGAAGCCAGATGGCACGGTGGACCGCGTGATCGTGCCGCCGCGCCTCGACGCACATCGGCTGATCGAGGAATTCATGATCCTGGCCAATGTCGCGGCAGCCGAATCTCTCGAACACGTCGGACAGTCGCTGATCTATCGCGCGCATGACGAACCCTCGGCCGAAAAGCTGAACGGACTGGCCGAGTTTCTCGGCTCCATCGGCATCAAGCTCGCCAAGGGTCAGGTGATGCGCCCCGCGCAATTCAACGGCATCCTGGAACGCGTGAAGGGCAGCGACAACGAGAACGTCGTCAACGAGGTCGTGCTGCGCACGCAGGCGCAGGCCGAATATGTGTCCGAAAACTACGGACATTTCGGCCTCAACCTGAAGCGATACGCGCATTTCACCTCGCCCATTCGCCGCTACGCCGATCTCATCGTCCATCGCGCTCTCATCCGCGCGCTGAAGTTCGGCCCCGACGGTATGCCTGACATGGAGCCAGGCGAACTCGCAGAAATCGCGACGCGCATTTCCGCCGCCGAACGCCGCGCCATGTCGGCCGAGCGCGAGACCACAGACCGTCTGATCGCGGGCTGGCTGTCCGAGCGAATCGGCGCGACCTTCACCGGCCGCATCGCGGGGGTGACGCGCGCGGGCCTCTTCGTGAAACTGGCGGAGACCGGAGCCGACGGCTTCATTCCGGCGGCGACGCTGGGCTCGGATTACTACCGCTTCGACGAAACATTGCGCGCCCTCATCGGCAATCGAACAGGCGAAACGCATCGGCTGGGCGATGTCGTCGAGGTCAAGCTCGTGGAAGCCGCGCCCTTCGCAGGCGCTTTGCGATTCGAAATGCTCAGCGACGGACGCAATCGTAAAACGCTCGGCCCATCGTCCAAGCCGGGCAAGAGCGGGCGCGACACTAAGTCTACTCCCCGCGGCCGTCACGAAAGTCCACGTAAGAGGTCGTCGAACAAGCGACCTAGAGGCTGACATGACTTTCATTGCCCGCGCGGATGACCATACCGTCTCCGTCTCCACCTTGCCTGCACGTGCCTGGTGGCCGGCCCTGAAGCGCGGCTTCCAGGGCCGCTGCCCGAGCTGCGGCGAGGGCAAGCTGTTTCGCGCCTATCTCAAGGTCAATGATTGCTGCCCGGCCTGCGGCGAGGAATTGCACCACCACCGCGCCGACGATGCACCGCCCTACGTCACCATTCTCGTGGTCGCTCATATCATCGGTGCAGCCATGCTCTTCGTCGAGGAGCGCGACGAGAACGTGGCGCTCTGGATCCACGCGATCGTCTGGCCGACCGTCACGCTGGCGCTGTCGCTCTGGCTGCTGCCGCGCTTCAAGGGTGCGCTGATCGCCTATCAATGGGCCCTGCGCATGCATGGCTTCGAGACTGTACCTCCGAAGGCCGAGCGGCCCGGCAGGATTTCTTGAGCACGATCGAAGCCCCCGCGCCGGACGCCTTCGCGGGCATAGACGGCGTCCGTTCCGATCGCGGAAAAGACCCCTCCCTCCCCAATCTCAAACCTGTCGCCGCGGCCTCCATGATCGTGGTGGACCGCACGGGCAAAGAGCCGCGCGTCCTCATGGGACGCCGCAACGAATCGCATGTCTTCATGCCCGGCCGTTACGTCTTCCCCGGCGGCAGGGTCGAGGCCAGCGACCGCATGATGAATGTCGCAGGCGCCCTGCATGAATTTATAGAGATGCGGCTCATGCGGCAGGTGTCGCGTCCATCAGCCATGCGCCCGCGCATGCTGGCATTGGCAGCCATCCGCGAGACCTTCGAGGAAACGGGCCTGCTCATTGGCTCGCGGGACTACGGAACACCAGAATCGGCACCCCCGGGGACCTGGAGCACTTATGCGAGCCACGGGGTCTATCCGGAACTCGACCGGCTGCACCTGATCGCCCGCGCCATCACCCCGCCCCGCCGCAACAAGCGATTCGACACGGCCTTCTTCGCGGTGGAATCCGATGCCATCGTCGACCGAGTGGAGGGCGTCGTCGGCCCGGACAGCGAACTGGTCGAACTGGTCTGGCTGCCGCTGAGCAAGGCGGCCAAGCTCGACATGCCGCTCATCACCCGCGCGATCCTCGCCGAACTGGCCTCCAGGCTCGACGCGGGCATGAGCCCCATGCGGCCCGTGCCCCTGTTCCGGGACCGTGGCGGCGCGTGGAAACGCGAAGAGCTCTAGCCGCAATCTTGACTTCCCGCGCATGATCCGTAAGGTGCGCGCAAATTCGGCCTGTGGGACATTTGTCCTGCCGGGCGTGCCTTTTCCGCCTCCGTTTCATATGGCCGTCGCGTGGTCCTGTGATCCGCCCGGCTCTCTCATCAGGATCGAACACCATGGCCAAGGCCGCCAATATCAAGATCAAGCTTCTGTCCACCGCCGACACCGGCTTCTTCTATGTCACGTCCAAGAACGCCCGGACGAAGACGGAGAAGTTCACGTTCAAGAAGTACGATCCCGTCGCGCGCAAGCACGTCGAGTTCAAGGAAACCAAGATCAAGTAAGGCCCCGCCCGGCCGTCATGCCGCGGACCTTCTGAAAGCCGCCCTTCGGGCGGCTTTTTTCTTGGGGAGTGCCCCGAAATAATCGTGAAACGAAAAAAGCCTCCAGGGAGACCCCGGAGGCTTCAGTTCTCGGCGTTTCAGCCAAATAGGTGGCCGGTCAAATACGGTGTTTCGAGGAGGCCACTCCTACCGTATTCGACCGGCCGACCCCACGGACCCAGGAGATGCGGCGGACCTGAGCACTCCGTAGGGTATTCAAACTCTCCGGATTGACCGGCGGGGCGTCCGTTGCCCTTGATGTGAACCTACAGCGCCGATTGCGAAATGCAATCCGTGCGAGGCGATCCAGCAGTGTTAAATGACTGTTTACCTAAACGCTTGCAGTTAACGCCGCCGATTCGAGCAGCATTCAGACAAGACCAAGGTAAAAAGACCAAATTGGGGCGGGCGTTAAGCATTACGCAGCGTCAGCGGAAACCCTGTTACGACCTTCGTTCTTCGAACGATAAAGCGCACGGTCCGCCCTCTTGTAAAGAGCGTCGGGATTGCGGTCGCGGTCAGACTGCGCGAGCCCGACCGAAATGGTGACGGGGATGGAACGGCGGCCTTCCTCGATGGAAAACAGGCTCGTTTCGACCGATTGACGGACCCGTTCGGCGACCTTCGTCGCGATCTCGATGCCCGTATCGGGCATGACGACGACGAATTCCTCGCCGCCCAGCCGGCAGATCAGATCGGCCTGACGAACCGTGCGGCGCAGACGCTGCGCGACCTGGCGCAGGACATCGTCGCCGGCATCGTGGCCGTAGGTATCGTTGACCTTCTTGAAGTGATCGATATCGAGAATCATCATGGACACCGGGCGACGGCGGGTGACCGACTGGTCGACCAGTCCGCCCAGATGATTTTCGAGGTAGCGGCGGTTGTTGAGCCCGGTCAGCGCATCGACGATCGCCATTTCGATCGAAGCCTGCACATTCTCGCGCAACGCATCCGCATAGCGCTTGCGGCGCATCTGCGTGCGCACGCGCGCCAGCAATTCGTTGCGATCCACCGGGCGGAGTAGGTAGTCGTTCACACCCATGTCGAGACCACGCAAAATGCGCGTGCGGTCCTCGACGTCGGCGATCATCAGGATCGGCAGGTTGCGTGTGCGTTCGAGCGAACGCAACTGACTGCAAAGGCGCAAGCCGTCGTAATCCTTGAGCCCGAGGCTGATCACGAACAGGTCGTAGGCACCCTCGGCCGCCCGGAAAAGCGCCTCCTGCGGATCGGCCTCCACCTCGACCTGGTAATCCTTCGAAAGCGCACCCTTTATGCGTTCGGACGATCCGGTGCGGTCGTCGACCACGAGAACACGTCCGCCCGTACCATTGTCGCTCATTGTGGAAAGCGAGGCATTGGGCACGCCCAAGGTGCTCGCGGTATCGGCACGCGCGCGCAATTCGTCCAGCACGACCTTGAGGCGCGCGAGTGAGCGGACACGCGCAAGAAGCGCGATCTCGTCCACGGGCTTGGTCAGGAAGTCGTCGGCCCCCGCGTCGAGGCCGCGCACGCGGGCCGCCGGCTGGTCGAGCGCCGTCACCATCACGACGGGAATATGCGCCGTCGCGGGATCGGCCTTGAGACGCGTGCAGACTTCGAACCCGTCCATGCCGGGCATCATCACGTCGAGCAACACGATGTCGCAGAGGCCCTGGGCGCAGATCGCCAGCGCCTCTGGACCGTTCATGGCCGTGAGGACATCGAAATACTCAGCGCTCAGGCGAGCTTCGAGCAATTTGACGTTGGGGAGGACGTCGTCGACAACCAGAACGCGGGCGGTCATGTGAAAAGTCCTTACTTGTCGCCGATATAATTGCGGACGGTTTCGAGGAACTTCACGACCGAGATGGGCTTCGACAAATAGGCCTCGCAGCCGCCCTGGCGAATTTTCTCCTCATCCCCCTTCATGGCGAACGCCGTAATGGCGATCACGGGAATGTGTCGCAGATCCTCGTCGTCCTTGATCCATTGCGTCACCTGGAGGCCGGAGACCTCCGGCAGCTGGATGTCCATGAGGATAAGGTCAGGCTTGTGCTTGCGCGCCAGTTCCACGGCTTCCACACCGTTACGCGTCTGCACCGTCTCGTAGCCATGTGCTTCGAGAAGATCGTTGAAGAGCTTCATGTTGAGCTCGTTGTCTTCTACGATGAGTACGGTCTTTTTCATGCGCGGGTCCGGGTCTCCGGTGGAGGGGATCGATCGATGCGTGCTCGACCCCGCCCTTCGAAATGGGGAACGTGTCTGGTTGTTCCGTATGGACATTACAGACCGATCATTGATGAATTGAGAATGAGCCGAATGAAAGATCGTCCGCCCCTCCCCCACCCGAAACCCCACCGCACGGCTACGCCCAGCGGCGTGGAATTCGCCTCCGGCCTTGCCATCGAAGCCCTGACCTATTTGGCGGGCCAGCCCGAGCGGCTCGACAGGTTCCTGGCGCTTTCTGGCCTCGACCATGGCTCCCTGCGTGCTGCTGCCCAAGAGCCCGGCTTTCTGGCGGCCGTGCTCGATCATGTCGCCTCCGACGAGAGCCTGCTGCTCGCCTTCGCCTCCGAGTGCGGCCACCCGCCCGAACAGATCGGCTCGGCCCGTGAATGTCTGTCCGGCCCCTCGGGCTGGACGGAGCCGTGACGCACGCGCTATCCGTGCTCTGCCGTGACTGCCTGGCTGAAACGCAACCGGCGGGCCACCCTGCCCGCTGCCGTGCCTGCGGCTCGCCGCGCCTCGTGACCCATGTGGAACGCGGCAGCCTCACCGTCGCCCATGTCGATTGCGATGCTTTCTACGCGGCGGTCGAGAAGCGCGACAATCCCGAGCTCCGGGACAAGGCGGTGATTGTCGGCGGCGGCACGCGCGGCGTGGTAGCCACCTGCTGCTATGTGGCCCGCACCTTCGGCATCCGCTCGGCCATGCCGATGTTCAAGGCGCTGAAGGCCTGCCCGGACGCCGTGGTCGTGCCGCCCGACATGGCGAAATACGCGGCCGTCGGGCGGCAGGTGCGCGCGCTCATGCACGACCTCACCCCCCTCGTCGAGCCGCTCTCGATCGATGAAGCCTTCCTCGATCTCACCGGCACGCAACGCCTGCACGGCGCGACAGCCGACAAGGTGCTCGCGGCCTTTGCCCGGCGCATCGAGGCCGACATCGGAATTACCGTGTCGATTGGCCTGAGCTATTGCAAGTTTCTGGCGAAGATCGCCTCGGATCTCGACAAACCGCGCGGCTTCGCAGTCATCGGCCGCGCTGAGGCGCGCGACTTCCTGAAAGGCCAGCACGTCGGGATGATCTGGGGCGTCGGACAGGTGACGCAGGACAAGCTCGCGGCGGACGGCTACAGGCTAATCGGCGATCTCCAGCGCGCAGAAGAGACCGACCTCATGCGCCGCTACGGCATGGAGGGGTCGCGCCTCTGGCGTCTGGCCAACGGCATCGACACCCGCGTCGTCAGCCCCGACCACGAGACGAAGAGCATTTCGTCCGAGACCACATTCGACACCGATGTGAAGGACCTGGAAAGCCTCACGCGCACGC
The DNA here is from genome assembly GCA_028290285.1 of Hyphomicrobiales bacterium. Taxonomy (GTDB): domain Bacteria; phylum Pseudomonadota; class Alphaproteobacteria; order Rhizobiales; family Beijerinckiaceae; genus Terripilifer. The sequence continues at coordinate 7,127 of JAQGKD010000056.1, forward strand.
TCTATGCGCTATGCGAAAAAGTGTCGGCACGGCTGAAGGTGGCCGAACTCGCGGGCGCGACGATCACGCTGAAACTAAAGACATCGGACTTCAAGTCGCGCACCCGCGCCCGCGCCCTGAACGAACCGACCCAGCTTGCGACCCGCATCTTCGAGGCGGCCCGGGAACTGCTCGCGAAAGAGGCGACGGGCACGGCCTTCCGCCTCATCGGCGTCGGCGCGGGCTCGCTCGTCTCGAGCGAAAACGCAGATCACGGCGACCTCGCCGACACGCGCATCGGACGCGACAAGGCGACTGAAAAAGCCATGGACACTTTGCGTGACAAATTCGGTGGCGCCGCGGTCGTGCGCGGCATCGCCTTCCGTCCGAGTGAACGAAAGAAGCCCTGAAAATCAGGGCTTCTTCGCTTATTCCT
>JAQGKD010000129.1 GCA_028290285.1 Hyphomicrobiales bacterium
ACGCACTTGTGTGAAAGATCTGTCCATGGTTGTGTAACGCGCATGCAGCGCATATGACCCGCAGAGTTAGAAGCGCGAACGTCCGGCTTGCCAAAGGCGCCGATGCACGGCGAACGACAGCAACGCAGCGGTTGCCGCCATCGAGAAAGCCGGGACATGGGGCCGCTTCCGCCCCGAAGCGGCCACTGGGCGCCAGTCGCTCATGCGCGTCATGCGGACAAGCACGCAAAAGGCGTCAACCTAAAACGGAGCAGAGACCGTGGAGCTCAGCGAAGCGTTTCAGACTAACTGTGAGGCTTACCCGGCACTACCAATCAAATATTTATAAACTCACTTAGGTCCGCATCTACGAGTTGTTGATCGAACTGGCCCGCAACCAGTTTTCCTGCTTCCCTTAATTTTTGCAAGAGCGGACGGAATTGATGGCTACCTTGTATTTGACTGTTCGCCGCTGAGCCCGCAATTAATAGCCTCACTTGATCAGCACTTATCTCGCTAGCATAGAAAGCAATATGCTTCCCCCAGTTGTTCGCGGATTCAAAAGATCCGGCTCGGAGATAATTCCCCACGATGACGTCGCCAATCTGCGGCGGAAAATCAAAGAAGAGAGAAGACTCCAGCTCTTTTATTGTAATCCTTCGAAGCCTCGCCATTGCGCTCCGGGCCAGAGGTGCAAACCGAAGAAGAAATGGAATTGTCTCAATCTCGGACGAAGGAAGCTGATCTACAAACGCCACGAGCTTTTGATGTAAATCCTCGTCCATATATTCCCAACAACCTGGGTCGTCCTCCAAAAGTTCAATCTGGTACTGAAGTTTGTCGTCACTAGCCCTTCGGCAGATTTCTGAAAGAGATGATGCCAACGTCGTCGAACACTCAATAGGGTGCATCTCTTGAAGAGCGCCTAGTGCTGCGGCTAGTTGTTTTCGCCGCGTGTAATTTCGCGCTTCGAGCAACATCGCTTTCAGCAGAACTACAATTAAATTTCTTACTAACGATGCCCTTGGTCTACTGAGCGGACCAGGCGCGAAAGCAATCCTTGCCTCTGTTTTGGTTGTCGGAAAATAGGGAGAATGGATTTCGGAGAGAATACGCTCCAAGGCATATTTGCCTTGAACTGGAGGATGTTGAAGCAGATGGGTGACGGCGGAGTGGATATGCAGCCGAGCAAGCTCGGCAGCCGGTCGATAAGCAAGACCATCTGAAGTTAATGAAGGATGAGCACAGCGATTTCGGTCGGCCTGAAGACGTTCAAGATCGACATATTCAATCGGCGATAATAGTTCGAATTTATCTTTGGCCAATTGTAGTAGTTCTCGCTCGAACTTCAGTGCCCCTGAAAGGTCGTCCTTGCGCCTGATCTCGTCAATCTGGTCCACGTATACTTCGGCGGCCTTATCTCCCGCTAGTGACAATTCCCGTAGTTTTCCAATGACGTCGAAGCATACCGCAATCCATGATGCCACAATGGCAGAGCGAAATGCACCTGCACGATAAGCGGCCACAGCTTCGCTTATGTACTCTCGGGCGCGATGATCCCTGCAACGGAGAGTGAGTTCGTCAAGATCTTCCAAAGGTGACGCCAAGATAACCTCCTAATAATTTCCTGCTGGTGCCCTAGCTACGACGCGCAGACTTAGCAGGACTAGACGCAACTCGTAATGAGTTTTGGCGCAGTGCTGATCGTCCGCTTCTGGCCGATCTCGGCCGTTCAGTATACGGCAGGTCCCGACCCATTGCAGACGTTGGCGTCGCCCTATTAAATATGCTTTGACGGAGCCTCAGCGATGTCTTTCGATTAATGATGGGATCGTGATGCTATCTCGGGTAGAAGAGGAAAAGGAAAAACAGCTCGCTAAGGCGGCGGTGCCCCTAAACCGTCCGCTTCTGGGCCGGAAGCTGCCCAACAGTTCGATCCAACAGCTTGCCAAATGATTGATTTAATGTCAATCTATGTTTTCCTTGTGGAAGACCGCATTCGGCCAATAATGGCCGTTCCGAATCAAAAATTATTGAGAATTCATGGATATTGCACACCTTCTTGATTTCGACTTTCCAACCAGTGCACTAGGCACTTTACGAATTTGCGCGCTAGACGACGAGCTTCACAAAGCAATTCGCAAGGAGGTTGGGGATAATGAAGTGGATGCTAGGGAACTCGCAACCCGTATTTTCATAAACGTCGCGCACAGGCTCACCGGGGATACTTCTATCGACAGTGTTTGCGCTGGACCAGCAATTGAGCCTTCCGAAGCGACAAGTCTCGTAGCGGGCGAGCTCGACAAATTTGCAGAACAATACGGCGCCAGCTTTTTCGGGCGTTATGATGGGCGAGGACCAACCGAGGACCAACCTAGGGGAGTAGACTTCCTCGTTTTTCAAATAAAAGAATCCATGCAGCTTGCTGTGGTCTAATTTGTCCGGACACCTCAATAGGTGGAAAATCCACCATCTGAGGAGTAATACATGGCAACACGAAAACGGAGGACATTCGACCCGAGCTTGAAGCTGGAAGTGGTTCGAATGATCAGAGAGCAAGGGCAGAGCATCCAGAACGTCAGCGAAAGCATGAGCATCGGCCAGACGGCGATCCGCCGTTGGCTGGCGCAGTACAGCGCTGAGCAGAGCGGCCAGCCCGGTATCGGCAAGCCCCTTACTGCCGAGCAGCAGAGGATCCGGCAACTCGAGCTGGAGAACCAGCAACTCAGGCAGGACGTGACCATCTTAAAAAAGGCCTCGGCCTTCTTTGCCCGCGAAATGAAATGATCCATCAGCTCATTCGTCAACTGCAAAAGGAGGCCATCCCGGTCCAGCACAGCTGCCGCATCCTCTCCGTCAGCCGGTCCGGTTTTTATGAGGCGCAGCATCGTTCTGCCAAGCCGGTCGTATGCAAGGCGAGCGTGCACCTGAAAGCTGCGTTCATCGCCAGTCATCAGAGCTACGGCAGTCGTCGCTTGGTCACGGCCATGGCCAGTGATGGCTTCCATATCGGGCGCTACAAGGTGCGCAGCATGATGCGCAAGGCGGCCCTAAAGCCCGTCTGGAAGCGCAAATTCGTTCACACGACAGATAGCAAACATGACTTGCCGATCGCTGCCAATGTGCTGAACCGGCGCTTCAATCCGGCTGCGCCAAATCTGGCTTACGTCAGCGATATCACCTACATTCGCACTGGCGCAGGATGGTTGTACCTGGCCACTGTGCTGGACCTGTATGCGCGCAAGGTGATCGGCTGGGCCATGGCGCCTAGCATGCCCGCCCAACTGGTCTGTGACGCTTTGAACATGGCCATTCAACAGCGGCAGCCGGCACCAGGGCTGATAGTCCATTCCGACCGCGGGAGCCAGTATGCGAGCGCGCTTTACCAAGATCTGCTGACGGAACATGGCTTCGTTTGCAGCATGAGCCGCAAGGGAAATTGTTGGGACAATGCCGTGGCAGAGCGCTTCTTTTTGAACCTCAAGATGGAACGCGTTTGGCAGCGCCAATACGCCAATCACGCCGAGGCCAAGGCTGACATCACCGATTACATCGTCGGCTTCTACAACTGCAAGCGCATCAATTCAGCATTGGGCAATCTGTCGCCCGCCGTCTATGAGCGGGAAATGGCAGCACGCGAACCTATCGTTGTGTCCGGAATTACTTGACCACGGCATATGACGCCCCGCTAAAGGCGGGTACCCCAGCCGAGTTTCTAGGGAGGCGGCAATTCACTTCTTCCTAGCGATCAAGGCCCGTTCATTCTGGCGGCGCATCAAGCGATGGGATGGAGCAAAATCTGCTCAAGCTGCGGGACTGGACCGGCCGGCACCTGATTCGGTACCGTCAGCCAATTGTGGCCACGCTTGCAGTTTGCACTGCCGTGCCAGAATATGTCCTGCCCAGCCAGTCGACCAGCGAACCACGCGCCTTCAGCGCCGCGTTGCACTCTTTCAAGTTGGTCATTCGATATATCGGTAACAGCAGCACTCATGCTACCCGCTTACCTGCGCCAGGAATATCTTGCCGGCCCGGATTTGCACCATAACGCCACACGCAGTTGAGCTTTTTAGATTTAGATCAATTTAGCGACTGGGCCAGCAGGCCAATATAAACCTAGTATCGGCTGTGCCCCCTGTTTGTATCGGCGTAACGCAGTGGCGCTCGGCACGGATATTCACTCAACCATAAGATTGTAGGTAGTCAATGATAAGAACCGCGAGAGTAGCAACGAGGGGCAACATTTTCTGCGACATTTGTATCGATAAGCGCAGTGCTTGTATCGCGGTTTGTGCTATCTCCTTACATTGGTCCGTAGACGCGACCGCTGCACCAGGAAAACGTTCGAGCAAGAACGAAGTTAAAGCATTTAATACGCGCATGGCTGAAAACGAGGCGCTGATTCGACGCTTGCAAGAACGGATCCAAATATTAGAGGGCAAAATCAACCCAGGGTCGAGCCCAGCAATATTGCCGCAAGCGGCATCACCGAGCTCTCGCAGCGACCCACAACCCCAAGTTGTTCGACAGGATCCCTCGCCGCAAAAAACAGAAGCTCAGCAAAAGCGCACTCGACCCTCCGTTGCAGGGGCTATGGTTGTCGACGAGGCTGCTGCTCAACGTGCTCTTGAGCGAACGCTAACCCAAATGGGGGCGTTGCTCTTGCCGGCGCGCGTTGTAGAGGTCACCCCCATCCTCTCATACAGCCTGTCCGAGCGCAGCTCTTCAACGGTAGGCACGATCTCGCTGCCGGGATCGCAAACGCCCTTTCCCGCCGTCGTGAGTCAAAACACCCGTACAAATGAAACATCGGTTGCCGCCGCCGTAAGAGTGGGGCTCCCGCAGGATTTTCAAGCAGAAATATTTGTTCCATATAGCCACATACGATCCTTGCGCACAGATGATTTCGGTCACGCCGAGTCGGCTAGGGGAGGCGGCTGGGGTGATCTTACAATCGGTGTGGCTAAGACCTTTTTGCGCGAGCGCTCCTGGCGTCCCGATCTCATCGGCCGTTTATCGTACAACTTCGGCACCGGAAGAAATTCGAGCGGTCTGCTTGATTTCCAAGGGGGCTACCGGCAACTGCAGGCCCAGTTTATTGCCCTGAAGCGTCAAGACCCAATCGCCTTCACCGCGGAGATTTCCTACAACAAGTTATTTAGGGAAGCCGGCAGCAAGCCGGGCAATGTCGCAGCTGTGAGCTTGGGTGCGGCGTTAGCGGCTAGCCCTCAAACATCGCTGCAGATGAGTTATACGCAGGTATGGCGCGGCGATGCCGAGCGGGCCAGTGGAACCGGCTTGGGAACAAGTCAGAACTACGGGCTACTTGTACTTGGGGCGTCGTCAGTGCTCGGGCGCGACCTGACGGCGGTGACGCAATTCGGTATAGGCGTCGGCCGCGATGCACCGAAATATTCCGTGAGTGTCGCTTTTCCGTATCTGTTCCATTGATAGCACTCCTGACAAACCTGTTGCGGACATTTTTGTACGTATAACTTTGCGGTTAATCATGGAACTCAACGAATCTGACGGTGACGATGAAGAAGAAAATACACTAAGTGCAATTCAGGCTCGCACGTCGCTGCTTTTTCAGGACATATCGACTACCCTAAAACAATGGAGAATTTTCCACTGCGTTGC
>JAQGKD010000083.1 GCA_028290285.1 Hyphomicrobiales bacterium
CCGCAAAGTCCTAATTGTCACAGATTACGATAAGCTTATCCAAATGGCGTGCATCGATCCGAGACGTCAACACGTCACAGTACCTGCGAGCTAAGCTATGCGCTTTTATGGGGTTGATCGGAGGGCATTGCCGATACCGCGTGTGAGGACCTGACGCCACGAGCCGTGCCAGCATGGCCTTGTCACCCCCTCGCGGGCCTCTTCGCCCAGTGATCCTTAGACTTGAGTTCTCCGATAGCCACCTAAACGCGCATTGTAATTCAAGCTGTTCCAGGGAACGCGACGCTCTTTAGGCCCGCGCCCGAATATCTGGTGGTGGAGGACTTCAGCGCATTTGACGATCCCGCTCTGCTTCTCAATTAGCAGCCTTTCAAGGCGACCTACTAAAATGTTTTCACTGTGGAAGACAGCTATCCCCCGGAGCCGGTCGCTTCCGACCAATGCATTTCCTGCGTTCCGGTTGGGCAAGTCCGTACGAAAGCCGGCGATTGTGGTGTCATACCGGAGCTCGCTCCAAGGCACTTCATGCTCCACGGTGGCGAACCCCATAGGATCATGCTGCACGACATCGCGTAGGTCACTATGCCTAAGTCTCGCGCGATCAGCAGGCGCTTGACCACCCCTAGGTGTCGCCCGCTCACGTCGTCAACGCGCAAACCCTCAACACGGTCGCTTTCGATCATCGGGTCGGCTAAACTTATTCCATGTAGAACGCTCATGGCACGCTCCCGCGACGCGCGCGCGACGTAGCGCGCGCTCACTCGATGGGCTCTACTGTCCTACACACCGTTGATCCTGCGAGTAACCCGGCTGAGAGCAGACAGCTTCGTTGTTCAAGCTTGGCGCGGCCACCGCGACAGTGGAGAGAGCGCCCGGCACGAGAAGCGCGAGGAGAGTAAAAATCTTTTTCACTTGAATTCTCCTTGTGTTGTTTGCAACGGTCCGTACTCATGCATTGCCGCCGTCACGCCGCTTATCGAGGACGTTACGCTAGAGCTACAAACCTTCCGGTTCAGCAATGCCTGGTGCACGACGATGCGCCGACCTGACGCGAACACAAGGTGTTATTGACGACGGTTATGGGCAATATTAAGAGCCAATGCCCGAGATACACCCCATTGGAAATGTCTTCTGTTGCCCGCTAGGCCTAGTAGCGAAGGTAGCCGTCATTTCTTCGTGATGCCCCCGAGGTTCCCATGCACGCCGCATGGATGCCGTCTACTGCTCTTGTCGTCGCGACAACTTGATGCTCATGTGAACACCACCGCCATACTAACGGACCTCGCGCATGAGGTGCTTAGCTCGTCGCAGTGATCAAGGCCGAGCCCAGACGTACAGACACTCCTGGCTACTAGATACGCGGACTGCATGCCGATGCCGCGCCAGGCGTGCCGCGTCTCGACAAGCCATTCTCACGCGGGCAGATTTTTCTTGCGCTATCACGGCGGTGTCCCACGTCGCAAAGGGCCACGTCCCACCGTTGGGACCGAAGCACCGATGCTCGCGGCAGGACACGAGCGAGTGAGAGCGAGACCTTTCCTCTGTTCAAGTGCGCAGCCCCCTTACTTCACCGCCTTCGTACCCAATCGCACTCGCGGCAGCCAGTGGTCGACATCTTCCACCTTTTCGCCATACTCCCGAGAGAGGGCGGAGCTAACATCATGTCCACCGCAGAGACCGACGTTATTAGGCGCATCCACGACGCCATAAATCGCTCTCTAGCTGATCGGTTCGAAAAGGATCGGCTGATAAGGCAGCTTCAGGCGGAGAATTTGCGCCTGCGGCACGAACTCGCCGATCTAAGGGCGCGCCCCCGCGCTTTGAACGTCGGATCGGTCGCAACTCCGTCAAGCTTTGCTTCGCAAGACCTCCAAAACTAACTCGCACGACATAGTGATACCCTCCCGTTATCCTGCTATTTACGGGCTGTGGAGGACCTTAGTCGTGCCCCGCTTCTACTTCGACGCAAGTACGGGAGCGGGTGCAGTGGTGCATGACACGATTGGCGTGATCGTAAGCGACGCCGCTGCGGCGCTCCACGAGTGCATCGATGCTGTGACCGAGTTGCCAGCCGCCGATATAACGAGCATCACCGTAAAAAACGAAAACGGCGACGTCCTCATGATACTCAACGTGGGGCCGCTAACGGTGCCCCGCGCGATAAATTGCTAACGAGCGAGGGGCCGTCGGGCTGGAAAGCTGGATGACTTTCAACGGTGGTGGCGCAATACGTCGGGCGCTTAAGGGTCATAGCTGCACAGGCCTTACATTTTGGATGCTGAAACGCGCCTTCGAGCAACTCAAGCGAGAATGCCGAACGTCTTGCCGATCATGAGCCGTTGTCGCGCATCCGTTGACACTGACCGAATGTGATCGCCATTTCCGGCGGGCTGGCTACGGTGACGGCAGTACAGGAGTTCATTGGCAGAGCTGGCGTGTCTGGCTCCCGCGGCGTCGAGGGCTACGTAAAAGCTGGTATCGACCAAGTCGACGAGCAGCTTAGATAAGCAGGACAAGGTCCCTGCGCTGAGGCCGCGATCCGTCCGCACTGACGGCCAGCCGGCGTGCAGTTAATTGCACGCGGCATTTTTTTCCACCCGGCGTTTCGCGGTGAGGGCCACGTGGGCGACGGCCTTCGGGACCATGGCTGGCAGCAGGTGCGCATACACATGCGCTCGGATGATGTGTCCTCTTAGGTGCGCCAGTATAGGGCAGCAGCCGGCCCAAAAAGCTCTGGGTAACGCGCACGTCCTTCGGCGAAACATCGAAGTCAACTTACCCATTATTCGGTCAGGCATTCTGCCGGGGAACGCTCGCCCGATCACGTGGCATCCAGGGGTTCAGCATTGGCGTCTGCATAGTAATCTGCAGGCCTAACGCGCGGTGTCATCGTGGTGATGGGCTGAGGGATTGCTAAAAATCGAAGTCTTCACGTGAAGTGCAGGGGAGATGGTCGCTACAAAGTAAATGCAGGCCACTTGGAGTGCGGGCTAAGACCAGTTCCAGCTGGGGCTATGCGGGCTTGACCTAGGTCCACTCGGCAAGCCAGAGTGGTCCGTGAGCACACATGAGACAGCCTGATGGGCAAAGGGGTTTGCTTCGGGTCCGTGCGGCCGGGGTTTGGGATAGCGTTCTGAAATCGAAAGGCTGGTCCCTTACGCTCGCCGAGCCGCTGCGATACCGTGCTGCCCTATTCTCTTCCACGCTGACCACCCACTTGGAGCAAGCTGATGGCAACGGTTACAGCGGTCGCCTCTGCGCCCACCCACCAGTTGGGGAAGAAACCCGCAGATGAAATTTGTCTGTTGCCCGGTCTTGGGGTGGCGGGAGACGCACACGCTGGTCAAACAACGCAGCACCAATCCCAGGTCAGGAAAGATCCGACGAAGCCAAACCTGAGACAGGTACATCTGATCCATGCCGAACTTTTCGACGAGCTGGCGGCGCAGGGCTTCCACATCTCGGCGTCGGAGCTCGGCGAGAATATCACAACGAGCGGGATCGACCTCCTCGGGCTGCCCCGCGGCACTCGTTTGCTCCTAGGCTCGGACGCCGTCGTCGAGGTGACCGGGCTCCGCACTCCATGTCGCCAGCTTGAGGCCTTCTTGCCAGGGCTCCCGCAGGCACTGCTGGGAAAAGACGCGGACGGCGATTTGCTTCAGAAGCCCGGGGTTATGGCGGTTGTCGTAACTGGAGGGGCTGTCCGCACAGATGATCCCATCCGGGTGCAACTGCCGACAGAACCGCACGAGAAGCTCCACCCCGTTTAGCGAGACGATGAAGGCCACGCTTAGGTGTTGAGGCTATGCGCAATCAATTGCACTGTCGAGGCTTGAATCAGCGGACGTCAGATCCTTCTTCGTGGCTGGTAGTGGATCCGTCTGGCTCCATCAATCGAGTTGGCTTCCAGCAGCTTTTCGAGCCGGGGGTGCCCAATGTAGGCGACGCCGTAAAGGTCGATCAGCAGGCGAGACAGATCGAGCTTCTTGTCGTCTTCGATTATGAATGGATCGCCGCCGAGGACGCGGAACCTGTGCTCAATCGCTTGGAAACCATAATTTTTGTCGCGTAGATTCCAGTGCACGTACGCTTTCGGCGTTCGCAGCTTTATGTACTGGTAGAAGGCCTCTAGCATCTCCTTCTCAAGCTCGTTGTAGTAGGGTTCGATATCGGCCTGCGCCATCGGAATCCGGCGCAACTCGGCCATCTGGTGGATCGAAAAGGAAAGCCCTGCGTTGTCTCGTAAACTGATTGCTAGCCATCGTGCACTCGCCCCCTGCCAATGATTCCGCTAAGCGTGAAAACGTGGAGCGGTCAATACCAAAAAGCCTTACACCTTTGCTTTGGTCCCGGCTCTCGGATCGCAAACCTCGCTGTCGTGCATCATTCGTGCGAAAGCTTCTACGACCTTCAGGATGGCCGGTGGCCGCGTGTCACATCAATTGCGGTCCGGAATCTGGCGAGCGGCCAGACGGATTTAGCCGGATCGCGTCCCGAAGCTCGCTTCGGTGGACGACTTTGATGTCGCCGAATCCGTGGGCCTTGGCGTCCACCAGGCTGCTCAGCTCGTTGAGTGCGAGCGCAACGCCTCGGTAGTCAGGCGTCGCCAAGATGTGGGATGCGAGCCTCTGGATATTACCCGGCTTACCGCGCGCTGGCTTCGCACAACCGTCACGCACTTCAGCAGCCGATCGCAGTGAGTGCTGGCCGAGAAGCCGCTGCCGATGAATGACGCAGACGTCAGCACACCGGGAGCGAGCTGTTCGGGGTCGCCCTTGTTAGCCTGAACCGTCTGCACCAAGCCAGCCAGAGCAGAACGAGTGTGACCCTCCCAAATCGGGATCCGTCGTCCCCAGAACGCGCTTAGGGCCTTGATCCGCTCATTAGCGGCGGCCAAGACCATGACCGAGCGCTCGACTGCGGAATGAGCAGGCGCGCGGTCCGCCTGACTGAGTCGATATGCTCTCCGTGTAGGTGAAAGGTTATCGGCGCGCACGATCCTCAGGCCTTGGACGGCCGGACCGCTTAACGAGATCGGCCGGCCAGCCTTCAGCTCGGTTCGGGCGTCGAGAATCCAGCGGCCCAACCCTGAGGTTCCCGTTTGCCAGCGGTGCGGGTAGTCGAGTTCATCGAAAGCGGCGTTCGCTTTCAGCGCCTCCCACTGCGCAAGCGTGGAGGCCATCGCATTGTCCGTTTTGGCGTTGGCGAAGACGGCTTGGGGCGGATCGCCGAACATTCGCAAGCGCGCCTCGCCTAGGCGAAGCGCCATGATGGCTCGGTGATGCGCTTCGCTGGCGTCCTGATGTTCGTCGCAGATGATGACTGGATAGCGCCGCGCGAGCGCCTGCCGAACTATTGGATGCCGCTCCAGAAAGCGGGCGACTTTGTCCGCCATGATTTCGAACCCCGCGCCATCGTTCTGATAGGCCCAGGTCGATAGGTTGTCGGGCAAGCCGAGCGCTCGGCGATACAGAGTCCCGACTTGGCCGATTAGGGAGTCGAGGGTCCGGATGTCTACACGCCCGGATAGCCCCTGCGTTCGCTCGGAGAAGACGCCACAAGCGCCATGCGTGTGGGTGAGGATCAAGAGCCCGCCGTGCGCCAAGTTCTGGGAGACATCCCGCACATAGGCTGCGCCCTGAATGGTCTTTCCGCACCCCGCCGGCGCCTCGATGACGACCAGCGGCTCGTCCGACTCAACAGCGCCGCAACGGAAGCGTCAGACGCGGTCCAGGCTCTCTATTCTCGGCTTACCTACCGACGCCGGGATTGCATTGAGCAGCGGCAAGACGGTCGGCTCCAACTTCAGCCAGACGTCATCCGCGAGCGCGTACCCCGCAAGCTCGAAGCCGCCCTGGCGCGACTTGAACCACCGTGCGGTGTGAGCCTTCCACTTCTCCGTGCCCGCAGGCGCGTCTCGCGTACTCCCCGTCGCGGCAGCGATAATGGGCTCGCGGAGTGATCGGCCTTCCGCCTCCAGCGCCGCGCAGATTGCGGTGAAAGATTTGTCCTCGGTGCCGGCCCGGGTCGCCAGGGTGCGGAGTCGCTCGCCATCCCACGTGCCTTCCTCAGATTTCAACAGTTAGGTTAGTCGTTCTTCAGGAAGAAGGTCGATCGCCACCTTCTCAGTGCAAGCCCCATATGCGCGGTCAGTTCTTCGCCAACGATGGGCAGATAGCGCAGCTTGCCGGTGATGATGGCCTGCGCATCGATTTCGGCGCCGAGCACGACCTGTCCCACCTGATCACATCGATATTGCTCCGAACTGGTTACAAAGCAGGGAGGACTGGTTCCGAAAGCGCCCGTGTGATCAACTTCGGCTTAGGCAATCGGCGGAGCACTGCCCAACCAGACACGCCAGCGAGGATTGAGCCCACCAGAATGCCGACCTTGACCTCGGCGCGGGGTCGTTGGCAAACGCCAACATGCCGGTGAATAGGCTCATGGTGAAGCCAGTGCCGCACAACAGCGAGACCCCAAGTAGTTGCGTGAGGCTTGCGCCGGCGGGCGCCTTCGCGAAGCCTACTCGGATAGCTACGTAGGCGCTGCCGAACACCCCTATAAGTTTCCCGACCACGAGGCCGAGCGCAACACCGATTGTAAGACGGTGGAAGAGGCATGAACCGGTTCAATGTCTCTCGGCTTTGGCCGTATTTTATCATTGGCACATTGTCGTGGGTGTTGGTGCTAAGGTCTGGTGTGCATGCGAGGATAGCCGGCGTACTCTTGGCGTTCGCGCTACCGCTACGCTTACCTGTCATTCCTAACGCCGGGCTGCCCCCTAGCCGTTGCACGTACTTGAGCATGGTCTGCACAAATGGGTGGCCTTGGTCGTGATCCCCGTCTTCGGCTTCGCAAACGCCGGCGTTGCGTTCAATGGGACGACCTTCGCCACTGAAAAGGCCGCCGGCAAGGCCGCCAACCACACTACACGTGAGGACTATGCCCAGTCGCGTGCACCCATTTGGGCAGCGGTGACGAACCCGAAATAGCTGTGGTTGCCTACCAGACCCAGAGATATCAGGCCTGCGATAATCACCGCTTAAAGCACGAGCCTGTTGGTGCGTTGCTCGAACGAGCGGCTCATCTCTTCGATTGCAAAGGCGATCCCTGCAAGCGGGGTGTTGAAAGCGGCGGCGATTCCGGCTGCTGATCCTGCAAGGATCAGACCACGCGCATGCCGAAGGCCGCCCCAGGACGCGACCTCAAGCATGATGGCCGCGCCTACTTCAGCCGTGGGACCTTCACGACCAACGGATGCTCCCGTCAGTAGCCCCAGGACCGTGAGTCCGATTTTCGCCACGATCAGCTTCGGTGACAGAAGAAATGCGCGATCGGCGCTGGAGCGAAGATGACGGGCGGCGATGGCTTGCGGAATTCCACTGCCTTGTGAGCCTGGGAAAAACGTTCGGGCTAAAGAGGCGCACACCAGGAATAAGGTTGAGAACCACATGAGGCATCTGCAAGCGGAGATAGGTTTTTGCGACCGCGCGATGCGACGGGGGCCATTATGTGCCACCGTGAGAGCCGTGCAGCTACGTAGCAACCCGGCAGCCTCCGACGCAGCTTGCGCCTTGTTTTGGAACCGCCGAGGTCACACGACGAAATCATGCAGCGATATGGAATCGTACCAGACTTTCGGGCTGTCCTGATCCTTCGCGAACATGAAGAACTCCCCGTTCATATCAGCCGTGACCGCATGGGCGGGTCCTTGAGGATCGATCAGGTCCTGGTTCGAATAGGTCTGCATCACCTTCGTGCCGAGGT
>JAQGKD010000099.1 GCA_028290285.1 Hyphomicrobiales bacterium
CCGCAGCGAGAATCGTCGTGCCCGAGCCGACGAACGGATCGAGCACCAGGTCTCCTCGGCGCGTCACATCGCGGATCGCGTCGGCGACGAGCGCCGTCGGCTTGATCGTCGGATGGTCGGCGAGATCTCCGGCGCGGTTCGCGTGAAAGGTGTTTTGCCCGGCGTAATCCCAGACGTTCGTGCGGTTACGGCCATTGCGGCCGAGTTCGACATTGTTGACGTGCGGTGCCTTGCCCTTTTTGTAGACAAAGACGAGCTCATGCTTGGATCTGTAGAGAGAGCCCATGCCGCCATTGTCCTTGTTCCAGACGCAGAGGTTCTTCAGTTCGGAGTAGGGTCCGCTTGCCGCCGCGAGCAGTTCGCCCATGTGACGCCAGTCCATGCACAGGAAGTGCAGCGATCCCTCGGCCGACCAGGCGGCCGTGTGCTCGAAAGCGGTCCGCAGGAAGGTCGTAAACTCGGCTGCGCTCATTTCTCCGGAGGCCATTGCGAACTCGCGGTGCTGCGCTTGTCCGAGACCTGACACGTGGCCCTGAATGGGCACATTGTAGGGCGCGTCCGTGAACGCCATGGCCGCTCGCTCGTCGCCCATCAGCGCTGCGTAGGAGGTTGCCTCGAGCGCCGAGCCGCAATAGAGCCGGTGCTTGCCGAGCAGCCAGAGGTCGCCGGGCCGCGCGACGCATTTTCCGTGATCCGGTGCGGGGATCCGCGCCTCATCGGGCACACCGGTCCCCTGTTCGTCGAGGATGAGATCGATATCGCGCACCTCAAAGCCGGTCAGCGACAGGTCAAAATCGAGTTCGCCCAGTTCCTCGAATTCGAGGGCCAGGATCTCGCGGTCCCAGCCGGCCAGCTCCGCGAGCCGGTTGTCGGCAATCGCATAGGCCCGCTTCTCGGCTGGCTTGAGATGGCTCAGGCGGATGGTCGGCACGTCGACAAGGCCCAAGACCCGCGCCGCTGCCGCCCGGCCATGCCCGGCAATGATCCTGTCCACCTCGTCGATCAGAATCGGGACCGTGAAGCCGAACGTCCGAATCGCATCGGCGAGCTTGGTGAGCTGTGCCTGGCTGTGTGTGCGTGCGTTGCGGGAGTTGGCGTGCAAATCGGTGAGCTTTCGCATTTCGACATGCAGTCTCAGGGCCATCAGCGCCCTTTCTTTTGCAACTGCGCTATGGGTTTCAAATACGTTTGCCGTCATCGTGACCTCTCTGTGGGCGGGGGGCTAGGAACGTCCGCGTTTTCGGACGGGAATTCGTTCGAGCGCGTGCCGGAGGAGGGTCACGAGATTGACCAACTCGATTGCGATCACTGGTTCACGAAGGTTCGCGAAATCGACGAGCGAGCCACCCACATCGGATACCGAACAGAACACGATTTTTTCGAGGTCAAGATCCGCAGAGCGTCCAAGTGGCGTCATCAAGAACACCATGTCCTCGCGCGACGGAAGCGGTAGATACCTGCGCTGGTCGTCCGGGACGTAATGCGTGAGGATTTCACGCACCTTGGCATCGAGCTTGGGCCGGATCGTTCGCACCCGCGTCACGGCTCGAAGCTGGGTCAAACCGCCATTCAGCAGCCGCTCTGCAACGAGCAATGCAAAGGTGCATTCGAAGCTGTATGTCAGATCGATGCCCCGGCCCGGAGGCGGCCCATCGAAAAACGCGTAACGACTGAGGGGTCCCTTGCGCGTTGGGACGCCGATGGCCCGGTCGACGTCAAACAAGCGTTTCATGTCGGCTTTGAGACCGGCGTCCGGCCGATCCTGCGCGTTTGAAATGCGGCGAGTTGTGGCCGCGATTCCTCGTTCGACCTGGTCGCGTTTGTACAGCGTGGGCAGGGGCGTCGTCATGATGTACAAGGTATCCAAACATTTGCAGCTGTCAAATGGTTTTCAATCGAATGTCCATCTTTGCCCTATTGGCACCTGCGGAATGAGGTGGGGTTGCGCGCTTCCGCAGACGCTTCAAAAAGCTGAGGGATCCGACAGAATTTAGCGCCCGGAGTGACAGTACAGGACAAAGGCCTTGCACACGAGGAGTGAGGGAAATTCGCAGGCCCGGTCCCCGAGGCGACGCGAGCGCGCCCGCCCTGGATGGCCCCTCGCGTCTCGCAGGCCCCCATGAACGTAAACCGTGCGGTGGACTGGCCGAGAAGCCAAATGCCCTATCGTCGCCGCGCTGCCAGCAGGGTGGCAGCTTGGGCAAGGACATCGAGGTCACGACCCGCCATTTGCAGCTGACGCGCTGCCTTTGCATACGGCGTTGCGGTCACGTGAAGGCCTTGGCCCTCGAATGCTGCTGCGGTCGCGTCTTCGGCAATTTCCGCCATCGCTACAAACAGGCGACGCAGCAGCTCGACACGATCATCATCCATCCCAGCCTCCTGCACGATGACACTGAGGCTTGCGTGCCGTGCGAAGTCCACTCCGAACTGGCATGACCGGCGCCAATTCCCCTCGGGGCGCCGCGTCGGGGCCTTCTGTGCAATGCTCGATCGTAGAAAGCCAGTCATCGGCCAAATTGAGACTCATCGTCTGTAGATCGACCGACTGCATAGCCCTTCATCTGGGCGCATGGATGTGCGTCGCCGCGTCGGTCAGAACCTCAGGAAATTGCGTCTGGAATCCGGACGCTCGCAGGAGGATTTTGCCTTCGAGTGCGGGATACATCGGACCTATATCAGTGGCCTGGAACGCGGCATCCGCAATCCAACGGTCCTGGTTCTGGAGAGGATCGCGAACGCCCTCAATGTTCCGGCCTCCGTCTTGCTGGAAGAACCCGCACGCGGTCGCAAGGCACGTTAGGGGCCTCATCCGAGACCGACATGCGGGGCGTCCGGCAGACCGGGCAGGGCCGCCGGAAGCGTTGCGCAGTCTGCCGGGATTAGTCCCTGGTTGGCCTCGAACTCAGGACACACGTTCGATCAGCCACTCGAACAGGCCGGCCGTGTTCACCTTGGTTGCGAGATCACGGTTGGCCCAGACGTGAATACGGCTGTCGTCGGGCCCGATCAGGCCGGTCGCCGGCGAATGGCAGATGAAGAACATGCGGTCGAGGCCCGAGGCCTCGAAGCGGGCGATGTAGTCGTCGAGGACCGCCTGGGTCGCACGCGACTTCACCTGCACAAACGCCCGCTCCCCGGTCGCGGGCTGCGCGACCACGAGATCGACGTCCGGCATCGATCCCCCGAGGGTAGAAATGCGGCTCCAGCCCATATGTCCGAGCATCAGGTCAGCCAGAAGTTCGAACTCGCGTTCGTGCAGGCGGGGAATCATGTCCTCGGCCGCCGACACAAGCTCGTGTAAAGCCTGACGGCCCCTGAACGCGCTGGGCTCATCCATGTCATTGATCCGGCGCAGGAGGTAATCGACCTCCTCGATCTTGCAGATGGTCTTCTGATACGCCGCGACCTTCGACAATCTGGTGCTCAGGAGGTCCGTTCGCAGTGGCGCGCCCATCCGGCTCTCGTGGCTCCAGCCCAGGGTCGCCCGAATGACCGCACCGTGGTCGCCTGGAGTCCCGCGCAGGTCCGTGACCCCGCCGTGTGACAGTGTCCACCAGAGCGAGCCTCCGGAGAACGTCACCCAAAGGGTGTCGTCCGGTAGCTCGTAGAAATCGCGCATCTCGCGCAAGGCATCGCTCGCCGGTCCTGGGGAGCGCCCGAGCACCTCGATCATGTAGCGCCGGGCGCCGTCCCACTCTCCTGCCAGGCAAAGATCGTGCGGCTCGCCGACGTCGCCAAAGTGCAGCTCGCCGCGCTCGAAACATTGTCGTGCCCATTTCCCGCCCGTCCCGAGCTTGATGTAGCGGACATGCGCGGGCGCGACGGGAGGCGCGGGAATATGAGCATTCAACTCGGGCAGGGCGGGTTCACCGATCATCGCGGGTATTCCTTCCGTCAACGTTTCCATAGCCTGGACATCGCTCTGGAGGGACTCGGCAGTCAAGGGAAATGTGACTTATAGGATGCGGCTGCGGGCGCGTTAATCTGTAGTCCAATGCACGCATTTCGCGTTCAAGCGTGGTCAGCACATGCGAGCGGAAAAGTCCGTCGGAGGAGGCCGAGAGGTTGCTTTTGATGCAAAAGCTACATGAGTCGACCTACGTCGGCTTTGCGCCAAAACCAGACATTGAGGCACCGCCCGTAAGCTGACTTGCTGCAATGCAAGGCTGACGAGCAGCCTCCGCCGCGCTAACGAGTCCCAAGTTCCGGCCGTCTGTGGCTGCGTTCGAATGCCTGACCAATAGGCATTTCGACTTCTACGCGTTACAATTGATTCGCTAAACTAAAAGCGATGCACCGGGCGGGGGATTTGGACGATGGTCGTTTGCGGCGTTGAGCTTCGCAGTAGCGAGGCTCGCCTTGTGCTTGTGATTGTGAAAGATGGCGAACCAGTCCATGTTCGGAGCAAGACTAAGGTTTTGAAGCTTGGTGATGACACTTCCAACGATTCCATCGCGACTTTCCTTCAAGCGGTGAAAACGTTCGCACATGAGAACGGAGTCGAGGCGTTTGCAATCAAAGCACGCGCCAAAACCGGGCAAATGGCCGGGGGCGGCATAACCTTCAAAATGGAAGCGATCATCCAGTTGTCCGGGGTCGATGTGACGCTAGTCAACCCGGTCGCTCTATCGAAATTCTCGAAGAAGAACGTTGCAGGAATTCCCAGCACGATCAATGGCGTTGACCAAAACGCCTATCTTTCGGCTGTCTTCGACCTTAATCGCAGGAAGCTCTTGTGATGGCAGTCGACCTAAGTGTCCTAAAAGGCGACGTTCTCAAAAAAGCTGAAGAGCTGTCTAAAGACATCGAATTCCGGTCGATCAGTGAAAAGGGCGCGAACGGGTACGTGCTTTTCGGCCACAACAAAATTCTTAAGCGTGATGTGGTTGTCAAGTTCTATTATTGGGGAGCCGGCGATCATGCAGAGCCCGAACTTCTAGCTCGGTTGGACTCTGATCACATCTTGAAGGTTTATCACGCTGAACGTTTGAACAAGGATGATGCCTACTTCATAACCCCTTATTGCGCTTCTGGCGATTTGCTCGACGCCATTGAGAAACGCAGGTTCGGGAATGTTGAGGCGATCGACATTGCGGGGCAGATCGCCGCCGGCACGAGCTTTTTGCACGCGAACGGCTATCTTCATCGCGATCTGAAGCCGGAAAACATTTTCTGCATATCAGATTCGAAGTTCGTCATCGGCGATTTCGGATCAGTGGTGCCTCAGCATGCCGATGGGTCGACCAACTCTCAAACACGGCACTCCCTCATCTACCGAACGCCGGAAGAGATCACCGAGAAGAAATATTACAGGCAAGGCGACGTGTATCAGTTGGGAATCGTCTTATACCAACTTCTCGGCGGCGTCCTGTCCTACAATGAGCGGGATTGGCTCACTAAAACCGAACAGGCAATCTATGACAAGCTGAGCGGAATTGATCCGCAGCTTTTCGCGACAGAGGCCATAGAAAAGCGCATCGTGAAGGGACGTGTCCTTGAACTCGATAGCCTTCCTCCTTGGGTTTGCAAACCGTTGCGAACGATGATCCGGAAATGCTGCTCAACCACTATCGCCGCGCGATACCCGCTCGTGTCAGACCTCAGTTCCGCAATGAATAACGTGCGCGGAAGAGTTCCTGACTGGCGAGTGGAGGAGCACCCCATCTTGCGGCGGGGCCGGAGGCAGTTCCGCATTGTGCCCGCCAAGGACGCTTTGGTCATAGAAAAGAAGACGGGAGAAAGCTGGCGCAGAGAGCGAGCTCTCAATCCAGCGAACCTAGCTGAGGCCGTAGTCATGGCTGAGGCGATCTGACCCAACCATTGGAGCTTCCGTGGCTACGAAATGGTACGATGTCAATTCTTGTTAGCGCGAGCAACCTCCGGGATTTACCGAAGCAGTCGTTTGGGCGTATTTGGCTCTCGGTCAGAGAGGTCGTTGATCGCGACGGCTGTATATTCATTGAGGGCTATGAGCCTGAACGGCCGTCCGCCGAAGTAGCGCCGACGTTCGGAAAAATACTGTCAGTCTGGGGCGACAACGATCCAGTCCAGGAGCTCGTTCCGATCAACCAGAACGACGCAGCTCCTAACACCTACAGTGGCATTTTCGGCCGTGATCGCTTCCCATTCCACACCGACCTGGCGCACTGGCGAGATCCTCCGCGATATCTGATGCTCAGATGCGTCAAGGGCTATTCGGACATCCCGACGCCCGTGATCGACGGGCGTGACCTGGTTAAGGCTATCGGGCCCGATCTACTCAATCGCGCGCTGGTGAAGCCGAGGCGCCCTTGCGATGGGCGCTTCAGAATACTGAGACTTCGCGAACCCGCGGGAGAACGGCTGGGGCTGATCCGGTGGGATGAGGTCTATCTCAAGCCGGTTAGCAATCTGGGCGAGTTGGCGATCTCTCGAATGAAAGCAGAGATCGCCAAGCGCAGGGCGATCGATAGGACACTTGCCAAGCCTGGCGACACCATGATCATCGACAACTGGCGGATGCTGCATGCCCGTGCTCCGGTACCGGCCGGGCTCAAAGACCGGATAATCGAACGGACTTACCTGGGGGAGTTGAATTGAAGACGACAGTAGCGCCTGGCTCGATTGACCAAAATTGGAACGCAGAAGACCTCTACAACAAGGCACTACTTTACGTTCAACAGACTGCGGATCTGGAAAGCGACAAGTGGCAGTATGCGCTCTGGCTGAGCCTGGCGCTGGAGTTTCTCGCGCGCGCTGCTCTCGCGAACGTCAGTCCCGCGTTGCTCGCAGAAGTCAAAAATGACCAATGGGGCAGCCTCTATCACTCCCTTGGCTTTGCCCCAAAGGAGACGAGGTACGTCCCAAGGTCGATCGGTATCGCGGATGTGTTCAAGCGCTTGAACATGATCTTCGATGACTTCACGCAAGAGCACGAGAATTTCGGGATCCTGCACACGGGCAACCGGAATACCGAGCTTCATACCGGAATTATGGCGTTCGAGGGCGTCAGCGCTCTGTCATGGCAACCAAGATTCTACGAAAGTTGCCAGATTCTCCTATCGTCAATGGGGAAATCGCTCGAAGACCTCTTTGGCGAAGAGGAAGCAAAAGCCGCCGTAAAACTCATCGCGGTGGCCAAGGACAAGGGCGCCAAGGCAGTCCAAGGGGACGTCTCCACGCACAAAAAGGTTTGGCAGGCTAAGTCTGAGGCCGACCAAAAGTCGCTGGCTGACTCCGCAGCGGTATGGGCCACTCGTCATATGGGACATCGCGTCCAATGCCCATCTTGTGGATCCCGATCGCTACTCTACGGTGAGCCGGTTGGTGATCCGAAGCAGCAATTTCTGGATGGCGAGATCATCGAAACACAAGAATATCTGCCGGCGCATTTTGAGTGCGTAGCCTGCGGACTGAAGATTTCGGGTCTATCGAGACTGAATGAGGTCAAGCTCGGCGACCGATATAAGAAGACAGAGAGGTACAACGCGGCCAACCTTTATGCGCCGGAAGACGAATACGACGGCTACGAGGACGACAACAACGAGCGCTAGACGCTGGTATTCTCCTGCTCCTAAACCAACGGCCTCGCCCAGACCCAATCTTGGCCGACCAGCTTTACCGCCCGCGGCAGCCCGTCCATGGCTTCGTGCCCAAGCGCTCGGTTAAGAGCAATGCCGAAGCTCACCGTCGCCGCCGCTTCATCGTCAACCTGGATCTCCAGGACTTTTTCCCGGGGATCACGGAGAGACGGGTCGCCGGGCTACTTCGCGCGTTGGGCATCGACCGACGCGTATCGGAGATCGTCGCCTTTCTTTGCTGCCATATGGGCCGGCTTCCGCAGGGCGCGCCCACCAGCCCGGTTCTGTCGAACATGATCTGCTATCGCCTGGACACCGACCTCCTGCTGGTCGCCAAGTCGGGCCGCGCGATCTACACGCGCTATGCAGACGACATCACCTTCTCCAGCTATCAGCCCCCGACAAAACTGTTCGACGTCGCCGTCCCAGGAGCCGGTCGGTTCTCGCCCGACGTGTTGGCGCCTCAGCTGCGCGCAGCGATCACGAGCAATGGCTTCGTGGTCAACTCCGACAAGGCCCACTACACCTAGCGCAACTCGCGACGGATGGTGACGGGCGTCAAGATCAACGCCGGCCTCAACGTCGACCGCCGCTACATCAGGCGCATCCTGGCGATGCTGCACTCTATCGAGAAGCTTGGCCTTGCCGATGCGCAGACCAGACACGATTCCAGCGGCGGCAAGGGCGCGCTCGCCGCCCATCTGCGGGGGAAGATCGCCTATGTCGCGCATCTCAAGGGCCAGACCGATCCCGTCGTGCGCTCGTTGGCCCAGCGCTACAACAAGAGCTTTCTCTCCAAGCCGATCAAGCTCGCCCCGAGGGCCGCCGAGCGGCGCGACCGCGCGGTCTGGGTCGTCGAGGTTCCCGAGAAGCACAACGGCACGGCCTTTTTCCTCGCGGGCGTCGGCCTAGTGACCGCGGCGCACTGCATCGAAGGCATGAGCGAGGTCGACGTCCTCCATCCGTCGAAACATACGACAATCTTCAAGGTGAAGGTCCGGCATTACGACAGGCATCGGGATGTGGCGGTGCTCGACGATGCGAATATCCCTTCGACCGAGTTTTATGAGCTCCAACCCGCCGCGAATGCGGCCGCGGTCACCGATGCTATCATGGCCGTCGGTTACCCGATGTGGGGGTTCGGCGAACGCCTCAACATCCGACCTGGCGAGGTCAGCCTCCTAACAGTCCGATCCGGCGTCCTGTTGATCGAGGTCACCCAGCAGCTGACGCCGGGCATGTCTGGCGGGCCCATCCTGAACGCCGAGGGCGAGGTTGTCGGGATCGTCCACAAGGGCGGCCCCGAAGGGGGGCGCCAGCTCGCGATCAGATTAAGTGAGCTCAAGGCGTCCCTGAAAGAGGCGGCAAAAAAGGGCCGGATCAAAGTCGGGGCATGGGCCCGGCAGCAGAGCCGCCAGCCAACGGTCTTGCCGGGGGCAGATTAGAAGTGCATCTCCTCGCGGGGTGCCGAGCCGTGAAGGTCCTTCGCGGGAAGCTTGCGACATACTCCAAGGAGAACTAGCTTAACAGTCGTCAAGTCGACCTTGAACCAATGCCTGCCCCTTAAGCATGTGAAGGAAATTACCGCATCAATTCCGTTCCACACTGTCAGCCGCGCAGTTCGCGACCGCCTTCGCTCTGAGGCCTAATCTGGTTGCGTGGTTCCTAGGCGCGGGCGCATCGGCGGCCGCCGGGATTCCGACCGGTTACGCGGTGATACGGGATTTCAAGGCGCAGATCTTCTGCCGCGAGACCAAGCTGTCGAAGCGAGAGATCGATACCGTCGATGCCGTAGGGTGATCAAGCGGTCAAATGCCATTTCGGCTCTTTGAAAACGCTTGGCCTACGCCGCTACTCGCCAATAGCGGCCCCTCTGCCTAGGTGCCTGAACTCATTGCTTAGGACTGACCGAGATAAACCGTATAGGGACGGGCTCACTTGCGATGAAAATGAATGGCGGCTGGCGGTCAGAGAAACACGCTACGCTTCGCTGTGCGCGTCCGCTCGACCTTCGCACCAAGCCACCGCCCAGTGTTTTCAGCCGCCCCGAGCTTTCTTGGCGAGAGCAACGACGTGGGCCGGCAGAGCAAGCGTCTCCTCAACGAGTTTTTGCAACTCTTCGCCTGTGAGAGCAGGGCCAAAATCAATCTTCTTTTCGTGAGTGAACGAGATCAATTCCGGGTCGCTCATGGTTTCGGCGAATGCCCTGCGAAGTGCTGCAAGCCGATCCGCCGGTATGCCGGGCGTTGCCATGATTGAGCGACCCATTGCATTGCCCATCGCGAACAGGTTCAGCGCGCGCCGCTCGTCCTCATTGCGCCCGAGTTCCATCATGAGCGGCACATCGGGGAGATCCTTGTCGCGTGAGGTCGCATACTGCACGAGGATGTTCACCTTTCCATCTCGTAGCCAGTCAGCATTATCGACTTTCATCGATGCCCAGGCCTTGCTCCCGCCTTCCACTTCGCCACGTTGCATAGCAAGGTTCGTCTCTGCATTGCTCGGAAAGGCCGGGATCACGTTGAACTTCGTTCCAGCAAGCTGATTGAGGGCCTTGAGATAAAAAACGGTCGGTGAGGCGACGCCCGATCCGCCCATGATTGTCTCGCGCCTGCGTGCGTCGTCGAGAGTTTTGGTGGGCGACGTATGCCAAGTGTAGGTAACTTCAACGACCGGCGCCACACGGCCAATCCACGTAAATTGCCGTGCATCATACTGCACGCCTTCGGTGCCGAGCACCTGTTCGATGGCAACTGACTGAGGGGCAGCAGCGATGACCGTACCATCCCGGGGCGCCGCACCATAAACCCAATTGGCCATTCGTAGATGGCCCGCACCCGGCATATTCTTCACGACAATCGATGGGCCACCTGGCATGTGCCTGCCGAGATAGCGAGCGATAAGTCGTGCGTACAAGTCGTAGCCGCCGCCCGGGTCGGTTCCAACGTAAAGCTCGATCGTCTTCCCCTTGTAAAACGCCGCGGGTGTTTGCGCTTGGACGCTTCTTGGTACGAGGCCAATTACTGCTAAAGTCATAGCGGCGACAAAGCGCATCTTGTCCTCCCAACTGCCAGCCGATTCTTGGTGAGCGCTCCAACTGCCGGCAAGCGTGCAACGATCCGATCGGTCAGGCGGGCCCCGTAAAGTCCAACAACCTGTCTTGCGGAAAGTCGTACATGCGACCGGTCTCTTTCCATGACGGGAGGCACAACGCGACGACCTTTGACGCGAAATCCGACGGCATACGGAGGGTCATGGGATCTTCATCCGGAGCGGCTGAGGCGCGTAGGCCTGTCCGCAGCGGGCCCGGATTACAGAGCATCACCCGCACGTTGGAACTAGCTGTTTCGGACGCGTAGGTTCGGGCCAATGCGTCGAGCGCAGCTTTCGAGATTGCATAGGCGCCGCGCGCGGGCGCCATCTGTGCGCGACTGCCGGCGCCGGACGTGACGAAAATCGCCCGGCCGGCTTCGGACGCGCGCAGCAGGCGGTCGAAGTTGTGGATCAGACGCCAGTTCGACGAGACGTTGGTGTCGAATACCGTGCGCCAGTCGCTCTCACGCAATTCCGAAAGCGGAATGCGCGGCCCCATGACAGCCGCGTTGCCGATAAGGACATCAAGGCGGCCCCACCTTTGCTGAACGAGCTTCGAAACCCTTTCGACGTCGTCCTGCGAAGTGAGATCGCAAACGAGCGGCGAGCAGGCCGCGCCAATGTTGTTGGCGAGGTCGGCAAGCAATTCTGCGCTGCGAGCTAATGCGATGACGTGAGCGCCGTGACGGGCCAGCTCCAGAGCGATCGCGTGGCCGATGCCGCGGGATGCCCCGGTCACCAAGGCGACTTTGCCGTCGAGGAGTACGGCCGTCATTTATGCTTCACGCGCGAACGCGTGGCTCCCGAGATCATGGCATTCCTCCCCGATCGCAACCCTGCGCGTCAGCGCGAGCCCATGGCAGTTTTCCTGCTCGTCGGGGAAGTATGTCGTGTCGGCTCGCCAACAGCAAGAGGCGATACTTCGTCATACAAGGAAACGCTGGTCAATCCCGGCGTTTCGCTGTCGGATGGCCGAGCGACGAGCGTCCCGAATATTCCCGGTGCGACGGGTGCAGCCCAGAATATTTTGGGTCGTTTCTACACGAGAGTGGAGCGCGTTCCCTCTCGTACTCCACTGCGCACGGCGCCCACTGAAGCCGGAGAAAGGCGCTTGGAGGCCGGTTACGTCAAGCCACGTCGAACGCCTTCCATACTTCCTCCCAGGCCCCCCTGGTTGCTCCCTTGGAGTACTCTGTCGCGCGCTGCTCGAAGAAGTTCGCGTGCTCGACCCCGTTGAGGATCTCGACGATCCAGGGGAGCGGGTGCGGCCTGCGCTGCTCATGCGCGCCATCAACGGTTACGAAATAGCCAAAGAGCGTCGGCAGCCGGAGCTGCGTGAGGCGCCAATCGGCGATGTAGCGGACGTAGCTCTTGATGTCAGCGGGCTTCATTCCCTCGACGGGCCCGAGGTCGAAGGCGAGATCGACGAAACGGTCCTCCAAAGAGACCATCGTATTCGCGACATCCAGAATGTCGTCCCGCACGGCATTTGTCAGCGCCCCGGTCTCGCGGTTCCATTCGTGGAAAAGCTTGATAATGCCTTCGCAATGCAGGCTCTCGTCGCGGACCGACCAGGTGACGATCTGCCCCATGCCGTTCATCTTGTTGTGCCGGGGGAAGTTAAGCAGCATCGCGAAACTCGCAAACAGCGCCATGCCTTCCGTGAACGCGCCGAACATGGCGAGTGTGCGGGCCACATCGCCCACCGTGTCGACGCCGAAGGCGTGCATGTAATCGGCCTTGGCGCGCATTGCGTCATAGTCGCGGAACGCCTCGAACTCCTCCTGCGGCATGCCGAGTGTCTTCAGCAGAAGCGCATAAGCATCAATGTGCACCGTCTCCATGTTAGAAAATGCCGCCATCATCATCTGCAATTCCAGCGGCTGGAAAATGGGGATGTAGCGCTTGAGGTAATTGTCACCCACCTCCACGTCCGATTGCGTGAAGAAGCGAAAGATCTGCGTGAGCAGGCTGCGATCTGCCTCGGTCACACGGTCGGAGGCCCAGTCCTTGAGGTCCCCGCCGAGGGGGACTTCCTCGCCCATCCAATGGGTCTGCTGCTGCCGTTTCCAGAACTCGTAGGCCCACGGATAGCGTTCGACGTTGTAGGTGCCCGTGGACGTCAGCAGGCCGACCTTCCCGGTTCCGATGAGCGTGCGAGGGTCGATGTGCGACAGGTTCACTGACATGCGAGGCACTCCTCATAGTCGGTGCGTGTCTGCACATGGGCGGTCTCGTTCTTCGTCTCGATGCCGGCGTATCCTGCGCGGCTCAGCGACTTCGAGCGGCAGTAGTAGAGGCTTTTGAGACCCTTCATCCAGGCGGTCCAGTGCAGCATGTGGAGGTCCCATTTGTCGATGTCGGCGGGCAGGTACAGGTTGATCGACTGGCTCTGGCAGATGTAGGGCGCCCGATCGGCCGCCAGTTCGATGATCCAGCGTGGATCTATTTCGAATGCCGTCCGGAAGATCGTCTTCTCATCGTCGCTCAACACGTCGAGATGTTGAACCGAGCCTTCCTGCGCAATGATGCTCTGCCAGATCTCCGGCGTATCGACGCCGCGCTCTGCGAGCAGATCGGCGAGGTGCGGATTGCGCACGATATAAGAGCCGGTCAGAGTCTTGTGGTTGTAGACGTTGGCCGGAATCGGCTCGATACAGGCGCTCGTTCCGCCACAAATAATGCTGATCGACGCCGTCGGTGCGATAGAGACCTTGTGGCTGAAGCGCGCATTGACGCCGCGTTCGGCGGCATCCGGGCAGGGGCCGCGCTCATGTGCGAGCCGCACCGACACGGCATCGGCTTCGCGGCGGATCTGCTTGAAGACGCGCATGTTCCATGACTTCGAGAGTGCGCTTTCCATGGGTATGCGACGGGCTTGCAGGAAGGAATGGAAACCCATGACGCCGAGCCCGACGGAGCGTTCGCGCATCGCCGAATATTTGGCACGCGCCATGCTGTCGGGCGCCGTCTCGATAAACGAGGTCAGCACGTTGTCGAGGAAGCGCAGGACGTCCTCAACGAGGTCCGGATCGGCGTTCCACGCTTCCCAGGTTTCAAGATTGAGAGATGCCAGGCAGCAGACCGCCGTGCGCTCCATGCCGAGGTGATCTGTGCCTGTGGTCAGCGTGACTTCGCTGCACAGGTTCGAGGTCGAGACCAACATTCCGAGGTCGCGCTGGTGCCTCGCCAGCGCCCGGTTCACCGTGTCGATGTAAAGTAGGTAGGGCTCACCCGTCTGCACCCGCGTCTCCAGAATGCGCTGCCAGAGCTGGCGCGCATCGACCCGGCGCAGGACCTGATTCGTCTTCGGGCTTCTCAGTCCGAAGCTGTCGCCCGCCTGGACTGCGCGCATAAACTCGTCGGTGACGTTAATTCCGTGGTGCAGGTTCAGGCCCTTGCGATTGAAGTCGCCGGAGGCCTTGCGGATCTCCAGGAATTCCTCGATCTCCGGGTGATGAATGTCGAGGTAGACGGCGGCCGATCCGCGCCGCAGCGAGCCTTGACTGATGGCGAGCGTCAGCCCGTCCATCACATGGATGAAGGGGATGATTCCCGAGGTTTCGCCCGCGCCCTTCACGGGCTCGCCGATGGAGCGGACCTGCCCCCAATAGGTGCCGATGCCGCCGCCATTCGAGGCGAGGGCGACGTTCTCGTTCCAGGTCTCGACGATGCTGTCGAGAGAGTCCGAGACGGAGTTCAGAAAGCACGAGATCGGCAGGCCGCGCTCGGTGCCGCCATTCGAGAGGATCGGTGTCGAAGGCATGAACCACAGCCGCGACATCCCATCATAGAGACGCTGAGCATGCGCGGCATCGTCCGCGTAGGCGCAGGACACGCGCGCGAACATGTCCTGGCTGGTCTCGCCCTCGAGGAGGTAGCGATCCTCCAGAGTCGCGCGGCCGAAGGGCGTGAGGAGCGCATCGCGCGACAGGTCAAGCCGGATATCGTCTGGCGCCGGTTTTACCGGGCGACGAACGATGGGCGTGCCGGAGGCGACTGGCGCGAACGGAAGGACCTCGGCGGGGCCGTGGACAGATTGCAGGTGACCGTTGCGGTCGAATTCATAGGCCAGTGACATGCGTTACCCCGCTCGCGATGGGCGGGGATTTCCATGGCACCGGCCGACCGAGCCGCATCGCGCAGCCGGACGACAAGCGACCACCGGGGCACCCCGCCCGAGGACGTTTCTGTTCGCGGCAGGTCTCCTGGCTCGCGGGTCGACGCCAGAGCCGGCCTTCCCAGCGCATGCGCACCAGTGGCGTATTCGGCTCTGGCTCACCGCTTACAGTTGCGGGGGCAGCCCCGGCTTACGCTTGCGCGAGTACCGGGTTCCCTCTTAGCCCCAAAGCGAATCAGGGACCGTGAACACAACATATGGTAGCACTCATCGGTAAGGGATCAATTAAGCCCTTTCTTGTCCCCAGCGTTTCTGTCCGCCCCAGTGGGCCCACTCCAGACCAGCCTCCAAAATTGCCCTATTCGCCGTGTGCGTTGTGACGCAGGGAGGGCGCAGCCCGACCGAAAGTGTGAAACATCGCGGTCCCCACGCGCTAGATCTCCTCCCCTGGCAACGGCTGCACTTCGAGGCCATGCCTCGATGCACCGCGAGGAAATCGGGGCCGGCCCTCACGCCATTGAACGGACCGGGGCTCCAATGGATGCCAGTTGTGCTTCGACCGTTGCAGGACCCAGGCGCAGCCGATGTGTGGAACGTCCGCGCCAAGATCGCAGCGGTTAATGAGCCTGCCCGGTTGCAGGCGGGCGTCGAACCAACCGCTCAGCATTGTTCCCAGTTAATGAAAGTGTCCCTCCCTGTTTCTGAAATCTTTTTCCCTGTTTGGTCACGCAGGGAATTTCGCAAAAGGCAGCTGGAAGACAGAGGCCTTCTCGTCGACCAGAGGGCGCTTTTCGGCGTGTTTCGGAAATTTTCCCTGTATTTTCCCAGAGTACAGGCAATTTCGACCGGAGACGGGTTCGCGCAGCGCTGCAAGCACCACCAAGCAACCCTCGATTTTAAACGTCTCGGCCTCAGGCGCCGACATGCGCTTCACGGACCCAGCTTCCGCTGCGCGCCCCTGCGCCAACAGGCAGGACATGTAATAGCGATAGCGCCGAGGGCCTTTCTTCGCCGCACTCGGGGTCATGCGATGACCCCGGTCATCATAATTTTGCTCAGCAGCAGAGCGCCCGAGGCAACGCGCTGTGCCCGGCGGCCATTCAGATTGCTTGTGAGCCTGGCCTGCACCGCCTCGAAAAGCTCCGTCGCGATGATTGCTTCATGATCCCCGGGACGGGACGTTAACTCACCCTTTCGAGGGCAGGCCGGGGAACAGATCTGCGTCGAGCGACGAGGCAAACTCAAGCACCTTTGACGAGGGTAGCACATCCGCGTACTTGGCGTTCATATCGCACAGATTGATCGCATGGCTGGCTTGCGCGCGATCGAAGCATCCATCCTCCACCACGGACACGCGGAAATTGTTGCTGAACGCGTCGATGACGGTCGCCCGCACGCAACCGCTGGTCGTCGTCCCGGTGACAATCACGCTGTCGCAGCCGAGAAGGATCAGGTAGCTCAAAAGATTGCTGCCGTGAAATCCGCTCGGCTTCTGCTTCAGCACGACGACGTCCTGGGTCTGCGGCGCGATCTCGGCGACGATCTCGTTGGCATCCAGCGTGTTCGTCGGCCGCGGCGCGGATTCTGCGGTGCGCGTGTTCTTCCCTGCCCAGCTGCCCGCATCCCAATTGTCGGGACGGACAACGCCCGTTGTATAGATGACCGGCAGCTTCTTCGCCCGAAACGCATCGGCCAGTGACTTGATCACTTTGATCGCGTCCCAGGCGTCCTCGCCGCAGGAGTTCGGCCAGCGCTTGATGGAGTCGAGAATCGGCTCGCGCTTGTCGCCCGTGAAGCCATAACTGACGTCGATCACCAGCAAAGCGGGGCGTTTTCCGAAACCCTGGCGCGCGCCGTAGCCGGACGCGGAGAAGACGGCCTTGTCGCGTTCGGTCAGAAACTGGTCCCAGACAGGCATGTTGCGTTCCTTTGTCATGAGCAATGATCAGAGACGGGGGGCGCAACGAGCGCCGGCGCGGCATTGAGCAGAGCCTTCGTATAGGGCTGCTGCGGATTGTCGAAGACAGCGCTGGCTGGCCCCGTCTCGACGATCGCTCCGTTCTCGATGACGGCGACGCGATCGCACAGATACTCGACGACGGCGAGATTATGCGTGATGAACAGAATGGAAAGATCCATCGCCTCGCGGAGATCGAGAAACAGGTTCAAAATCTGCATCTGCACGGAGACGTCCAGTGCTGACACTGCTTCATCCGCAATCAGCAGCCTCGGCCGCATCACCAGAGCGCGTGCGATCGAAATGCGCTGACGCTGACCGCCGCTGAACTGGTGCGGGTAGAGCGAACGATCCTTCGGGTCGAGGCCCACCAGCTCCATACATTGCGCCACGCGCTGACGAATGTCTGCCCGATTCACATCACCGGCGATCCGCAATCCTTCGCCGATGAGCTGTTCCACCCGCATGCGCGGGTTCAGGGACGAGTAGGGGTCCTGGAAAACCATCTGGATGCCGCGCTGCGAGGCCTTAACGGCTGGCTCTGCGCCGCCGAACAGAGTCCGCCCGTCGAAGGTGAGCGAACCGGCGTCCGCCTTCATCAGGCCGACGATGATCTTGGCCAGCGTCGATTTTCCCGAACCGGACTCGCCCAGGAGGCCGACGATTTCCGCGCGGTTCACTTCGATGGAGACGTCAGCGAGCGCAATCGCGTGCGAAACGGGCTTCCACCATTTTTCGCGATAGGGGAAGGCCTTGCGGATGCCGCGCGCGACGAGCAGGGGTTCGTCTCTCATGCGAGTGGCCGCAGGCAACGCACCGAAGCCCCCTCGATGTCGACCATGGGAATGCCGCCCTTGTCACAGGCGTCGACCCGGCGCGGGCATCTCGGACTGAATCGGCAGCCTGGCATGGGCGCCGCAAGTCTCGGCACCGTGCCTTCGATGCCAAGCTGGCGACGGCCGTCGATCCTGCGGCGCGGGATGCAATTCATCAGAGCTGCGGAATAGGGATGGCGCGGGGATCTCACGATGTCGGTGGTCGTCGTCACTTCCATCATGTCGCCGCCGTAAAGCACACCGACGCGGTCGGCATATTGCGCGACGAGCGACAGGTCGTGCGAGATGAACAGCACCGAGATCTTATACTTCAGGCGCAGGCGCGCCAGAATGTCCATCACCTCCGCCTGAATGCTGACGTCCAGCGCGGTCGTCGGCTCATCTGCGATCAGAAGCGCCGGCCGGTTGCTCACCGCCATCGCGATCATCACGCGCTGGCGCATCCCGCCACTCAATTCGTGCGGGTACATTTTCATGAGGCGCTCGGGATCCTTGAAGCGCACATCGGACAAAAGCCCGGCGGCCAACTGCGCACGCTCCGATGTCGGTAGATTCTGATGCGTGACGATCGCCTCGTCGATCTGCTTGCCGATCGTCATAAGCGGATTGAGCGAACTCATCGGCTCCTGAAAGATCATCGCGATGCGTGAACCGCGCAAGCTGCGCATGCGGTTCGCGCTGGCAGAGGCGATGTCATCGCCCTGGAAGACAATCTTGCCTTCGATCTTCAGAAGCGCAGGCGGAAGAAGCCGCATGAGCGCGCGCGCGATCATCGTCTTTCCCGACCCGCTTTCTCCGATCAGCGCGAAACATTCGCCTTGCGCAATCGAAAACGACACGTCTCGCACGATGGGAATGAGAGTGTCGTTGGAGCGCACCGAGAGATGCAGTCCCTCAACGGACAAAAGCGGCGCATCAAGGCCTGTAGACGGATCGAGAGCTTGCGGGGCTGCTGTCATGATACGTTCAGATGGGATTTCGGATCGAACATGTCGCGCAGGGCGTCGCCGATCAGGTTTAGGCCGAGAACAGTGACGAAGATTCCGACGCCGGGAAAGACCGCCAGCCACCATGCCTGGGTGACATAGGAGCGCCCGTCCGCGAGCATGCTCCCATAGGTGGCGACCTCAGGCGGCACGCCGATGCCGAGAAAGCTGAGGCTCGATTCGGCCAGAATGGCGGTCGCCATCGAGAAGGTGGCGACGACGATGGCCGGTCCGATCAAGTTGGGAAGAATATGCCGCGTCAGAATCCATCCCGTGCCGCCGCCCATGATCCGGGACGCGGAAACATATTCCATGTCGCGCAAGGTGAGGGCCTGAGCGCGCGCCACGCGCGTGTAGGGGATCCAGCGCTGCAGCGAAAGCGCGAGGATCACGTTGGGCAAGGACTGGCCGAAGAAAGTAAGAACCGTGATGGCGAGAAGAATGGGTGGAAAAGCCCAGACCGTCTCGACCAGCTTCTGGATCGCAGTGTCCCGGGCGCCTGCGACAAAGCCTGAATAGGCGCCCAGCAGAAGACCAATCCCGCCCGAGATGAACACGACGGCGGCGGCTATTGCGAGCGATACACGCGCGCCCGATACCATTCGGGAAAAGACGTCGCGCCCCAATTGGTCGGTCCCGAAGGGATACTCCGGGTTCAGGAGATCCGGCGGCTGCAGCGACGCCATCAGGTCCTGTTCGAGCGGTCCATGTCGCGCGAAGAAGCCGCCCAGCGTCGCGAGCGCAACGATCAGCAGACGACAAGCCGCTCCGAGAATGAGCTTGTAGTTTCCGCGCAGCCGCATCACGTCGATCCCTGCAGCCGGATGCGCGGGTCGATCCAGACATAAAGGAGGTCGATCACCGTGTTCAGCAGGATGAAGATGCTCGTGTAGGTCATGACGATGCCTAGGACGAGCGGGATGTCGCGCACGCTGACCGCCTGGAACAGAAGCGTTCCCAATCCTGGCCAGGAGAAAACCACCTCGACGATGATGCTGCCGCTGAGAAGGCTGCCGAGTTCGAGGCCGATGATCGTGATGACGGGGATGGCGGCGTTCGGCGCCAGGTGATACGCAATAATTCTCCGCAGCGAAAGCCCCTTGGCCACAGCGGTGAACACGAACTCCTGCTGTCCGACATCGATGATCGCCGACCGCGTGATGCGGGTGATGATCCCGACCATGGCAAGTGCCAGTGTCGCGGCCGGAAGCAGAAGATGTTTCGCGGCGACCACCGTCAGTCCGATCTGGCCGGCGAGCAGCGTATCGGGAATGAGCAGACCCGTGATTCTGGCCGGCGCGGCGCCATAGGGCATCCGGTCGCCGGACGGCAGCAGGTTCAGTTCGGCGGAGAAGACCAGCACAAGCATGATGCCGATCCAGAAGCTCGGCGCGCTGACGCCGGCGATCGATGCCAAAGAGAGAATCGCATCAGGGAAGCGGCCCTTGTACATCGCGGACGCGAGCCCCGCCACCAGGCCGATGAGGATCGCCGCCAGAGTCGCCGCGAGGGCGAGTTCGATCGTTGCCGGCAGGCGCTCCGCAATCAGCTTCGACACAGGCTGGTGAAACCGAAAGGACTCGCCGAAATCGAGATGCAGTCCGTTCCAGACGAACCGCGCGAATTGAACGGCGACGGGCTGATCGAGCCCCCATCGCTCGCGTAATCTCGCGGCGTCCTCGGGCGTCGCGAGATCCGGCAGCAGAATGTCGGCGGCGTCGCCCGAGGCGGATTTCAGCATCGTGAACAGGATCAGGCTCACGAGCAGAAGAACCACGATGGCGCCGCCGACCCTCGACAGGAAAAACTTCATGGTATCCGGATCACCTAGAGCGCACGCAGTCAGTGCATTTTGACGTCAAGCCACCAGGCTTCGCCGGATGGATCGTTCGGCCAATCCACATTCGAGCGGACGCCGTTAATCAGGCGATGCGACCAAAGGAATTGAGCTGGAGCGTCCTCGGCGAGCTTTTCCGCGACGTCGCGCAGGATCGCGCAGCGCTGCTCCGCATCGAACGTCGCCCGGCCCTTCTTGAAGAGGGCGTCGACCTCCGGATTGGAATATTTAATGCGCGGCGAAACCCCGGTCTCGAAATATTGCGAGAGCGCTACTGCCGGATCTGCGACCTGGCCGCGGCCCATGTAATACATCGGCGTCTTGCCGTTACGCACGTCGGCCCAGAGGTTGGCCCATTCCGGCGTTCTCAAGCGCACCTTGAAGCCGACTTGCGTCAGCATCTGCGCGATCGCCTCAGAAATTTGCCGATCCGAGATGTAGCGACCCGTCGACGAGTAAAAATCGATCTCTGGGCCGCCGCCGGCATAACCTGCTTCGGCGAGCAGCGCCTTCGACTTTTGCGGATCGTAGGTCGCAGCGGATTTCGCCGGGCCCGTGTAGCAGAACTGGTTCGGACCGAGCGGCCCGTTCAAAGGATCCGCGTAGCCGAACAAGAGCCGCTGCATGAGAGCGTCGCGGTTGATCGCATGCGCAGCGGCGCGGCGGACGCGCACGTCGTCCCACGGCTTGGCTGCCGGGCTCATCGCAACAAACATGATCTCGACTGAACCGGTCGGCACGACCTTCACGTCCGGTCGGTTCTTCAGTCGCTCGACAAGCTGCGGCGGAACGAGCCGCGCCACCTGGACTTCGTTGTTGAGCAGGGCCGTCACACGTTGCTCGGGCTCGCGCATCTGCCGATAGACGACAACGTCGGGCGCCTCCGGCTTCTTCTCGGGCCACAACTCATTCTTGCGCAGCACATAGCGTTCGTCGGTAGCGAAATCCTGGTACTTGTACGGGCCCCAACCATAGGGATGGCTCTTATCGGCGTCCTTGCCGTACTTCTCGAACAGGTCCGCGCTCGTGATAGCGAACTGGCCGAAAATGTCGGCGGCAAGCTGAGAGCTCGGCTCCTTGGTGTTGATGTCGACGGTTTTCTCATCCACCACGACCATGTCTTGCACGGACGAGAACAGAAACCGCTGCTGGCTGTCCGGATCCGTCATGATCCGCTTCCAGGAATGCACGACGTCACGCGCAGTCGGGCCCGGGCCACCGTCGCTGCGCTTCAAATCAGTACGAAGCGTGAAGCGCCATGTCTTGCCTTGGTTGATGACCTCCCACTTGTCGGCGAGCATGCCCACGAAGGCTTTCTTCTCGTAGTCGAGACGGCCGAGACAGCCGTAGACCTGACACCAGATAAAGTAGAGCTGCGACTCGCTCTCGGCGTATGGATCCATCGTCGTAATGGTGGAGGTCGAGGTCACCGTGAGGACGCGGTCGGCGGCCTGCGATTCGAGGGCGCCGAGCAGGCAGACAGGCACGGCCACAGCAGCGCAGAGCCACGATCTGAATGGGTTTCGAAACATGTGGGCCTCCCTAATTCGCGCGTCTGTCGGCACGATGAAATCATTCACGCATGATGGCATCCGAAGATCAAGTGTTTGCGCAGGGCGAGATTTGCGCTGCGGCTGAAGGCATCATTAGACGTGCGGACGCAGCGACCTGCTAGTGAACGCGCCGAAGATCCGCGCTTCCGACTCATTTCATCCGGTGCCGTTCCGTTTTGCAGTCAAGCTCTTCAGAAACCCGCCTTGTTCAGTTCCTCGACCGCCCTCGCCTGAACTTTCGGTGGCGCGCCGAGGGCCAGGTTGATCAACTCGAGAATTCTTTCGGGTGGCAGATAGGCTACATCGAGACCGAGCTTTTCAGCCTCCGTTTTGAACTCGGGATCTTCAAGCGTCTCGGCGAAAGCCTTTCTCAGGGCCGCAAGGCGATCAGCAGGGACTCCGGGAGGCGCTGCAAAGGGGCGATTGTAGACCTGCGTGCTCAGAATGACTTTCAATGCTTCCTTGTTCTCACCTTCCGGCAACATGTCCATGAGGAAGGGCACGCCCATTTTCTGCAGTTCGGGCTGCGGCTGTATCGCGATGTCGATCACGACGCGCGCAGAGTCGCGGCTGAACATGTCTCGCCCGTTGACGCGCGCACCGTCCCAGGACCAGCCGCACATGCCCGAGACCTCGCCGCTTTCCATCGCGAGTTGCACGTTGGACGTGGAGACGTAGCCATTGACGATCTTGAATTTCGTCCCAGCCAGATTGTTGAGGATCAGCGGGATCATGTTCGGCGAACCGGATGTCGCACCGACGACGAATTCGCGAGAAAACAAATCCTGCGCCTTTGCCTCCTTTGCCGCACCTGACATGGCGCAGATCGTCGAGGCGACGCTCATGTTGCCGATCCATGAGAAATTGCGCACGTCGAATTTGACGCTCGGCATGGCGGCCAGTTGATTCAATGTCACCGTGTTCTGGAATATGCCCATGGTGAGGCCATCCGGAGCAGCGATAGAGTAGAGATTGTTGGCCGCCGTCAGGCCACCGGCGCCGGGCATGTTCTTCACGACGATCGACGGTTGGCCCGGGATATATTTTCCGAGATACCGGACCAGGAAGCGAGTGTAGAGATCGTACCCACCGCCCACACCTGAGGGGACGATCATCGAGATCTGCTTCCCCCGATAGAAATCTGCAACCGGATCCGCACGGGCCGGAAACGCGCCGGCCGCGGTCAGAGCGGCGAGGGCGAGTAGTCGTGCAATGGTTGTTTTCATGATCGCCCCCGTCATTTGGTTTCGATGCCGAGCAATTTGCGGGTGCGCTCGACGATGTCCTTGGGCGCCTTGTAAGCGTCGGCGACCAGCTCCGAGATGCGCTCCGGCGCCATGTAACGGGTTTCCAGATTCATCTTCGCTGTGTCTTCGCGCAGCATTGGGTCGTCCATCATTTCGGCGAAGGCTTTGCGCAGCATGACCATTTTGTCATCAGGCGTATTCGGCGGCGCCATGATGGGCGCACCATAGGCCCAAGGGGAAAAGACGAGCTTCATGATCTGGCGCGCGTCCTCGTTCGGTGCCAGCTCGAATACGCTTGGGATATTCGCGGCGAGGGCGGGATGTTTTTCGATCCCGGTCTGGATCACCACGTGGAACTTGCCGGCCTGATATGGCTCCCAGAGAGTGGCCTTGATCGCGGAGACCTGAAGACCGCAGAAGCCATCTACTTCCTTGTTCTCGGCGGCGAGGCGCACGTCGTTGAGGCCGGGATAGCCGAGAACCATTTTGAAATTCAGCCCTAGAATTCCCTGGATCGCCTTGGCGTCGAGTGTTGAGCCGGAGGAGGGGCCTGTGGCGCCCAGTGTCGCGGTCGTCGACTTCAGGTCGTCGAGGCTCCGGATTTTGTCGTTCCAGAAGCCGCAGGTTCCGACTTCGCTGTTCATGCTGCCGATCCATTTGAACCGGCGTGCATCGAACTTTGCAACATCAGGATTGAGGATCGGCTCCATCGCATTCACCGGGTTGATGAGTGCGAGCGTCAGCCCGTCAGGCGCGGCGACATTCGCGGCGTTGGACGTGGCGGTAAGGCCGCCGGCACCCGGCATGTTCTGCACGATGACGGTTGGATTGCCGGGAATGTGCCGGCCGATGTGTCGCGTCGCGAGGCGCGCATAATTGTCGAACGTGCTGCCCGGCGGGTAGCCGACGAGAATACGGATGGTCTTACCTGCGAAAAAGCCGTCCGCTTCGGCGGCGTTCGCAGTCCCTCCAGGGACAAGTGCTGCAAGGATGAGAGTCGCCGCAAGTTTGATCCGCATATGTACGCTCCAGCCGTGTCGAGTTCAGTCGCCCGGCAGATGAAACAGTCCGTCAGGCAGTATCCGTATGAATTCGAGCGCATTCGTCAGGGCAACGACATCCGCGTATCTTGCATGCATGTCCGCGAGATTGATCGCGTGCTCGCCTTTGACAGCGGCTGGATCTGCTCGAGTGTCGTCCAAGCGTCCTCGCCGCAGGGCGTCTGCCAGGCCTTGATCGCCGAAAGTATGGGCTCCGGCTTTTTGCCGCAGAAGGCGTCGTTGACGTCGATGATTACCAGCGCGGGGCGCTCGCCGTAGCCTGCCAGAGCGTCATCACCCGACGCCTCGAGGACCTGCCGGTCGCGTTCCGTCAGGAAGGAATCCCAGATTCTCCTCCGCATACGTTCCCCGCGTTCATTTTTGACCTAGGCGGTTTTTCGTGGAGGGAAGAATGGCCCCCGAGGGGGCCATCTGTCAACGGATCGGGAATAAATCCAAAAAAAGAACACCTGCCGTTTGCGAAATGCCCGGACAAACCTATCGAAATCACCCAAACTCGCCTAAAGGCCAGCAATCCCTGTTCTTTCCCGCAGAACAGGAAAATCAGACGGAGAATGGTTCGGAGGTAACTGCGAGCACGAGCAAGCACCAATTTTCAAAGAAGGTATCTGCAGACGCCGCGCTTTTGGCTCTCGCGACCGCATCCTGTATCCTGATTCCGGCTTGTCTTCCGAAACGCCCGAGGGATCATCGATGCTCACGCTCTATTTCGCTCCGGGGTCGAGCTCGATGGCTCCGCATATCGCCTTGCACGAGATCGGCGCGCCTTTCGAGGGCCGGCCGGTCTCGCTGGCCCGCAAGGAGGCTCGGTCGCCTGAATATCTGGCAATCAATCCGGAGGGCAAAGTGCCGACGCTCGTCATCGACGGTCGTCCACTGACTGAAGTCGCGGCCATCCTGTTTTATCTGGCGAGACGCTATCCGGAGGCTCGATTGCTGCCCGTTTCAGATTTCGAGCAGGAGGCGCATGTCATTTCCTGGATGTCATTTGCGGCTGCGACGCTGCA
This sequence comes from Hyphomicrobiales bacterium, assembly GCA_028290285.1. Taxonomy (GTDB): domain Bacteria; phylum Pseudomonadota; class Alphaproteobacteria; order Rhizobiales; family Beijerinckiaceae; genus Terripilifer. The sequence goes on from JAQGKD010000099.1 coordinate 25,260, forward strand.
CCCCGCGCGTCGCCAGGGCCTCGACCACGCGCGGCGGATTTTCGGGCTGGCGGAGCGCCGGCTTGCCGATCGCGAATGGGCCGTTGGACAGTACTCGATCGCAGACATCCACATTTTCCGCCTGTTCTGGCGTTTCATGGGCGGCTACGAGGCGGCCGAAGGCGAGTTTCCCGCATTGGGCGGTCACTACAGGCGCATGATGGCGCGTCCCGCCGTGCAGAAGACCCTGGCCGCCGAATCAGCGGCGGGCTAGGAGCTGCCCGGCTAGCGCGCGAGCGCCTGGCTGTTTCATCGCTGCGCGAGCAGCATGGTGCGCGCTTCGGCGGGGTCCAGAGCTGACGTTTTCAGAGGGGCTCCACAGCAGGAGAGCGTCTCGCCGACGACGCGTATGGTTCGTCCACGTGCGTCGACGATGAAATTGTCCGGCGATTTGGCCATGGCGATCTGCACGGAGGAGTGTTCGGGGGCGCGTGCTCTCGATGGTCTGGCCGTGGGTGGCCGGGCGGGGGGCCTGTGCTCGAGCGCCGCGAGGCGAGCCCGCAGATCCGGGCTGATCCCGTGAGCCTTGTCGATTGCCACAAACCGCTTCTGTGCCGTGTCTTTCTTTGCTGCACCGACGAAGACGCGCAGTCCATCAGCGGCCATGTAGGCGTCGCCGGGGCGAAGTGTCTCGTCCTGAAGGACCTTGCTGATTGCTTCCTGGGCCGTCGAGGGGGCCCTGACGGCGGGCGCGGAGGTCGCAGCCTGTCTGGTTGCGCCGGCGACGAAGGCCGCCGCAGCCTTTTGAAAATCGGTGGTCCTTGCGAGCAGCTTCGCTTTCTGGGCCCGACGCCGCCTGGCCTGAAGCTCGCGCTGGCGCTTCGCCTTTCGCAGAATGGCCGCCTTGTCCTGCAGAGGTTGGACGGTGCTCTTCATCTGGAATGCCGGGTTCTGCAACTGCTGCGGACGCCCGAAGACGGTGTCGAGGAAGCCGGTCGCGGCGCGTGCGGGCGTGGTGCCGAGACCGGCCCCGAAGAGCGCCATGACGAGAAAGACTGCAGTCCTGAAATGCGTGCTCACGCTCAAATCCACCCGTACGCAACAAGAAAGACCAGCACCGAGCAATCATCGTCAGGCTAGTAATTAACGACTGTTAAGGCTTAGATTGTCAGAATTGGACCGCGCAATCAACAGCCCATCTCGGTAATGGTTAGTTGTCTCGGCATGCCTTTCAAGTACGTCGCTAAACATGTTGAAATACAAACGCGTAGACCGAAGCTGCTCTTCTGCTTGAGCGCACCGTGCAGGGCGCCCGCCACTGCCTGGAAATTCGTTTCCCTCCCGGTGACGTCCAAGTATGATGGACGGCGAGCCGGAAAACCGGCCGCATTGAGGAAACCTTTCAGGAGCGGCGCAAGGCCGGTCGCGCATGTGGCCGCCGGGGTGCCGGAGAGACACCCATGAACACCCATGATCCGTCCAAGCTCCTGCGGGAGTCCGCGTCGACTTTCGGCCTCGTCGCCCACGATCGCGCAGCTTGAGTGGTCCGATGAAGCCTGGCGCGGTTGTCATCACGCCTCGGGATCTCGCGGCTTTCGTGTCCGCGCTTTTCGCTGCGCGCGGCATGAGGGCCGTGGATGGGCAGACCGTGGCCGAGGTGCTGCTCTGGGCCGATCTGCGGGGCACGGCTTCGCATGGGGTGAGCCGCGTGCCCAATTATCTGGGTATGATCGACAAGGGACAGCTCGATCCAGTCGCGGTCCCGGAGATGCGGGTCGATCTGGGCGCTGTCTTCTCGCTCGATGCGCAAAGGGCGGCGGGACCGGTGGCGATGATGGCGGGGCTTGCGGCCGCCCAGACCCGTGCGCGGGCGTTCGGTATCGGCATGGCCCTCGTCAGCCGCACTACGCACACGGGTGCGATCGGCTGCTATGCGGAGAAGGCGGCGCAGCAGGGCTTTGCGGCGGTCGTACTCGGGGCTGGGCCGCCGATCATGGCCTATCACGGCGCGCGTGTTCCCAGCGTCTCGACAGCGCCGGTCGCCATCGCCGTGCCGGGCGGGCCATCGGGCGCGATCGTGCTCGACATGGCGTCCAGCATCGTCGCCAACGGACGGCTGAAGCAGGCGCGGCAAACGAACGAGCCGATTCCGGAAGGATGGGCGCTGGATGCCAATGGGCGCTCCACGACAGACGCGGCGCAGGCCTCGATCCCGCTGCCGATGGGCGGGGCCAAGGGGGCGGGGCTCGCCCTGATGAACGAGTGCCTCACCAGCGTACTGGCCGGCGCGCCCATCCTGTCCGCCATGCTCGGTCCCAACGGCAAGCGGGCGCATGTTCAGAACGCGTCGATCATCCTGATCGACATTGCGCGCTTCCGGCCGCTCGACGCGTTTACATCCGACATCGATCTGCTGTCCGGGATCATCCACAGCCTGCCGCGCATGGAGGGCGTGGACGAGATCCGCCTGCCCGGTGAACGGGGAGCGGCGGAAGCCGAACGGCGGCGCGCGAGCGGGGTCCGTGTCAGCGCGAAGAGCTGGCAGGATCTCCTGAAGGTCGCCGGAGAACTGGGCGTTCCTCCGCCCGCCATCAAAGCATGATCAGCGAGCCGGGCTTCAGACCCGGCAGTGACCAAAAAACAAGAAAGCTCTCTGGAGGAAATACCATGTCCCGATATTCCCGGTTCGCAGGCGCCTTGCTCGCGCTATCAGTTGCGGTCGCCTCCGCTCCCGCGCAGGCAGATGCCCTCGCCGATTTCTATCGCGGCAAGAACATCACGTTTTTCGTCGGCTCCGATCCGGGTGGGAGCTTTGGTCCCTATGCGCAGGTGCTCGCCGAGCACATGCCCAAATACATCCCGGAAAACCCGAAGATCATCATCAAATATACGGGTGGCCAGTCGGGCGGCCTGCAACTCGCCAACACCATCCAGAGCGTCATGCCGGCCGATGGATTGAACATGGCGATGACGCAGCAGACCATCGTGCTCAACCAGGTGCTGCAGCCGCAATATGCCAAATACGATGCGCGTCAATGGTTGTGGCTCGGAAACATGGCGCCCGTGCGCAACATGCTGTCGCTGTGGCACACCGCCAAGGCCCAGAGCATCGAGGAGGCCAAGACCACGGAGGTCGTCATCGGCGCCACCGGCCCGAGTTCGCCGACCTATATCGTGCCCAATCTGCTGAACAGGTTTCTGGGTACCAAGTTCAAGATCGTGACCGGCTACAAGGGCGCCGCCGATCTCAATCTCGCGATGGAGCGCGGCGAGATCGAGGGGCGCGGGGCCTCCTGGGTGAGCGTGCAACTCGCCATGCCCGAGGCCATCGCGCAAGGCAGGATCAAGCCGATCGTCTTCGCCTCTATCACGCGCGAGCCCAGCGCACCGGACGTGCCCACGCTCGCCGAACTGATGACGGACCCAGTGCAGAAGCAGGTGGCGGAATTCCTGTCCGCCGAATCCGACTTCGGCCGCAGCGTCTTCCTGCCGCCCGGCGTGCCGGATGACCGCGTCGCCATGCTGCGCGCGGCCTTCGAGAGCACGATGAGGGATCCTGCGTTCCTCGCCGACGCCAAGCGTCTCACGCTGACCATCGAACCGATGTCGCATCAGGATCTGGCGCGAATCACGCTCAAGGTTGTGAACGCACCGCAGGCCGTCGTCGACCTCGCCAAGTAACGGCACCGCTTCAAGAAGCGGGATTTCAGGAGCAGAATTTTGGAACAGAAGCTTGGTTTCGAGTCTGACGGGCTCGCCCTTTCGGCGGCGATCCGCATGCCCGACGACATGGCTGCTGGCGAACGCCGTCCGGCGATCGTCGTGCTGCACGGTTTCGGCAGCAATATGGATGCGGGGAATGTGACGAAGCCCTGCGCGATGCTCTCGTCGCTCGGCTACATCACGCTGCGTTTCGACATGCGCGGCTGCGGGGACAGCGAGGGAGAGAAGGGCCGCATCATCTGTCTCGATCAGGTCAGCGACACGCGCAACGCGGTGACGTTCCTGAGCCAGCATCCGCAGGTCGATCCGCAAAGGATCGCCGTGCTGGGCAGCAGTTTCGGCGCAGCCGTCGCCGTCTATACGACGGGCGTCGACCCGCGCATCGGAGCGGTGATTTCAGCCTCGGGCTGGGGCCACGGCGAGCGCAAGTTCCAGGGACAGCACAATACGCCGGACGGGTATGCGCGCTTTCTCGCGATGCTCGAGGAGGGCTGGAAGCATCGGGAGCGTACGGGGTCGTCGCTCATGGTCTCGCGCTACGACATCGTGCCGATTCCGCAGGGACTTCGTACGCATGTGGTCGATCGTTCCGTGCAGACTTTTCCGGCGGAGACCGCGCAGAGTATGTTCGATTTTCGCGCCGAGGATGTCATTGGGCAGATCGCTCCCCGTCCCGTCCTGCTGCTGCACTCGGCGCAGGACAGCGTGACGCCGACGGAGCAATCGATCGAGATGTTCAAGAAGGCGAAACAACCGGCGGAACTGCACCTGTTCGCCGATACCGATCACTTCATGTTCGCCGATTCCAACACGCGCGTGCGGCATGTGCTGACCGACTGGCTCGAACGTTATTTTCCGGCCAAGGGCGTCTGAGACAGGGGCAGCATCGGGACGCCGCGATATGGGGTCGCGGCGTCGCGGCTTCGCCTGACCAGCCAGACGAAGAACAGGATTTGGACGACGGGTCCCAGAGGAATGAATGTCGCCCCTGCAACTAGACGCGCCGCGAGCGGCATGATCCAGACCAGTGCGAGCAGGCTGATCTCATACGGCGCGAAGCCCTTTTCGAGCGCATAGGAAACCAGCAGCGCCATGGCCGGCCCGAGAATCACCAGATCGTAATCGACGCAATACGGTGTCGATAGAAGCGCAGCGGTCATCAGGGCCGCGCCCTTGAGGCGGGCATCGACGTCCGATGCCCAGATGCGCGCCACGGCGATCAGGACGCAGAGTGTCGTGGCAGCCTGCGCCGCATAGGCCAGCCACATGGGACATCCGACCAGGCGCATCGCCCCAAAGACGGTTTGGATCTTTTCCCACCCGGTCGCGCCGAGTTCGAGCGTCAGTCTGCGCGTGTCCGGAAGGCTGTCGAAAAAGGCCAGCCATGGTCCGGCGCCGAGCCATTCATGGAGCGCCAGGGTCAAGACCAGCCAGGTCCCGCAGCCCGCGGCGATCGTCCGCCAGTGCCGCCCGGCCAGCAGCGCAACCGGCAGGACGAGCATAAACTGCGGCTTGTAGGACAGCAGCGCGAAACATACGCCGGCGAGCCAAGGCCTGCGCGTGATGTTGACGGCTCCGGCCGCGAATAGGGAGGCGGTCAGGAAACCGTTCTGACCGTGCCCGAGGTTGACGAAAACGGCCGGATAGGCGGCTGCGAGCAGGATGACCTGCCCTTGCCTTGCCGCAGACTGCGACATGCTCGCCAGCATTGCCGCGAGATAGAGGCAGAGGGTGCCTCCTTGCCAGAGGGCAAGAGCCCAGAAATAGGGCAAGGCGGCGAGCGCGGCGGCGACGGGCAGGAAGTAGGGCGGGTAATGCCATGGCGTTACACCCGCCTCCGGTCCAAAAAGAGCTGCCATCATCGCAGCCAGTCGCGACAGCGAAAAGGGCAGCTCTGCATCGCCGTGCAGGACCGCCAGTCCTGCCGTCCACAGCATCGCGAAATCGGTGCCGACAGGTCTCCCGAGCCGGTCCAGCATTCCCTGGCTCGTGCCCACGACCAGAATGGCAGTCACCGCGTAACCGGCGACCAGCATCCCCGCATAGGCGGTCACCCGCTCGCGGGTCAGCCAAGCGCCGCTCGCCAACGAAGACCGGATCGAGCCCGGGCGGCCCCCCGTACCGAACGCGGCAGGCGGCGTGTCGGACGAGGTGGGGGCGACGTGAGGTTGCATGCTCGAAAGTGTAGCTCCGCCGGCCTAAAAAAGCGTGACGAAGGACCTCAAGGCTTGGCGGGGCTCTTGCCTGCCTTCTCCGCCTCCTCGAGACCGGTGCGCTGGTCGTTTTCCGTGAGCTCATGGTGCCCCTGGTCGCGGGCCGGACCGCCCGAGGGCATGGCCGGTCCGGCGTTGACGCTGCTTTCGGCGAGGCTGTCGCCGTTGCTTCCCGGCTTCTCGCGGGCACCGTCTCCCGGTGGTTTGCTGGGCTTGTTCATCGAGTTCTCCCCTGTCAGGACAGTGTCGCGGGTTCATCTGCGTTGCATCTGAGCCTGAAAAGGTGCAGATGCGGAACGACAGTCGCTGGTCACCCGTTCAGTCGGTGAGCGGCGGCTTACCCGTTTTGTTCAACGTTTCCATCATTCAACGTTTCCACGGAGGCACCCATGGCGAAGAAACCGGCCGATTCCACGAGCGAAAGCAAGGCGGCTCCCAAGGCAAATTCCGCTTTCATGAAGCCGCTGCAGCCCTCGAAGGAACTGGCGGCCGTCGTCGGCGCCGATCCGCTGGCCCGCTCGGAAGTTGTCAGCAAGGTCTGGGAATACATCAAGAAAAACAATCTTCAGAACCCCGAGAACAAGCGTGAGATCCTCGCCGATGACAAGCTTGAGCACGTGTTCGGCAAGAAGAAGGTGACCATGTTCGAAATGAACAAGCACCTCGCCCAGCATCTCAAGGCAATCTGAAGCTCAAGCACTCCTGCCGGGCGCCGGACACTTTGTCCCGGGCGCCCGGCTTACTCCTCGGGTCATGGATTGCCCGACGAGACTCCGGCAACCGGCGCGCGGATCGGCTCCCGCCAGCCAGACCGAAGACATCGGGTGCGTGCGCGCACGGCGGCACGACCGTTGGTTTTCCCCAGGTGATGCGACTCAAAACTCCGCATCTTCGCGAGGGACCTTCATGCCGCGAATACACGTACGCGGGAGTCAGACACATCCAGTCACATCGTCGCGGGAATCTCGGGCTCGGAGGGCCCGGGCGGAACGCTCGGCGGCACTGTGGGCGGAATGCCCAGAGGGGCCGGTTCTGGGTCTGTCACAGGCACGGGCGGTTGTACGTCCGGGGGCACGACCGGCGGCTCTTCCGGACCGGGCGGCAGGGGCGGATAAGTCGGCGTGTCGCCGGGCTGGCCGGGGGCCGTTCCGGGGGACTTCGGCATATCGGGCATGGGTGATCCTTTTCTCAGGTCGGCAGTGTCGCGGGTCAACCGCGCGTTACGCGCGAGGTTCCTGCGCGAGCTTGCGTGCCGCTCCGAATGATTGTGTGTTGCAACGCGTTGAACGTCCGGTGAGGGTTGGCGTTGTCGAACGCGCTCGGCGTGCCCGCCATCTTCCAATCAGCAGGTTTGCGTGACCGTCATTCGACTTCTCACCTGGAACGTCCATCGTTGCCTCGGCGTCGATGGCCGCATCTCGCCGCAACGAATCGCCCAGGTGATCGGGGAGGCGCGGCCCGACATCGTCGCGCTGCAGGAGGTCGACGTCCTGCGCAAACGCACGGGCCTGGTCGACCAGGCCGAGGAAATCGCGCGGGCGCTCGGAATGGATTCACATTTTCATCCGGCCGTGCGCGTGCTCGAGGAGCTTTATGGCGACGCCATCCTGACGACTCTGCCCTCGAAGCTCATGCACACGGGCGCTCTTCCCGGAAGGCCGGGACTTCGCACCCTGGAGCCCCGTGGCGCTCTCTGGGCGCAGATCGAGGTGGGGGATCTCTCGCTGCAGGTTCTCAACACGCATCTCTCGCTGGTGGCCCGCGAGCGGCGCACCCAGACGGATGTGCTGTTCGGCCCGGACTGGATCGGGCGTGCCGATTGCACCGGCCCTGTCGCGCTGGTCGGCGACTTCAATCTCGTGCCGCGCTCGCGCGTCTATGCCCGCCTGTCACGGCGCATGAGCGATGCGCAGCGCGCACCCGGCATGGGGAAGCCCAAACCGACATTTCCGGCGGGCTTTCCGGTGCTGCGCATCGATCACGTTTTTACGCGTGGAGACGTGAGCGTGCGCAGCGTCGAGGTGATTCGCACCGAGGTGACGCGCGTCGCCTCGGACCATCTGCCTCTGGTGGTGGAACTCGAACTTCACACTGGATCGCCCGGCGCCGCGTAGGGCGGCACGGCCGTCACCTGTTGCCGAACGATCTTCTGCCGCGCTGCATGCCGACGCCATGGACGCCAGGCATCCTCGACGCCGAAGGGGTCGCCGAGGTGCCAGCGGGCGACGAAGGCCGAAAACAGGCTCGGCTCGCGGCGGACGATCGGGCGCAGGCGTCCGCCTGCCCCGCCCCCCAGCGCGTGGATGGCGCGCGCGAGGCTCCCATGGCATTCGCAGGCGCTGCCGAATTCCTCCGGCGCGCGGCCGAGGAAATGGCCGACCAGGCGGTTGCGAAAAGCCCTGATCGCGGCCCGCTTTTCCGCGTGCGCCTCGCCCCGCCGGGCTTCGATTGCAATGTCGCATTCCGTATCGAAGCCGAACGAGCGGTTGTTCAGGTTCGAGGAGCCGATGCGCAGCAGGACATCGTCGATGATGGTCACCTTCGAATGCACGATGACGCAGCCGCCCGCGTCTGTCCGAGCCTCGAACGGATGGAACCTGCCGAAGCGGTCGGCGGCGTGCAGGCGTGCGAGCAGGGCTTCGCGTGCCGCGTCCATGATGGTGCGATCGATCAGACCGGCGCTGGTCGGCGAGGTCACCAACACCACTTCGGGGCCGTTCTCTTCTTTCAGCCGAGCGGCCAGGGCGCCGCCGACGGCGGCCGAGGCGAAATATTGATTTTCCAGATAGATGACATCGCGCGCCGCGACGATGGCTGCCAGGTGAAGCCGCTCGTTCTCGCGTATGGCGCTCACGCCGCCGCGGGACTGGTGTGTCCGAGCGATGGCGATGCCGGCCGGCCCGATGTCCGGCGTCACGTGGTCGGGCCAGCACGACGAGAGCTCGTGGCCGCTTTCGGGGTCGCTCGCGTCGCTGCCCGAGGCAGGTCCGGGCAAAGGCTTGCCGATCGCGTCTTGCCAGCGCGCCCTGCCGAGATCGCCCAGCGCGCGAGCGGCGTCGCCCTCGACCATCATCATCACGTCGTGGCGCGGCGGATAGGGTTTTTCAGAGACGGGCAGGCGGCGGCTCGGCTCGCTGTCGTGGTGATGGTTGGTGTCCCAGCGACCCATCGCAAAATCGCCGCCACCGCAGAAGGCGATCTCGTCGTCGATGACGAGGATTTTCTGGTGATGGCACGCGCCGAGCGCGAGCCCTGCGGCGAGTTGGAACCGGACCCTGCCGCGAAACCAGCTCTTGGCCCGCTGGGGGAAGAAATCATGGGCGGCGGCGATGGGCGCCGACATGTCCCAGATCAGCAGGCGCACGTCGATTTCGGGACGGCGCAATGCGAGGTCGTTCAGGAAGGCGCCGATCGCGTCGATTCCGTCGTCGGGCTTGTGGGGTTCGAGACGCGTGCGGGGATCGAATTCCCAGCCGAGCAACAGGATCGAGCGGCGGGCCTTCAGCATGGCGGCCTTGGCGGCAGCATAATGAGCTTTGCCATCCACCAGAAACGCGGCTCGGCTGGCGGTCACGATGCGCCAGCAGGTGTCTCCCTCGCGGGTGATCTGGTCCGCCCTCACGCTCATCCCCGATCACCCATGCCTTTTCGAGCCAATTTTTCCCGGGCCTTCGTCGTGATCACCACGACGACAGCGACCGTCGCGGCGAGACCGAGCCCGAGGAATATCCATTGCAATGCGGAGGTTCCGCCTTCGCCCGCGGCGCGACCGAGCACGCCGAGATAGGTGCTCAGCAACGTGCCGGGAATCATCCCGGCCAGCGTTGAGGCGAAATAGGTCGAGGTCGCGACCTTTGTCGCGCCGAGCAGATAGTTCTGCACGTTGAAGGGTATCACGGGACTGAGCCGGATGAGCGCGAGGGCAACCCAGCCCTCCTCGTCCACTGCCGAGACAGTCGCTTTGAGAGCGGGGCGCGATTCGATCAGGTTGCGCAGGCGGTCGCGGAGGAAGAACCGGCTGATGAGAAAAGCCAGAGTCGCGCCGGTCGTGGCCGACACGAGAACGAGGGGCGCACCCCACCAGCCGAAAACGATGGCGCCGGCGATGGTCATGGGCGCGCCCGGCACGAGAAGGAGCATTGCAAGTATGTAGGCCAGCCCGAAGGCTATGGCGCCGGCCGCTCCGTAACCTGTCACCCAATGGCTGAAGGCCTGCATCCAGTTCTGCAGCGGCAGGACCGTCCAGGCGCCGGCGATCACCAAGATCGCCAGGAACACGGCGACCCAGGGCGCGAAGGTCCAGAGGCCGCCAGACCACGCGCGGGCCTTTGCTTTGCCTTCTCGATCGAGGCTCACCTGCAGTCCCACCATGCGCGTTTCAAACCTGGGGCACTGTCTATCAGAGACCCTGAACGAGCGGGAACCCGGAAGGACCGGCAAGGTTCCGCTTCAGTCGCGTCCGTCGAGCGTGGACGAAAAAATGGCCGGGGTATCCCCCGGCCATTCGCGTGTTTGTCCGTCGTCGTCACTCAGACCGAGGGGATCAAGCCCTTAAGCGCGGGGATCCACGAGCCGATCAGCGTGGGCGGCCACGGGATGGTCAGCAACTGGTCGAACAGAACGTAGACGAAGATCGTCAGCAAGACCGCCTGCGGGATGACGAGCGACCACCTTTCCTTGGTCTCTTCGAGGCGCATGAAGGCGACGACAAAGATCGGCACCGTCGGGATGAGCCCGATGGTCGCCATGGAAGCCATGAACGCGATCAACCATCCGAAGAAGATGCCCGCCCGCATAAGGACGACTTTGGTCGGAAGGTGGTCGGTATCCGATTCCAGGTCCATGTGGATCTTCTGCTCGACCTGCTCGCGGGCTTCCTCGCCCATGCCGAGCGCGACCTGCGCCTCGGGCCGTCTGAACATGTAGTTGAACAGGCTGACAGCCATGCATACGCCCGCCACCGAGCCGACGATCATCGGCACGATCTTGGCGCTCATGTTCCAGTGCGAGGCCTCCCACATCATGTAGCCGAGCACGGACATCAGAAAGAGGTAGAAAATCTGGTCTTTCTGAAGGTTCGGCGTGGCGTGGAAATCCGTCAGCATGCGTCGCAGCCCGCCGTGGATCTTCACGTCCTGCAGGAAGGGGCGCAGCAGGCCGATCAGCGCGATGGCGAAGATGATGATGACGAGGGGACGGGCGAACCAGTCCACGCCGTAGCGCTGGATCGAGATAAAGAGATAGCGCTCCACGATCTCACCGAGCACGCAGCCGAGCAGCAGCGGCGGACGCGGCCATTTCAGCATTTTCATTGTCCAGCCGAGCACGCCGAAGATCAGCAGCGTGTAGAGATCGCCCCAGTTCCGCGAACCCTGGAACGCGCCGATATAGATGATCGCCAGGGTCGCCGGCAGGATCAACGTGTAGCGGAGCGTTGCGAGACGCGCGAATTGCGCACTGAAGAGATAGCAGAGACCCGCGCCCAGAATATTGGCGAGCGCCACGCTCCACACCATCGCATAGGTGATGTCGAGGTTCTTGGTGAGCATGTCGGGTCCGGGCACCAGACCGTGGATCAGGAATGCCCCGAGCAGGATCGCCATGCCCGCGCTTCCGGGAACGCCGAAGGCGACGGTGGGCACGAGCGAGCCGCCCTCCTTCGCATTGTTGGCGCTCTCCGATGCGATCACGCCGCGGACGTCGCCCTTGCCGAACGAGCCCGCCGCGCCTCTCTCCGTCTTCAGGGCGTGGCCATAGGCGACCCAGTCGACGATGGCGCCGCCGATACCCGGCACCGCACCGAGGAATGCGCCGATCCAGCTGCATCGCAGGACCAGCCACCAATGCTTGTAACAGTCTCGCGCGCCCTGGATCATGCCGGACGTGGAGGTTTGCAATTGCTTGGCGCCCGGCGCGATGGACGTGCGCGAAATGGCGAGGTCGGCCAGCTCCGGAAGCGCGAAGAGACCCAGCACAATGGGCACGATCGGCGCGCCCTCCCAGAGGTAGAGACTGTCCAGTGTCCAGCGCAGTGTGCCCGTCTGGGGGTCCGAGCCGACCATCGAGACCATCAGGCCGAGCCCGCCGGCCGCAAGGCCGCGAAGTGGTGCGCTGCCCGAGAGCACGGCCACCATGGAAATGCCGAGCACCGCGAAGGCGAGGAGTTCAGGTGAGCCGATGTAGAGCATCATCGGCCGGAGTACTGGCAGCAATGCCGCCATCAGGATGGCGCCGAAAACGCCGCCCATCATGGAGGACATGTAGGCGGCGCTGAGTGCGCGGGAGGCTTCTCCGCGCTTGGCCATGGGCAAGCCATCGAGCACCGTCGCGGCGGAGCCTGCACCTCCGGGCACGCCGAAGAGAATGGCGGGGATAGGGTCACCCGTCGCGGTCGTCGCGCCGAGCCCGAGAAGAAGGGCCATGGCCGCGTAAGGGTCCATGTTGAAGGTGAATGGAAGCAGCAGGGCCGTGCCCGCCAGGCCTCCGATGCCCGGCAGGATGCCGAGCACGAGCCCCATGATCACACCCAGGAACAGCAACGACATCCTGAAAGGATCCAGGAGCATTACGAACGCTTTTCCTGCGGCGTCCAGCATACTGACGTCCATATCGGTCACCCTTCAAACCACACCGCGCGAAGTCCCGGCAATGCTGCCTCTGAGGGCGAGCCGGGCGGATTTTGAGATGGAGGGCGCGTGAGCGTCGTGTCCTCAAACACGACGGCACAGCGGATGGACGTTCGCCCTGGGGCTACAGTGCCGCTGTCTCGTTCCCTCCAGAGCTGGCGCCGGCCAAGGTTTTTTCCAAACCCATTATCCGGCCATTCGCCTTTTCGGGTGTGATATAATCATAAGTATAAGGCAAGCGAAAGCTTATCTCCGCATAAACTGTGATGAAATTTTAATTGAGCCCCCCGCCCGCAGGGACGGTCGGGAACTCCGGTCCGCGCATCACAGTTGAGCTTGCTGCCGGTCCCATTTGGGCGTCGGCACGAGGGCGAGACAGATGCGGCTTCTACTGGGAATTATTTTGGGCTTCCTCCTCGCGGTGGCTGTCGCCTACTGGCACGATTCGGGTGCAGGGCCCGTCGACGCCACCGGCGCGAGTGAGCGGATCGTCAATTGGGACGTAGCCGATCGCGCATTCCGCAGCGCGCGGGAGAATGTCGAAAGAGGTTGGGATCGCCTCACGGGCCGGCACGATTTCGCGCGGGAAGACCAGCGCGAACGTCTGTGACAACGACCAGAGCGGGCGCGGCTAGTTCAGCCCCGCGCCTACATGGAATGTGGCTTCCGTCTTGGCCTTGATCTCCTCGACCGAAACGCCGGTGGCGAGTTCGACGAGCGTCATCCCGCCCGAGCCGTGCTTGTCGATGGTGAAGACGCCGAGATCGGTGATGACCATGTCGACGACACCCGAGCCGGTCAGGGGCAGGTTGCAGCGGTGGAGGAGCTTGGGACCGTCCTTGGCGACATGCTCCATCACGACCACTACCTTCTTGACGCCTGCGACGAGATCCATCGCGCCGCCCATGCCCTTCACCATCTTGCCGGGGATCATCCAGTTGGCGAGATCCCCGTTTTCCGCGACCTGCATGGCACCGAGAATCGAAAGGTCGATATGACCGCCACGAATCATGGCAAAGGAATCGGCGCTGGAGAAGTAGCTCGTCGTGGGCAGTTCGGTGATCGTCTGCTTGCCCGCGTTGATGAGATCGGCGTCCTCTTCCCCCTCGTAGGGGAAGGGACCCATGCCGAGCATGCCGTTCTCGCTCTGCAGTTGCACGGTCATTCCGGCCGGAATGTAGTTCGACACGAGGGTGGGAATCCCGATGCCGAGATTCACATAGAAACCGTCGCGCAATTCCTTCGCGGCGCGCGCGGCCATATCTTCGCGTGTCCAGGCCATCGAAACGTCTCCCAGGATGCCGGTTTGGTGTCAGATGCGCTTGCGCGTCGTGCGTTGCTCGATGCGCTTCTGCGCTTCGGGAACATGCACGATGCGCTGCACGAAAATGCCCGGCGTGACGATGTGATCGGGCTCGATCTCGCCGGGCTGGACGAGATGTTCGACCTCGGCAACCGTGACCTTGCCGGCGGTGGCCATCATCGGATTGAAGTTCCGGGCGGTCTTGCGATAGACGAGATTGCCCTCTGTATCGCCCTTCCAGGCATGGACGACGGCGATGTCCGCGACGAGGCCGCGCTCCATCACATAGGTCTCGCCGTCGAATTCACGCAGGTCCTTGCCTTCGGCAATGATCGTGCCGACGCCGGTCTTGGTGAAGAAGGCGGGGATGCCCGCGCCGCCTGCCCGGATGCGCTCGGCCAGCGTGCCCTGCGGGTTGAACTCGAGCTCCAGTTCGCCTGCCAGATATTGCTGCGCGAACAGCTTGTTCTCGCCGACATAGGACGAGATCATCTTGCGGATCTGGCGGGTCTCGAGAAGGATGCCGAGGCCGATGCCGTCGACGCCCGCATTGTTCGAGATGACGGTCAGGTCACGCGCGCCTGTGTCGCGAATGGCGAGAATCAGGCTTTCCGGGATGCCGCAGAGGCCGAAGCCCCCGGACATGACCGTCATGCCATCCTTCAATAGGCCGGCGAGAGCCGACCGGGAATCCGAATAGACCTTGCTCATGTGGATGGCCGTGGCTCCAAACGTCAGCGTCGGTTGAAGGTAGAGGCTGGCCGTCGCGAAACCAAGCGTTTTTGCAGGGGCGTCCCCGTCGCAATGCCCTCGCGTTCCGATGGTCAACCCCGTCGCGCTCGGCTATAGGGGCGAAACAAAGTTTGCTCATTCTGTACGTTACTTCTCCCGCCGGGCCGCCCTGTCATGAACATTCTTCGTATCTACGTCCGCGTCCTCAAGCAGCTCGGCAGTGAATATCGCCTGGCGGTGATCCTGGTGTTCGCCAATCTGGCGCTGGCGGCTGCGCAGTTCGCGGAGCCCGTCCTGTTCGGGCGGATCATCGACAAGCTTGCCAATGCGCAGAAGGAATCCGCGCCGCCGCTTCGGTTCGAAGATCTGATGCCACTTGTCGGCGCCTGGGTCGGGTTCGGCCTGTTCACCATCGCGGCGGCCGTGCTCGTGGCCCTGCATGCCGACCGCCTGTCGCATCGCCGCCGGCTCGCGGTGACCGGCAATTATTTCGACCATGTGCTCCATCTGCCGCTGAGCTTCCACACCGCCATCCATTCGGGCCGGCTGCTCAAGACCATGCTCGACGGTGCCGCGGGCATGGCGACCCTGTGGTTGTCGTTCTTCCGGGAAAACTGCGCGTCCTTCCTCGCCCTGTTCGTGCTGCTGCCCGCCTCCCTGTTCATCAACTGGCGGCTGGCAGGGCTCCTGATCGTGCTCGTCTTCTTCTTCGGGTTCCTGACCACCATCGTCCTCCGCCGCACGGAGGGCCTGCAGGGCGTCGTCGAGCGGTTCAATACCGATCTCGCCGAGCGCGCGTCCGATGCGCTCGGCAATGTCCCGGTCATCCAGAGTTTCACGCGGGTGGATGCCGAGACCGGCGCCATGCGCCAGATTATCACCAATCTGCTCGCAGCCCAGATGCCCGTCCTGTCGTGGTGGGCGCTGGCCGCGGTTGCGACTCGGGCCTCGGCGACATTGACGTTGGTCGCGATCTTCCTGCTCGGCACGTGGCTGCATCTGCAGGGGCTCGCGAGCATCGGCGAAATCGTGACCTTCATGAATTTCGCGACCATGCTGATCGGCCGGCTCGAACAGGTGGTGAGTTTCACCAACTGGATCTTCATGCTGTCGCCGAAGCTGCAGGAGTTCTTCGACGTCCTGGACACGCAGCCGGGTGTCTCCGACCGTCCGGGTGCGAAGGATGCGGGCCGGATGCAGGGGCGCGTGGCCTTCGAGAACGTGACCTTCTCCTACGATGGGCGCCGCATCGCCGTGTCGGACGTGTCCTTCGTGGTCGAGCCCGGCGAAACCGTCGCACTCGTCGGCACGACGGGCTCGGGCAAGTCCACGACGCTGAGCCTGCTGCACCGCGTCTTCGACCCCGTACATGGCGCCGTGAAGATCGATGGTATCGACATCCGCGACATGACGCTGGTATCGCTGCGCCGGAACATCGGCGTTGTCTTCCAGGAGCCGATGCTGTTTGCGCGCTCCATCGAGGAAAACCTGCGGGTGGGCAAACCCGACGCGACCGACGAGGAAATCCAGCTCGCGCTGGACCGCGCGCAGGCCCAGGACTTCGTCGCGCGCCAGACTGACGGGCTTGCGACACTTGTGGGCGAGCGCGGACGCTCATTGTCGGGCGGCGAGCGCCAGCGCATTTCGATCGCGCGCGCTCTTCTGAAAGATCCGCCGATCATGATCTTCGACGAGGCGACCAGCGCGTTGGACGCCACCACCGAGCGCCAGCTGCAGTCGGCGCTGGATGCGGCGACGCAGGGCCGCACCACCTTCGTCATCGCGCATCGACTCGCGACGGTGCGCAACGCGACGCGCATTCTCGTCTTCGATCAGGGGCGCATTGTCGAGACAGGGTCCTTCGCCGAACTGGTCGCGCAGAACGGACGTTTCGCGGCCCTGGCGCGGGCGCAGTTCATGGCCGAACCGGAGGCTGCTGTTCCCGCCATGGCCCCGGTCACGACCGTCGTCGCGCCCGCCTAGCCGCTGTCGTCCTCGCCGCGCGAGACGACTGGCCGTATGCGCAGCAGCGTGATGCGGTTGCGGTTCTTGCGGGCGACGTCGAAGCGGAAGCCGTGGAAGGTGAAGATCTGTCCGGTTTCCGGGATGGCGCGGGCTTCGTGGATCACGAGCCCTGCGATGGTTGTGGCTTCCTCGTCGGGCAGGTGCCAGTCCATCACGCGGTTCAGATCGCGGATCGGCACCGAGCCATCGACATTGACGGTGCCGTCCGGCTGGGGGCGGACGCCTTGCAGCGCGATGTCGTGTTCGTCGCGAATGTCGCCGACGATCTCCTCAAGGATGTCCTCGAGCGTGACGAGGCCCATCACCTCTCCGTATTCGTCGACGACGAGCGCGAAATGCGTCTTGCGCTTGAGGAAAGCCTGAAGCTGGTCCTGCAGGCCGGTGCTGTCGGGCACGAACCAGGCATCGAGCGCCACCTCCGAAATCTTTACCGCCTTCGCATTGCCCTTGGCGAGGTCGAGCGCGCGCAGCAGATCCTTGGCGTGGAGCACGCCGACGATGTTTTCAGGCTCTCCGCGCCAAAGCGGCAGGCGCGTATAGGGTGACGCGAGGATCTCGCGCACAAGGTCTTCGGGCGGCAGATCGGCGTTGATGGTGCGCATCTTCGTGCGATGGACCATCACGTCGGAAACCGTCATCTCCTTGATGTCCAGCAGGCCGCCGAACATGTCGCGATCGGTGCGCGCGACGCCGCCCTCCCGATGCAGCAGATCGACTTGGCCGCGCAATTCCTCATGCGCGGACAGGACCGCCTGATTGTCGCCGATGCTGATACCGAAGGGGCGCAGCAATGTGCGCACGATCAGGTTCGCGCCGTTGGCGATGGGACCGAAAATCGCGACGAAGATTGCGACGGGACGCGCCAGCCGCAGGGCGGCGTGGTCGGTAGAGGTGATCGCGATGGTCTTCGGCATGATCTCGGAGAAGATGATGACGAGGATCGACATTCCGATCGTGGCGTAGAGAACGCCTTCCGCGCCGAACAGGTCGACGAGCACGCTTGTCGTGAAGGCGGAGGCGCCGATGTTGACGACATTGTTGCCGATCAGCAGCGCGCCGATGAGCCGCTCGCGTTCGGCCAGCAGGAGGTTGACAATCCGGGCCCGCTTGTCGCCCGCCGTCTGCATCGCGTGCATCCGGGCCCGGGAGGCCGCGGTCAGGGCCGTCTCGGCGGCCGAGAAAAACGCCGACAGCGCGAGGCAGAACACGACGATGCAGAGGGCGACCCACGGATTCGTCGCTGTTCCCAAGGCGTCCATATTTTTGGTTTCAGTCCTTCAGTTCGTCGATCAGGAAGGCGCGCACGTCACCGGCCGGAATGTTCCTGGCGATGAAGCTGCGTCCGATGCCGCGCGCCAGAATGAAGGTGAGCGATCCGCGCTCGACTTTCTTGTCCTGGTACATGGCATGCAGCATCGTATCCGCATCGGCTGTCCAGCCGGGAATCGAGCGGATCCGGGTGGGCAGGCCGACCGTCGTCAGATGTGCGACGGCCCGATCAGATTCCTCGTGGGTGCACAGGCCGAGTCCGGCCGAGAAGCGGAAGGCGCAGGCGATGCCTATGGCGACGGCCTCGCCGTGGACGAGGCGCGTGCCGTCGAAGCCCGTCAGTGCTTCCAGCGCATGGCCAAAGGTGTGGCCGAGATTGAGCAGGGCGCGGTCGCCCTGTTCGGTCTCGTCGCGAATGACGACGGCAGCCTTGGCGGCGCAACTCGTGGCAATGGCCCGGGTCAGTTCCGGCCCCGCGCCGAAGACGCCCCGCCAGTTCTGCTCGAGCCACGCAAAGAAAGCGGGATCGTTGATCAGTCCGTATTTCGCGACTTCCGCATAGCCCGCGCGGAACTCGCGCTCGGGCAGGGTGGCGAGCGCGCCGGTGTCGGCGAGAACCAGTGAGGGCTGGTGAAAGGCGCCAACCAGATTCTTGCCGTGGAGCGAATTGATGCCGGTCTTCCCGCCTACCGACGAATCGACCTGGGACAGAAGCGTAGTCGGGATCTGCACGAAGGGCATGCCGCGCCGGACGCTCGCCGCCGCGAAGCCCGCGAGATCGCCGATGACCCCGCCGCCCAGGGCGACGACGAGATCGCGCCGTTCCATACGGGCCGCAATGATCGCGTCGCAGACCGTGGCGAAGACGGCATAGGATTTCGAGGACTCGCCGGGCTCGACCACGCAGCGCGTGTGCCGGATGCCCGCCATTTCGAGCCCGGCTTCGAGCGAGGGCAAATGGCGTTCCGCGACGTTGCGGTCGGTGACGATCGTGCAGGCTGCGCCCGGGAACAGATGTGCGATGTGGCTGCCGGCCTCCTCGATGAGATGGGAGCCGATCAGGATGTCGTAGCGGCGGGCCCCGAGTTCGACGGGCACGCGGGTCACGGCAGGTGCGGCCGGCATCGCGGCTGGGATTTTAGAGGCGGTGGTCATGGCAGGCCCATTTTGTGCCGGGGGGACGATCATGCCCTCGCCCGGCTGAAGGTGCGGCAGCTCGCGTTCCAGGGTGGTGAGGATGTGCTCGACGACCCCGTCATGGGGTCCGTCGCTCGAAACGACGGTGCAATCGGCCATTGCGTAAACGGGATACCGATCCGCGATCAGTCGTTTCATCGTGGTTTCCGGATCCTCGGTGTGGAGCAGCGGCCGGTTGGAGCGCTTGCGGACGCGGCGCATGAGCACGTCGAGATCGGCCTTGAGCCAGATCGACAGGGCACGCTCGGCAATGCTGGCTCGCGTGTCTTCACGCATGAAAGCGCCGCCGCCTGTCGCCAGCACCTTCTGGCCCTCGGCCAGCAGTCGGGCGATGACGTGGTGTTCGCGATCGCGGAAGAAAACTTCGCCGTGGCGCTTGAAGATTTCCGCGATGGTCATGCGCGCCGCCGTCTCGATGGCAGCGTCGGCATCGACGAAATCGAGCCCGAGGCGGGCAGCGAGCCTGCGTCCGACGGACGTCTTGCCCGAGCCCATGATGCCGACGAGCACGATCGAGCGCCCGCCCAGGCGGCGGACGAGGTTGATGGCGCGCGCGTCGCGGCGCTGGGGATTGGGGCCGCCCGGGTCCGTATTGAAGGTGGACGGGGCCAGCATCCTGTAGGGATTTTCAGTCATCGCCTCCCTCCCTAGCACGGCATGAACGGGGATTTAAGCTCCAGCCTGCAGGATGATGACATCGAGAGCGGGCCGGATGCGGCAAATGGTTGATTTCGCTGTTCCGCCGTGATCGAAACATTGCGAATACGCCGGTTTTCGGCAGCCGACCCGATGCGGAGACGTTCGTGCCCACTCTGTTCAGATTCGTGATCGTCGTCGGCGTGCTCGCGGCCCTGGTCTGGGGCGGCATGATCGCGCTGGTCACTTTTGTAGAGCCGCAGCCCCGCGAGATGACGCAGACGCTGCCGGCTTCGAAGCTTGCCAAATGAGCGCGGTTCCCGCCAGCCGTCTGACCGCCCTGTTCCTTGATATGATCGCCGCCGAGCGCGGGGCCGCGGTGAACACGCTCGACGCCTACCGGCGCGACCTCGACGATTACTGCACCTACCTCGCCGAATCGGGCGCCGATCCCATGAGCGCGGATACAGCGCTGGTGCGAGGCTATCTCGAGGATCTGGCGGCGCGCGGCTTCAAGTCGTCGACAAGCGCGCGCCACCTCTCCTGCGTGCGGCAGTTCCATCGCTTCCTCTACACGGAGGGTCGGCGTACGGAAGATCCGACGACCGTCATCGAGGGTCCCCGGCGCGGGCGCGTCCTGCCCAAGGTGCTCGGGATGAACGAGGTCGATCGCCTGCTGGCGGCAGCCAAGGAGGGGATCGAGGACCCCGGGCGCCCGGCCCCGGAACGGCTGCGAGCGGCGCGCATGGCCTGCCTGCTCGAAACGCTTTATGCGACCGGCCTGCGCGTGTCCGAACTGGTGGCCTTGCCGCGCAGCGCTGCGCGAGGACGCGATCCGCTGCTGACGATCAAGGGCAAGGGCGGGCGCGAACGGCTCGTGCCTTTGTCGGAGCCCTCGCGCGCGGCCATGGTGACCTATCTGGACGTTCTCAAGCAGGTGCGGCCGGGGGCGGCGGCGAGCACCTGGCTTTTTCCCGCCGACAGCGAGAGCGGGCACCTGACCCGGCAGGCTTTCGCGCGCGATCTCAAGAGCGTGGCCGGAGCGGCAGGGTTGCGGGGCGACCTCGTCAGCCCGCATGTGCTGCGCCATGCCTTCGCCAGCCACCTGTTGCAGAACGGCGCGGACCTTCGGGTCGTGCAGGAATTGCTGGGGCATGCCGACATTTCGACGACGCAGATCTACACGCATGTCCTGGACGAGCGCACCAAGGCGATGGTGCGCGACCTGCATCCGCTGTCGGACGGATGATGAGAGATAAAACACCATTGACTCTGCGCTTAAAAAATATTTCGATGGTTAAGTTGAAGTTAATTTCCAGTCTTCCTTTGTTGCGTTCAAGTTATTTTGGAGTCTTGCGATGTCGAGGACCGCTCTCCCCGTAGTCATTGCCGGGTTTTTTATCTCCCTTCTGACCTCCGGCGCCGCGTCGGCTTGCAAGTCCGTTGACGATGCTCAGCACATCGCCATCGCGCCGGCCGTGCTGCACGATCTCGCCAAGGTCGGTATTTCCCGAAGCTTCATCTTCGATGCTCTCAAGGAGGTTTCGGCAACCGAAACCAGCGGTTGCTGGGCAGGTGCGACCGGCAATTTCGATGCCCAGATCGTTTCCGTGGGTGTGCTGCAGTGGAATTACGGTCAGGGCTCGCTTCAGCCGGTCATGCGCCGTTTCCGGGACAAGTTCCCGACCTCCGCCGGCTTGAGTCAGGAACTCACACGGCTGATGCCCAACCATGGCCGCCTCGTCTTCTCCGCTGGATGTCTCGCCGCAATTCAGACGGCGGACTGCAGGGACGGGTTGCTGGCTCAGCAATCGGGCGGGAAGCTGTCGACGACTTTGAAGCAGGAATTCGACGCCCTATTCGAGTCGGACGCCATGGTGCAGGTTCAGGTCGATTATTACGTGCGGCTGCTGACCAGCGTGAAGGATGACCTGCTTCGCCTGTTCAAGGGCACCACGCCGACGCCCCGGCAGATTCGCTGGGCCATCGATACGAAGGTGCAACAAGGCGGTTTTCCGGGGAACGCGGATATCGACCGGGTTCGCAAGAGGTACGGATCGCTCTCCGCAAAGGAGAAGATCACCGCAATGCTTGCGATCACGACCTGGTACGATGGGCTGTGCCACACAATTGATCAGGGCGGCGTGCGTCTCGATTGCGACTGGAACGTCGAGCATTGGCGCAAGACGATCCAGGCAGGCGCTGTTCCGGACGAGCAATTTGACCTTCTACAGCTGACCTTTCTCAAGAGCAGAACGGCGATCGGCATGTCCGGCCATTGGCAGGCGCTCACGTTCCAACGGCGGGCGACAATCGTTCTGGGCGTCGGCAGCGTCGCCGGCAAGCGTGTCGGGGCATAGGCCAAAGCCCTGCGCCGACTTGGCTTCCCTTGCCACCTCGTCGGCAGAACCGGGCTTCTGCCGCAAGCTTAATCCCTGCGCGCGACTTGCCCCGCTTGACTTCACCGGGCGAAATGGACAATTTCCGCCCGCTCCGCTGCCCATGGCTCGCGGTGGCACCATGCTGGTTCTGTATCGATCCGGTCTCCCGGCGTTTGTGCCGCAAGGTCCCCTCCGCGATGAGCATGCGTTCTTATCTCGACTTCGAAAAACCCGTCGCCGAACTTGAAGCCAAGGTCGAAGAACTGCGGGCGCTGGCCACCGACGATTCGGTCGGAATCGGCGAGGAACTCGTCCGGCTTGAGGCCAAGGCCGCCAGGGCCCTGACGGATCTGTATTCTTCGCTGACGCCATGGCAGAAGACGCAGGTGGCGCGCCATCAGCAGCGTCCCCACTTCATCCATTACGTCGCCGGCATGATCGAGGATTTCACGCCGCTTGCGGGAGACCGCAAGTTTGGCGAGGACGAGGCGCTGATCGCGGGTTTCGGCCGTTTTCGCGGACGCTCGATCTGCGTCATGGGCCAGGAAAAGGGCTCCGACACCGACGGTCGCATCCGGCACAATTTCGGCATGACCCGGCCCGAGGGCTATCGCAAGGCCGTGCGACTGATGGAACTGGCCGACCGTTTCGACCTGCCTGTCATCTCGCTGGTCGATACGGCCGGCGCTTTTCCGGGCATCGATGCCGAAGAGCGCGGACAGGCGGAGGCCATTGCGCGCTCGACGGAGGCCTGCCTCGCGCTCGGCGTGCCCAATGTCGCCGTCGTCGTGGGCGAGGGTGGATCGGGCGGCGCGGTCGCCATCGCGACGGCCAATCGCGTGCTGATGCTGGAACATTCGATCTATACGGTGGCCTCACCCGAGGCATCTGCCTCGATCCTCTGGCGCGACAGCGGCCGTCGTCAGGATGCCGCGACCAACATGAAGATCACCGCGCAGGACCTGCTGCGCTTCGGGATCATCGACGGTATCATTCCCGAGCCCGCAGGCGGCGCGCACCGCGATCCCGATGCGATGATCGCGGCGACCGGCGATGCGATCGAGAAGGCGTTGGGGGCTTTTCAAGGCCTTTCCAAAGACGAGGTCCGGGAGGCGCGCGCCGAGAAATTCCTGGCGATGGGCCGCAAGATCTGACGCTGCGTCGCCTGCAATTTCCTGAGGCGCGCGTGTGGTTAAGAGTTCCTTCACCATCCGTGGATTTTTGCTCGCCACATGGTAACCAAGGTGTAAGATTAAGCTTCTATTGGCTTGGGGTGAGGTTCGCGCTCGTGGGCCTTTTCTGTCAGTCTTTCAGCGGGTCCAGACAGCGCATGACGTCTTTCAGCCATAAGCTCGGACAGTTTGGTGCGCCCCTCGGCCGCGCCGCCTTGGTCGCTCTCTCTGCCGGCATGGTGTCGGCCTGCCAGGATACCGGAGCCAACGGCAAGGCTTTTCGGCCGATCCCGCCCGAAACGGTTGCCCTTATGGAACAGAAGGGCACGACCCGTCAGGCGCCGATCCTGATTCGGGCCTACAAGAAGGAAGCCGAGCTCGAGATCTGGAAGATGAAGGCCGACGGGCAATACACACTGCTCAAGTCCTTCCCCATGTGCCGCTGGTCGGGCCAGCTCGGCCCGAAGCGCCGGGAAGGCGACCGCCAGGTGCCCGAGGGCTTCTACACGATCACGCCGGGTCAGATGAACCCGAACTCCAATTATTACCTCTCGTTCAACGTCGGCTATCCGAACGCGCTCGACCGCGCTCAGGGCTATACGGGCGGTTCCATCATGGTGCATGGCGCCTGTTCGTCCGCCGGCTGTTTCTCGATGACGGACCAGCAGATCGAGGAAATCTACGCGATCGCCCGCGACGCCTTCGCGGGTGGCCAGCGCTCGATCCAGATGCAATCCCTGCCGTTCCGCATGACGCCTGAAAACGTGGCGCGGCATAGGCTCGACCCCAATATGGCGTTCTGGAAGCAGCTCAAGGAAGGCAGCGACCGGTTCGAGGTCACCAAGCGCGAGCTGGTGGTGAATTATTGCGGCCGTCACTACGTGTTCGACGCGAGTTCGGCGCTGCCCGGTCAGGGGCTCGAGGCGTCCGACGCCTGCCCGCCCCTCAAGCAGGATCCGTCCGAGACCGCCTTGCTCGTCCAGAAGCAGAAGCACGACGACGCCAAGGTTGCCGAACTGATCGCGCAGGGCGTGCAGCCCATAAAGGTCGTCTACAGCGATGGTGGCCAGCATCCCAGCATGGCAAGCGTGTTGGAAGTCAGTCGGCCCGACGCGCTGGCGCAAGGGCCGGTCGAAGTGGCGCTGGATGCAAAGGGACGCCCGCTGCCGCCCCTCGTCCAGATGGCCGCTGCGAAGACCACAGAGAAGCCGGTTGAGGCGCCTGTCGTCGCTAACGTGCCCGCCAAGGCTGCCGCTCAGCCGGCGATTCTCGGCAAGGCGGAGCCCGCCAAGTCCACCACCACGAAGGTGGCTGCTGCCAAGGCTCCGGTAGCGGCTCCCGTGAGCACGCCCGCCGGGACGGAAGACAAGCCGAAACCTTCGACCGTGAAACGCTGGTTCGGTTTGGCCCTGCCGGGCGGCGAAGAGGAAACGGCGCAAAAGGCGGAGACACAGAACGGTCCCGCAGCTCCGGCCAAACCCTCGCCGCGCGCCTCGGCTGGCCCGGTGAAACCGCAAGCCTCACTGGCGCCGCAGCATTCCGCGCCGGCGAAGCCCGTGCGGATCGCCTCGCATGAGGCCCGGCCTGCGCAGATGGCGGGTGCGACACCT
This sequence comes from Hyphomicrobiales bacterium, assembly GCA_028290285.1. Classification (GTDB taxonomy): domain Bacteria; phylum Pseudomonadota; class Alphaproteobacteria; order Rhizobiales; family Beijerinckiaceae; genus Terripilifer. The sequence goes on from JAQGKD010000099.1 coordinate 50,126, forward strand.
GTTCTCCCGAACGGCTTCTCATCCCAGAACTGATATCAGGGCTCGGGCCCGATGGTGCTCCTGAAACGCGAAGACCCTCCGGGAGGGGGCGTCCCGGAGGGTCTCGTCAGTAGCCGCGAGGAGGCGTAGCGGCAAGCTGAACCGCAAGCGTGTGTTGCGGGCTATCAATCGCAGACGGTCACAGCGCGGTAGCCGAGAAAGCGGCCCCAGCGATCGTAGGTCGGGCGGTCCTGACGGAAACAATCGCCCCCGTAGCCTGCCGCGTAGGCCGGTTCCGCGTAGCCCCGGTTCGAATTCGCAGCGATAGCGCCAATAGCCAGTGCGCCGATCAATCCCGCGGCAACCGGGGCACCCCAGCCGCGATGCCCGCCACCCCAGCCCTGATGATAGCCACCGCCACGGTGACCGCGCCAATCGGCGGCGGCGGGCGTTGCGGAGGCGGCGACGGCTGCGCCGAGGGTGAGCGCGGCGAGCGCGCCGGCGACGGATTTGTGGAGGATGGTGGTCATTCTGCTCTCCCGATCTCTGGCCCAGGGAGGATCAAGTCCTTCGGGGCATGAGATAGAGATTAGGGGAGCCCGCGTGAACGCAGCATGTCCGCGCCGTTCAGATTGCGTTCATGTGCGCGGGACGCCAGGGCCGGCGCGCTGATTGAAGCTGACCACGAGGCTGTAACCCGCAACCCCGCGCCGCCCTCCGGTCGAACTCACCCCGGTCTGGGTAGCGAAATCGATCTCATAGTGGAAAGTGCCCGGCGCTCATACCAGAAATGGTAAGCGATGCCCGCGAGGGTTGAAATGCAGATAATCGAAAGGAGAACAGGCCACCAACCTGTGACGCCCAATCGAGCAACTCCACGCCAAGCAACGGCCAAAATGGGGGAATGGATGAGATAAATCGAATAGGAAGCGTCACCAAGCAGCAGGAGCGCAGGCGCCACGTGAAAGCGCCCAGTTTTCTCCGCACGGCAAATCGGAACCAGCGAAAACGCTATCGATAGCCCAACCAAGACGCTGTAATCGCGTGGCATTCCAAGCCAGACGAAGATTGCCAACGGAGCGCAAACACCTAGAAAAAGAAGCGATCTAGGCTCCGATGTCCGGTGCAAAAACATCCGAGCTGCGATCATCCCGAAGATAAACTCCAGGTTTATCGGCGAAAGAAAAACTTCCAGTGGCTCGCCGAGGTTGGCGATCGGGTCCTTGCTGCCTGACGCGAACGTAGAACTAACGATTATGCACGCCATCCAGATGATCATACCCTGGCGCATTTTTTTGAAATAGTTCAAGGCCGCGAAAATGAAATAGAAAACAAGTTCATGTTGTAAAGTCCACGCGACTCGCAGCGCCGGTGGATCTCCAATCGGCAATAACGTTGTCGATGCAAACCAGCCCCAGCTTCTATCCTCCATTCTTATCGGCGGCAGCACTGAGTAAGCCAACGCCATGCCAATTCCAATTGGGATATATGGAACAAATATGCGGATTAATCTCTTGGCGAGGAAGTGTCGTACGTCAAATGTTTCCGAAGCATTTTCCAGCGACGTATAATAAATAATGAAACCCGACAGAACGAAGAAAAAATCGACTCCGAGATACCCCTTGTCGAAGATCGACGCCCAAAATGGTAGCCTGCCGCCGTCGGAGGCGAACGACGCGCTGTATGAGGCGTGGGCTCCCACTACCACCAGGGCTGCGATCGCGCGGCCGGCCTGCAGCGACTTTATTGTCATGGAATAATATTCCTCTACGCACCTAAATCGAATGAAAATCAAAGCGAATATAAAAACGTGAAGACGAGGTAATAATTAATTAATGACCAATGCCGAAAATCGTCCGGCGCCTGCATGGCCCATAGCTTATGCGTTGTCATGAAACGGCCAGACTGACAATGGTGCAGACGGGTTTCAAAACTCTGAAGGGTGCGGATCTCCGCCAATAGCGGGCCCAAGGGCAGCTTATCGGCGCGTGTAGATGTCGATCGTCGGTGGCTCGCGCAGACCGCATTGCGATTTCACCAGGAGGTTATCGCTTTCGAAACGTTATGGAGGGACGATGCTACGGCTGAAGGCGTCGATTTCAGCCTCTGACTTTGTCTTGCTACGTATTTCGATGCTGGATCAGGTGAATGTCGCAAGTGTCCCCGAATGGCGCGCGGAAGCTCTTCTTTGCGCACCTATCGAGCTTTTCGGGCGTCAACGCGGCGGTCAAGGACAGCTTGTGTGCTCAATTGCCGGACCTGGATATCGTTTCCTTCGACGTCTGGCGATTCCTGACGTCGAAGCGCTTTTTGCTAGCCTATCTGGTGCTGGGCACCGTGCTCGAATACGGGCTGCCCGCGCTCCGCTCACGAAACACGCTCATCGAACATATTATGAAGTCGCGGCGCTTCTTCGATCTCGCGACGCGCGTCATCCATGACCGGATTTCCGCCGAGTCCAACGTAGCGGCTGTCTTGCAGACGCAGGGGCTCTTCAACGCCAAGGCGCCGGGCAAGCCGCTGATCATCTACACCGACGACGTCATCGAGAGCTCTGCGCCAAGGACCTTTGAGACGGTAACCATCTCGGCTGACGTCGTTCGTCGCGAACGCCGGCTCTATGCCGATGCGGACCAGATCGCCGTGGCTGCATCGCATGTGCTGGCCTCGCTATCCGCGGGATACGGGCGGGTGGACCGCGTCCACGTCATCTTCGAGGGCGCCAATTCACCGGCGGTCCGAAGCGTGGCTCCGGACCGGTACCGGAAGAGGCGGCTTCTGTTTGTCGGCGTGGAGTGGGAGCGCAAGGGAGGCCCGGAACTCGTCGATGCCTTTCTCAAGGTGCTGCCGCGCTTCCCCAACGCACGGCTGACAATTGCAGGCTGCCGGCCCGCCATCGCGCACCCGAATATAGATGTGCGCGGACGCATGAGCTTCGCGGAGGTCTCAGACCTCTATGCATCCCATTCGATCTTTTGCCTGCCCAGCCGGGTCGAGCCCTTCGGCATTTCGACCATCGAGGCCTCCCACGCCGGTCTGCCCACCGTCGGCACCGAGACCGGTGGCTTTCTGGACACGATTGTCCAGGGGAAGACCGGGTTTCGCGTCCCTGTGTCTGATACGGGAGCGCTGGCGATCGCGCTCGATACCTTGTTGGCGGATCCCGACCTCTGCCGACGCTTCGGAGAGGCGGGGCGCCTTTACGCCGCCCAGAATTTTACTTGGCCGATCGTCGCCACCAAGCTCGGGGCGCTGATCACGGACGCCATCGAACAACATGCGGCAAGGCCGGCCGCAGATGCCCTGGCCGCCTCCGCTGGAGAGGCGTGAGGCGACGAAGGCCCGACCGACCGCAGCTCAGTCAGCTCAGTCCCCGAACACCGCCCAAGCGCAAAATGGCTGGTGCGGAAAATGTCTGAGGGACAGGTTGTTCAAGCCGATCACCTCGTCGAGGGCACGCGTTTCGCCCGGAAAATGAGGACAGTTCAACTCGTCGAACACAAGAAGCGAGCCCTTGGTCAGGCGGGGAAGGATCTTTTCGAGCACGTCTTTTGTCGGCTTATAGACGTCCATGTCGAAGATCACCATGGCGACGATCGCATGGGGGTTGTCGGACAGCCAGCTATCGATCGTGATCGAGGCGTCGCCTTTGACGAGCTCGAATTTCTTGATGTGCGGGATGGGCGAATAGGATTCGTGAAGCGACAAGATCGCCTCCAGCGTTTTCTCGTAATCTTTCAGGGTCGAATAATCGCCGACGCTGGAGAATCCGCCGTCCTTGTCGTCCACCACTGGAAAACCTTCGAACGTGTCGAAGCCGAAGATCTTCCTGCTGTGATTGAAGGGCTCGTAGACGCCGCGCAGATTGATGAGCTGCGCCAGCGTCGCGCCCCACTGCACGCCGAATTCGCAGATCACGCCGGGGATGCCGACGATCTGCTGATAGAGGTGGTTGTAATAAAGGATACGGTTAAGGGACTGGCGCCGGAGCGTCACCAGATTATGAAGATTCCACTGGTTACCGTAGTGCGGCAGAAGTGCCGATGCCAGCTGGAGCAATTCCCGATTGCGGACCTGTTCATCGGCGGACTGCTGCGTGAACTCGCCGGAAAGCTTGCTGAGGCTGGCGGCGCTGTGCCGCGCGATGGTCGCTTGGATGTCGTTCACGAGAGAGGCCTTTTTTTTAGTGGCTGAACCATGATCGCGTCAATCCCTGACGGTCATGAGAAGGCCGTCGCTGTCAATCGCGGCAATGTCAAAATCGCGACTGTAGACTTCGCGGTCAAATTTTGGGACCCTCGCCGTCGACACCGCAAGCATCTTCGCGCCGAAACTCCCCATGATCGCTTTCATGCGGACCGGGTCAACCATACCGCACCCATCTGCCGCGCAAACTAGCATTTGACGGTAACGCCCTGGACCGAACCAATCGCCGATGGCGGTCCCGTGAAAGAAATATACTCCGTTCTCGAAACCCACATGGAGGATGCGGTTACCGTATTGCGGGATCATCCCATTAGCTTGGGCGAATAGCCGGTATCCGGAGCGGCGCTCAAGGCTCGATCGCCATTCGGTTGGTGCAATCTCAATTCTCCGATACTGGTCCCACAGTAATGCTCCAAGGGTCGAGTTAATCACTAACGTTGCAACAATGCCGCCAACATGATGCCCACGTCCCGTAAAGTACTGTTTTAAGGGTGAAAGCCAGTCGATCTGATAGACCACACACCAGGCAAGAAGGACCCCGACCGCATATATCGGAGCCAGATAGCGATCGACTTGGGTAATGAAGAACCAGAAAATCAAATAGCCGATGAACACAACGCGCAGGCCGCGTAACGGCAACGGCAGGTTGGATAAAATCAAGCTGCCGAGCGCTAACGCGAGGGGAAAGGCGCCGGCGGACTTGAGTGCACCGAAAATGTCCAGCGAACTGGGCAGCACTCCATGGGACGCCTGCTCCCGCTTTTGATTGAGTAGGTCGGTTGCGTCCCACAAGTAATAGCCAAAAAGGTTTCCGCCCGCAGGATGTATCGGATCACCGGATATTATGAAGCTACGGAAGTACCACCAAAACCCAATGGAAAATGCCGTCGTAAGGTAGATTATGCTAGCCTTCCAGTCCCTGCGAACCACTAGTATATAAACAGCAAGTAGTACAGCGAAGACGACGCCGAAGTATTTACTTCCCGCAGCCCCTCCCCCTAATATCCCCGCAACGACCAGCCACTCACTGGACGGCTGCTCCTGCGTTGAATCTATCCACACCGCTAGAGCTAGGGCCGCCCCCCAGCAGAAAAGAGCCAAGCCGTTATCGATATAAGCATAGCCGAGTGTCTCTCTCACCGGGGCCAACACGAACAGGGTCCCCGTTGCGAGTAAACCTAGGACGATGGAGCCAGTGAACCAAAGCGAGGCGCCGACTAAGCCCAGCGCGATCACGAAGAGCGGCAGGCTAGCCATCGCTTGCGCGCCGATGTCTCCGCCCATCATAATGCCCAGCGCGATTAGGAGATTGACGTTCTGCGGGAAGAGTGGGAAGCGGATGAACTGGTTTGTGATAATTCCTTCATACTCAACATAGGTGCGGGCTAGCGGGAGATGGTACATCGTGTCGTCCCAGTGGCCGGGAGCGTGCAGCGATGCCATAAAGGTTACTGTAAACAACGCGGCCAGGACTGCTGCGTCCTGAAATCCCCATCTGGGATGCGCGGGGGGGGCTGCCATTGAGGCATTCAGAAGTACTGCTCCTGATAGAACGGCAAGGGCCAACCCCATCGCCAATACGCCTAACGTATTCAGTAGGCCCGCCACGCCGAGACCAAATACAGCCGCGATATTCACTACAAGCCCGACGCTGATCGCGAAGAACCAAATCGAATAACGGTTAGTCCTCTCCTTTGTCCTCTTATCTGCTCGCCGTAGTAGTTTCAGCACGGCATGGCCGTTAGCAGCGGAATGGAGAACGAACATCAGAAGTAAGACGTAGAGCTTCGCCAATTCAATTGTCATTAATGGTCACTTCTATCAGATCAGAAAAATTAAAATAAAATCGGTGGAGACTAACCTGCTGTCTCTTCGCTTTGAACGAAACGATACAGTACAAAACGTGAGGTCAAGAGATTTATTGCCATGCCGGCGAGGCTCCCGAACCCAGCAGCAACAATGACGTTCATCTCAGCCATCTTATTAGAGGAGATAAGCGACCAGTAGACCAGATAATTCACACTTCCGCCCACCAGCATTAGGGCGACGTAGATCACCAACTCCTTTGCCGGCCTGTGTCCCGACCTTCGATCTCGGAAGGTCGTGGCCCGGTTCATCAGCCACGTTACAAAAGCGGCGCAGAAGAAAGAAAAAACACGACCCAAGTAAAGACCTGTCACGCCCATTATTAGAAACAGCACACTGGCATCAACAAGGAAGCCGGCTACGCCGATCATTCCGAAGAGGACGAACTGCTGAGAGGGGATCATGAGGACTTAGCGCTATGGCGGGGGTGCGGAATCGCCAAATAGGCCAGACGCTTCATCTCATGACGGCCTCGGGTGACGTGGTCCAGCACCAGCCCGCAGGTCAGCGAAAGCAAGGCGCATACCATAATCGAGGCGGAAAGAACTGCTGTGGGAAAGCGAGGGACGAGGCCCACGTCCAGATACTCCGCGATCAGCGGCATCGCGATCGTAACTGAAATTAGCGCGATCAAGGCAGCGCAAATGGCGTAAAAGGCGAGCGGACGCTCGGCGACGTACAGCCGCCCAATGGTTTTGAGAATGCGCCAACCGTCGCTATATGTGGATAGCTTACTTTCCGATCCTTCAGGACGGGCTCCGTACGGTGCCATCACCTCGCCGGTGGGCATGCGCAACTCCAACGCGTGCACAGTAAGCTCGGTTTCAATCTCGAAGCCTTTGGAAAGAGCGGGAAAGGACTTCGCATAGCGCCGGGTGAATGCGCGGTAGCCGGAAAGCATATCCGTGAACGCGCCGCCGAAGATCTGCACCATACTTTGGGTGAGCATGCGATTGCCTAACTGGTGTCCGCGCCGATAGGCGGCCTCAGCTTCCGACTCCCGCGTCTGGCGGCAACCGACAACCATGTCGAGCCCGTCGTCGATGAGTTTGTCCACGAGACTTGTGACCGATGCTGCATCGTAGGTGGCATCCCCATCGACCATGACGAAGACATCTGCTTCAACGTCGGCGAACATACGCCGCACGACATTCCCCTTGCCTCGGAGTGACACAGAGATGACCTGCGCACCAGCCGCCCGCGCTACTGCTGCGGTGCTGTCGCTTGAGGAATTGTCGAAAACGAAAACGTTCAGGGTAGGCATCGCTGAGCGGAAATCATTGATTACCTGCGCAATCGTTAACTCTTCATTGAAGCACGGGATAATGAGGGTAACGTTTAAGCCTCTATAAAACATTGACTTCTCCATAGCGCCAACGCTTCCTGGCGCAATGTAAAGCTAAAGCTTACCCCACTTAGGTGAGGAGGTCCATCTATGGCGTTGGAAGACCGCATCCTTCCGGACGCCCCCCAGACATCAGTAGTTTTGGAAAATATTATCTGTGGAAATGTTCCACCCAAGTTGGCCCGTTCGACAGTAGCGAGCAGATTTCACAGAAACCCTGGCATTCCAGCGCGACTGGTGAACAGGCGTGCCTGATCGACTCCGCGGGACAGATTCGATTCAAGCCGGGGCCACGCCGACCACGATTGCGATCGCCGGGGTTTCCGCTCGCGCAGGGAACGGCGTCGTGTTCGGTCATGGCGTCCCGCACCCGTTGATGGCGCGTGAAGGAGCGCGCAGAAAACCACATCAGGCGAGCACGCCGTGGCAGTGCTTGTACTTCTTGCCGGAACCGCACGGGCATGCTTCGTTGCGCGAGACTTTGCCCCAGGTCGATTGATCCGCCGGATCGCGAACCGGCAGCTCTTCTTCCGGACCTGCGAACGCCATGGAATTCGGCGACAGGGCACCCGAGGCGATGCGCGCGTTGATCTCGGCGATGGCCATGTCGTCGTCGCCGGTCAGCGAATCCATGTGCGACCCATGCAAGGGGGGCAGATTCTGCTCCGGCTCGTCGAAGGCGACTTCCACACGCATCAGCTGTTGCGTGGTCACTTCGTGCCAGCGGTTGATCAGGCCGTTGAACAGCTCGAAGGCTTCCGACTTGTATTCGTTCAGCGGATCGCGCTGTGCATAGCCGCGCCAGCCTATGACCTGACGCAGATGGTCGAGCATGACGAGATGTTCGCGCCAGAAATGGTCGAGGACCTGCAGGACGATCTGCTTCTCGATGTAGCGCATCACGTCGGGCGTGTTCTTCTCGATGCGCGCGGCATAGGCCTCGTCGGCGGCCTTGTGCAGGCGCTCGGAAATTTCCTCGACGCCGATGCCCTCTTCCTTCGCCCAATCGGCGATGGGGAGTTCGAGGTTCAGCATGCCGCGCAGCTCTTCGTCGAGCTCGGCCACCGCCCAGGTCTCGGGATAGGAGTCTTTGGGCAGGTGCTTGGCGACGACGTCGTCGACCGCGTTGGCGCGCATGTTGGCGACGGTTTCCTCGAGCGATTCCTGCGCCATCATCTCGCGGCGCTGCTCGAACACGACCTTGCGCTGGTCGTTCATCACGTTGTCGTATTTGAGGATGTTCTTGCGGGTGTCGAAGTTGCGCGCCTCGACCTTCTGCTGCGCCTTTTCGAGCGCCTTGTTGATCCAGGGATGGACGATCGCCTCGTCTTCCTTCAGGCCGAGCTTGACCAGCATGGATTCCATGCGGTCGGACCCGAAGATCCGCATCAGATCGTCCTGCAATCCGAGGAAGAACTTGGAACGTCCAGGGTCGCCCTGACGGCCAGAACGGCCGCGCAGCTGGTTGTCGATGCGGCGGCTCTCGTGACGTTCGGTGCCGATGATGTAGAGGCCGCCCGCTGCGATCGCCTTTTCGCGGAAAGTGGCGATCTCGGCGCGGATCTCGGCTTCCTTGGCCTCGCGCTCGGCGCCCTCCAGGCCCTGGCACTCCTGGCCGACGCGCATGTCCATGTTGCCGCCGAGCTGAATGTCGGTGCCGCGACCGGCCATGTTGGTGGCGACCGTGATGGCGCCGGGCACGCCGGCTTCGGCGACGATATAGGCTTCCTGCTCATGGAAGCGGGCGTTGAGCACGGCGAACAGTTTCGACGGCTTGCCGGAGCGCGCGGAGACATAGAGCTTCTGCAGCGCGGCAGGCTCGTTGAAGTCGATCTGCTTGTAGCCCTGGGTGATCAGGAAGTCGGCGAGCTGCTCGGACTTTTCGATCGAGGTGGTGCCGACGAGCAGTGGCTGCATGTTCTTGTTGGCGGCTTCGATCTCGCGAACGATGGCCTTCAGTTTTTCGCCCGCAGTGCGGTAGACCTCGTCGTCCTCGTCTATGCGCTGCACCGGGCGGTTGGTGGGGATTTCCACCACGTCAAGGCGATAGATTTCCGCAAATTCGTCAGCTTCGGTGGCGGCCGTTCCCGTCATGCCGGCGAGCTTGCCATAGAGACGGAAGTAATTCTGGAATGTGATCGACGCCAGCGTCACGTTCTCGGGCATGACCTGAACGTGTTCCTTCGCCTCCAGCGCCTGGTGGAGGCCTTCCGAATACCGGCGTCCCGGCATCATGCGTCCGGTGAATTCGTCGATGATGACGACTTCACCGTTGCGGACGATGTAGTCCTTGTCGCGCTGGAACAGCTTGTGCGCCTTCAGCGCCTGCTGCACGTGATGGACGATGGTGACGTTGGCGGCATCGTAGAGAGAGCCCTCCTTCAGGAGGTCGGCTGCTTCCAGCAATTCCTCGATGTGCTCGTTGCCGGCTTCAGTCAGGTTGACCGTGCGCTGCTTCTCGTCGAGTTCGAAATCGGCAGCGGTCAGGCCCGGGATCACCTTGTCGATCATGTTGTAGAGTTCCGACTTGTCGTCGGACGGCCCGGAAATGATCAGCGGCGTGCGAGCCTCGTCGACGAGGATCGAGTCCACTTCGTCGACGATCGCGAAATGATGTCCGCGCTGGACCATCTGGTCGAGCTCGTACTTCATGTTGTCGCGCAGGTAGTCGAAGCCGAATTCGTTGTTGGTCCCGTATGTAATGTCGGCCGCATAGGCGGCGGCACGTTCCTGGTCGTCCAGTCCGTGCACGATGATGCCGACGGAAAGACCGAGGAACTTGTAGACGCGGCCCATCCATTCGGCGTCACGACGGGCGAGGTAATCGTTGACGGTGACGACATGGACGCCCTTGCCGGCGAGCGCATTGAGATAGGTCGCGAGCGTGGCGACGAGCGTCTTGCCCTCGCCGGTGCGCATCTCCGCGATGGCGCCTTCGTGCAAAACCATGCCGCCGACGAGCTGCATGTCGAAATGGCGCTGGCCGAGGACGCGGCGTGCCGCCTCGCGCACTGTGGCGAAGGCCGGGATCAGGATGTCGTCGAGGCTCTTGCCAGCTGCGAGTTCAGCCCTGAAGGTAACGGTCCTGAGGCGCAGGTCGTCATCGGAAAGTTTCGCGACCTCGGCTTCCAGCGCCCCGATGGCGTCCACCTTCGGGCCGTAGGTCTTGAGACGGCGGTCGTTCGCCGAGCCGAAAATCTTCTTCGCGAGAGAACCTAACATTCAAAGACCTTTCTGGCGGATCGGAGTTTCGCGCGCGGCCCGGGGGAGCCGTTCGAACCCGAACCGTTTCTAACGCCCGATCCGACACCGGAGCCGAGCGCCTTCACCCTCACGGGCGGACGAAGCCACGTCACTGGGGTCCTTGCCGAACTCCGGACAGGCCTGCGCACAGACGAATAGACGGAAAAGACTGGGCTGAGAGATAAGATCGCCCCTGTGCCTTGTCAATCAGACGGCCCTCCTGAGGCCGCAAGAGACTTGACGAGACGCAGGAGGCGTTCGCCCGTTCAATTCCACGACATTCCGCCGGTTCCATGGCGCTCTGAGCAGGTACGTACCTTGGGGCGGCCACTTGCCCACGACGGCGGTTTCGACCAAGTTACGCCCCAATTGCCGGGCAGGACGATTTCGAGTTCGACGACCGAGCGAGACAGGAACGGAGTCTTTTTATGACGTGTCTGATAGCCAACCGCCGCACGGGCGCCAGTTTTGCCGCCATCGGCCTGGCGGTCGCCCTTGGCCTGGGCTTCGCAGCTTCGGCCGAGGCCAAGGTTCTGGCCAAGGTCAACGGCGTCGAGATCACAGATGATGACGTCAAGGTGGCGCTCGACGACATCGGAGCGGGCCTGCCGCAGCAGATCCAGGGGCCGGAGCGGGAAGCCTATGTGCTCGACTACCTCATCGACCTGAAGATCGTGGCCCGCAAGGCCGAGGCCGAGAAGATGGGCGACGGAGCGGACTTCGCCCGCCGCATGACGTACCAGCGTGACAAGGCGCTGATGGAGGGACTGCTCTCGAAAGTCGCCAAGGAAGCAACGACGGACGCAGCCCTGAAGACGGTCTATGACGAGGCCGCCCATGCGCAGAAGCCCGACACCGAGATTCACGCGCGCCACATCCTGGTGCCGACCGAGGAAGAGGCCAAGGCCGCTCTGAAGCGCGTCAAGTCGGGCGAGGATTTCGCCAAGGTTGCCGACGAAGTGTCCAAGGACCCGGGTTCGCAGGGTGGCGATCTCGGCTGGTTCACGCGGGACCGGATGGTGCCGGAATTCGCGGAAGCCGCGTTCAAGCTCGACAAGGGGCAGATCTCCGATCCCGTTAAGAGCCAGTTCGGGTGGCATGTCATCCAGCTCGAAGACAAACGCGAGAAGACCTTCCCGGACTTCGACACTGTGAAGGAGCAGGTGGCTCACTACGTGGTTCAGAAGGCCCAGACCGAGCAGATCGTGAAGCTGCGCGAAGGCGCGAAGATCGAGAAGACGGCGGTTCCGGCTCCGGCTGCGCCCGATGCCGCGGCCCCGGCGGTCGATGCCAAGCCGGCGCCCGATGCCAAGCCGGCGGCGCCGGCAGCCAAGCCGGCCGCACCCGAAACCAAGCCCGTGACGCCGGCCGGCAAGGCGAAGTAAGCCTTATTGCCGTTGCGTCACAGAAACCTCGTTCCGCAGCGCGGGACGAGGTTTTCTTTTGCCTGCCGCTTTGCTTTTCTGGCGCCCTCGATTCGCGCCCGCCTTCAGGACATCACATGGCCAAAGCCTCGCCCATCTCCCCCCTTGCCCCGAAGTCGTACCCCGAGTGCCCGGAGATCGAGGGCGTGCGTTTCGCCACCGCCGCCGCGGGCATCCGCTATGCCGGGCGCACGGACGTGATGCTCGCTTTGCTGGACAAGGGAACGCAGGTCGCAGGGGTTTTCACGACGTCCAAATGTCCCTCGGCCCCCGTCGATTGGTGCCGCACGAAACTGAAGGGCGGGCAGGCGCGCGCGCTCGTCGTCAATTCCGGCAATGCCAATGCCTTCACCGGCCGCAGTGGCGTCAGCGCGACGCAGCTCACTGCGCAGATCGCCGCCAAGGCCACGGGCGCGCCGCCGAGCGAAATCTTTCTGGCCTCCACCGGCGTCATCGGCGAGCCGCTCGATGCGAGCAAGTTCGACGCGGTGCTGGCGGACATGGCTAAGAGCGCGATGCCTGGCGGTATCCTCGATGCGGCCCGCGCGATCATGACGACCGACACCTATCCCAAGATCGCGACGATGCGCGCCAGGATCGACGGCGTCGAAGTGACGATCAATGGCATGGCAAAGGGGGCGGGAATGATCGCGCCCGACATGGCGACCATGCTCTCTTTCGTCTTCACCGACGCTTCCATCGATGCAGCCGCGTTGCAGGCGATGCTGAGCAAATCGGTCGCGGCGTCCTTCAATTCCATCACCGTCGACAGCGATACCTCGACCTCGGACACATTGATGCTGTTTGCCACCGGCGCAGCAGCCAAGCGTGGTGCGCCGCATATCGCGACGGCAGGCGACGAGCGGCTCACCGGCTTCAAGCGCGCGCTCGACATCCTGCTGCTCGATCTCGCCCAGCAAGTGGTGCGCGACGGCGAGGGATGCCGGAAGTTCGTGGAAATCTCCGTCGAGGGCGCGGCGAGCCCCGCCGCTGCCAAGCGCATCGCCATGTCCATTGCCAATTCGCCGCTCGTGAAGACGGCGATCGCCGGTGAAGACGCCAATTGGGGCCGAGTCGTCGCCGCCGTCGGCAAGGCCGGCGAGAAGGCCGACCGAGACAAGCTCGCCATCTGGTTCGGCGATTTTCGCGTGGCGCACAAAGGCTTGCGCGACCAGACCTACGACGAGGCCAAGGTCTCCGCCTATATGAAGGGCGAGAAGATCGACATGCGCGTCGATGTCGGTATCGGCAAGGGCGAGTGGACGGTCTGGACCTGCGATCTCACCAAGGAATATATTGCGATCAACGGCGATTACCGCAGCTGAGTTTTCAGCGTCCGGCGACGTTGTGACTGAAAGGAGCGGCCCATTTTTTCGGGCCGCTTCGATACTCGTGCTTTTTGATTCCGTTGCGTTTTCGCTTTTCTATTGCAGGTGATCCATGCGCATTTCTGTGCTGCTGACCTCCCTTCTCGCCCTTTCCGCCTGCGGAACCATGGCTCCGCCCGATGTCGCCTTCGATGCGAAGGAGGCTGCCTATATCAACACGCAGGGCAAGGCCACCATCGAGGGCCACGCTTTTCTCTCCTCGCGCGGTGGCAAGGTGATGGCGGCGGCGGGCGAGACGGTGCGTCTCGTGCCCGCGACGACCTATGCGCGCAAGCGCTTCGCGCTGTTGTTTCCGTCCGGCAAATTCAGGGGTGCTTTCCTCTATCGCAACATGGAAGCGAACGAGGAGTATGCCGCGCTGACGCGCAGCACCAAGGCGGAATCCAACGGCCGCTTCACCTTCGAACATGTCGCGCCCGGCGATTATTTCGTGGCGACGCAGAAGGCCTGGGTGGATGCGAAAACCCAGATGCAGGAAGGCGGCGCTTTCTACGAAACCGTGACGATCACCGGCAAGGAAAGCGATCCCGTTGCCGTGATCGTGTCGGGCAAATAGTTCTAGAGAAAACTCTGCGGATCGACGTCGATCGCGGTGCGCACGCCGCCGCGATCGGGCGGCGCGGCCTTGAGGACCGCGCGCAGAAAGGCCTGCATGTCGGCCGAGCGCGGCGCTTTCACCAGAAGCCGGAAGCGATGGCGGCCACGCACGACCGCGATGGGCGCTTCTGCGGGGCCGAGCAACATGATCTCGTCGTCGCCGGGCATGGCCCCGATCTTCGTCATCTTCCACTTGTCGCTCGGGGGCAGGCCATGCGCCGCGCGCACCAGCGCGCGGGCGTGCGTCTCGGCCGACGCCCGGTCGTTGCCGGAAACGACGATGGCCGCCAGACGCCCGAAGGGGGGCAGGCCCGCGCGACGGCGCTGCTCTGTTTCCTCGGCGTAGAACCGTTCGGTGTCGCCAGACAGAAGGGCGCGAATCACGGGGTGCTCGGGCTGCCATGTCTGGACGAGCCCGCGCCCCGGCTTGTCGCCGCGCCCTGCTCGCCCGGTGACTTGTTGAAGCAGCTGGAAGGTGCGCTCCGCCGCGCGTGGGTCGCCGTTCGACAGGCCGACGTCGGCGTCGATCACCCCGACCAGCGTCAACAGCGGGAAGTTATGGCCCTTTGCGACGAGCTGCGTGCCGATGACGATATCGCAGGCACCCTTTGCGATTTCGTCGAGTTCGCGCCGCATCCGCTCGGTGCCCCCGGGAAAATCGGACGAGAGAACGAGCGTGCGCGCTTCCGGAAAAAGGGCGGCGGCTTCCTCGGCAAGCCGTTCCACGCCGGGGCCGCATGCGGTGAGCGAGTCGACAGCGTCGCATTCGGGGCATTTGTCGGGCCGGCGCTCCACATGGCCGCAATGGTGGCAGACCAGCGCGCGGCGGAACCGATGTTCCACGAGCCAGGCCGTGCATTGCGGACATTGGAAACGATGGCCGCAGGCGTTGCACAGGGTCAGCGGCGCATAGCCGCGCCGGTTGAGGAAGAGAAGGGCTTGTTCGCCGCGCGCGACCGTCTGGCGCACCGTCTCGGCGAGACGTGGGGCGATCCACTTGCCACGCGGCGCGGCGGCGACGCGCAAATCGATGGCGTCGAGCTCAGGCAGGCGGCGGCCGCCAAAACGCGCGCCGAGTTTCAGATGCTTGTAGCGCCCCTGCTCGGCATTGACGCGCGTCTCGATCGAGGGCGTCGCCGAGGCGAGGATGACGGAGGCTGCTTCCAGCCTGCCGCGCACCACGGACATGTCGCGCGCATGATAGGAAACGCCGTCATCCTGTTTGTAGGCAGCCTCGTGCTCTTCATCAACGACGATAAGCCCGAGTTCCTTGAACGGCAGGAAGAGCGCCGAGCGCGCACCTGCCACGACCCGCACGTCGCCCGAGGCGACACCGGTCCAGATGCGGGCGCGCTTGCGGGAGGCGACGCCGGAATGCCATTCGGCCGGGCGGACGCCAAAGCGGGCCGCGAAACGATCGAGGAATTGCGCGGTGAGCGCGATTTCCGGCATCAGGATCAGCGCTTGCCGCCCGGTCTCGATGGCTGCGGCGACGGCTTCGAAATAGACCTCGGTCTTGCCCGATCCCGTGATGCCTTCGAGCAGCGTGACGGAGAAATCCTTCGTGAGAACCGAGGCGCGCAGGGCGTCGGCGGCTTCCTGCTGGTCAGGCTCTAGCGCCGTGACCGCGAAGGCGGCGTCCGGCGGCAGCGCAACGGGCTCGGGCGGCAGCGCTATGGCTTCCAGCGTGCCCTCGTCGATCAGAGCGTCCACCACGCCCTGCGAGCAGCCCGCCAGGAGCGCGAGTGCGGATTTGGAATGTGAGAAGCCGTCCTCTGCCGCCGCGACGACGCGGGCGCGGGCGGGTGTCATGCGCTGGGGAAGGTTGGGCGCGCCCGGTTCGCCTGCGATCCGCACGCCAATGCGGATCGGCTCGGGGCCTGCCGAATCAGGCGCGCGAATGCCCATGCGCAGAACCATGCCGCGCGGCGCCAGCGTCCAGGCCGCGACCCAGTCGACGAAGCGGCGCAAAGGAGCAGCCAGCGCGGGCAGGTCGCGCGTTTCGATGATGGATTTCAGGTTCGAGCCGCCCGCGTCGCGCGTCGCCCAGACGACGCCGGTCGTCTCGCGCGTGCCGAGCGGCACGGTCACGAAGTCGCCGGGCTTCAGGTCGAGCCCGGCGGGGATCTTGTAGGAATAGGCGATATCGACCGCGACGGGGACGAGTACGTCGGCAACCGATGCGCCGGTCGCCAGGGAGTCGTCGCGTGTGCCGGTCATGTCGCGAGGACTAGCAGAAATCCTGCGCGCCCGACCAGAAAAAGCACCAATCAGCGCATGCGAAGGACAAGCGGCTCCTGCGGATCGGTCGCCTTGCGGAGCTTGGCCACATCCTCCGCGCTGACGGCGGCGGCGCGATTTCCCCAACTGGAACGCATGAAGGTGACGAGGTCGGCGATGTCGCCATCGCCCAGCCATGTCCGGAATTGCGGCATCCAGTCGGGGCTCGTGCCGGCCTGCGCACCCAGACGCGGGACGCCATTGAGCACGGCGCGAATCAGCGATGCGGGATCGGGATCGAGCACGGCGGGATTGCCGGCGAGCGGCGGCAGGTCGGGCTTGCTCTTGTCGGCGGAGCGGCCCTTGCCATCGACCCCGTGACAGGAGGCGCATTGGCGCATGTAGGAGGCAGAGCCTCGGGCATCGAAACCACCGGCGCGCAGGTTTTGCGCGCTCGTGTCATCATGAACCCAGGCGAGTTCGCGCGAGGGGAAGGCGGGCGGCAGCGACTTCAGATATTTGGCGATGGCGGCGAGATCGTCGTCGCTCATGCGGCCCGTCGAATATTCCACGACTTCGCGCATGGTCCCGAAGGCCGTGCCGAAGCGGCTCTGGCCGTTGCGCAGGAAGGAGACGATGTCGTCCTCGCTCCAGCGCCCGAGGCCCGTATTGGCATCGCCGCGTAAATTGGGAGCGGACCAATTGTCGAGATTTGCGCCGGTCAGCCAAGACGTTCCACTCTCGTCGCTGGCCTTTTCCTGGAAGATCACGCCGCGCGGCGTGTGGCAGGCTCCGCAATGGCCCGGACCCTGAACGAGGTAAGCACCGCGATTCCACTGCGGGTCGAGGCCGGGCTTGGGCACATAGCGCGAGAGATCCGCCGCCGCCCAGTTCCAGAGGGAGAGCGGCCAGCGCGCATTCAACGGAAAGGAGATTTCGTTGGGGGTGTTGGTCTGCCGGACTGGCTTCACCTCCTTCATGTAATAATCGTAGAGAGCGCGCAGCTCCTCATCCGACATTTTTGCGTAGGACGGATAGGGCATGGCGGGATAGAGCCGCCGGCCGTCGCGGCTGATGCCCTGGCGCATGGCGCGCTCGAAATCCTCAAAACTCCAGGCGCCGATGCCCGTGTCGCGGTCGGGCGTGATGTTGGTCGTGTAGATCGCGCCGAGCGGCGTCGCCATTTTCAGGCCGCCGGCATTGGGCGCGCCTTGCGGCAGCGAATGGCAGACGACACAATCGCCTGTGATCGCAACGTATTCGCCCGGGGAGGGCGCGGATGATGCGGCTGGGGCTGTTGCTTGCGCGAGAGCGGTGCCGGGGGTCAGCGCGAACGCGAACAGCGCCGCACCCCAGAATTTTACGCCTGCCATTCCAATTCCCCCAATGCCCTTGATGCAAAAGCCCGTGGCCTGTGCGCCGCGGGCTCTCCAAAATTTACTTCACGTCCAGAATGGACTTCACGCGCGCCTTC
Source organism: Hyphomicrobiales bacterium (assembly GCA_028290285.1). Classification (GTDB taxonomy): domain Bacteria; phylum Pseudomonadota; class Alphaproteobacteria; order Rhizobiales; family Beijerinckiaceae; genus Terripilifer. The sequence goes on from JAQGKD010000099.1 coordinate 67,868, forward strand.
TGGTCGGGCGTTGCTTCCGCGACGACAGACAATGTGCGCTTGCGGGTGGTCTCCGCGTCCTGGAAATCGATGTAGCGCTGGGTACGTTCCCCTTCGGCGATCACGGTCGCGTCGGTGAGCGCTTTTTTCACGGCATCCTGCATGAACGCCAGCCGTTCGGGCGCCATGCCCGGCGGCACGACGAGAATGCGGCCGAGATCCTCGATATTGGCGCGGAAGTCGAAGAGCCAGGCCTGATCGGGCGTGAGTTTTGCCAGTTCAAAGATGGTCGGCACGTCGGGGAAGAAGCGCGAACGCTTGCGCGCCATGGCCGCGACCGCGCGGTTCTGGCCCGATTTCACGTAATTGTTGGCGGATGTGTCGGACACGTAGATCGAGTCCATCTCGCCGCTGGTGACAGCCAGGGCCGCCTGGTTCGAGCCGTTATAGCCCATGACGACCTTGCATTTCATCTGCAGGGCCTCGCAGGTGAATTGCGCGCCATCGCCGAGTCCGTCCATCGGACCCGTGGCCGACCACATGATCTCCCTGCCGGCATTCAGCGCGTCCGCCGGTGTCTTGATCTTCGACTGCGGGGCGACGAGCCAGATCCAGGGCGACGCCGCGACGGTGCCGAGGTGGCCGAGCTTGGCGAGGTCGTAGCGCACGCCCACTCCGTTGAGGAGCTGCGCCAGCGCCGCGCCCGCGCCATTGACGATCATCACGTGGAGACCGTCGGGCGGCGCAATCGACATCGTATTGAGCGCGGAGAGGCCACCGGCGCCCGGCTGATTCTCCACGACGATGCTGGCCCCGAGATAACGCGAAATATGGGGCGCGATCATGCGCGCATAGACGTCGTAGCCACCGCCCGGACCGTAGCCCACCACGAGGCGGACGGTCTTGCCCTTGAAATAGGCGGCCTCAGCCGCCTCGGCCTTGGTGGGAACCTGTGCCTGAGCGGTCGCTGGGAGCGTAAGAAGGCTGGAGACGATGACGGCGCCGGCAAGGCGTGCCCAGAATGTCAGCATGATAGTCCTCCCGATCTTTTTTTATGCAGCCACGATAGCTGCAATGGGGCGGGATGAACAAGAGCGCCGGGCGAGAGGGCCTTCAGGTCAGGCAGGCGATCATGTCGTCGAGATCCGGCGTGGGGGCGACAGCGATCCTTTGGACCTGTTTTCCCAGGCTATCGGCGGTGGCTTGCGAGATGGCGATCTGGAGCGGCCGAAGCGCTTCTTTCAGGAGGCCGGCGCGTTCGGCGATCTCAAGGTAGAGAGCGGCGCTTCGCGGGGAGAAATGCAGGACGGCGTCGAGCGCGTCGCGCCGCAGCGCATCCACCACCATGGGCGGGAATGTCTGCGCCGCGCGCGCTTCATAGGTGATGCTGGGTGTGACCTCGTGTCCGGCGCCCGCCAGCATTGCCTCGACGTCGGGACGCCTGTCTGGTGCGGCGAAATAGAGGAAATGTGCCGGCCTGCACGTCTGCGCGAGCAGGCGGTTCGCGAGATCGCGCCCGTCGCGACCAATGATTCCGGGCTGTTCAAATCCCGCGCGCCTTGCCGCCACGGCGGTGCGCGCGCCCGCCACATGGACGGGCAGGGTGCGCAGCCGCGGGCTCATACCGGCAAGATCGAGAAAGGCATGGGCGCTGGTGGCGATCAACGCATCGAAGTGCGTGTCGGGAAGAGGCGTTCGTGTCGGCACGATCTCCAGCACCGGCCCGCGCAGGACTTCATGGCCGAGGCTTTCCAGCCGGGCCACGCTTCGTTCTCCATCCGCCTCGGGCCGGGTGAGGAGAATTCGCATGGTCTTAATGCGCCAGTATGTCCGCGGGAGCGCGGGAGAGAAGATCGTTGCCGGCGCGAATGCCGAGCCGCTCCGCCTCTTCGATCGGTCCGCTTACTTTTACCTCATAGGATTCCGAGCCATCGCTGCGCAGGATCAGCCCGCGAAACGAAAGTATCCCGTCGGCAACGCGCGCATGACCTGCAATCGGCGTGCGGCAGGAGCCGTCGAGCACGCGCAGGAAGGCGCGTTCGAGACCGAGCGCGAAGCCGGTCGGCGAATGGAGGATGGAACCGAGGCGGATGCGTGTCTCGTGATCGTCGGTCCGGGCGGTAATGCCGATGGCGCCCTGGCCGACGGCGGGAAGGAAATCCTCCTCTTCGAGGATCTCGGTCGCATGATCGACCAGGCCGAGCCGCTTCAGCCCGGCGAGTGCGAGCAGGGTCGCATCGACCTCGCCGCTGGCGAGCTTGGCGAGCCGTGTCTGCACGTTGCCACGCAGGAGCCCGACGCGGAGATCCGGCCGCAGCTTCTTCACGAGAGCCTGTCGGCGCAAGGAGGCCGTGCCGACCAGCGAACCCGGCGCGAGAGTGGCGAGGGTGGAAGCGCGGGGCGAAATGAAGACGTCGCGCACATCCTCGCGCGGCAGATAACCTGCGATGTCGAGCCCGTCGGGCAGGAGAGTCGGCAGGTCCTTGGACGAATGAACGGCGATATCGATGCTGCCGTCGAGGAGCGCGATGTCGAGTTCCTTGGTGAACAGCCCCTTGCCGCCGGCTTCCGAGAGGGGGCGATCCTGAATCATATCCCCTGTCGTGCGGATGATGACGAGTTCGATCCGGCTTTCGGGCAGGTCGTGCGCGGCTGCGAGAAGGCGACGCGTTTCGCGCGCCTGCGCCAAGGCCAGCGGACTGCCGCGCGTCCCGATCTTCATCCACGGCAGACCCGGCATTCCGTCCTCACAGTTGCATCCTGAACGGCGCGGACTATAGGGTGTCCCGCCCGAGCACGGAAGTGCGTCACGTTCCAGAAAACAGAAACATGCGCGTCCTTGGAATCGAAACCACCTGCGACGAGACGGCGGCTTCCGTCGTCGGCCTGTCCGCGTCGGGCCATGGCGACATTCTCTCCAACGAAGTGATGAGCCAGATCGCCGAACACGCGGCCTATGGCGGCGTGGTCCCGGAGATCGCGGCGCGCGCGCATGTGGAGGTGCTCGACCGGCTCGTCGAACGCGCCCTGCGGGTGGCGGACGTCAAGCTGAAGAATCTCGACGGCATCGCCGCCGCCGCTGGGCCGGGGCTCATCGGCGGGGTCATCGTCGGCCTCACCTTCGGCAAGGCGCTGGCTCTTGCTACCGGCAAGCCGTTCATCGCCGTCAATCATCTGGAGGCACATGCGCTGACGGCGCGGCTGACGGATGGAATCGAATTTCCCTATCTGCTTCTCCTCGTTTCCGGCGGCCACACGCAGCTGGTCAGCGTGCGTGGCGTCGGCGATTACAGGCGGCTCGGCACGACCATTGACGATGCCATGGGCGAAGCCTTCGACAAGGTCGCCAAAATGCTGGGCCTGCCCTATCCGGGCGGGCCGCAAGTGGAGAAAGAGGCGATGCAGGGCGACCCGCTGCGCTTCAATTTTCCGCGGCCCATGTTGCGGCGGCCAGGTGCCGACTTTTCCCTTTCGGGACTGAAGACCGCCGTTCGTCTGGAAGCCGAGCGCATCGCGCCCCTGCGGCCGATTGATATCGCCGATATCTGCGCCTCCTTCCAGGCGGCGGTCGTTGACGTCATCGTGGATCGGGTGCGTGGTGCGCTGCGGGCTTTTCGCGCGGAGGACGGCCATCCCACCGCCCTCGTCGTGGCAGGTGGTGTCGCGGCCAATGGCGCAATCCGCCGGGCATTGACGCGCTTCGCCGGCGAATCAGGTCTCCGGCTCATCGTGCCGCCGGTGGCGCTGTGCACGGACAATGGCGCGATGATCGCGTGGACGGGTATCGAGCGCCTGCGGCTGGGCATGACGGACGACCTGACGTTCGCCGCGCGTCCGCGCTGGCCCCTCGACGTCAATGCCGAACGGGTACACAACGGCAAGGCATGAAGCGTCACGGGGATCGCATGGGGTCGCGCCAGATGCGACGGATCGGGCTGCTCGTCCTGCTGCCCGTGCTGTCGACAATGCCTTGGCCGCAGGCCACCGGGCCTTTCTCGCGCGAGCCGATGCTCGGCGCGGTGCGCTTGTTCTATGCGCCCGATCAGGATCTTTCGCGTGTCGATATCGATCTCGTCGATTCGGCGAAGCGCGAGATCGATCTGGCTGCCTATGTGCTGACCGACAAGACGTTCACGGAAGCGCTGATCCGGGCGGCGAAGCGGGGCGTGCGGGTGCGGCTGTACCTGCATCCGGAGCAGCCGGGCTTCCGCCGTCAGGCGGCTCAGGGGCCTTTCTGGGCTTTGATGCATACGCCGGGAGTCTCCGTGCGGTTCAAGGGCGACGGCGAGCTGATGCATCTGAAGAGCTATCAGGTCGACCGTCGGCAGTTGCGCAGCGGCTCGGCCAATTTCAGCTTCACGGGCATGCGCCGGCAGGACAATGATCTGCTCGTCATCGACAGCGTCGATGCAGCGGGCCATTTCGTGAGCTTCTTCAACGCGCTGTGGGCGCGCCCCGACAACGAGACGATTCAGGCCAGCCGATGACCGCGAAATTGCAAGCTCCCCGTTCGATCGCCGTGCTCGGCGCTGGTGCCTGGGGGACGGCTCTGGCCAATGCGGCTGCGCGTCCGGGCCGGGAGGTCCTGCTTTGGGCGCGCGACGCCGAGCATGTCGCCGAGCTGGCGCGAGACCGTGAAAACCGGCGTCGCCTTCCGGGCATTGCGCTCGCCCCCGGCGTGCAGCCCGAATCGGATCTCGCAGCCGTGGCGCGCGCCGATATCGTGCTCGCGGTGGTGCCGACGCAGGCCTTGCGCGATCTCGGCCAGAAGCTTGCCGGTCTGGTGCGGCCGGGCGTGCCGGTCGTGCTCTGCGCCAAGGGCATCGAGCACGGCACGCGACATCTGGTGAGCGCGATCATCGGCGAATGCCTGCCGGGTCAGCCCGTGGCTGTCCTCTCTGGGCCGAGTTTTGCCGAGGATGTCGCAAAGGGATTGCCGACGGCCGTGACGCTGGCCGCCGAGACGCAAGAGCTCGCGTCCTGGCTCGCGGGCGCGCTGGGCACGCCGACATTGCGGCTTTATCACTCCACCGACATACGCGGCGTCGAGCTCGGTGGTGCCGCCAAGAACGTCCTGGCGATTGCGTGCGGCATCGCGGCGGGGCGGGGGCTCGGCGCCAGCGCCGGTGCCGCGCTGATCGCGCGGGGTTTTTCGGAACTGGCGCGCTTCGCGGTCGCATCGGGCGCGCGGCCGGAAACGCTGATGGGGCTTTCGGGCCTCGGCGATCTCGTGCTGACCTGCTCGTCGGTGCAATCGCGCAATTATTCGCTGGGCTTCGCGCTCGGACGAGGCGAGACGCTGGCCGATGCCTCGCATGGAAAACTCGCGGAGGGCGCTTTCACAGCGCCCGTGCTCGTGGACATGGCCGATGCGGTGGGTGTCGATATGCCGATTGCGCGCAGCGTGGCCGCGATCCTGTCGGGCGCTCTTAATGTGGAGGATGCCATCGGCGTTCTTCTGGCGCGTCCCCAGAAAGCCGAGGGATGAGCCGCGTCGCCCGCTTGTGGCGGGCGGGAGGCTCCACTAGCTTGGCCAACTCGCAAAAGGCTTGAGAACAAAAGGGGCGCCGGCATGGCTCATTGGCTCGTGAAGAGCGAACCGTCCAAATGGTCCTGGGCCGACCAGGTCTCGGCGGGCGCGACCGGCACGCATTGGAACGGCGTTCGCAATCACCTCGCCAAGCAGCAGCTCATGGCGATGAAGCTCGGCGAGCAGGCTTTTTTCTATCACTCGAACGAAGGCAAGGAGATCGTCGGGATCGTCGAGGTGATAAAGACCTTCTACCCCGATCCGTCCGACGAGAGCGGCAAGTTCGGCATGGTCGATTTCAAGGCCGTGAAACCGTTACCCAAGCCGGTCACGCTGGCGCAGGTGAAGATGACACCAGCGCTCGCAAAGATGGCGCTGGTGACGTCCATGCGCCTGTCGGTGCAGCCGGTCACGGACGACGAGTGGGAACTCGTCAGCAAAATGGGCGGGCTCTGATCAGCCGATCAGGTCGACGAGAGCCGGGATCAGCGGCGCGTCGGCGGGCGGCATGGGGTAGCTGCGCAGGTCGCGCGGACGGACCCATTTCAGCGCCTGATTCTCGCGAGAGACGGCGAATCCTTCCCAGCGGCGGCAGACATAGAGCGGCATCAGCAGGTGGAAGTCGGGATAGGCGAAGCTCGCGAACGTCAGCGGCGCCAGACATGCCTCCTTGACCGTGATGCCGAGTTCTTCATGCAATTCGCGGATCAGCGCATCTTCGGGCCGCTCGCCGGCGTCGATCTTGCCGCCGGGGAATTCCCACAGGCCGGCGAGCTGCTTGCCCTCCGGCCGCTGCGCAATCAGCACGCGATTGTCGGGGTCGATCAGGGCGGCAGCGACGACGAGCAGAATGTTCAACGAAGGAGCCTCTCGCGGCGCGTCGCCTCCGGAAACCGGGCGCGGCGCCGCTGGCGATTTGGCTAAACGGTGCGCGCGGCCAGCGCAAGTGCGGCGAGGCGAGGTGGTTCGACCGTTCGGCGCAGGACGGGCGCGGGCTGGATTTCGTAGCCCTGGCGCTCGTTGCGGATCTGCCAGTGATTCCAGGTGTCGTTCAGCTCCTGCATCTCGCGCTCGAGCTCCTCGCGCGATTCGCTGATCGCGAGCACGAGGCATTGCGGGCGCGTCTGGACGAGAGCAAGCAGACGGGCCGGGGGATAGGCGGCCTCTTCGCGAGCCGGGTCGTTCATCTCGGGCTGGGGCTCGCTTCTGCGAGTCTCCCGCGTGAGCGAACGCCGCGAGGCGGGCACGAAGAGGGACATTACAGCAGCGCCCAGGAAAAGCGCTCCGATCCCACGAGCCATTGTCAATCTCCAGCTTGCCCGGTGGACTCGGGATTCGCAGCGGTTCCAAGCCCCGGGGCAAAAAGACTCAGGAACCAGGAAACCTTCGCATAATCCGGGCGTTATCGTGGCCGTCAAAATGTCACACGGGCCGCAATTCCTTTGTCATCGCGTCCTCGCAGCGTTGCCTGGGGTACGTCGTGAGGGGTTGTCGCGGCGTTGCGGACGGTCATCTTGGACGAAAGCCGCACCTTCGTGAGCTCTGCCGAGGTTGCGCACCAAAAAACCATATGTTACGTCACGCCCGCCTTCGGGGCTCAGGCGTTCCCACGTCCTTGCGGTCCCGTTCCCTTAAAAAAGCCTGTTCCGGGACGTTCGGCGATAGTGATCGCAGTATGAACTCTTGTAACAGGCCTATGCCCGACGCCAGTCCAGAGGCTTACCCGCGTGGCCCAAGAGGAAACTATCGTTACCGGAATGGCGGGGCGCTATGCCTCCGCTCTTTTCGCGTTGGCGCAGGAGCAGCGTGCGACCGCGCAGGTCGCCGTGGATCTCGATCGCTTTGGCGCCATGATGGCGGAGAGCCCGGATCTGACGCGCCTCGTCCGCAGCCCGGCCTTTTCGGCTGAAGAGCAGGTCAAGGCGCTCGGCGCCGTGCTCGACAAGGCGGAAATCGGCGGGCTCACCGCAAAATTCCTGAAGCTCGTCGCTAACAAGCGCAGGCTTTTCGCCCTGCCCGTGATGATCGCTGATTTCGGCAAGCTCCACGACGCCGCGCGCGGCGTCTCGCGGGCCGATGTCACGGTCGCGGAGCCGTTGTCGCCCGCCAATCTCGAGGCCCTGCGCATCGCCCTCACGGATGTGGCCGGGGCAAACTCCGTCGAAATGAAGGTGACGGTCGATCCGTCCATCATCGGCGGCCTCATCGTCAAGCTCGGGTCTCGCATGGTCGACGGCTCGCTCAAGACCAAACTCAATTCGATCCGCACACGCATGAAAGAGGTCGGCTGATGGATATCCGCGCCGCTGAAATTTCCGCGATCCTGAAAAACGAGATCGCAAACTTCGGAAACGAGGCTCAGGTTACCGAGGTAGGGCAGGTGCTCTCCGTCGGCGACGGTATTGCCCGCGTCTATGGCCTCGACAATGTCCAGGCCGGCGAAATGGTCGAGTTCGAGAACGGCGTGCGCGGCATGGCCCTCAACCTCGAGACCGACAATGTCGGCGTCGTGATCTTCGGATCCGACCGCGAGCTGAAGGAAGGCCAGACGGTCAAGCGCACCGGCTCGATCGTGGATGTGCCTGTCGGCAAGGAACTGCTTGGCCGCGTCGTCGACGCGCTCGGCAACCCGATCGACGGCAAGGGCCCGATCAAGGCTTCGAAGCGTTCGCGCGTCGATGTGAAGGCGCCCGGCATCATTCCCCGCAAGTCGGTGCATGAGCCGATGGCGACGGGCATCAAGGCCATCGACGCCCTGATCCCGGTCGGCCGCGGCCAGCGCGAGCTGATCATCGGGGACCGCCAGACCGGCAAGACCGCGATCGCGCTCGACACGATCCTGAACCAGAAGTCCAACAACCAGGGCGACGACGAGAAGCAGAAGCTTTATTGCGTCTACGTCGCCATCGGCCAGAAGCGCTCCACCGTCGCCCAGTTCGTGAAGGTGCTCGAAGAGCGCGGCGCGATGGAATATTCCATCGTGGTCGCCGCCACGGCATCCGATCCGGCGCCGATGCAGTTCCTGGCGCCCTTTTCGGGCTGCGCCATGGGCGAGTACTTCCGCGACAACGGCATGCATGCCGTGATCATCTATGACGATCTGTCCAAGCAGGCCGTCGCCTATCGCCAGATGTCGCTGCTGCTGCGTCGCCCGCCGGGCCGCGAAGCCTATCCGGGCGACGTGTTCTATCTGCACTCCCGCCTGCTCGAGCGCGCCGCCAAAATGGGCGACGCGGCTGGCAACGGCTCTCTGACCGCGCTTCCGATCATCGAGACGCAGGCGAACGACGT